>NZ_JAALET010000096.1:0-341 GCF_011800655.1 Paenibacillus sp. EKM10P | reverse complement strand
ACCTCTTGCACGTCCTCCACTTTCAATATTTGTGCTTCGACCTCGCCCAGTTCGATCCGGTAGCCCCGGATTTTCACTTGATGATCGATCCGGCCCAAGTATTCAATGTTGCCGTCCGGCATCCATCTTGCCAAGTCGCCTGTGCGGTACATCCGCTCATAGCCGGCTTCGCCAGACGCAAACGGGTTCGGTACAAATTTCTCCGCCGTCAGTTCTGGACGATCCAAATATCCACGCGCCAGACCCGGACCAGACACGCACAGTTCACCTGCTACGCCGACCGGAGCCAAATGTCCATGCACATCCAGCATGTACACCCGGTGATTCGGCATAGGACGACC
>NZ_JAALET010000095.1:0-342 GCF_011800655.1 Paenibacillus sp. EKM10P | reverse complement strand
ACTGGGGATGAAACGTATCACTTTATCTGGAGCTTCCATCACATTTTGATGGATGGCTGGTGCTTGTCCTTTATGACACAGGAAGTATTCGGTAGCTATCTGGCACTGCGTGTGGGTGATGAGCCCGTGCTGGAGCCAGTCACGCCGTTCAGCCGATTTATCGAATGGCTGGAACGTCAGGACCGTGAGGCAGCCCTGCAATACTGGCGTGGGTATCTGGCGGACTACGAGCAGCAAATTACGCTTCCACAGCAAAAAACACAGTCGAAATCGATGCAAGCCGGGGAATATATCGCTGAAGATCTGGATTGCGAATTCCAGCCAGAGCTGGTTGCCCAGATC
>NZ_JAALET010000094.1:0-348 GCF_011800655.1 Paenibacillus sp. EKM10P | reverse complement strand
TCCCTGATAGCTCAGTTGGTAGAGCACTCGACTGTTAATCGAGTTGTCACAGGTTCGAGTCCTGTTCGGGGAGCCATATGGAGAGGTGTCCGAGTTGGCCGAAGGAGCACGATTGGAAATCGTGTAGGCGCCAAAAGCGTCTCGAGGGTTCGAATCCCTCTCTCTCCGCCAGAATCATTTTATAGCATGGCCCGTTGGTCAAGGGGTTAAGACACCTCCCTTTCACGGAGGTAACAGGGGTTCGAATCCCCTACGGGTCATAGTAGTATGGAGGCTTAGCTCAGCTGGGAGAGCATCTGCCTTACAAGCAGAGGGTCGGGGGTTCGATCCCCTCAGCCTCCACCATTA
>NZ_JAALET010000093.1:0-357 GCF_011800655.1 Paenibacillus sp. EKM10P | reverse complement strand
GACAAAGCATGACCACGACCGATATCCAGCAGCACCGGATATGGACTCGTAAACCAGCCTACCGTACGAGAAATGTCTGTATCCGGCAAAATGTTCTCCCGTCCGTGTCCCTCTAAATGAATCAAACTGCGTTCATGACCCGTCCACGTGTACAGCGTCATGCCTAGTGCAGTCAGCAGCAAATCGTTCACTTCCGTGTTGTACGCGCGGTGTGCTTGCTTCAATAGTTTTTCTGTCTCTTCTTCCGTAAGCTGGAAGACCACGGTATCCGTGTCAGCCCAGGTAAACGGTTCGGCCTCCGCTTGATCCTCAGGCAAACGTACTTGGTCAGCCAAAGCAGCAGCGTTCCATTGCTTC
>NZ_JAALET010000092.1:0-357 GCF_011800655.1 Paenibacillus sp. EKM10P | reverse complement strand
GAAGCAATGGAACGCTGCTGCTTTGGCTGACCAAGTACGTTTGCCTGAGGATCAAGCGGAGGCCGAACCGTTTACCTTGGCTGACACGGATACCGTGGTCTTCCAGCTTACGGAAGAAGAGACAGGAACACTATTGAAGCAAGCACACCGCGCGTACAACACGGAAGTGAACGATTTGCTGCTGACTGCACTAGGCATGATGCTGTACACGTGGACCGGTCATGAACGTAGCCTGATCAACCTAGAGGGACACGGACGGGAGAACATTTTGCCGGATACGGACATTTCTCGTACGGTAGGCTGGTTTACGAGTCCATATCCGGTGCTGCTGGATATCGGTCGTGGTCATGCTTTGTC
>NZ_JAALET010000091.1:0-357 GCF_011800655.1 Paenibacillus sp. EKM10P | reverse complement strand
CCTTTTACCATCTCAAAGCCGGTACGCAGCGTTTCATGACGAGCTACGAGCCCGCGGAACGCTTCTTCAAACCGCTGCCGGTCGAGCTCCCCTTCGAGCAGCATAGCTCCTGGTATGTTGTAGCTCAGCTCGGCTCCTTCCAGCTGGTTCAAGATATAGAGACGTTTCTGAGCAGAAGAGAGCGGATAATACTCGCTAGGTTCCGCAGCCGGAATAGCCGTGAACGAGCCGATCTCCAACCGCTCCATAGCCGCGGCCATTTCTTCAACCGTCGAGTAGCGGAATACGTCGCGAAGCGGGAATTCAACGCCTAGCTCCTTATGCATTTTGCTGACAAGCGTCGTCGCCCGCAGGGAG
>NZ_JAALET010000090.1:0-363 GCF_011800655.1 Paenibacillus sp. EKM10P | reverse complement strand
ACTTTTGTGGCCGAGCCGGAAATCAGCTTTAACTATCTCGGCCAATTCGATCAGGATTTGAAGCAGAATGCATTCCGCATGTCTCCTTATTCCGTCGGAGCTTCCATGAGTGACACGTTGACCAAGCGGTACGCTCTGGATATCAATGGCATGATCACGGACGGTGCCCTGGAACTGACGATCAGCTACAGCAACAAAATGTTCATGAAAAAATCGATTAAAAAACTGGCTGATCTGCTGCAGGAGAGCTTGCGTGAGGTGTTGGCTCACTGTGTGGCCAAAGAGCTGCCGGAGCTGACCCCAAGCGACTTGTCCTTCCAAGGACTGACGGCTGTAGAACTGGATCATATTGTAGAGCAGACG
>NZ_JAALET010000089.1:0-379 GCF_011800655.1 Paenibacillus sp. EKM10P | reverse complement strand
AGAATGCCTTCTGGCTGCTCTACGGCATCCAAGGTCAGATCAAATTTGGACGTAGGATTGTCCGTCGGATACGGCTTAAAGGTTAGGCCTTCCAGCTCGAACTCCTGCTGCTCAAATGTTTTCAGCTCAAACATGGTGTCAAACAGCGCATTCCGG
Organism: Paenibacillus sp. EKM10P; assembly: GCF_011800655.1. NCBI lineage: Bacteria > Bacillati > Bacillota > Bacilli > Caryophanales > Paenibacillaceae > Paenibacillus > Paenibacillus sp. EKM10P. The sequence goes on along the minus strand of NZ_JAALET010000089.1, from coordinate 223 downwards.
CTCGTATCCCGCGTTAAATCCAGCTTTTCAACCAGCTCTTCAAACGGATATTCCTGATGCTCATACGCACTAAGCGCATGCTCTTTGACCTCTTGCAGATAATCCAGGAACGTTTTGTCGCCACACGGATAATTGCGAATCGCCAGCGTGTTGAGGAATACGCCTACCAGGCTCCCCAGTTCCGCATGTGGTCTTCCGGCAATCGGCGTGCCGACGATGATAT
>NZ_JAALET010000088.1:0-386 GCF_011800655.1 Paenibacillus sp. EKM10P | reverse complement strand
GCTCAGCGCAGCCATGGAGGCGAAAGCTAGTGAAATTCAAAGCAGTATCCAGCTGCATGAAGGGCCGCTGTTGAAGGCTGGTTTGTTCCACTGTGCAGATGGGGACCATCTGTTGATGGTAATTCACCATTTGGTCGTGGACGGGGTATCATGGCGCATTTTGTTCGAAGATTTAGCTGTAGCCTATGAACAGGCCATCCGTGAAGAGACGCTCCAGTTACCGGACAAAACAGATTCATTCCGTTCCTGGTCACAAAAACTTTCCGTCTATGCGAATAGCGCAGCCATGGACAGCGAATACGCCTACTGGAAGCAATGGAACGCTGCTGCTTTGGCTGACCAAGTACGTTTGCCTGAGGATCAAGCGGAGGCCGAACCGTTTACCT
>NZ_JAALET010000087.1:0-407 GCF_011800655.1 Paenibacillus sp. EKM10P | reverse complement strand
ATGTACTCGTTTTGCTGCTCTTCCTCCATATCCCGCAAATCCTCAACATACAGTTCACTGCGCTTATTCCGGTACACAACCTGAAGCGGTTCATCCTTCCAGCCGCTGTAGAAGTTCGTGCGCAGTACCGTATGCCGCTGCACCAAGACATCCAGACTGGCCGCAAATGCAGCGATATTAAAATGCCCTCGCAGATCAAAGGAGGCCTGTTCAAAATACGCTCCCGATTGCGAATCCATCAGATTGTAAAAGAGCATCCCCTTTTGCATCGGCGTCAGTGCGTATACATTTTCCAGCTCACCAATATGTGCCGCCTGTTCCGCAATCTGTTCCAGCTCTCCAGTCGTTAAGCCTTTGAAGGATACATCACTTGGCGTCAGTTCCGGTTGTTCCTGAGCGGTGCAATG
>NZ_JAALET010000009.1:0-200405 GCF_011800655.1 Paenibacillus sp. EKM10P | reverse complement strand
ACGGGTGCCACAGGCGACGTTGGCGCTACGGGGCCTGCCGGACCTACGGGTGCCACAGGCGACGTTGGCGCTACCGGACCTGCCGGACCTACAGGTGCTACGGGCGACGTTGGCGCTACCGGACCTGCCGGACCTACAGGTGCTACGGGCGACGTTGGCGCTACGGGGCCTGCTGGACCTATCGGACCTATCGGGCCTATTGGCGACACTGGACCTGTCGGACCTACGGGCGACACGGGACCGATTGGACCAACTGGACCGACCGGGCCATTTGGTCTTGGCTTTACCGGTCCAATTGGACCGACTGGACCTACAGGACCTATCGGACCTACGGGGCCAACTGGTCCTACTGGACCCACTGGGCCGACCGGACTCTAATCTTCTATTATTACCACATCATGGACTTAAACGACGTATCATATCCTACCGCCAAAGCCTCTTAGCAAGTTATGGCTTTGCCATCCTTGCCCTGCCGCAATTGCGGCAGGGCTTCTATAATCAGGTCTCTTTTAATTCCAATTTTAGGTTTGACCTCAATCCTTAAATGGTTCCCAAAGGAGTGATACTCAATTGATCAGTATCAGCCTGTGCATGATCGTCAAAAATGACCAACATACCATCGGCCCTTGCCTTGAATCGGTCCATCATATTGTAGATGAAATCAACATCGTGGACACAGGTTCACAGGATCGGACTATTGACATATGTCGCAGCTTTACAGATCGGATTTTTCCGTTTGAATGGGTAGATCATTTTGCCCTTGCACGTAACTATTCATTTGAGCAAGCTACGCAGGAGTACATTCTCTGGCTGGATGCCGATGACATTTTCAAGGAGCAGGATGCTATCAAGCTGCTTGAGCTAAAGCATACTCTTGATTCCTCAGCTATATCAACCGTGGATGCAGTGTCCATGAAGTATCATTATGCCTTCGATGATCATGGCAATGTCACCCTGCATTTTCGTCGGAATCGCTTGGTCAGACGGTCGGCCGGGTTCCGTTGGCATGGAGCCGTGCATGAGTATCTCGCCGTAGACGGAAATATTCTACATGCGGATATTGCCATAACTCACACCAGAACACATACCCATACCCCGGGCCGAAATCTGCGAATTTATGAGAAGCAGCTCGCCCAAGGCCATGACTTCTCTCCCCGCGACCGCTACTATTACGCTAACGAGCTTAGAGACAATGGAAGATATGAGCAGGCCGTGCAGGCTTACCGAGACTTTCTAAACACCGAACAAGGCTGGGTAGAGGACGCAATTAGTGCATGTGGCAAAATGGCTGACTGTCTGCAACAACTCGGCAAACTGGAGGAAAGTATTACCGCGGCTCTCCGTAGCCTGACCTTCGATACGCCTAGAGCGGAGCTTTGTTGTCGGATGGGTCATTATTTTTTGCATAAAAATGAGATTCCCAAAGCCGTTTACTGGTACGACATGGCTACCACTCTGAATCCTCCTAACACGCTGGGCCCGGTACAAGACGCATACCAAACATGGTTTCCTCATATCCAGCTATGCATTTGCCATTTTCGGCTAAAAGACTATACACGTGCGAACTGGCACAATGAGCAAGCAGCCACGTACGTTCCCAATGACCCGCATGTCCAGCATAATCGACAATATTTCAGCTCAATCCTGAACCCTTCCCAATAGAGATGCCTCCCATAGCCAGCCATCATTCTTTAAGTCAGTCAAAGGAGGAGCAAACCAATGCAACCACAGAAACGGTACAAGATAGCGGTCTATGCCATCAGCAAAAATGAAGCCCGATTCGCCAAGCGCTGGATGAACTCCATGCGGGAAGCTGATGTTGTCATTGTAGCCGACACCGGTTCTACAGACGACACCGTTGCTCTACTGCGCGAGGCGGGTGCAGAGGTACATCCTATTCAGGTAGTCCCTTGGCGTTTTGACAAGGCTCGCAATGAGTCCCTGCGGCTGGTCCCTGACGATGTAGATATTTGTGTCTGTACAGATCTGGATGAAGTCTGGGAGGAGGGATGGCGGTCGCGCCTGGAAAGCAACTGGAAGGATGGAACGACTCGAATGCTGTATGCCTTTACACATGGACAGCCTGGAAGGGATACCGCTTATACATGGTTCTGGAAAGAAAAAATACACACTCGTCATGACTACCACTGGGTACGCCCGGTTCATGAAGTGCTTGAATATATCGGGGAAGGCGAAGAATACAGCATCCGATCAGAGCAACTCCGCTTGTATCATGATCCCGATCCGCACAAGTCACGCAGCCAATACCTTCCACTGCTAGAGCAGTCTGTACGTGAATTTCCCGAGGATGATCGCAATATGCATTACTTGGGGCGAGAATATATGTATCATGCCCGTTGGGACGAATGCATCACTACGCTGCAACAACATCTTGCCATGCCACAGGCGCGCTGGGCCGATGAACGCAGCGCTTCGATGCGTTTTATCGCTAGAGCGTATAAGGCAACTGAACAATGGCATGAGGCTGCACGTTGGTTATACCGTGCTATTGCGGAAGCGCCCTATTTACGTGAACCTTACACGGAAATGGCTCAGCTTGCCTATCATACACGGAACTGGCCCGCCGTCTATCATATGGTCGAAGAAGCGCTGCGCATTTCGACACGACCAGATACGTATATGCAAGAGAATTTTTGCTGGGATGCTACTTTGTATGATCTTGGAGCCCTCGCTTGCTATGAGTTGGGCCTAATACACAAAGCCTGTGAATTTGCGAAAGAAGCAACAGAACGCTCCCCGGAAGATTCTCGCCTTCGCCATAATTATGCGCTAATTCAATCCAGGCTTCCATAGAAACCCACACCCCGTCCTGTAGGTTGAATAACTTGGTATAAGAACTTGTGGTTGGCAAAGGAGGTTATTGAGATCAAAGTTCTATTTACTTTTTATATACCCAGCGGTGGCGTGGAAACCTTGAACCGCCAACGCTGTAAAGCGCTCATTCAGGACGGGATTGAATGTCATCTTCTCTATTATCAGCAGGGTACAGGGATGCAAAACCTGCAAGGCGATATTCCGGTGTTCATGACTTCCTCTGAAGAAGAAATTCGAAAACTGGTGGAGACTCATCGCTACGATGCAATTATCATCTCTTCGGACTATCCTATGCTCCCTAGACTGCGAATGTTGGGCTATCAAGGGATATTAATCTATGAATCACAAGGCTTTGGCACTCACGAAGAAGCTGCTTGGGTTGTTGCAGATGCATCTCCGTATCTTCAAAATTATGCTGACGCGGTGCTTCTACCCGATACAACTCACCTCGTGCAGCTATTTTCCAGCATGTGTCCATGGCTTGATCGTTATGTATTTCCGAACGTATTGGATACTAGCGTATTTAATTATGTACCTAACACTCCCCCGGTTAATCCGGTCATTGCATGGGTTGGGCGGCTTGAGCCCAATAAGAATTGGCGGCATTTTATAGACATATCTTACTGGATGCTGCAAAATCGTGCCGATCTTCGGATTTGGATGTTCTATGATGACACCTTGTCGCAGACGGAGGATAAAATACAATTCGAGAACATGCTTGCTCAGCTTGGCATGTCCACGATCATTGAGCGTTTTAAAAGCGTGCCTCATGCGAAAATGCCTTTGTATTATTCCATGATTGGCGACTCGGGTGGGTATCTGCTCTCGACTTCACTGGTGGAGGGATTCGGCTACGCGGTAGCTGAGGCCATGGCCTGTCGTTGCCCGGTCTTAAGCTCTGATTCAGACGGAGTACGAGCATTCATTGACCATAACGAAACCGGCAAGTTTTATCAGCAGGGAGACATTTTACAGGCGGTACTGCAAGGACTAGACCTCATGAACAACGTCCCTCATCGCGAATCTATCCGCCAGAAGGGGCGGACACGGATCGTTAACCTGTTGGCGCCAGATAAATATGTGCGCTCCTTCCGGCAGATGATGAGCTCGTTGGGTGTACGTTAACCTGCTATTGTAGTACATGCCGCAAAAGTCTGTTTCATGATCCAAAAAAGCTGACGACAACCCTATTTTTACACACGGGCCATCGTCAGCTTGATGCGTTTGCTGTGCATTACTGAATATTAGGGAACTATCTGATCTTCAATAAACGTTCTCCTGCATGAATATCCTTCGAGTTTTCAGCTAAGATATCTGTGTACACCGCAGTATTGGTTACTATAACAGAGGTGGTGAGATCATATCCTTCATCCACTATAGCTTTTGGATCAAATTCAACCAGCTTGTCCCCTTTTTGAATCGTATCTCCTTCAGACACAAAAGAAGTGAAATGTTTCCCTTTTAAGCTAACCGTATTAATTCCAATGTGAATGAGCAGTTCAACTCCATCCTCAGAGATCAGTCCAATCGCATGTTTTGTTTTGAAAACGGTAACAACAGTTCCGTTAAACGGTGCGTAAGCTACCCCTTCTTGGGGGATAATCGCGGCTCCCTGACCCATCGCACCACTGGAGAAAGCCTCATCTTTCACTGCGGTCAAACGAATCAATTCACCGTTTAAAGGACTAAATACCGTTTTTTCTTCCGCTTTGTTTTCAACTGCAACCTTAATTTCAGGCGCGGGTTTTGCATTCTTATAGCCGAAAAGATAGGTCAGAATAAATCCGACTACAAAAGCGACAACCAAAGAGATAATAAAGCCAATAAAGCCTGCATCTATCCCCTTTGGATTAATGAATAAAGGGATACCAAAAATCCCGCCTGAGGCAAATCCATATGCTGTTGAGCCGAGTAAGCCCGCTGCAGCTCCTCCTACACCCCCAGCGATCGAGGCTAAAATAAACGGTTTTTTGGTGGGTAGCGTAACCCCGTAAATAGCTGGTTCAGTAACCCCCATCAAACCCGCGATGGTAGCAGAAGTCGCAATAGGTTTTAATTTAGGGTCGCGTGATTTCAAAGCAATGGCAAAAGCCGCACCTGTTTGCGCAAACGTAGTACAGAACAGCATACCGTTAATCGGATCAAACCCGTTCGTAACTACATTATTCAGGAGAATCGGAATGAACGCCCAGTGCAAGCCAAAGATAATAATCCCTTGCCAGAACCCAGCCAGAACGAGACCAGCTATAGCCGGACTTAACTGGTAAATCCACATGGAGCCTTTGGCTAATCCATCACTGATTATAGTTGCTATCGGCCCGACAACCAGAAAAACAATCGGTGATATAATGACCAAGGTCAGAAAAGGCACAATGAACATTTTAATGGATGCAGGTGCATACTTACTAATAAATTTTTCAACCTTAGCTGCCAAGAACGCCCCAATAATGATAGGTATAACAGAAGAAGTATAATTAATCAGAACGACAGGTATGGTCAAAAAGGACAGCGCCGTTTTATCCGTAAAAGCCGAAGTAATGGTCGGATACACCAAGGCGGCCCCCAAAACAGCAGATAGATACGGGTTTCCTCCGAATTTTTTACCTGCTGAAAACCCTAGAATAACTGGAAAGAAATAAAACATAGCGTCTGCTGTTGCATATAAAATTTTGTATGTGCCCATCTGATCAGTCATCCAGCCCAGAGATGTGCATAAAGCCAGCAATCCTTTTAGAATCCCCACAGCAGCGAGCACACCCACAACGGGCATGAACACGCCTGAGATCACATCGACAAATCGGCTGAACAGGCTCGCTTTTTCATTCTTTTGATCGTCTTCAACTGTCTGGTCTCCGTGCTTTACTCCCATCGTATCCAAAAGAGCCTCGTATACTTTGGGAACCTCATTCCCGATGACCACCTGGAATTGGCCGCCACTTTCCACGACGGTAATGACACCGTCAATCTGTTTAATTTTTTCTTTATCTGGCAATTGGTTATCCTTTAATTTGAATCTCAAACGAGTGACACAGTGAATGACACTATACACATTTTCGTTTCCCCCCACCGATCTAAGCACTTCTCTAGCTGTCTTTTGGTAATCCATCATGATCACTCCTGGATGCGTTTTCTATTTCTCCACTCCACCTGTTAGCTTACTCCTGTTCTTCTCTGGTTTTATTTCGTTCCGATGATCACAACATCGCTTTCAAAACCATGCATATCAATGACGGATTGATCAGCCTGGACATCCACCTCCGTTTGGGCAAATCGTCTCTCCGCTAAATCAATGGTTGTAAACTTGTAGTCCTGCACGTTGATATTTAGCCGCACCTTCGTGTTAACCGGGATATACAAGACGAGGGTATTCTCGTTCCCCGCAGCTCTGATCTCCTCTGTCTTGTTTAAAACAATATCCAACGGCTTTATGCCAATCAGGTTGTACATTTCAAACAAATATTTGATAAAGGAATAATCCCATGCGCCCTCAAAACGCAGTGCTGTTCTCCAATCATAGGGACTATCAAAGCCCTCTCCTTCTACAATTCCGAACTTCTTGCCTTTTTTATGCCAACTCCAAATGCCATGCGCTCCATAGGTAATCCCCGCTCCCCCGCCTGCCAGAAGACTGTGCCATGCTGCTTTTCTGGCATCTAGTGCAGTGTATCTTCCATACACATTGCGGCTGTAACTGATCTGTTCATAGCAAGGTTCTCCATTGATGACGGGACGTATCTCCGACTTGTGATAAAAATGCTGAGCAATCTCATGGGCGACATGCTGAAACTCCGAATTATGTCCTGATTGATACATATAAAATCCAAGATCCTTGTGTTGCTCAAAAGCTTCAGGAATTTCCCTCAATCTCCCTTGGATATGCAGCGTAGTCAAGCTTGTCGGGCTTAATTGTTGTACCGTTTCCAGCGCCTTCAAATAGTACGCATTAGCACGTTCTGTAGGAAAATCAGTGTCCCCGCTGATCAAATAAACAGGCTCGAATCGGGAATAGCGGTTTACAACATAAGTTACATAGCTTTCAACGCAATCCAGCGGCATTTTATTGCCCTTCTGAAACATTTCAGCCCATGTATCCGGTACATAGTTACACCACAACAGAACCAGTGCTGGAATAAAGCCGCGCTCGACAGCCATCTGGATCATGACTTCCGCCCGCTCAAAATAAGCTTCGTTTAAGGTATGGTAGTCAAAATCTCCATTTTCCAGTATTGCAAACGGCTGTAGATTCAGGTCTGATTCGCTGGCATCCCATTGTCGGAGCATATTGATCTGTAAAACGTTGAAACCCTGCATTTTTCGATAGTCCAGGTAATCGCTCCACTCTTCAATAGTGGCGTTGGTAAATACGCTCCAGACGGTATCTGCCAAGTAAAAGAAAGGCTTGCCCTTTTTCACAAAACTTCTTTGATTTTCAGCCATGCTTAAGCTCAAACAAATCACCCTTTCACTCATAAACTAAACTAAACTAATGTATAATTTTATACGATATCGAATAAAATAAACTAAATAAAGCGTTCACAATTGAATATTAACACTATGTATCCGAAAAGGTCAACTCATTTTATCTGTTGTTTGTTTAGTTTAATTTATAAACTAAACTTTATTATATAATCATGATATAATTTATATAGTTTAGTCCAAATGGGAGGTTCCACGTTGAAAATAGATGATATTGCGAAGCTTGCCGGTGTTTCAAAATCAGCCGTCTCTTTAGCATTTAATAACAAACCCGGTGTTAGCGAAGAAACCAAAGAACATATATTAAGAATTGCCCACGAGCATGGATATAGACCACGTACCATGAAGTCAAATAAGGAATTTACGAAGAATCACCATGTCATTCGTTTTGTTGCATGCAAAAATACAGGCATCGTGACCGAGCAATATGAATCACTTCCATTTTTCAATGAATTGATCCATCATATTACCCATCAGGTGAGAGAACATGGTAATACTTTGATTTTCTCGTCATTTGATAGCCATAGCCTTGAAGAAGAATTGTCTGCTCTGGAGAAGGACCAGCCTTCTTCAGGTATACTTCTGCTGGGCACCAATTTAACATCCGAGACTATTCATTCCTTACAATCCATTCATTCCAATATCGTTATTTTGGATACCTGCTTTGAACACGTTGATGCCAGTTTTGTATCGATTAATAACTATCTTGGGGGGTACCAGGCAGGCCAATATTTAATCCAGTCCGGACACAGAAATATAGGATACGTACAATCCAGTACCAGAATTCTTAACTTTACAAAACGAAAAGAGGGGTTCATGGCTGCTTTAGAGGAGCACAATCTTGCCATAGGTCATGGGCTTACATTTGATATGCACCCGATGCTTGTCATGTCACAGGACGCATTTAAAACAGCTATTCATAAACTGAATGAGCTGCCTTCGGCCCTATTTTGTGAGAATGATTATATGGCGATCAGTGCTATTAAAACGTTTCAGGAAATGAACATTCGAGTGCCTGAACAAATTTCCGTCATGGGGTTTGATAATATTCATGAAGCTAAGGTCATTAGCCCGGAACTCACAACCATTCATGTGAAAAAGGATATTTTGGCCCGAACGGCTGTAAACTTGCTGATGGAAAGGCTTAATCACAATCAGGAGCACCATACTCAGGTTCTTGTAAATACAGAGGTTATTGAAAGAAGGTCTTGTATAGACGCAGAATTATAATCAAGTGAATAGAAAAAGGCCGCCATATAGGCGGCCTTTCAGCTTTTATACTTCTGAATTGTGATTTTATAGCGAATGGATCTAAGCGTTACCGGAAACGATAAATTCTCACTTCTCCTCATTATCTTTAACTATCATGAGAGCTTCAATTTCTCGTCATTCGTTAAAGTCTTCCTCTGTCAAATCCAGGTTTACACTCGCAGCGGTTCGGCTACCGTCGGCCGCAGCAAAAATCAACTGAGAAGGCATGAAGTATGAAGAATCACCCGCAGCATATACACCAGGAATGGAGGTTCTCCCCGCTCCATCCGTTTGAATCCCGCCCGACTCGGTCCTTTCACAGCCCAAACGTTCTCCAAACGGTGCACTTTGCACAAATTGGGGGGTCACAAAGCCGCCGGCCCTTGGGACTTGAGTACCGTCCGTAAAGGACACATACTCCAGCTGTCCATGGTGACCGATGAACGCTGCAACAGGCTGCTCCATTACCGCGACTCCTTTAGATTGAAGTCGTTCTTTTTGCTCGTCCGACAAGAATGCCTGACCGTTCGTGCAGACAAGCAAATCCTTACTCCAGTTCAGGAGCAGTTTGGCTGTGTGATATATAGCTGGCGACTCAGAGACGAGGACAAGCGGTTGATCCCGTAACTCCCAGCCATCGCAATAAGGGCAATTAAACAAACTTCTTCCGTAGAACGTGTAAAAACCTTCGATCTCAGGGAATATCTCCTTTACACCCATCGCCAGTATCAATTTTCGCGCTTGAACACGAAGGCCTGAAGAATCAAATACCTCGAATCCGGATTCATTTTTCGTAACTGAAATAACCTCGGTTTGCAGATGATGCACAGACGGATACCGCAGTGCTTCCTCATAAGCTACGCGGCGGAACTCGGCTGGCGTTACGCCATCTCTCGTAATGAAACCGTGTGACGCATGCGTAACCGCATTTCTGGGCCGGTTATTATCGATCAAAGCCACACTTCTTCTTGCCCTGCCCAGTACAAGGGCTGCATTCAATCCAGCGGGTCCTCCCCCAATAATAGCGCAATCGTACAGCATAACATCCAGCTCCTTTTTTCAAAGATATTAAAGACTATTTATATCTATAATTAAAACAAAAAAAAACACTTCACATAACTGGCGATCACCTTCTCTCTATTTATAGCCGCTCCCCTTTATACTTGCGCTTGCTTTTGGGCTAAATCGACCAATTTCGTATTTTTAAGATGGCCCTCCATTTTTTCCTCCGCTTCCCTCATTACAGCTTGAATCAGACATTCTGATCCATGGACAAAATCACATTCAAACAAAGAATTCGTCCCTTCAATCGCATGGATAATATCCAAAAAGGTAATATCGTCTTTATTGCGGGATAAGCGATAGCCCCCATTGGCTCCAGAGACCGATTCGATCATCCCCGCCTTCACAAGCCTCGTCAAAATTTTTGAAAGATACGTGGGTGAGACATTTTGGGATTCGGCCAATTGCTGGACACCTACGGGCTTCACCGACGAATCCTCAACGAGCATGAGCATGGTGTGCAGTGCATAATTGGTTGCTTTGGTAAATTTCATAACTACACCTCATTCACAGACTTATTGTATCTATAATATCTCTGAATCTGCAGGAATGTCAAGATTATAGGTTAAGTATAGAAAATCGAAGGAAAAAATTGCATTTTGCCTTCACCTCAATAACATCCGACCTTATAACAGAATGTTTGACTTGGGCTGGCCTGCTAGAGCGGGCGAAAGTATCACTCGCTCCTTCATGTTTTCCAATTGTTATGTAATTTTTTTCAATAAACAAGAAACAAATTCACGATTTCCACGTCTATGTATATAGATTTAATTTTAGGAAAACCTTGGATCAAGTCCTGAAGCCCAATATTTTTTTACAAAGGAGCAATTAAAATGAAAAATCCAAGATTAAAATACGCTACTGCTTTCCTGTCTAGTATAGTGCTTGTGGGAAGTGTAAGTGGCTTTTCTATTGCCAATGCTAATAGCACTTTACGCCCTAATACGCATGTTCAAAGTTCAGTTAATACTATAAATCCATCTGTTTACCAGTCTATAACCAAATTTAAAAAGAGCGAGACCCCAAATCAGGTGATTTGGAAGGAGAACAACGTTTCGTTAGTGGCCAAAAAAATGGAGCTAGAAAATGCACCAAGCTCTGAGAAGAGTGTTATTACATCTATAACGATCAAAACAGGAGAACAGAATTACACCATTAAAACAGATGGATATAATGATAAACTGCGTAATATATCGAGCGCAGTATTATCTCCTTCTAATACATGGTTGGCTATCCAGGCACGGCGCAGTGCAGGAGATACGTTATTACTGATCAATCTTAAAACCGGAAAATCTACCATTGTAAATGATCTTTTAAAAGCTAAAGGCAAAAAAAATGTAGAATCCATTGCTGCTTATAACTGGTCACCTAAAGAAGATCAAATTGCCTTTTCGTACGGTGATACATCAAGCAGCTCCATAGCCATTTATAACACCAAGAAGGATGCCTTTATATATCTTCCTAGGGAAACGGATTACATTAGCACAAGTCTGATTTTATGGCATAAAAATGGAAAAAGTTTAGACTATATAAGTGAGTATCCATCTGACCAAAAGAAGTTGTACAGATACTCAATGGACAGCAAAAAGGTGAAACCTGTTAAAAAAATTAGCCAGAACGAATTTCAAAAATGGTTCAAACTTGATAAATACAGTACAAATTAATACCAAATAGGGCGGAGTAAATCCCGCCCTTTGAATTTTTTGTTCTAGTTTATTGTGATTTTGCCGGAACTTCCGTTTTGCTCAAGCACTTGAATTAGTGCTCTTTGGTCACTGTTAGAAAGTCGGATGCAACCGTATGTTGGACGCAGAGGATACCAAGTCAGAGATGTGCTTGTAGCAGGGTCTCCGCCATGAATCATAATTTCGTCGCGGCCATTATTTGTAGCAGTCAGGAAGTTCCCACTTACTGCTTGATTCAGCCACACACGCTTATAAGGACCATAAGAATAGTCGGAGTCACCTTTCGCATAAACAATTGTTTTCGCAACCCCCGTAGGAATGTCTGCATATTTAAGTCTCCAGTTCGTATGGTCGTTACCATTCTTCGGATCATTTGATCCACGGCCTAAAGCTTCTACAGGTCCAAATACCAAACTACCACTATCGTTATAAACTTTCAGTGTTCCTTTGTAATCTCGATTAGATGGAAAATTAGCAATAATGTGATAACCCATTGTTAAACGCCTCCATTTAGTTTAGTTGAGAGTAGATTTGATAGAGTCGCTAACATCTAAATGGCTCCACATTCTTTAATGTTAGTCTTCAATTCCCTCTCACTTATGTAGGTGATTTAAGGCTGCGAATTACAACCAAATCGTGTAAAATGTTAGAATATATATTTTTTTCCAATTCATGTACTTTGCTCGATGATCCCCTACTCTTATTCTAGATCAAGAAAATTCCTCGCTGAATTTGAATATCCCCTATAGCTAGAATAGTTATTGTATAAACATTTGGGTTACCCTGTATAATTTGAATTTATAGACAGGATGTGAGAAGAGTCGAGGAGTATATTCCAATATCAACCCCAGCAAAAGATTAATAAGCTGCCTCCAGTAGCGTAACCAGAAGCAGCTTATCGTCAAGGGCTCTTTATTTTTTGTATGATGAACTCTTTCATAAACTCATCATCTCATCTATTTTTCGTTCCTCGAAATTGCCAACAAGCGAACGACTGAATAATGCGCTAATGTAGAGATACACCCGCAGAGGATCGCTATGGGAAATCTATAGAATGAAAAGGAGAAACATATCATGGCTAAACACACAATACAAATTCCACCGAATTTTATTATGGGGGCAGCGGCTTCCGCCTGGCAGACAGAGGGCTGGAGCGGTAAACAGGAAGGTCAGGACTCGTATCTGGACGTATGGTACAAAAATGACCGCTATGTCTGGCACAATGGATATGGACCCGCGGGTGCAACTGATTTTTATAATCGTTACGCCGAGGATATTGCGCTGATGAAGCAGATTGGACTGACTCATTATCGCACCTCTATTAATTGGTCCCGCTTCTTAACGGATTATGAGAATGTGGTGGTGGATGAAACCTATGCGGATTATATGGACCGGGTCATCAATGAGTTAATTGCAAGCGGAGTCGAGCCGATGATTTGTCTGGAACACTATGAATTACCTGCTTATTTGCTCGACAAATATGAGGGCTGGTCTTCCAAGCATGTGGTAGAGCTGTTTGTGAAATATGCGGAAAAGGTGTTTGAACGGTACGGGGATCGGGTCAAGCACTGGTTTACGTTTAATGAGCCCATTGTTGTACAGACTCGCGTCTATCTGGATGCCCTTCGCTATCCCTATGAACAAAACACACGGAAGTGGATGCAATGGAACTATAACAAAACGCTGGCTACCGCAAAGTGCGTACAGCTTTTCAAAGCCAAAAATTATAGTCAGAACGGGGCTAAAATAGGTGCTATTTTGAATCCCGAAGTGACTTATGCCCGATCCAGCGCCCCTCATGACCAATACGCTGCACATGTGTATGATTTATTTTACAATCGAATATTTCTGGACCCGCTTATTAAAGGCGAATACCCGCAAGAATTGTTCGAGCTTATGAGCAAGCATGATATTGCATTTGAGGCTACAACGGAAGAACTGGCCTTGATTAAGGAAAATACCGTGGACTACGTTGGAATCAATCTTTACTATCCCCACCGGGTCAAAGCGCAGAGTAAAGCGTGGAACGAAAACAATCCTTTTCACCCCTCTTACTACTATGAGCATTTCGATCTTCCGGGTAAAAGAATGAACAAGTCACGGGGCTGGGAAATTTATCCCAAGATCATTTACGATATGGGCATACGTATCAAGAACGAATATAACAATATCGAGTGGTTTGTCGCGGAAAATGGCATGGGCATTGAGAATGAAGCTGCTTTCAAAAATGAGGAACACATCATTCAGGACGACTATCGGATTGACTTTATAACTGAGCATTTATACTACACGTTACAAGCTGTAGACGCAGGCTCCAACTGTACAGGTTATATGCTGTGGGCCTTCACAGACAACGTTTCTCCTATGAATGCTTTTAAAAATCGTTATGGACTGGTGGAAATTAACCTGGAGAATGATCGAAGTCGGCATTTGAAGAAATCGGGCTACTGGTATCAATCTATTATCAAGGAGCGCTCATTTGTTGCTGATCTGGATGAAGAGTATAAGTAGTTAAATGTACAAGCTGGCTGGCGAAAACATATAAATTCGTCCAAACCAAAAAGAGGCTGAGAGGTTTTCTCAGTCTCTTGGTTGATTCGCGTGCTCGTTAGCCCTATACGCCTTCTTTGCCTGTGCCCATACTGCTCACGTACGTTTCCTTTAGACCGGCAGAGATACCGTATAGCGGTTCCCAACGAAGCCAATGTCTGGCGACTGCGTTGCTCAGACAGCTGTGGTGAATATCTCCCGCCCGCGCCGGTGAATACACAGGGCGCACAGACGAACCGTGCAGCTTTAGTAAATCATAGGCCAGCCGATTGATGGACGTCGTTCGCCCCGTGCTTACATGCACCGTGCGTTGGTCCGCTGCATGTATAGCCGCCATATTGGCTCGAACTATATCCTTGACGTACACAAAGTCACGGGTTTGCGTTCCGTCGCCGTGAATGAGCAAGGGGCTTCCTTTTTTCAGCCGCTCTATAAAAATAGCGACGACACCGCCCTCTCCCTTCGCTGCCTGACCGGGACCATACACATTTCCGTAACGCAAAATCGTGTAGTTCAAACCGTACAACCGATAAAAAAGCCGAATATACGATTCTGCGGTCAGCTTGGACAGTCCGTAGCCTGAAATAGGCTCCACGGGATCGTCTTCCTGAATACATTGCTTTTGCAGCTCTCCATATACGCCGGATGTGGAGGCAAATATGATTTTCGACACACCCGCATCACGACAGGCCTGCAACAAATGAATCGTCCCCAGCACATTCACATCCGCATCCTCATCGGGGTGATGGATGGATTGCTGCACATCAGCCTGTGCAGCCAAGTGAAACACAATATCCGGGCTTTCCCGAATCAGCAGCGTCCTGGCTTCAGGGCTGCGAATATCTGCAATATGCATGACCGCGCGCGGGTCTACATTTGCAGCATTCCCGGTCGTCAGATTATCCAGCACAAGCACTCTGACGCCCGAGTCAGCAAGCGCACGTACCAGCTGGGAACCAATAAATCCGGCTCCTCCGGTGACCAAAGCCTTCACTAGCGCACCCTCCTTTTAAACCGAAGCATGTATCTTCCCTTCGCATCATGTTATGCGATGCTCTACAGCTTGGCGCAGGCGCAAGCACAGGTGGAAGACAATCTATACGTGTTCCTATAGTCTCCGCACCTCAGACATGAAGTCTGACGTTGTCCAGCATATAACGCCACATTTCATCCTGACCGTTCCATATATCCTCGGGTGGCAGGGCTACTGAAACCAATCGCTCCAGTCCCCAATTCAGCTCCGTCACACCTTCAGTCCCTGTATAATCCACGTATAACAAGCGAAAATCATAGGTAACCCTCTGTGACAACACATCATGCAGTTCTACCACCTGCTCCCGGCTGCCACCGACACGAACCAGCAGCAGACGGGAAGCCAATGCGAATTTCTCCAGTAAACGTGCGATGCGGCGATCAAGTGTCGTTTTGAATGTAGGATAAGACGCCAGCTGCTCTGATGTATTCTGGCTAACCGGAAAATGGTGTGCTGCTGTAACCTCATAGGACGCATCCTCAACCAGGAAGTTATGACCTCCGTAATCATGCCCTGTGACACGCAAGCTTTCAACATCCATAAAACGGGCAAATCGCTCATTCAGTAAACGACTGATCTGTGACAAATTGCCAGAAATCATCCAATCCAGCGGACCTGCATACGGACGCAGTCCGTTTTTATCCAGCTGAATCGATGGTAAGCAATGCCCTCCCAGGCTAAACACTGCGTCATATTCCCCTTGCAACCGTTCAAGCACGACGACCTCCCCTTTTCGACAAGGACATTCCCTCAAAAAGGGTGCGCCAGTGTGGATCACTCTTGTAATTCCATACATCGGCAAAAGGCATTTCCACTGCGCATACATGAGGAAGCTGCCAATCCACCTCCGTCAACTCCGTTACACCGGAACAATTCACCACTAACAACCGAAATTCATTCGCTACGATCCCCGACAAGATCCGCTCCAGTTCCTCTACTTCTTCATAGGTGCCCAGCATACGGACGAACAAGCTGCGCTTGGCCATCTGTGTTTTTGCAAAAAAACGTTCGATACGACGGTCTATCTTTTCCCTGAACTCGGGATAGGTCACCAGCTCTGCGGACGTGTTGCGTTCCTGCGGAAAATCGTGTACCGAGATCACATTATAAGCAATATCTCTGACCATATAATTCAGTTGGCTCGTACCAACGACACTTAAATTAGGCAAATCCATAAAACCTGCAAACCGATTCTCAAGCAAGCGATTCACATCAGAGAGCGTGTCAGACATCATCCAGTCCAGCACCCCGGCAAACGGCCGCAAACGGTTCTTTTCCAATTGAATGGCAGGTGTACAGTTTTGCCCTAGACTGAAGACCGCGTCATATTCCCCTGCCAGCTGTGCGAGTCTCATAGCCGTGCCTCCTTTGTTAATGCGACCCGCCCCCTGATCTAGCTCTATGCTTCTTCTGTAGTCAAATAGGGGCTTCAGGCCGCAGATTGTTCCACTCTACATTACATGCACAGCATGGCAAAAAGGGTTGGACACTGGCGCGCTTTTTGTCAAAGAGGCGTACAACTATCCAGTCCACTCGCGGTCATTTTTCATATCATATAAGGCTGGTAACCTAACGGAATTCAAGGAGGCATCATGATATGTCTGTGTTTCTTTTAACTGTCGATCATCATCTCGCTTACCACAGCGCCCATATACAAAGCTGCCATGTAACCTTTTTCAATCGTGAAAAGAGATCCGTTGATGTGCTGTTGGAAATGGGGAATGATAGTGGCGTTTTCAGGCGGCAACTTCTTCGGCTGAGCCCTTCTCCCGAAGCTGGATCTGTATTGGAGATCAAGGATATAGAGGCAGCCCAAAATCCATTTTATCTGCGAGTGGTCACGAATATTTACAATCCAGAAACGCTGTTTATCCTGGCGGAATTTGTGGAGAACGGGAACGTAGTCGCTAAGCGGACAGCCAGTCATTTTACCGTAACACCTTAATGAACAGGCAGAGGAGGAAAATTGTATGTTGTTGAAATATACAGTTCAAAACAAAGCTGAAGCAGGCACATATGCACTGCCTTTTCAGGTTACCGAACAGGAGATCGTGCTCTCTACATTGATCATTCCTGCGAGTGAAGCTGAAGGACGTATTGTTATCGAAGTCTCTTTGGCATGGGAGAATCCGCTGCTCAACTGGGATATTGGGGAGCTAGATATTCGATTGCGCCGCAACGATGAGCAGGGACCCGTGCTGGATTGGCTGCAGGACTCCTGTTATCAGGAGGGATTTGCCGAGTTAAGCTATGAGGAAACAGCACAACAGGCAGAACCTCATGTATACTGCTTGACTGTACAATCAGCTGACCACCGTGCTGTTGTTACGGGACCACTTATGATGCGAGGCTCGGTTTATGTAGACCAAATGGATGACAACCCGGATGAACAATGAGCTGAAATAAACTAAAGGCAGGTGGGAATGTAAGCCCGACCTGCCTTTTTATATGGTCTGTATGCTCATGGCCCAGATTGTTTCAGCCGTTCCAAAATGTCAGCATCCGGCAGCTTATAATCCTCTGGCAACGAGGTGTTAATTCGGTTCCAGATTGCGTAATCGACCATCTGATCTGGATGTGACTGCTGGATTTCAAAAATACGGTTGTACAAGTCTCCAACGATAGGAAAAGTCATGCTCTCCCTCCTAACTATCGAATCAACGCACTTGATTAAGCGCTTGCCCATAAATATTGACGAGCCGTTCAATCATAACATCCAGCGACCAGTGCGCGGTTCCCCATGCCTTGGCACGATTCCCCATAGCGATCCGTACTTCATCCTGAGCGAGTAAATGCTGCAAATGAGCTGCAAGTGCCTCCACATCGCCAACCGGGGAAACCAGTCCAGTGTGTTCATGCTTCACCATTTCTGGCAGTCCACCCGCATCCGATACCACTGCCGGAAGCCCCATAATCTGTGCCTCCATGACCGAAAACGGCTGATTATCCTGTATGCTCGGATGTACAAAAAGGTCCGCCAGTTGTAAAAGGGCAGGTACATCTTCACGATGTCCGAGAAATACCACGTCTTCTTCCAGCCCCAGCTCCTTCGCCTGTGCCTGAAGCTCTTCCCTCTTATCTCCCTCCCCAACAATCCAGCAAACCCAATCCGTACGGCTTGCTTTCAACAGGCCAAGAGCGCTCATTAAATAATGTAGCCCTTTGATATAGACCAGCCGAGAAGGACAAATGATAACTTTTTTCCCCTCAGGTCGTGTCATGTCTGTTCCCCTGGCATGGACTTCCCAGAAGTGTTCGGTGTCTAAGCCATATTGGAAAGTGGCAATCTGCTGCTCAGGCACTTCGAACTCACGCACAAGCGTCTGCTTCATCCATTCTGTAGACGTAATCGTAATATCAGCGGAAATAGCGCCATAATGCTCCAGCGCCCAATAATATTTCCACATCAGCGTCTCGCGGTAACCCTCTTCATGATCCCGCTCCAGAGCCATCATGACTTCACGAGCCAGCGAGCCATGAATATTTGCTACCAACGCACTGTCTTTGCGTTTGACCCGACTTAGAGCACGAGTGGCTATGACATCTTGCGTATGAATCACATCATACTGCTCAACCCCGAAATAGGCTGCCGCCAGTTCCATACAGTATCGATCCTTTTCCACCGTCTGCACCCATGAATCCAAATGTAATACAGGGGCAGCTGATTCATTCAGCTTCGTATGCAGCAAGGGCAGCAATTGATCCTTCAGCAACTCCTTATCTTCAAAAACAATATGGTATTTAGGGGTATCCGGTCCGTTCCCCATCAAGTCTACCGTGTGACCCAGTAGCTCAAGTCTTCGTTTTATTTGCAGCATAAAGGGCCACACACCACCCAAATGAGGAATCGGCCAGTACGTAGCCAACAAAATTTTCAAAACAGCCCCACCTCCTCTGTCTCGTACGTTAAGCTACATTCCGTTGCTTCCGTAAATTTGCTGGAAACCCGATAATGCGTCTGTCCAGACCGCAAAAAAACCGTTATTCGGCACGATCGTTACATCAATAAAATTGCCGATCGTGACCACTGGAACAGGACTAATCCCGTTAGGATTAAAGGAACTGTCTGTTATTCTGAGGTTCGTAAATGTATTCCCTCCGTCAGATGATTCTGCAACAAATACATCTAATAAAGAGGCTATGATTTGATTGGTGTAGTACACAATCTTAATCACACCGGTCACGGGCGAAACATCAATGGCCGGGAAAAAATGCTGTGCTCCTGCACTGGCTCCTGTCACCGATTGCGGCGCAGTCCAGCTTAATCCACCATCCACGGACCGGGCAAGCAGCACATCCGCATACCCTGCCCGATTATCCTGCCAAACCGCATAAAGCGTCCCCTGATTCGGGCTGGTGGAACGATCTATGGCAATGTTGGCCGTCGGCAATACATTAAAGCCAAAACCGACCACAGGCAGCGGACTTGGAACCGGGACGACAGAGGACACTGGCAGCGAGGAACTGAACGAAGTCCCCCCATTGAAGGACACAATGACCTGATATTGGTTAACCGGATTCGTCACAATGTACCCGACATAAATCACCCCTGTAATGCTCACAGTGATTTCTCCGCGCGTGATCTGATTGGAACCAGGAGTGAGCACCACAGGTGTATCCCATGTGATTCCTCCATCCTGCGAGCGTTGAAAAAACATGACTGAGCCGCCGAAAAAGTCGGGGTTATACTGATGCGTATAACATAAATAAATGTTGCCAGTATAGGAGCTGACCTGTGAAGTATCGAATTTCACGCTGACTTCCACATTATTGACAAACGTCCCATACCCTCGTTGGGCAATCACGGGTGGATCAAATGTATTCCCATTGTCTCTGGACACATAGGTAGCGATGGTACCGCTCAAGCCGTCTGCGGTAAATACGTGACAGGCTATGACGAACAAATTGGGAAAACCATAGCTGACGCTATGGGATTCAGCCCCTACATAACCGACTGGCAGCGGTAAAATCTGCTGTGTGAAGGAGACACCGCCGTTATCTGAACGGTATACTGCTGTCAACGGCGGTCCGGTCGTAAAATCAATGGCAGCAGCTACTATGGTACCGTCGAGCAGATTGAAAGCCACACTCGGCTCCTGTGCCAGCCTTCCACTGGGCGTAAGCTGTACGTTCGGCATCAGGCTTCACCTCCCGGTACGCCAGCGAAAATCGTTAAACTGCCTGTGCGCGTATCCGTCCAGACGGATATATAGCTGTTCGGTGGTACAATGGCGATATCAATGTAGTCGCCGATCAGTTCTGATTCGCCCCCACCTACATTCGGGTTAAAGGAAGTCGTTGTGAGACGACTGTTCGTAAAGGTATTGCCCCCATCTGATGATTGAGCGGCGAACACATCCAGATTAAAGCCGTCCAGGCGATTCGTATAGTACACGACAACGACCAGTCCCGTCTTAGGCGACACTGAAATCGCAGGAAAAAAATTTTGTGAGCCGGGCGGGCTGTCCGTCACAATGACTGGGGCGCTCCAGGTACCGCCAAAATCACTGGATTTGGACAACAAAACATTGCTGTAGCCCTGACCAAAATCCTGCCACACGGCATATAGCGTATTTGTTGTAGAAGGTACCCCCGAGCAATCTGCTGCCAAGCAGGGAGAATTCAATACACGAAAATCATATCCGGGGACGGGCAACGGACTAGGTACCAGCGTTATGTTGGACACAAGAATATCACCGCTAAAGGTGGCACCTCCATCAAAAGACCGCCGGATAAAGAAAGCCGGGGTTTGCGGCCCCGTACGAATCCAGCTGACATATACACTGCCATATTTGTCGACCGCAGGCTCAGGCCGCTCTGTGGAGGACTGGATATTGGAAAGCATTAACGGTCGATCCCAGGTCAATCCTCCGTCAGTGGAGCGCTGGTAGAAGGCCGCTGACCGAGCATTAACCTCTACGTTGTATTGGCGGTTATACGTAACGTAGACATGCCCTAGATACGGACTTGCCCCTGCGTTATCTGTCGTAATATTGGTCCAGTCATTATTAATGTAATCTCCATAGCCTGGGTTAATGACCACCGGAGGATCAAAACTGGCCCCATTGTCCGTAGAACGATAGATCACGACAGCCCCGTTCTCATTTCCCGGAAACACGTGTGCGGATACGATAAAAATATTGGGGAACAGATAGGCCACCATTCCTGCCTCTGCTCCTGTATATCCCGGTGGGAGTGGCAGTAACGTATCGGTCCAGTTCGCCCCGGCGTCCAGTGAGCGATACAGTCCAATTAAAGGGGGCCCGCTGCTAAAGTCAACAGCTACAGCCACAACGATATTCGGATTCAGCAAATTAACAGCAACACTAGGCTCAAACTTGGGCAGGCCGCTGGGTGTTATCTGAAAATTCAAAGGCATCGCGAGCATTCCCTTCATTATATATAGATATGCCTGAAGTGCTTCTATCAAAATGTACTTTTTTCGGTATAGCCTACAGACAACCATACAAGCTTTCCTCTCCATAGATTCATAGTATAGAAGCATCCCTACGAAGGGATTCCATCATACTGTTTTGAGAGGATGATTCTATTGGCTTTTACAACCGGATATATGACAAACACAAGGGATTTTGGTACTGCCTGCTCCAATGTTGTTGTAAATTTGGTCAATGAGGACACAGTGAACGCGGCAACCGTGACCATCCAAATTTTTTTCTCACTCGTACCGGATACCAAGACACCACTATACGTAACATCGGTTAATTTGCCTGCAAACTCGATTGCACGCCGGACCTTCTTTATACAAGGGGTTCTTGCCTATGAGGTGCAATACAACGTAGTCTCCGTCGCTCCAGCCAATGTTGTGCTTTCCAACTTTGGACTGGATCAGTTTGGTAATGTTGTACAGGAGCATCGTGTTCTCCAGTCCGAGCTGACCACAATCCCGGCACTGTCCCCTGTTATTTAAAAGCCACCCTGTTCCAGTGCCTGATGCAATCTGTGGGTATAATACACGTAATTCCATTCCGGCGGCACGGACTGAACTCCTCGGCCGCTGCCGATGGTTGAGTGGTCATCTGTATAGTAGGAAAAGGCATGTGTATCCTGCAAAGGGCGCAATAAATCCGTAAGATACAACAAATCTGTCACGGCAATATAAGGTTTGACACCGAAGCATACAACAAAGCGTGTTGTCGTTTCACCAATCGCCTGAATCAGTGCTTCCTTGACGGAATAATACGGTCTCGGCGTTACGATTAGCCGAGGGTCAAGCATTATTTCCAGAAAGGAAGAAGCTCCCTGTTCCGGCGTAATATCCAGCAACCGCACGATGCAATTACTGTAATGCTGCTCCAGCAGATTATCGAGCAACGGCTCAGCTTGAGCCATATCTGTAATAGGCATTAAAATGGTCATCTCAAGTGGGATACCCCGGCGGGCCCTGGCCTCATGTTTGGCGATTTGAAATGCATGCCGCCAGCGTCGGTGTTCTTTTTGGCTGCGCAAGCTGGCCGATACACTAAAAGCAGAATCCACCCGATAATCCATCAGGATCTCCGGAATGAATTTCATGCTACATGTCTCGGTCAGCCGCAGCCAGTAATCATAATCCTCTACAGGTTGCAGCCGATAGCCGTCGATCAGACGGGCATATTGGCTTTTGTACATAAATGACACCCCGACAATGCTGGCGTTCAACAATTCGTGATGCGGCTGACTTTGGTACCGAATCAGCGCTTGTTGATGCTGCTGGTCGTATAACGGATTACCCGCAGCGTCAATCTGACGGAAGGTGGAGAACACAAGTCCAAGCGAATCGGGCCCCCGCTCTAGCTCGCACCGCAATCGTTCGATAAAGGATGAATGATACACATTGTCGCTGGATACCCAGGTCACATACTTGATCGCTGGATCTTTAAACAACTCATCGAATCCCCGGTTAAGGGCATGGGATACTCCTTGGTTCTGAGGGAGTGTAACCAACTGAACGCGCGGGTCTCCCATTGCTGCGTGAAGCGCCGGCTCTATCATTTCCGGCGCCCCGTCAATCACAATGATGAAGCGAAATGCCCTGTAGCTCTGGGCTAGTACGGATGAGATCGCGGCTTGCAGATAACCAATATCCTGTTTGTACAGCGGCATAACAATCCCCGTATCTACCATATCAATCCCCCCTGACAAACTTTCGCTTCATGAGGATAAACCGCCCAACATCTGACTGAAGCGATCTCGATAACGTGCTTGGGTGATGTTGTACTCCTGTTCCACAGCAGGCCAATATTTTTTGGTTCCCATTTCATCATGCCAGCGGTAGTTAACCAAGGACTCGTTCAGAAAAGGAAATGGATATCCTGCCAGCATTACTCGGTACCACATATCCAGATCATGGGTGTACGGCAGCAGTTCATCGAACAAACCGATATGTGCAAACAGCTCCTTTTTGAACATCACCGTACATCCATTGACCGGATTCCCCTGCTGGAAAAAACGGTAAAACTCCGTCAGGGACGGAAATACAGCAGCTGCCTGATAGGCTGTGACTTGGCTGTGTTGATTGATAAAATTGAAATTAGTATGAGAGATGTATGCACCCTGTTCGATCATAAAAGAAACCTGGTTATTAATTTTGTCCCTATGGTAGGTATCGTCGGAGCTGAGCCACGCAATATATTCACCGCTGGCATGCCGGATACCATGATTCAAAGCGCTGGCTGTTCCACCGTTAGATTTGCCCAAATAATGTATATAGGGAAGATAGGGCTGAAGCATATTAACATGTGTGGTGGACCCGTCATCGACGACAATAATCTCAAGCGGCCCATAGGTTTGTTCCAATGCGCTTTGCAAAGCCTGATCCACATATGCACAGTTATAAAAGGGAATGACGATCGTTACTTTTGGTCTCATATCGTTCCTTCCTTTCCAGCTCGGCGGTATTGAATCATATCCTCCAGCGATTGCCCCAGCTGTATGGTCGGCTTCCAGCCCATCTCCTCCAGCTCCTGCGCCCGATATGCCTCCGTTGCCGCTGGCTCGGCTATATCTCCCCATTGTATGGGAATAGATATTTTCGCCAGCGCAACCATACGTTCCACGATATCTCCCAGTTCCACAATGCGGCCTGTGCAGACCGAGTAAATTCGGCCTGGCACTCCCTTTTCCAATAGCACGCCATAGGCGCGAACTGCATCACGAACGTCGAGAAAATCACGCTGCGCATGTCGGGAAGACACGCGAAACGGGGCTGCCTCCGTTACGAATTGCTCTTTCATGCGTTCTGTCCGAACGATATACCCCGCGAGTAATGCACAAAAACCGGTGGATGGACCCGGGCCAATCAGGTTGCAAGGCTCTGCCAACATGACAGATTGCTCGAACAGCGCGCCCCACGAGAGCGCGACTGCCTCTTGAATGCTTTTGCTAAGGCTGTATGGATGCGTTGGATGGTATGGTGCCTGTAAAGCCGTCTTTAGCCGAGAACCCGCAACAACAATTCTGGCTTGGGGGAAAGGTCGCAGTACATCGAGCAGATACAGGGTGGACAGTACATTGGATTCCATATATAGCAATGGACTCTGCCAAGATTCAGGTACGGAATTTTTGCCACCCAGGTGAAGCACATAATCCGGAGCAATGTGTCGAATCACTTCGCCCAGACGTTTCTTGTCGAGCAAGTCGCACACATAAGGTGTAATACAGCCACGTGTGCCCGCTTCCAGGCTGAAATCCCCATCATTTTCAGTCTGTGAGGACAATTTTGTAGCAGAAGCGGCAGTGCGAGTCAGCGCTGCCACCTCCCAGCCAAGTTTTGCAAAATAGCGGCAGGCATGCATCCCGGTATAGCCCGCCGCTCCGGTAATGGCTATGACTGGCCGACGTTGTTCCGCTGTGCTTCTGTCCATTCCAGCAGCTCCTTCAGCATGATGCTGTAGTGAGGAACATCGTAGAGCAGATCGGCCCGGGTAGAACGAAGCGTCCGGTCCTGCACCGGCTCATCCTTCGGCACGATCCGAATATCCTCTCTCTTCCAGATATCTTTGAACAGAAGCAGCAAATCATGCTTGCTGATCGGTTCAGGGTGAACCAGATGAATGAGTCCGTCCAACGGCTCATTCATCAACACTTGTATCGCTTTTGCTAATTCCAGCGTTGTGACTCCATTCCAAAAGACCCGGCGGTATCCGTCAACTTCTCCGCTCTGTTGCAAGAACCAGTGCAGCAAGCCAATCCCGCCTGACCGAATCTCCGGTCCGATAATAGAGGTACGGATGGTCAGATGCCGTGGCGCCTTTACTTCTCCGAGTATTTTCGTCAAAGCATAGGCACTTGTCCCATCAGGTTGATCTGTCTCCTCATATAAGCCAGGAACCCGCTTTCCTTCGAATACGCAATCCGTGCTGATATGAATCAATCGGGCACCGATACTGTCCGCCGTCTGCCGGAGAAGATGCGGCAGCAATCCATTGATTTGGTATGCCGCAATCTGATCTTTCCCGGCATATTGATTGAGTACGCCAACCGCGTTAATAATTACGTCTGGCTGTACACTCCGTACCAGCTGCTCCACCATAAAGCTGTCCTTTACATCCAGCAGGAGACCGCCCTTATTTGCGGAATCACGGGTGGTATAGAACACGTTATACCCGCTCTGGTTTTGAAAATACTTAACCAGAACATGGCCTGCCATGCCGTTCCCGCCCAAAATAAGCAGCTTCATTTGATGAACCCCCCGCTTTGGAGAATGCTTCGAATCTCCTCTTTTGACATCAAATTGAATTCCGAACTAAAGCTGCTGAACGATACCGGAGGGCACTGATTATAACGGTCCTTTAATTGAGGAATATTCAGTGTCGGGAGAATGACCAAATATTGCTCGTCATATACTACCGTTGTCAGGCTTTCAAAGTCGCTCATCAAAATCTCGTGTATTTTCTCACCGGGACGGACGCCCTTTTCTATGATTTCTACATTTTCCACGCCTGAATCCTCAATGAGCACCTCAGCCAAATCCACAATACGGCAGGTTGGCATGGTCATGATAAAAATTTCGCCGCCCACGCTTTCTACGGAAGCTTTGAACAGTAGACTGATGGCATCACGCAAGGTCAGGAAGAAGCGGGTCATGTTCATATCTGTGATGAAAACCTTGCCCTTTTGGCGAATCTGGCTTTGGAACAAATGCACCACGCTTCCGTTTGTACCCAAAACATTACCGCCGCGTACCGTCACAAAACGTGTATCACTATTTAGCAGATTGGCGTAAACAATCAGTTTTTCTCCAATCGCCTTCGTCATACCATAAAAATTGGAAGGGTTGGCCGCCTTGTCAGTCGATATATATATGACCTTTTTTACCTGATTGGCAACAGCGGCCTCGATCACATTTTGGGTGCCTACGACATTCGTTTTGAGCGCCTCATAGGGCTGATCCTCACAGACAGGTACGTGCTTGAGAGCCGCCAAGTGGAATACATAGTCTACTCCTTGGCAAGCGGTAGTCAGCGCATCCTTATCCCGAATATCCCCAATACAGAAGCTGAGCCGTTCATCCTCAAACTGCCTGTTCATTGCAACCTGACTCGATTCTCCGCGTGAAAAGATAATGACCTCTTTGGGGTTACGCGGCAATAACTGGGCAACCAGCTCATGCCCCCAGGAGCCGGTACCGCCGGTAACCAAGATACGTTTGTTTTCAAACATGCCGTTTCCCTCCAAGCAGAAATTTTACTACCTTATCCGACACATCTTCCGCCAGATAGCCTGCGGGACATTGCCACTTATGAGATATCCCGGTCATTAAGGCTACCGCATTGGCTATAACCTCGCCATCAAGACCGGACACGATATTGCTGCCGCAATCTACCGTTTCCGGCCTTTCGGTCGTGCGACGCATCGTGACCGTCGGCACCCCCATGACACAGCATTCTTCCTGTACGGTACCGCTGTCCGTCAAAGCGCAGCGGGCATGTCGCTCCAGCAGAACGAAGTCAAAAAAACCGAACGGCTCGTGGAATTCTACCAGCGGATCAAGCTGGATCGGCGGGTGGCTTGCGATCCGGGCGGCCGTGCGGGGATGAATACTGCAAATGACACGCTGCCCGAACTGCCGGGCTACCCGGTTTAGACCATCCAAAATAGCCAGCAAATGCGGCGGATGGTCGACATTTTCAGCTCTGTGGGCAGTGACCAGGAAATATTCTCCAGGCGACAGTCCTAACTTTTTCAGAATTTCGCTGCCGGATACCTCTTTCTCATAGTGTTGCATTACTTCATAGATCGGATTTCCAGTCAGTATAATTCGTTGGCTTGGAAAGCCTTCGCGTAGTAGATGCTGCTTGCTTTGCTCTGTATAAGGCATATTAATGGTAGAAATCGCATCAATGACGCGCCGATTCTTCTCCTCTGGCACATCCAGATCATAGCAGCGGTTCCCTGCCTCCATATGCACAACGGGGTAACCCATACGTTCCGCAAGCAGGGCACATAAGGCGCTGTTCGTATCACCTAGCAAAAGTACATGATCCGGGCGTTCCTTGTTTAAAATGTCCTCCATCTGCGAGTACATGGCAGACAGTTGTTTGCCCAGCGTTCCCGCTTTCTCCTGAAGCACATAATCCGGGGCGCGCAAACCCAGCTCGCGGAAGAATTGTCCGCTCAGGCTTTCCGTATAATTTTGGCCCGTATGCACAAGCACATGTTCATCTGCATAATGGTCCAGCTTCGGAATAATCAGGCTGAGCCGTATAATCTCCGGTCTTGTGCCGAGCACGGTCAATATTTTCATGGTTTTGGAACCCACCTTTGCTGTCGTTGTTTCATAGAACTGTGGAGTTCAATGAATAATAGCCATCCAGCAGACTGGCTGTGCTCCGGCTTAACGTTCATCTCAACGGTCCGGTGTATATTCACCCGGACCGTTGTTTGGAATGCTGTCTAGCCTTGAGTATGACTCGCTTCTGCTTGTGCGCTTTGGATCGCCGTGACAGGAGTTTGAGTTTCCGCTTGAGCTTCTGTTTGGACTTGGATCTTCGATATAACGGGGACCCGTGAATTTTCTTGAGACGGCTTCTGCCAGCGCTTCTCTTGTACCTGCGATTCCGCAGTCTGGTATGCTTGCGTCCCTTTGGCCATCTTGCCCGAATACTACGCTTGCGGCGAGGCAACTCAGATGGTGCCTCAGGCAAAGGGGGAGCTGGTTGTGGCAAGCCCTGAATAGCTGCATATTCAATTGGCGGCAGGCCCAGCACCGGCAGTTGATTAACCACCGATTCGGGAAATTCTCTAACAGTGTGGGCATAAGCCTCAGGTATAGCAGTGACCTGACGCAGTCCTTCGCTTTCCCTCGTCCATACCGGTCCACCCGGCTGCTGAATCAATGGGAACCAATGCGGATGATGACATACCCATTGACTGACCATGACGTGCAGACTGCTTCGGTAGGAATCGGGTCCGTACACACGCGTAGCCGCACTGTTGTTACGCACACCAATTCGTTCCATTTCCTCGGGATGATCGAGCAGGTAGCCTACTTTTTGCGCCAGAATGTCGCTGTTTCCCGGCTCTACCAAAAAATCTGTATTTCCAGTAGCCTCCATCAATTCCACAAGCCCGCCCTGAGCAAAGGCTACTACAGGCTTGCCGTAAACCAGACCCTCCAGGGCCGTCATACCAAAGCCCTCCTCCACCATGCTAGGAATCACAACAATATCCATTGCGCTATAGGCTGTGGAGACGGACTCCTCGAATGAACTGAACTGGAAGCGGCGGCTATAACGGGACTGGCGAATCAAAGAGACACATTTTACGTAATACTCGGAGTCCACTGAGCTGCCGATGATCCAGAAACGACACTGCGAATTGGTTTCACACAGCTTTAGAGCCATTTGGACAAAAGGCAACAGCCCTTTGGCTTCGTAGATAAAAGATGAAATATAACCAATGCAGATATGAAAATCCCGCAGTCCCAGCTTTTCACGTTTCCTCTTCCGTTCCAGCACATGCTCTTTGGGAGACGGCATTTCCATATCCCGACATGGAGACAACACCGTATGCTGACGTGTCAATCCCCCGCCATACAAAGGACGCATAACCGCTTGCGAAATGCCGATGACCCATTGGCTATAGCGCTCAATAATGGAGACAGAAACTGGCGTATGCGCATTTTGATTAATGACCTCAGTTATTTTCCAGATCACCGGAATA
The DNA here is from genome assembly GCF_011800655.1 of Paenibacillus sp. EKM10P. Classification (NCBI taxonomy): domain Bacteria; kingdom Bacillati; phylum Bacillota; class Bacilli; order Caryophanales; family Paenibacillaceae; genus Paenibacillus; species Paenibacillus sp. EKM10P. The sequence goes on along the minus strand of NZ_JAALET010000009.1, from coordinate 171,350 downwards.
TTAAGCTCTTGGGCAGCCATAGCTGGCATGACGTTCACACAGGTATTGACCAGCACCACATCAGGCCGAGCTTGCCCAAGCATCTGGAGCAACGGCGCGTACGCCACATGATTCCGCAAATTCTCCGCATCCTGCGCCAATCCCTCGTACGGGGTATACATGCCATGCAGCATGAATAGATTCTGAATCTGGACAGTGATCCCACGCTTGCGGGCCATTGAGGTTAGCCGCCCTTCACCAGGCGTTACCAGAATGCAATCGAAATACGTACGAACATCTAGGCAAAATTGCAGCAGCAGCTTTTCCGCCCCTGTAATACTGCGAACGTTGCTGACATGGCTGAATAGCATCATTTTCGGCTTGATCGGAGTTCACCTCCTTTAAAAATAGCAACCATCGGACGTGTGAATGGCCTTAAGGGAATATGACCGATAGCAGTTGGTCAATCCGGTGACCATACGTGTGCTCCCGCAGGGTTCGTTCCAGCGCACGCAGAGCAATCTCACGGCGCTCCTTTTCATGCGTTAAATAAAACTCAACCTTCTCCAGCAGTTCCTGCTGAGAACTGTAAGTTTCAATCTCTTCGCCTGGCTTGTAAAAACGAGCCAGATCGTCTCTTGTATCCGTCAGTTGCAACGTGCCACTGGCGGAAATTTCAAACGTGCGAGGATTTGGCGAAACCCCCGGAATTTTCAGTGAGTTGTTGTTCACTGAATCATCCTGGTGGGAACGATGAAGATTAATTACGATTTTGCTGCCGTTATACGTATCATTTGTCTCAGCCGGAGACATCCAGCGTCCCAGCTCAATTTTGTCACCATACGACTGATAATCCGGGAGACGATCCCACCAGATTCCGTTGATTTTAATGTTACGAGCCATGAGCTGCGGCATAATCGGATTGAAGAAATAGATGCGATTCCAATAGGCTGAGCCTGTAAATCCAATCTCACGCCGGACTGAAGCAGGCGAGCTGAGTGGGAAATAGTGAGTCAAAAATGCCCCAAAGGGCAAATAGTGCACAGACGTGCAACCCAACTGACGATACAGTTCTATACAGTTCATTTCTAAGGTGAACACATAATCATAATTCGTCACAATTTTGGTCGTCGTATCGGTGTAATAGGGATCGTCCGTCAGCCAGATGGCAGTGGGAATGCCCAACTGGCGTACTGCAGCCACCTGTTCTAACGGTAGATCCATCCCATCCAGTGCCAGCATCAGATTCGGACGAAGCTGAGCGGCAATATCTCCTACCGGCTGGCGCGGGTCTGTTACGGTAACCTGAGCCGTCATGCTCTGCAACGTGGTAATGACCGCCTCATCCAGCGGAGAATACGGAAGGCCTTTGCCCGAGACGACATACAGTACATGGATCTGTCGAGAAGGGAACGTTGCTTTGGTTCGCGACATAATCGCGTTAGCACGTCCGCGCAGGTATCCCTCGTCGTATCCGTCATGGATTCCCGCAGCTCTCCCCTTCTCCCAGGAGGCCGCCGCCGTCTGGTGAACAGCTGGGTCATACGGTCCTGTCGTAGATATCGTCATCACTTTCACTCCTCACTGTTTATGGTGTTTACTTTAGGCCATCGCCTTGTCCAGCAATTCTTCCATACGATTCGAGTACCTATGCTTTTGCATGGTTGTGTGCAGTGCGCGCCAGGCTATGCGTTCGCGTTCCCAGTCATGCTTGAGATAGTAGTCCAGCTTCACTTTCAATTCCTCTGCTCCCGAGAAGGTCTCAATGTCATAGCCTGGTTGGTAATAACGGCTCAGATCCTTTCGCACATCCGTCATTTGAAGCGTTCCGCAAGCAGAAATTTCGTATGTCCGAGGATTGATGGACTCCGCTGACAACTGGTGTGTATTCCGATTATCCAGTCCGGGGTCTGTCGGGCGGTGCATATTGATAACAATTTTGGAGCCGTTATAGTATTGAGCGGTCTCTTCCGGTTCCATAAAACCCGGACGGATAAAGCGTTCCAGCACATCCCGCCGGGTTAGCCGATCCCAGTGCCCACCTACGATCAGCACTCTTTTATCCGCCAAGAAGGGAGCAAGGTAGTCAAACAGCTTCACACGGTTCCAGAAGGCATTCCCAATGAAGCAAATATCATGCTGATGCTCACGCTCTACCCGACGTGGATAAAAGATACGGGCTGACACAGCAAGCGGCATATAGTGGACCCTCGTTACTCCTTGATCCCGATAAAACGGCAGACAAGAAATTTCATGCGTAAAAACGACATCGTAGGATTGACAGATCAACGCCGTATCCTCCGTAAAGTAGGGATCATCTACAAACCATATGGCCGTCCGAATGCCCATGGCTCGTATTTGTTGTACCTGTTCCAGATGATCCGCTGGAAAAACATGCAGCCCGTTCATGACCAATAAGAGGTCTGGACGGTGAGCCTCAGCGTCAGCCAGCATCGTGGCAGGAGTACCGATGGCGCACGAGCTGCATATTTGGCTCAATGCTTCTTGCACACCTGTGTCTATAGCTGCGAAACCTTGCGGAATATACAACACTTTCAACTGGCGAACAGCAGGTTGTATTGCCACGACCTGTGACAGAGCAGCCGTGCAACCGCCCATTCTGCGCCCTTCCCGATAGCCGCATCGGTGTGCTTCGCGTTCATTTCCGCTTCGTTGATCATTCACATCCTTCACCCTGTCCTGTTGTAGGATAAACTTCTGTCACTCCTAAACTATATGCACAGGGGTCAAACGCATCATGGACGACTGCCACTGCCCGGACAAAATTGGCGTTTGCCCGTCCAACTACCGAAACGCAAATAACCCCGAAGCTGCTAGGCTTCGGGGGGTTAACCGTAATAGATGATTTTCATAGTTTACTGTGCCTTGTAAGCGACCTGGTGGCCATCTTCATAACCTTTGGCAAAGCCTGAATTGAAACCCTCATTGTAAGCAGCATCATATCCCTGCTGGAATGCCTGCGGGTCATGCTCCAATACAACAGGAGCGGGCTGTGGGTTCTCCGCAGAAGGAGCTGCGGCTGGATTAGCTTGAGGTTTTTTCCGCCGCCGCAGAAGAGAACGTCTTCTACGCACTGAATGAAGCCCCCTTTTACGGCGTCTAAGAGCAAGCAGACGTCTTCTTCTCCGTTTTAATCTGCGAATGCTAGAACGCCGGGCATCTTTACGTCTTTTGCGGGCTTTGTCTCGAGTTGTGCGTTCCCACCTTGTACTCATTTTCATTCCTCCTTTGCTTTCTCGTCTGGGTTTCATTTTTTTGAACAGGCACATGGAGCCACGGCTTCGTCGGTTTCCCATATACCTGTCTTCTTAAAGGAATACCCGCCAACATTTTCGTGATTTCTCCCTGATAGTTGCTGAGTATACGGATGGTCTCTTCCAGACGGGGAGCCGACATATCCACATGGGGCGTCAAGTCCGCAAGACTGGTCAGCATCCGGGCAACGGCGTGCTGGCTGGCAGCAATAGACTCCATCATATCCAGCTTAATCTCACGTTCACGCCTCATGCTCATTAGTTCATATCCCCCGAGCCCATGCCTCCCATCATCCCTTCCATTCCGCCGCCCTGCTGCTCATCCTGGTCCAGCAATGCTTTGAGGTTGCTGCATAGTCCAGTCTGAAGCCGGGTTAATCCCTCCAGCATTTCCACCATCTGCTCGTGAACTTCCAAAGGCCGTCCCAACTGCTCTTCATCGGTGTCAAATGCGTGAGGCGCCAGATGATTCAGCGTCCAATTACGCATTTTTTCTGCTTCGACTGCCTTGGCCTCCAAAATCATAGACACATTCCGCTGCATCTTAGAGGCTGCGTCCAGCATGTGAATCATTGCTTTTTCCCTACTCATGTGTTCACTCCCTACCCTCGATTGTTACACTACTCCTCTTCCGAGTATGCCGTCTCCTTCACGACACGAACGAGCATTTCAGCCATTGCTTCCTGAAGGTCGGCAATACCGTTCAAATAGGCAACAATGCTTTTGTTTACTTGTCCCGAGCTATCCATAATGCCCGGAATTCCATCAAAACGCGGCTCCTCATCCGGCAGTTCATGTATGATCTGTGCCATGCGCACGACCACCTGCCGTTCCGCATCCAACAGCCTAGACATCTGCTGCTGCGAGTGCGAAATATGAATCAGCAAATCATCTAACTCGTTATGCATAAGCCCCTCCTTTATGTGTTCCGCCGTGCGGAACGCACGAAATACCTACGGGCTTTCCGCTACTACAGCGTATGCCGCAGCGAGTAGTCGGTTCCGCCTAAAAAAGCCTATTCGATCATCACAAATGCCCTCGCAACACCGGTGGAGCAATAATAGGCTGCTTCTCCGTCAATGCCGACAATTCTTCGGAGGACAAAAACTGAATTGGATAGTCCTCAGCCCGCCAGCTCATCACAGCGTAGAGGGTAAGGAACGGTCTTTTCCAGCCGTTGCCGATTTGGTACAGTTGCCCACCTTCAGCATACAGTAACTCAATCCATCGTTTGCGTTGAGCCGGGATATGAAGTGTGGGCAACATGGACATGTTCCCCAGCTCAGGAGCCACCAGCACGGGCAAGGGTTCCTCAGGCGCCACAGCTACAGGCGGGGCGTCAGCGCTGCCGGAGACCGTCGCCTCCGGCTCACCTACCAAGGGAAGCGCCAACAAATCAAGCTGAGACACTCTAACGAGACGCACATGTTTATCTCCCGCATCACTGGCTCCATGCAGCCGCCGTCTACTTCCCGGCTCTATCCGAAATACTGCCCCGGACGGTCCCTGAACAAGCGCTCCGACGGGATAAAAACTTGCTGCTGATAAGTGGGTTTCCTTACTTGATAATCCTCCTTGGCCGTGCGGCTCTGCTGATCCATATTCCGGGTCGTGGAACAGCTTATCCGCGTCCCCCCACTTTTGGACAAAAAAGGATCGGTTCCGGCTCCTTTCCTCCGTTGAACCGATGCTTCCGGTCGTTTGAGGAAAACCATAAACCGTATCCCGATCACTTTCTGCAAAATGGATAAACGCATCTCCGGCAATTGCCATACGTATCCCCAACAAGCGAGCACGCAGCAGCCAATCTGCATGGGCTTCCTCAATACTGTGGCAGCCTTCATCCCAATATCCCGTCTTTATCAAAGTGTCTCTGCGCAGTAGTAGACAAAATGACGCCAGGCTTTCAGTCTCTCGCCATGCATCCGGGTTGGGAATATTATGGGCCATGGCAAATGGACGCACTTCATTTTCATTCATATCAGGAACCTCAATCTGCTGTTCTCCGAATGGACCATTCGTTACAGGGCCGACAACTCCCATACGCGAATCGCTGTATAAACAGCCCATCAACCGGTCCAGCCAGCCAGGAGTCACCATCGAGTTTGGGTCCAGTACAACAATAGTTGTACCTTTGGCCATCATCAGTCCCTGATTCAGACTGCCGATCATCTGAACATCCTTTGTTAGCAGCGCATAGCGTACAGCGATGCTTTTACGGAGCAAATAGGTAGGTGTCCCGTCCGTCGAGCCGCAGTCCACTACAATAATTTCGTGAGGATGGCTCGTATTCTCCTCAATATGATGAATGCAAGCACGGAGCTGTTGAAGCTGATTGCAGGACACAATGATAATACTTACGCCTTCAAAAACCTTGCCGAACGAAGCCTGACCCAATTTCCTGCCTTGCTCCTGGCCCCTGTTATATCCTGACCAATAGCCCTTCCTTCCGAGCCGTTTGCTGTGTTTCCTTTGCGTACTCAGGCGTTTCATGCCGTTCACTCCTCCGGGTGGCATTATGCCTATACTATATGCCTGGCCCGGCTGGATGGTGTTTCATTGAAATCAAGGTAGAAGTCCCTTCATCTTCACTCCAGCTTCCTGAAGGGAATCGAAGGTTCCTGCGTCGCTCCAGTAGCGCCGTAAAATATCATATTCCAGCTTGCCTTCAGCAGCATAACAGTTATTAACATCGGTGATCTCAAGCTCACCACGGGCTGAAGGCGTTATTTCCCGGATCTTATCGAATACGGCAGTATCGTACATATAGATACCCGTAACGCAATATTTGGACTGGGGATGCTGCGGCTTCTCTTCAATCCGCGTAATGCTCTCCGGGCGCTCGGGATCAAACACGGGTACCCCGTAACGACGGGCATCTGCCACTTTTTTCAGCAAGACTCTGGCGCTCCCCGGTGGTTGTTGTTTGAAGCGTTCGATGACAGGTCCCAAGTCTTCCTTGAACAAATTATCACCTAGCAAAACAGTAAACTTCTCTTCTAACTGCATGTAGCTTCTTGCCAATTCGAGTGCTTCCGCAATGCCACCCGCTTTTTCTTGAATCCGGTATGTCAATTGGACACCATAATTACTGCCGCTGCCTAAAAAATCAGTGTACAGTCCGGCCGATTGTTTACCAATAATAATGAGCATATCGGTAATCCCCGCTTGTCGCAGCCTTTCAATACCATATACGATCATCGGATACTTGCCGACCGGAAGCAGATGCTTGTTGAGTAATGTAGTCAACGGATGAAGGCGCGACCCGGTTCCTCCTGCGAGAATAACCCCTTTCATATCTTCCTTCCTCCTTCGACAGCATGTTCAGTGCATGGGATTCCCGTTTCGATAAACACTCTGGGATCTACGCTCCATTTTTCTAAAAATAATCGATAATTCCGCTCGACCAGCTCTTCGAGCCAGGAAGATTCCGAGCGCGAAAAGCTCGCATTTCCCTGGTGATAGACAAAACAGTCATTGCACATTAGCAGCTTGTAGCCATGCACGCGTGCACGCAGACAATAGTCGTCATCCTCATAATGTCCGGGGCTGAACCGTTCATCCAGCAATCCGATCCGTTCCATCAGCTCACGACGGAATAACAGGCAAAACCCGACCAACCGCTTGACCTCTTGCCATCTGGAGGGATTACTTGCATTATTCTGCTCCGCATACCTCAGACAGCTGGCCATATCTCCTTCTATTCCGTGAATCTGCTGAATACCGCTGGCGTAATTCGTCACCGGTCCCACCAATCCCACTGTGCTTTCACTATGCAAAGCAGCCAACATATTCGATAGCCATCCCCGTGTAACCGTCACATCATTGTTTAAAATGACGAATTGATCACCCGAAGCCAGTCGGAGCCCCCTATTACAAGCTGCTGGAAAGCCCCTGTTTTCAGGAAGACGTATGCTGATTAGCCGCTCAGATGCGCAAAAATCATCCGTCCCGTCATTCGAAGCGTTGTCCACAACAATAATTTCATACGGTGCATCTATCGTATGTGTTCGAATCGCCTCGATACACGGCTTTAATAAATGCAGGCCATTATAAGTCGGAATAATGATGCTCGTCAGACTCATCGTGCATTCCTCCCTTTGGCAACGTCTACCCGTGTTGGAACAGGCCCTAACGGAGAATACCCGGCTACCTGAAACACGGCCGTCAGCGCCTCAGCATGATCGCCGATGATTAACTGCTCCATAGCGTTCCCTTTCCCGACATTGAAGGTCCGCTTGCGGTTTGTTTTAATCACATCGACAGCATGTACGGCTGCCACGATCATGCCATGCAGAATCGCCATCGCATGGGCCTTCGGCGGTACCGCAAGCACGGCTGGCCCAAGTTGATCCAGCACACGCCGTGATAATGCATGCGGTACAGCGGTCAATGAGCTTGCTCCAAGATCGGACCTGCGCAGTACGCGATTCAGAAACCCTTTACACCGTGTGACGCTGTCCTGCTGGGTATAAGGCGGCAAATGTCTGCCCAGATCATTAAGCGCCACATCCGTTCCCTGATCCACCGCTTGAAGAAAAGGCAGCAAATCAGACGCTGGGATCGGCAAATCTCCGTCCACGAACAGTATAATATCAGCCTGCGTCAGACGTGCGCCTACCGCACGGCCAACATCATGCCCCAGACGACCCGGTACGTCGACGAGAGTCGCGCCAGGATGACGTTTGGCTACGGCGGAGCGCGTACCATCCGTACAGCCGTTTAATACGACCACGATATCCGCAAGCGGAAGTTTTTCCAGCTCACCCAGTACCCGGTCAATCGTAGTCTCCTCATTACAGACGCTGACCACGGCTGCTGCGGTCCCCTGCAATACAATATCACTGGAGGCTTCACGTTCCTCAGTCAGATGGACTTCGGGCATTTCTTTTGCCCGAGGTGAGAGCTTTCTCACCCTGCGGCTATGCATCGAAGCCGTTGTTTCTCGTTTTCGCTGTACACGTCTTAGCCCCCAGCCCGGGTCTTCACGCTTTCTTCTGCGATACGCTCTAGTCACGTTTTCACCTCATCTCTGATCCGTTTGCGCTCCAAATCCGTATATCCCGCACGTGCTCCCAGACGTGATGTAAGCCAGGCAATGGCATCCAGGTGATCCTGGACAATTACACCTGCCAGCGGGTCCTTGCCGTTCTGTTTTTTACGTGTTGCGTTCATTCTACCGACAGCTATTCCATGTACAGTCACCACTCGCAACCCGGAGACGATGGACATCACTTGAAATAGCGGAGGTTTCTCCAAGGACTGTAGACCTATTTCCTTTAAAGCCTTTTGACTTATGGCGTGTGGAATGCCAGTCATAGAGGCTCCCCCTAAATCAGCACGATTCGACAAGATATTCAATACATGCTTTGCCTCAACTACAGGATGTATGGGCGTGCGATTCACAGGTCCATGGTAATCATTCAGCACCACATCCGCTCCTGCACTTACGGCCTGTATAAATGGCCGAAGTCTGACGCAGGGAATGACGATATCACCATCCAGAAAAAGCAGGATCTGTCCGGATGCCGCTTCCGCTCCAATACGACGGCCAACATCATGTCCGAGCGGTTCCGGGAAGGAAAGTACACGAGCCCCCGCCGCCGCAGCCACCTTCGCCGTTCTATCGTGTGATCCGTTCTCAACGACGATAACCTCTGTATGTGGATGGACATGGCGCGCTTCGCGAATCACAGCTCCGATTGTTCTTTGCTCATTCATGGCCGGAATAATGACAGATACGATAATCTTTCCCGCTGATGATGGTTCAGATGGCCGCGCTTCGCCGATTTGTGCCCCTCTCACCGTTTCGAGTACATCGCTCTTGTCAGAGACTATCGGCTTCTTATCCATGTTCGGCATTCGGTACGGCAGCCACATCTTAGAATGATAATAAGCCCTTGAATGCCGCCTCCGATTAATCTTGAATCCAGCTCTTCCACGCTTTTTCATGCTCCCGTCTCACCTCCCTTGCTGCTGTATAGATGAACAGCATGATTAGGACAGTTCAACATAACCTATGCGGTCCAAAAGCCGTGTGTAACGGCAAGCGTGGAGTCTTTTCGACACAGCAATTTTCGACTTTATTTTACAAAACTTATTATTCCTATTAAATAAATGAGTTTTTAGGGTCTAAAGAATCATTTTGGATAAATTTGTTACATAGATCTTCTCGTCCGTCATTCTCTGTGCTAATATCAGAGCCAGATGATGGGAGTTCGAAAAATCAACTTTTGTTTTTTTTGCATAAGGCAACTTTTTTCCATTATCCGCTTTTATTCCACTATCTTTTTATACGACAGGAAGGGAGGAGTTTGTTACCTTTTTAGGCTACTTGCTTCAAATGCAGTACCCTCTTTTCACGCACGCTTCATGAAAAACACTTCGGTATTTCTCTTCATGTTCCATTCTTCTATTCCAGACGACAACACGACCTACATAAATGGCGTAATGCCTTATTCAAAGCAGGATAATTCGTCCTGACATTAATCGAGGAGAGTGAATTTTTATGAAAAAAGTATGGTTTTCGCTTCTTGGAGGAGCTATGTTATTAGGGTCTGTGGCGTCTGGTGCATCTGCGGAGAGTTCCGTTTCGGGACCAGCACAGCTTACACCGACCTTCCACGCCGAGCAATGGAAAGCTCCTTCCTCGGTATCAGGGGACGACATTGTATGGAGCTATTTGAATCGACAAAAGAAATCGTTACTGGGGGTGGATAGCTCCAGTGTACGTGAACAATTCCGAATCGTTGATCGGACAAGCGACAAGTCCGGTGTGAGCCATTATCGACTGAAGCAGTATGTAAACGGGATTCCCGTATATGGAGCTGAGCAAACTATTCATGTGGGCAAATCTGGTGAAGTCACCTCTTACTTAGGAGCGGTGATTAATGAGGATCAGCAGGAAGAAGCTACGCAAGGTACAACTCCAAAAATCAGCGCTTCTGAAGCGGTTTACACCGCATATAAAGAAGCAGCTGCACGGATTGAAGCCCTCCCTACCTCCGACGATACTATTTCTAAAGACGCTGAGGAGCCAAGCAGTGTAAGTAAAGATACTTACGCCGAAGCATCTAACAACGACAAAACGCTTTCTGTTGATAAGGACGAGCTGAGTCTTGATAAGGCATCTGTCCTGAAAGATAGCAAAATTGAAGCAGTGGAGGCCGAAAAAAGTTCCATTGCCAAAATCGCTAATCTACAGCCTGAAGTAGATCCTAAAGCAGAACTCTACTACTACCCTAAAGGGGATGACCTGCTGCTAGTTTATGTGACAGAAGTTAATGTTTTAGAACCTGCCCCACTGCGTACCCGCTACATTATTGATGCCAATGACGGCAGCATCGTATTCCAGTATGACATCATTAATGAAGCGACAGGCACAGGTAAAGGTGTGCTTGGTGATTCCAAATCGTTCACTACTACCGCTTCCGGCAGTAGCTACCAGTTAAAAGATACCACACGCGGTAACGGTATCGTGACTTACACGGCCTCCAACCGCCAAAGCATCCCAGGCACCCTTTTGACAGATGCTGATAATGTATGGAATGATCCAGCCGGTGTGGATGCCCATGCGTATGCTGCCAAAACCTATGATTACTATAAATCCAAATTTGGACGCAACAGCATTGACGGACGTGGTCTGCAACTCCGTTCGACAGTCCATTACGGCAGCCGCTACAACAACGCTTTCTGGAACGGCTCCCAAATGACTTATGGAGATGGAGACGGTAGCACATTTATCGCCTTCAGCGGGGACCCCGATGTAGTAGGGCATGAACTTACACATGGTGTCACAGAATATACTTCGAATTTGGAATATTACGGAGAGTCCGGCGCATTGAATGAGGCTTTCTCGGACGTTATCGGTAATGACATTCAACGCAAAAACTGGCTTGTAGGCGATGATATTTATACGCCAAACATTGCAGGCGATGCTCTTCGCTCAATGTCCAATCCTACTCTGTACGATCAACCAGATCACTATTCCAACCTGTATAAAGGCAGCTCCGATAACGGCGGCGTTCATACAAACAGCGGTATTATCAATAAAGCCTACTACTTGTTGGCACAAGGCGGTACTTTCCATGGCGTTACTGTAAATGGAATTGGCCGCGATGCTGCGGTGCAAATTTATTATAGTGCCTTTACGAACTACCTGACTTCTTCTTCCGACTTCTCCAACGCACGTGCTGCTGTGATCCAAGCCGCAAAAGATCTGTACGGGGCGAACTCAGCAGAAGCAACTGCAGCTGCTAAGTCTTTTGACGCTGTAGGCGTAAACTAAATCATATACACGATCCTCCTCATTTTCTCGTCCATAGACCTTTGCCATTGTGCAACTGTCACTTGGCTCTGCCCATACCATGGACGAAAAATAGGGGTGCAGTGTACAAGTCTGCACCCCTTCCCCCCTATTTATGGCGCCCCCTCAAAGGGGCGTCCTTTTCTCTTATAAAAGTAATCCTGTATCTCTTGCTTTTTGCACAGCTTCTTCTCGATTGTTGACTCCCAGCTTGTCATAGAGAGTGGAGGCGTAATTTCTTACTGTCCCGTTGGATAGGTAAAGTTTCTCAGAAATTGTTTTATAACGGTTTCCTTGAGATAAAAGATTCAAAACCTCTAGTTCACGTTTCGTTAAGCCATACTCTTCTCCATCTGACCTCGGTCCGACTGACTCTTCATCATCATTTCCGTCCCACATTCTATGGAACAAATCTTGGTTAATTACCGTGCCTCCCCGATAGACGAGGCGAATCGTTTCAGCCAGTTCACGCGATTCTATGGATTTCAGCAAATAGCCGTCAGCGCCGCTTCGCATGATTTCCTTCGCCCTCTCTGTATCCTGAAACGTTGACAGGATGAGGACGCGAATGTCAGGCCATGTCTCCTTGATTATTTGGGTTGCTCGAATCCCATCCTGATTGGGCATCTCCAAATCCATTAATATTAAATCCGGATTCAGGCTTCTGCACAATTCCACAGCCTGTTCCCCATCTTCGGCCACCCCCACTACCTCTAGGTCCTCCTGTCCGTCCAAGATGGTATGGAGACTGTCTCGGATAAACGAATGATCATCGACGATACACAAGCGGATTCGTTCATCGGACAATTGTACCAGTCTGGGTAACACACATGAGATGAACGTCCCTTCGCCTTTTTCGGAGTATACAGTGACTCTCCCTTGCAACTGTGTCGCACGTTCTTTCATTGCAGTTAATCCGAAGCCATCCTTCCACTCCCCCACTCCGCGGCCATTATCCTGTACATCCAATCTCGTCTGTTGCGGCTCAAAATGCAGTGACACAATGATTTCGGTGGATTGTCCGTGGCGTACAGCATTAGTCAGCGATTCCTGCAAGCACCGATAAAGCGTCATTTTCGCTTGTTTGGAGACTATGTACTCTTCCCCTATTATTCGAGTGCGTACATTTACTTTTGCATGTTTCTGGAACTCCTCTGCTAATTGTTGCAAAGTAACAGTCAAGGGAAGCGATTCTTGTGGTGAATCTATTTGATGCAAATAGGCTCTCACTTCCTCCATACTGTTACGGGCCAATTGCAATAATGAGTCGATTTTCTGCTCTCCATCTTTTGTTCCTAATTCCGTACGCAATATTTCCAACCCCATAATGATCGAGGTATAGGAATGCCCCATCGTATCATGCAAATCTTTGGAAAGTCTATCGCGCTCCTCCAACAAAGTAATCTGCTCAATCTGAGATAGGTACTGTTCCAGCACAAGCTTCTGATTGCGAATAATTTCATTTTGGCGGTAATTAGAAACGAGTAAGTGAAAGGAAAATCCCATCGCAAAAGCCAGACCGATTTGTGGGATAATCGCCCATAGATCTGTTCCTGGGGAAAATATTGCAATGAGCAACGGAAACAAAACAATGGTGATCGAACCTGACCAACGGAATGATTTATGAGCACTATTTGCCGCGATCATGAAAGTTGGCATTAAAAATGCAAGATATGCCGCCGGAAATAATAAGGTTAAGTAGAAGCACACTCCGCCAAACAAAACCATCTCAGTAAGCAGATAGTAGCGATAACTGAACATTAAACAAATCCAAGGTACTGAAAATGAGACGACTTCCCAAAGAATGATGATCCAAAGGGGCACAGTTAAATGGTCTTGGTGTTGGATCGTAGTTATCATCAATGAGAACCAGATGACAAAACGTATACAAAGCAATAACCAGTCATACCAGAGCCATTGTTTCCAAGCTGTAAACAAATTATCACTCCTTAATAGCTTTGAACATAGAGCGCGTGTACATTCCAACGATTTGAACTAGGCTCTTTCCAATGCGGGTATTGATCCAGACGAGAATACACCCAGCGATCATGACACTTATAGCCTTTTCCCATGAATCTACAGCAAATCCCCATAAGTATATATCAAGATGTTGAAAAAGTATCGGTGTAACGATAATTACGAGCGGAGCTATGTACAATATAACGGCACATATAAGGCTAATCACCCCAATAAAAAATTTCTGCATAAGCCAAAAAACAGCCCTCCAATTGCTACTATTAAGAATGGCTTCTCCCGCTTTCATCCATTTATCCCTTCCACTGTTTGTCCTTGTCGGAATTGGCTCTATCGATATATCCGTATAAACCTTCGTCTGGATGCGTTCATATTGGACAAACATGTGAGTTGTTCGCAACACACACGCCAACAAGGGAATGCCCACGAAGATAACCGTCATCGCCAACGCAAATGTAATGCTGACCAAATAGAAGCAAAAATAAAACAGTCCCGATCCGAAGGTAAACAACAAAAAGTAGAAATCTTGCAACCTTTTGCGAGCTGATTCTTTCGTCATTTGATTCTCTCCTACTCTTTCTTTTCTTTGCTAATACGTTATGAATTGCCCTTCGAATCTAACTTGTTATCTGTCACATACGGTAGTGTCAAAGTGTCATATTTGTAGGTCATGACTATAAAACAAGCTGTACTAAGCTCTTTTTTATGTCATGCATTAGCTCCTTTACCTTCCCTCCAAAGAATTTATTGCTGCCTCAAGAAGCAAGCGCCTTGCTCGATTTAGCTTTTGGCTATTATGCTCTGCCGATTAAAAAGAAGTAAAAAAACGCCATTCTTTCCTTATAATCATAGGAAAGAATGGCGTTTTTTCATTCCTGTTTCAGTGTCTGAGGTTGTTCTAACATTACCATAAACAAAAGCTGTGTATATTTATTATCTATGATGTCCCCATCGCAATCCAGAGAATCCATCCCTCACATATCTGACCCGGTTGTCTGCGTTCCACTGTAAGCACTGCCGAATCCCTCTGTCGTTGTGTGACGGACACTATCACTCCCGGTACGCTCGCATTGGCGGTGATTGCATATTGCGTGTCTATAAAAGGCTTATCAAACACAACGTTCACTTTGCTTGTAACTTCTTGTGCAGAAAGATAAAAAGAAGTGCTGCCAAATTGAGGTAAAGTCACTTCACTGTCAGTAGTCCCGTCATCGGTCACTGAGCCATCATGAATGGCATTCCGACCTAATTCTTTTTCAGTCTGAGAAGCTAGATGGTTTTCTTGCTCTAGCAAGCGTATTCGCTGCTTTGGACGCTGTCTCCCTTCCGCAATGTGAATACTGGTTATGGAACAATCCAATAACGAATCTTGCTTGGTCTGACCTTCCGTCTTCATAGATGCCATGTCGTGTTCCGTTCCGCATTCGGTATCTGAGTCAGGCACAGACAACAGCAGCACAGATGCTCGATTCATCTGCATCGCTTCCTCTAGCGTTTTGGGAAGCTTATGCTTTTTCCATGCCGCTTCCTCTACAGCTTGAAGCGAGGTATTCTTCTCTACGGGGACAGGTATACTTGCCGTTCCACGCTGAGTGGGTCTGTGACTGCCAGCGCCAGCAGGCGAAACCGTTTTCTCCTTGTTTACACGGGGAGAGGGGACAGTATTGGAATGGTTACGCCGTGCTATTTTTTTATCCTTAGGGCTATGGTTCGTGCGATGGTTCATGATGACCGCTCCTTTGACACAGGAGTGAAACAGCGGTCGCTCCGCTGCATTCACCCAGGTGGGAATCATGGCCTAATGCCTATGCGATAGCCTATGCACGTAACCACGACCACGTCACTCAATTGCACAGTCTGTTACAATTTGAGCCCAGCGTTCTGCAGAGTGCTGCCATAAAAATTGGCTCCGCACCTCCCCCAGCCCGGCTTCTCCCATCCGTTGCCGTAAGTCAGGCTGCTGGAGCAACCTGATGATGGCGTCGGCCATTTCCTGCTCGCCGTGTGACGGATAAACCAACCAGCCTGTCTTGCCGTGTTGTATAACCTCCGGAATACCACCGATTCGTGAGGCTACCACAGGCACGCCTGCCGCCATGGCTTCCAGATTGACCAGCCCGAAGGCTTCAGCTTCTACTGAAGGAACAACCGCCACATCGGCTAACTGATATAACGAGGCCAATGCCGGATGCGGCACATAACCCAGGAAGTGCACATGCCTCGCCAACCTTAGTTTACGTATCTGCCGATGCAATGCTGCGGTGTATGGCGTGAGGCGGTCGTGACCGTAATAGGCACTCCCTGCTATAAGCAGCAGCACGTCCGGACAGGTATGGACGATACGCCGCAAGGCCTTTAACAAGCGATGAACTCCCTTCCCCGGCACCAGTCTGCCTGCATATAACACGATTCGGCGGCCTGACCAGCCGAAGTCTTCCAATCGAGCTGACCTGATCGCTTCTGCTGCAGGAGTCCACCGTGGTAGGAAATCGCCAGGATGAATACCCAGCTTGTTGATGACGATGCGCTCTCTGACCGCATCGGGACTGTCAGAAGCCACAACAGCCCCTAAATACGCACTGTTCACAATAATACGATCCAGCGGCAACAGCAGCCTACCCATGTCCTTCCGTTTGAGGTGAGGCTCCCGGATGAACGTGGTGGAATGCAAAGTCAGCACAATTTTGCTATTGGGCAAAGCCTCGCGAATGGCATAAGCAACTGCGGGGCGGTTGTGTACATCTATAACCGCAGGTAACCATCTTTTCAAATCAGCAATTACCTCGGGGATATAACCCGCTCCCCGCGTATAGCGCATACAAGGAATTCCGTCAACATCGCCGTGATCCGGTGTTTCTGCCCCTCTTATGCCATAGATCTGTGCCTGAAGCTTATGGCTAGCCAGTGGTACCATACGAGCAATTACCCTCTCCACTGAACTGCTGCGGGACGAAGGTATAACAAAAGAGCCCGGTGTAATGACTGCTACCTTCAGCCTCTGCATCACCTCACCTACTTTCCTTACCTTATTCCTTCACCCTTCAACACTCATCTTGTATCATATCGTCTCTTGCTCTGAAAGGTGCTTGGCTTATGACTTTGGGCATATCGCAAGGCTAGCGTCCATGCCTGGCCGATCTTTGATACATATGATGGACTAGAATCACAATATGGTCAGTTGGATTGACGATAAGGAGGGCGGACATACTCATGTTGCATGTCGGCGTCATGCTCAACCCGGCAACTTACCGGGGCATTCCCGTCATGAGGACGCGATATGAATCTATCGCCAATTACGAGGAGGCCGGGTTAAGCTACGAGCTAATCCCCTGCTTTCTTCGTCTGGAAGATATTCATATATCGACCGGAACATGCCGGGCTTTTGTTAAAAACGGCAACGAGTATCGGCAGATGACTCTTCCGTTGCCGCCAGTCATCCACAATCGCACTCTCTATCGGCAAAATGAAAATGCCCGCGATATCAACAGGCTGGTACACAAGGGATTCTATATTTTTAATGAACAAAACCGTTTCGGCAAAGACCATATACATGCAATTCTACAGGAAGACCCTCTGCTACATTCCCACCTGCCCAAAACATTGCAAGGCGATCCTTCTTCCATCCGCACCTTGATGGAGCAAACCGGGGATGTTGTAATTAAGCCCAGTAGCGGCAGCGTGGGTAGAGGAATTATGCGGCTGAGGCATTCCAGCGGAAGCTGGACATTGCAATGTGCTCATCCAACGATACCTGGGCGTTGGTCCACACTACGGTTGAATGTCGGAGAACTCCCTTTATTTCTGCATAAGCGACTGATGCGTGTGCCTCATATCATTCAGGAAACCATTCCGCTTGCTTTATGCGACAATCGTCCATTTGATATCCGTGTGACAGTTCAGCGCGGATATGGCGGAATCTGGGGCGTGACAGGCATGTTTGCCAAAATTGCTCCATCCCACACTTTCGTCTCTAATGTAGCCCAGGGCGGCACGGCCCGTTCCCTACCAGAGGTGTTATCACGAACAGAGACGGTGCAGACCTCAAACATAGCCCGGCTGATGAATGAGCTAGAGAGACTCTCATTGCAAATCGTCCACCGATTGGCACAACACCTACCCCGTCTCGCTGATGTCGGACTGGATCTGGGAATTACCCATGAAGGCAAGATTATTTTTATCGAATGCAACGGTCGTGATCAGCGCTATGGCTTTAGCCAGGCAGGCATGAGTAATGTCTGGAAAGAAACATATGCTCAGCCGATGGCTTACGCTCGTTGGCTTCTCGAACGAATGTCTTCGTCAGGCATCGAACGTTCACCTGGCCGTCCCCTGTATTGATTTACGTCACATTCTGTGTCAATATAGTTCAGAGCGGCCGGACAGGTTCCGGCCAAGACGGCTCGGAAATGAACAAGGGGGATCTGTAATGGCAAAACAGTGGCTGCGGCTTATGACGGAGCTATCATCGCGCAAGTGGGTGTGCCGGATTGTGGGCTCCTTCGCGCAAAGCGGTGCAAGCCGACTTTTTATCCCCACCTTTATACGTACGTACCAGATCCAGACGCATGAGGCGGAACAGGATTGGAAAGAATACCGCTCCCTGAACGCCTATTTTACACGCACATTAAAAGCGGGCATGCGCCCGATTGATACGAACGCCGAGGTGATGACCAGTCCGGTGGATGCACGGATTACGTTTACCGGCCCAATTACGTCTGGTACTCTTTTGAATGTCAAGGGGCAAGACTATACGCTGGAAGAGCTTCTTAACCGCTCTCCGCGTCTTGAGAAGTACACACACGGCTATGCTTTTGTGCTCTATCTCAGCCCGGCAGAATACCATCGCATTCATGCACCGGTATCCGGTACACTGGTAGAAAAGGAACATCTGCGTGGCAAAGTATACCCAGTGAATGACTTTGGCTTGCAGCATATGAGAGGAGTTCTTAGCCGCAATGAACGACAGATTACGTACATGGCCCACGAATATGGTGAGGTGGCAGTTGTCAAGGTTGGCGCAATGAATGTGAGCAGCATCAAATATACCGATGAACAAGCGACTTCCTGGACAAAAGGTGACGATCTCGCCTATTTCGAATTTGGCTCAACCGTCGTTTTGCTGACTGAAAACGGCACATTTGAGCCAGACCCCGCATTGAAGCTGGGGGATGTGGTGAAAATGGGACAACGTCTTGGTAGCTTTCGACACGATCCTAAAGCATAAATAAAGGATTGTAACAAAAAAATAGCTGCACATTTGAGCATGGGGATCGAATGATTCAAATGGCTCATACGAAAAAGGACCCAGCGTAACTGCTTCGGTCCTTTTTGATTTATCCTTTATATTCGTCATGCGCTAATAGCTTATCGAATCTCAGACGGACTTTTTCCTGTATACTGCTTGAATTGGCGGCTGAAAAAAAAGATGTCGCGGTACCCCAAAGCCTCCGCCACCTCAGTTACATTCATTCCGGCATGTAGCAACAGATGCTGCGCGCGCTCAATCCGCATGCTGATAATATGGGATTGCACGGAAACACCTAGCAGCTCCTTGAATTTTATCGAAAAATAACGCGGTGACAGCCCTGCACGTGCTGCCAAATCCTCGACTCGATGAGGAAGTCCCGGATGCTGGCGCACGTAGTTGGCCGTTTCTCGAATGACCTCGGTGAGCTGGTTACTGGCCTGTTGCTCCTGCGGTTCCTTCCGATCTGCACGCAGCAGATGAATCATCAGTTGCTTCAGGATCAGCCGGCCCTCCTCATCAGCCCCATAGGCACGCTCCAGACGCAGACGGACATATCTGGCAAGCATATGCTCCACCTCGAACGTTTCTTCCAGCATGCGGTAGCTGGCTGGAATTTGCTTGGGTTGTTCGGTGAGATCAAAATGAATATAAGTAAGTATGAGCGGCTTTTGCGGATTATGTGTGGCACGGGTATCGTCTCCCGGCTTGAACAAAAAACAACTGCCCTTGCTCACCGGATAGGCTTCCCCATTTAATACAACCGTTCCTTCTCCACTCCATACATAAAATAAATCATAGTTTGGCATCGGCTTCTCGCGTACCTGCCATTTCCAGCCCGGCTCGCACACAATTTTGGCAAAGGCCGGCAGCAGGATAAACGATGACGCAGATGTATCCAGCAAAATCTGTACCTCCTTTGGTTCATCTCTGGTTGTCCTGTTATCCCGTTATTTTATAATATAAGCGCAGCGCCACGATTAAGCAAAAAATACGCTCTTATGGCCCCTAATGCTTGTGCGTGACGCTTACCGTGTGTAATGCTATAATATGTAATCAAAATGACTTGGAAGGATGAAACGGGAATGAATCCACTGGCAGCGCAGTTAAATCAAAACATTCAGACAGGCAACGAGCATGTATATCAAATGCTTTCTCTTTTAGGTAAAGAGATTTATTTTCCAAAAGAAGGGATTTTGAGTCAATCCGCCGAGGCAGGGAAACTTGCCAAAAAGTATAATGCTACGATCGGGATTGCTACTGAAGGCAATGGTCCTATGCATTTGGAGGTTATTCAGGAGAAGCTGTCCGCTTACAGTCCCAAGGATTTGTATCCTTACGCTCCCCCTGCGGGCAAGCCTGAACTTCGTAGCGTATGGCGTGACAAAATGCTGAAAGAAAATCCTTCGCTGGCTGGAAAAGGCTACGGCCTTCCTGTAGTTACGAACGCGCTGACCCACGGTTTGAGCATCGTTGCCGACCTGTTTACGGATGAAGGAGATGCTGTCATTTATCCAGATAAAAACTGGGAGAACTATGAACTAACTTTCGGTATTCGCCGTCATGGACGTTTGGTGAATTTCCCGTTGTTCACAGAGGATCACCGTTTTAATAGTGAGGGACTACGCGAGTCGCTACTGGCGCAGAAAGAATACGGTAAAGCGATCGTTGTACTGAACTTCCCAAACAACCCGACAGGCTATACACCGGGCCTTGAAGAAGGTAAAGCAATTGTCGCTGCCATTCAGGAAGCGGCGGAAGCAGGCATCAATGTCGTAGTTGTGACAGATGACGCTTATTTTGGCCTGTTCTTCGAGGACTCTCTGCATGAATCACTATTCGGTCAGCTAGCCGGGCTTCATCCGAGAATTTTACCAGTCAAAATTGACGGAGCTACCAAAGAAGAATTCGTTTGGGGCTTCCGTGTCGGATTTATTACCTTTGCTTCGGAGCATCAGGATGTACTGAGCGCACTGGAACAAAAAACACTAGGGATTATCCGGGCAACGATTTCGAGCGGTCCTCACCCATCTCAAACCTTCGTACTGGATGCTCTCAAATCACCAGAATTTGAACAACAGAAGAATGAAAAGTTCCAAATTATGAAGGGGCGGGCTAATAAAGTCAAAGCGTTGCTCGATAGCGGAAAATACGGGGATGTATGGAGCTACTATCCTTTCAATTCAGGCTATTTTATGTGTCTCAAGCTGAACGGCTTGTCTGCTGAACGACTGCGCACACATTTGTTGGAACAATATGGGGTAGGCACGATTGCACTGGGTGAATACGATCTTCGTATCGCGTTCTCATGTATCGAAGAGGAGTATCTGGAAGACCTATATGACATTGTGTATCGTGGTGCACAAGATTTGTTGAACGCCTAATCTGTCTGTATCAGGTTAAATATATAGCATAACTAGCGGTATGCCAGATATTAGGGCATACCGCTTTTTGGGTCGGCTGACTATTGTCCATCATACGTCCGCACAATTATCCTTCCGCAGCGAGCAGAGGTTCCTGTGCCAGTGGCAGCAGGATGACGACCTCCGTTCCCACTCCGGGCTCACTTTCATAGCGTATACTCCCGTTCATGGCTTCAATAATTCGAAAGGAAACGACCGTTCCCAGTCCTGTTCCTACCTCTTTGGTTGAAAAAAACAAAGTACCCACTCGTTCGAGATGCTCCTGGCTCATGCCTTTTCCAGTATCCCTGATACTCAGACATGCCTGCTCTTCCTGTATCGCCAGCTTTATGTAAACCCTGCCTCCATCTTCCGCAGCTTCAATCGCATTTTTCGTCACATGTATTAACGCCTGTAACAGCTGGTTACGATCTGTATGTACATAAATTTCATTCTTTAGCTCTGTATACAGCCTTACGCCTTGCTTGGTCGCCATTGGCTTCAGAAGCAAAACGATCTGTTGAACCATGCCAGACAGATCCATTCGTTCTGTGTTCCCAATCTGCGGTCTGGATAAATTCAGATAATCGCTAATAATTCTTTCAGCCCGATCCACCTCTGCCAGTGCCAAAGCAACATATCTGCGATTTTTCCCTTCTAATCCTGACTGAACCATTTGCAGGAACCCTTTTACAACGGTTAAAGGATTCCGTACTTCATGGGCCATAGAGGCTGCCAGTTCACCCAACGTATTCAGACGCTCGGCATATTTAATTTTTCTTCTCATTTCTTCTCGCTCCAAACTAAACTCCATCCAGAAAGAAGAAGCTCCAATACTTAGGAATTGAATCACACCGAACCAGAGTATTGAACGGATCAGCTCCATCTCATCCTCATCCAGTCTGCCATTGATCCAAGAATGTATTAAAAGAAAAATCAGCATGACCCCAGTAATCCATATACTCATTACCATATTCATGCCCACTCGAAGCAACATGCTTTTGAGCTGCATAAATTTGTTTCTTACCAAGAGAGGTCCCAAATAACACAACATCATGCTCGGAAGCCCCACCACCATAGACTCAGGGCCTACATACATGCGAGCCATTACCATTAGCGTCACATTCATTAGACCTGCCGTAGGACCAAAATATAAAACAGAGAGAATCAAAGGAACATACCGAAGATCCCAATATAATCCGTACCAAATGTACGAAAACATAAGGCAAAGCACCGAAGAAACACCCAGCACCCCTCCCATAAGCAGCAGGGTATGCTTCCTATGCCGATGATCCGACAAAGCGCTATATACGAGTAACGGTACAAACACAAGAAATATGTTCACGAGCAGCTTATCTACCAGCATCTCGTCTTTCCCACTTTCCAAGTGATAATGATTACATACTTCTTCTATTCTCGATAATACGTACCTTTTCCTCTCTCATCTCCTGCATCTGATGAAAAATATAGGGCGATTCGGCAACACACCAGAACATTGGCCCACGCAATCCGGAAACCCACTTCATAAGATACGATGTATCCTTTATCACAATGACCGAGAGGAGAATGAGCATGGGAGCAGAAGAAACAAGAGGCGGTTACGGTGGTTACGGCGCATTCACAAGCACAGGAACAATTTTGGTACTGTTCATTTTGTTAGTTATCATCAGCAAAACGATCTTCGTTTAAGCAGACCGATATCTGCACCCACGACTACCATAAGCAGTGAATGTACAAAAAAGGCTAATCCGCAGGCAGCTCAGCTTTTGCTGCTTGCGAATTAGCCTTTACTTTATTCACACAGATATGGGTCACACTTCTTCCTCATCCTGTCCATCCAAACGCCATTTTTTGGCTTGAGTACCACGGAGCAGGAACACAACAAGGACTCCCCCAACCAACGTGAGCAATGTAGACAGTAAGTCCTCCGTTCCTTTTGCCAGAAAAGGAAGCCACAGCACCACCGCAGCCGGCAACGTCAACCGAACAACAAAGTCAAGAAAAGACGCACGGCGACTATGCGCAGGAATCGGATATAACTGAAGCCACAACGAATCCCTGTGATACTGTCTCAAAGAAGTGATCTGAACACCTATGAGGAATATAAAAAATAAATATACGGCAATACCAATCCAGCTAGCATGGGTGATATATATAATTAACAGACCCAGAATACCTAACCGAATGACAATGCCTGCTGGTTCTGTACGCAAGAACGTCTTAAACAGCAGGTAACGATACGCTCCCTTTCTGTTCCAAGGTATGTTGCCACCCAGCCAGGACAGCCAGCGGCGCGGCGTCACTCTCTGTGTAAGGGCAGGCACATCGACAAACCAGCCCAACGTACGCATCACGCGGGCAGCCTGCATAGCCTCTGTGCGGATCAGTTTTTCCCAAGCCACTAGCAGCTTGACCGGCAAACGCAGAACAAGCACGTACACCACGCCAACCAATACGATAAACGGCAAGCTGTGTAACGGAGGCTGCCATAGCCATGCGGCTACCATCAGCACAGCCAGCACCCACCGCAGTAGACGATAGCCTATGCTCCCGCCAACCGATACCATGCGAAGCTCCTGCCAGCCGCCGTAGCTAAATAGCACCTTCAGTAGCACGAACAGCAGCAGAGTCAGTAGCAGCGGCTTAGGTGCAGCATCACTGCGGATATACAACGGCCACAAAATCATGGACAGCAGCAGCAGACCGAATATTTTGTACACCACGCCTCGAATCCGGCTGGCCTTAAAATATTGTGGCATCGCGTACTCCTGGGGACGAAGGAAGACTATATCTGCCGCATTCAAATACGTTCGAAAGCTCGCATGCGCAATTGGAATAGCTACAATAAGCATGATCCAGCGGATGGGCAAATCCGGCGGAATATGCATGAGTAGTGACGTGTACCATGCGGCAAAGGCAATCAGCGCAAAGCCGAAGACCACTGCAAGGCCGCTCTGAATGACATAGCCCAGATAAGGCAGCACCTGTCCCCAGAACGCTAGACGTCTTTCTTTATGCAAACGTTGCAAATCCATGCTCATTCCCTGCCCTGTACCAGCTCATAAAATGCATCTTCCAGCGGCATGCCCGGCTTACCCGCCTGTGCTGTCACTTCATCCAGCGTACCCTGAGCAATGATGGCACCCTGATGAAGCACAATGAAACGATCGCAATAATTTTCAATCGTGGACAAAATATGAGAACTGAGCAAAATAGACGAGCCCGAACGTTTCATCTCCAACATAAAGTCAAGCAGAGAACGAATGCCGAGCGGGTCCAAACCCAAAAAAGGCTCATCGATGACATACAACGGCGGCCCCGCTAAAAATGCGCACATAATCATCACTTTTTGGCGCATCCCTTTGGAGAGATGCATCGACATACTTCCGCTTTTATCCCGCATACGGAACAAATCCAGCATTTGATCACTGCGCGTGCGGAAATCTGCTTCGCTGACTCCGTACGCTCTAGCCGTGAACTCCATATGCTCCATCACTGTCATTTCAGGATACAGCTCTGGAGCTTCAGGTACAAAAGCAATAGCTCCCTGATATACCTCGGGATTCTCATCCTGCTTATGCCCCTGTACGCGAATCTCTCCGGCCTGCGGTGTCATCAGACCCAAAATATGCTTCATGGTCGTACTTTTCCCGGCCCCGTTCAAACCGATCAGTCCCACCATTTCGCCCGGCTTCACATCGAGCGAAATCTGATGCAGCACCGGGCGTTTGGCGCTGTATCCACCAGTCAGTCCGTTAATTTGCAACACAGGCTGTTGTTCCATGGCTCCCCCTCTTCTCCCTTACTCGTTCGGTTTTGATCCTTTTTCCTTCAGCCATCTTGGCGCACCCTTGTTTTTACGATCACGCTCGCGCTGTGCCTTTCCTGCTTTGGATAAGGCTGCTCCTTTGCTCTTGCCTGGAGCTGAACCGTTCACGGAATTCCTGCCTGGACGTCCTGCTTCAGTCCGAACAGGTGTCTTGCGATTTTCCGTCACTGTTCCATTGGAATTGGATCTAGTTACAGATGGCCTTACAGGGACACGTTTGGCATCCGCCGGGCGCGGCACCACAACTCGACCTCCGTACAACGCACGCTCTGCAATATCGATTCCCAGTTCACGAGAAAACTTACGCATGATGAACGTTTCGCGGTCAGTCACAACCGACACTACTAATCCTTTGCGTCCCATACGTCCTGTCCGTCCTGCGCGGTGAACATAAGCTTGACTATCCGTAGCCGGGTCAAAATGAATGACCATTTCAAGGCCCTCAATATCCAGACCACGGGCTGCCACATCGGAAGCGACCAGCACTTTGAGCTTGTCCTCGCGGAATCGGGCCAACACGTTGCTGCGCGTGACTTTATCTGCATCTCCATACAAGGATGCCGTAGTTAGACCCATATGCTTGAGCTTGGCTTCAATTTCCCCAATAGCATTGGTTGTATTCACGAACACCAGCGCTTTTCTCGGATTAAAGTGCCGTACCAGACGGCGCAGCATATCCACCTTATCCCGTTCTTCGGATACAAAGTAGTAATGTTCCAGTCCACTGGCCGTCTTCTGGTCAGGATCAATCCCAATTTCTACGTAATCAGGCATCTCCCGTTGTGCCAGCGACTGAATTTCATTATTCAGCGTTGCGGACAGGAATACCAATTGACGGTCACGTTGGGCAGAGCCCAGTATATTGGTCACATCGCCTGCTCCGCCGAGCTGGAACATCTGATCCACCTCATCGATGACAATCGTTGTAATATTGTGCATCTTCAGCTTTTTCGAAGCGATGAGTTCCCGTACACGGCCAGGTGTGCCTACCACAAGCTGTGGGTGATCCTTTAGCTTTTCGATTTGGCGCTTGATGGCTGCCCCACCAATCAGACCCAGTACACGGATTCCACGATGCTCTCCGTAGCGCTGACCCTCACGTACAATTTGCATGGCCAATTCCTGGCTTGGAGCCAGTATGAGCTTTTGCGTAGCCTTTTTCTGTGGGTCAATCGCTTGTAGCAGCGGTAGCAAATAAGCCAGTGTTTTGCCTGTGCCGGTTTGCGAGCGTGCCAATACATGCTGTCCCTTCATTATTTCCGGTATAGCCTCTGCCTGAACTGGCGAAGGCTGTGTAATTTCATGCTCGGTCAGTTTGTCCAGCAGATCTTGTTCAACGCCGAGCGCTTCAAAATTCGATGTCATGAAAAGGTCCAACCCCTATACGTAAATTCGTTACTCTCCATTATATGCGAAAATAGCCTTGTTACCAAATCACCAAAATAAAAGATGTCCCTCACCACACCTAATGGCTACGGGACATCTATTATTTCTTATTCATCACACCATGCCCCAGCCTGTCGATCAGTCTGGGAGCTAATTGATACAGCTTGAGAAAAGGAGATACCCACTGTGGCAGATTAACCTCCTCCTTACCAAGCTCCATCGCCCTTACGATATGCTGTGCCACCTTATCAGGTTTTAGCATAAACCAGCCAACATTCCGCACATAACCCCCGGAGGGATCTGCCAGCTCAAAAAACGGTGTATCAATCGGCCCGGGGTTAATCGTCGTTACGGTCACTCCACTTCCGCGCAGTTCTTGCCGGAGCGCATTACTGAAACCGAGCAACGCATGCTTCGTGGCCGTATAAGAAGCCGATTTGGCTGTCCCGATTTTCCCAGCCATCGATGCTACATTAACAATCTGCCCACAGTTCCGCTCTGTCATTTGTGGCAGAAATGCCTTGATGCAGCGAACAACCCCCATATAGTTCACGTCCATCATTTGTTCGAACTCTGTCAGGTCGGTCTCATTAAAATACTCAAACTTACCGTACCCCGCATTGTTGAGCAATATATCAACCCGTCCGTATTCTTCCAATACTCGTGCAGCCACAGCCTCTACCTGCTCCTGGCAAGTTACGTCCAGTGGGATCAGCTCGTGCCTGCCGCTGATTCCCGCAGATACTTGCTTCAGTCGTTCCTGCGAGCGCGCTGTTAAAATAGGAATCGCGCCCTTTGCGCTCAACAACTGAGCACAAAGGGCGCCAATCCCACTGGATGCACCTGTAATCACAATTACCTTATCCTGCAATGTACTCATGGTCATCCCTCCACATTAAAGAAACTCACTTCTTTAATATTAAGAGATCATCACCTGAATATCCAGCTCACCGATTCCTTCCACCGAAAGCGGAATACAAAGGGCACGCTGAGGCATAAAAGTGGTCAAGTTTTCTGATTTCATGACCTGCGGAGGGGTGATATCCACGACAATTCCTTGACTGGACAAAATCGTACTCGCATTGCCACTAATCATATTGCCTAATTCCGAAATTGCGCTTTTTCCCATCTCGTCAATTTCAGTCAACACAAATCCGCCCATCATCGCCGATACCATACGTAGCGCCACCTGTTCATTCAGGCCGAACACAATATTTCCGCTAAGCTGTCCAGTCATCCCGATCATAATCCAGATATGGTCGTCCACCAGCTCGACATTTTTCACACCGAGATTTCCGGGTAAAGGAGATACTTGGATCAATTGTTCAATGACCCGTCTCGCCGACTCCAAAAAAGGATTTATCACTTCTGCCTTCACGATCATTGCGCCCCTTTACGATGGGCTTTTAGACACACAACAAAAGTCCCATTTTAATTTGAGTTTTTTATTCAAATAATGCTGTATAACGACTCAACCTGCAATAAAATGCTCTCTCTATCACTTATCGACAGCAGTCCGGCAATTTTTTATAGCTAAAACACAAAAAATGTGAATAATGTCCTATATCTTTACTCCATGCCGAATTTAGACAGGTTAATTTTAAAGTATATCAGGACTTTAGTCTTTATTTCCCAATATACCACACTTTACGATGTACTGCTTCGATTCATTGCCCTTCCTGCTCGAATAACCTATAATCTAATGAAATAAAGCATAACGATGGTTTTACATATAAACAAGTAGATTGGCTAAACTCAGTCTATACAGCTGCGACAAGCTAAAGAAAAGAGAGGAGGAACTTCATGAACATCAGTCAACTTGAAACGCTTATCATGATTTCCAAAACGATGAGCTTCCGTAAAGCCGGAGAACTTCTCAATTTGACGCAGCCGGCAGTGTCCGCCCAAATCAAAAGTCTGGAGGATGAGTTCAAAACCATTCTGATTGACCGCAACCAGCCCGTCACCCTGACCGACCGGGGAGTTGTTTTTTTGGAACACGCCGAGCGCATATTAGAGGTAGTTGAGGAATTAAGACAGAGATTGTACGACTTAAACGAAACACCGCAGGGTCACATTGCACTGGGTACCACAACATCCATCGCCATTCAAATTTTACCGCGTGTGCTCTCCTACTTTCAGGATCAGTTCCCTCTCATCAAAACCTCCATTCAATCGATGGCTTCCTCGATGATCTATCAGCAGGTGGAGAACGGACTTATTGATGTTGGTATCGGTTATCTGATCGAACGTAATCCCAATCTAAGCACTTCAGTTCTGTACTATGATTCCTTTGAACTTGTCGTGTCTCCTACTCATCCGCTGGCCTCGCAACCACATGCTACCATTGAAGCCCTTCGGGAAATTCCGCTCATTCTGCTCTCTCCCGATACGGTAGGACGGAAATTCGTGGACGATGTTTTTAAAAAGCACCAAATCGTTCCCCATGTTGTGATCGAGTTGTCCAGCAGTGAGGAAGTCAAACGGATGGTTGAAATCAATCTCGGGGCTGCCATCATTTCCAGATTGTCAGTCACTTCTGAACTGCGTACAGGCACATTAAAAATGATCCATATTCCCGAGCTGGAAGTTAGTCATCCAGTAGGGGTGATTTATAAGTCCGGCCGTTATCTAAACTCAGCAATGCAGCAATTTTTAAGCGATCTGAAGGGGATGCCGGAGACGAATTTCACCAGTTCTGAATAACGTAATTCGCTATGAACAACATACACAATATAAACCTTGGTTACGAAAGGAAGACAGTCCATGAAATTTGATCTGCACACCCATCATTTCCGCTGCGGTCATGCAGACGGCAACATTCGGGATTACATCGAAGCAGGTATTCAATCAGGCTTACAAGCTATTGGTATTTCCGACCATTCCCCCTTCCTATGTAGCGAAAAGGATCAGGCTTTTCCTAAAATTTATATGGCCAAGTCAGAGCTTGCTGAATATGTAAAAGAGGTGCAGGAGCTTAAGAAGGAATACGAGGGCCGTATTGACGTGCTTCTTGGATTGGAAACGGATTATTTCCCTGATTTTGCTGAATTGTATCGTTCTACTTTGGCTCCTTATCCATTTGATTACCTTATCGGGTCGATTCACAATGTTGAAGGGGACAGCATTTTTAACCGCAACCGTTGGAAAAAACTAAGTGATGCTCGCAAAGTCGAGGTCAAACAAGCCTACTATGCGCTCATTCAGCAATCTGCGCGAAGCGGCATGTTTCAGATTTTAGGTCATATTGACGCCATGAAGGGGAATTTCCCTGCCTTTTCAGACATTCCTGCCGATGAAGCCATTGACGAAACCTTGCAAGTGATTGCAGCATCCAATGTGGCGATTGAAATTAACACTTCAGGTAAAACCAAGCTGAGTGGCGGATGGTACCCGTCTGCTTCTATTTTAGAAAGAGCGCACCATTTTGGTGTGGAGGTTACTTTTGGTTCGGATGCCCATAAGCCTTCGCGGGTAGGCGACGATTGGGAAGACGTAAAGGCGATGCTGAAGGATATCGGCTTCCGGGAATGGGTTTATTTTAAAGAAAAACGTAAAATTCCTGTGGCGCTTTAAAAGGCATGAAAGGTGGGATCGCTGATGCAATGGGATGCTTAGGTATTTCTTTATAGAGTAATAATCCCATTGCAAAGGCGAACACTACGCTTCTCCAGATTCAAATCCTCGCTCTGCTACCAATCGCCTTAAACCGTACAGCTCCATTATCTTAAATAAATAACATCTTTGTGTGAGGAGAATTACATATGCAATTGGAAGATCCTATGGACAAGCTCAAAAGGCTAAAGCATGACATCACGCGCTTTATGCTCATCTATAAGTTTGCACTCGATGAAATGGAAACCAAGATTGAAATATTAAAGCAGGAGTTTCAGGCGTTGCACGATTACAGCCCTATTGAGCATACCAAATCACGCCTTAAATCTCCTGAGAGCATCATGAACAAAATGCTTCGTAAAAATAGCGAGTTATCGCTGGAGGCTATCAAAGATTCTATCAAGGATATCGCGGGCTTGCGTATTACTTGCTCTTTTATTTCTGACATTTATGATGTCAGTAACATGCTTCAGAGACAGAGTGACCTCAAGGTGCTGGAAATCAAGGATTACATCAAGAATCCCAAGCCGAACGGTTATCAAAGCCTGCATTTGCTGATTCAAGTTCCTGTATTCATGTCGGACTGTGAGGAACTAGTCTGCGTAGAGGTGCAGATTCGAACCATTGCGATGGATTTTTGGGCAAGCCTGGAGCATAAAATCTTTTATAAATACAACCAGTCTGTTCCCGAGAGTCTGACACGTGAATTAAAGAACGCAGCGGATTCCGCTAATGCGCTGGATCTGCAAATGGAACGTCTGCATCGTGAAATCAAGGAGATTAAAGATGCCAGAGGTGAAGAAGACTCTATGGAAGAGCTTCGAAAGATTATGATTAATAATCAGCAGATTACAGTACCAGCCAATTTTTTGAAGCTTCTAGGGGAATAATTTGAATCAACTAATAGCGTGATTATTCAAAAATTGAAGAATAGAATCATTGATTAAGATGGGCTGCTCTCTAAGCATATGCGGTCGATGACTACAACCTAGAGCAACTTGATAACGTGAATCTTGGACGCATGAGCATAATTCCTGAAGCTGCTCTTCTGTGGCAAAGTCGTCATGTTCACCGGCGATAAATAATGCAGGGCACGTAATGCGGCTTAACTCATTACGTGTCAATTGCGGATATTGGCGCCAATCCTGAGCGCTCTGACGCATAAATTCCTGCCAATTACCTTGATGTGCTTCCTCATGGCGTTCCATCATTTGATGGATCATTTCATAGCGTTCGTTCTTAATGAGCCACTCCGGCTCAAACTCATCTGCCCCCTCAGGACATGCGACTCCACTACACCCAATGGTGGT
This sequence comes from Paenibacillus sp. EKM10P, assembly GCF_011800655.1. NCBI lineage: Bacteria > Bacillati > Bacillota > Bacilli > Caryophanales > Paenibacillaceae > Paenibacillus > Paenibacillus sp. EKM10P. Next base: position 140,030 of record NZ_JAALET010000009.1, on the reverse strand, counting down.
AACGGTGTCCTGTATCTTTTACATTCCTTAGTCCGTCTATCTTAATATAAATGAAAACCATTCCATGAGGAGTGATGTAAGTATGAAAAAGGTACTTGTTTTGGGAGGAACGCGCTTTTTCGGCAAGAGACTGGTGGAACGTCTGCTGGACAGTTCCGAGAACTCCATTACTATTCTCACGCGGGGCCACACAAACGATTCGTTTGGTGACCGCGTTCAGCGGATCTGTGCAGACCGTACCGACTCGCAAGCGCTCGCTAAGGCGGTAAGTGGGCAAGTATGGGACGTTGTTTATGATAATATTTGCTATTCTCCAGATGAGGCCAGCGAAGCCTGTCGTATTTTTGATGCAACAACCAAAAGATACATTATGACCTCTAGTCTATCTGTCTATAATCCAAGCCCGGAAGCGCTGACAGAAGGGATCTTTGACCCTCAGGCTTATCTGGTTCGTCAGGGCGGGAAGGACGATTTTACATATCAAGAGGCTAAGCGGCAGGCTGAAGCCGTTTTTATGCAACAAGCTACGTTCCCTGTAGTGGCTGTTCGTTTTCCGATTGTATTGGGAACAGATGATTATACGAAAAGACTTCATTTTCATATTGAACATATTCGTGCAGGCCAAGAAATTGGAGTACCTAATCCCGCAGCCCATATCTCATTTATTCGTTCCGATGAAGCTGCAGATTTTCTGCTTTGGCTTGGTTCTGCTCATTTAACAGGCCCTGTAAATGCTTGTTCCGACGGTACAGTAAGGATTGGAGATATCATTTCCATTATCGAGCAGGTCACGGGAAAACAAGCTGTGATCCAAGAAAAAACAGCAGACGAGCATATGTCTCCATTCGGTATTACACAGTCGTGGTACATGGATACATCCAATGCCCAGTCAGAGGGATACTCATTCCTCTCCCTAAACGAATGGTTACCAGAGCTGGTAATCAGCCTGAACCGTACCTATGAATCATAAAAAAAGAGGACCCGAAGCTTCGGGTCCCAGCAATATATATGATTCAAAGGGGGTCATGTCTATGTTGTACCCAGTCTATATTAAAGTAGTTTTGCAGTTATATTTCATTTTTGTAACAAAATGAAACATAGACAGGATCTGTCCAATCCATATTATCCCGAGTTAAAGAACCAAAAAAAGAGGACCCGAATGATCGGGTCCCAGCAACATATATTATTCAAAAGGGGGTCATGTCTGTATTGTACCCGTCCTGTGTTAGAGTTGCTTTGCAGTTATATTTCATCTTTGTAACAAAATATTCCAATGTCATTTCTAGGCATAATCCCCTTGGGTCATTGAAAATACCAATACACTCGGCACCTCTCCTGAGGGATCATAGGCACCAATGGTGCGCAGCAGGCGCATCTTATTTTTCATAAGCACACGCATAGAAGCCTGGTTATTCTCTTGGCAACGGCTTTCGATCCGCTGGAGCTTCAAAGATTCGAAACCAAATTTCAGCATTTCTCCCACAACTTCTGTAGCCAGTCCCTGTCCCCAAAAAGGCCGATCCAGAATATAGCCCAGTTGTGCCTCGCCCCTTCTTTCATTCCATTGCTGAAAAGAAACGATACCGAGCAACGGTGAGGAGGATCGTTCGTTGAATTCCTCATGCAGATTGCTTTCTCCTGTATTTTTCCGATGCCATTCCACTGCGAAATGCAGGGAATCCAGGGAGTCAGCAGATATTTTAATTTGCGCAACCAGACGCCTCATTCTTGCATAGACTGGCTTGCGAATTCGATTCACATATTGGATTACCAATGGATCGGATAAGATCCGCTCCAGCGCAGGATAATCCTCCGCTCTGAGCTGGCGCAATCGGACTCGGCGAGTGTAAAGCTCCGGCAATCCGAGACGAAGCATTTCTCTGGTCAGCACAATGTTCCCTCCTGCGGATGGATTCTGCTTTTAGCCATGCATATTTCTATACTTAATCCAGGTCCTGAATTCCCCGGTAAATTCCGGTACGCAGCTCTCGAATATAATATGCCAAAGAAGGCACATCTGCCTCCTCTGCTTGTTTTACTGCCAATTCTATATCATAGGGTACACGTACAAACTGAATGGAAAAAGGCGTGAGCTGCTCCTCTCCCCATTGCCCCTCTAAAATGCAGTAGGAAGCCTGGGTGATATCCAACGGATTCCCGACACTCCCAACGTTAAAAAGTGTTTTTCCCTGAAAATGCTGGATAAAAGCATTATGCACATCACCATATCCCACGACCTCTGGAGCAAAAGGTACTTTTCCACTTTCCTCTGCCAGTGGATCGAACATGGCAAGCCTTTTGGCCGACTCATCCCATGGCTGCACACGGTGATACACGCTTTGCGGCGAGGCATGCACCAAGCGGATACGGCGTCCGCTCATTCTGAAATCATAATGAAACGGTAACTGTGCCAAATACTGTACTCGCTCTGCACCCAAACGTTCGGCTTGCCAGCTAAAATTGAGATCATCCGTTATGCTAACCAACTCATCCCAATTGCCTCGAACGACGACTTCACAATGTTGGCGGATAGCATCCAGCACCTCGCACGGGCTAGGCCCTTTGCCGATCAGATCCCCCAAACAAAACACACGGCTAATGCCTCGGGAAGCAATATCCTCCAGCACCGCCTCACAAGCAGGCCAATTGCCATGAATATCTGAAATGACAGCAACACGATCCATCTGAATCTCACTCCTTTGTCCCGAAACGACTACATCTCTACACTACATTCAAGCCAACATTATGTAGTTCCAACATATATGATGAAGATGAAAAAAAGATCATGGCCTATTGGCCAGATTTTAACGTAATGACACTAAGCTCCGGTCTGCACAGCACCCGTATCGGCAAATGTGTCATACCAATGCCGCGGCTGACATACAGTGGCATTCTATCCGTTCCCACATGAAACAATCCCTGAATGTACTTGCGTCCACCTGGGGGCGGCATCGGTGCTCCAATGACCGGCAAACGTACCTGTCCCCCATGTGTATGTCCTGACAATTGAAGATCAAAGGACATTTGTGCCGCCACATCTGCATAGTCCGGCTCATGCATCAGCAGCAGCTTGCACATCTCATCAGGCAGTCCGTGGATAGCACGCTGCGGATTGGGCTTGCCCATGATGTTATCCTCTAAACCGACAATGGCCACACGTTGTCCCGCGCGCTCTATAACCGCATGCTCGTTTCTCAGCAGCGTAAACCCGGTTTTGGGATATAGCTCCTGAACGCCGGCTGGCAAGCCTCTATAATCATGATTGCCCAGAATTGCAAACTTACCAAGGGTAGCGTGCATGGAATCCATAACTGGAACAGCAGCCTTCATAGATACGGAATAATCATCTACAATATCTCCTGTAAAACAGAGCAAATCCGGCTTCAGGCCTGCTATCCGGTCCGCAAGCTCGCTCAGATCCTGCTCATCCATGTGAAACCCTAGGTGCACATCACTGAAATGCACCACCCTAATTCCGTCAAATGCAGACGGAAGGCGAGGGAGAGACAAGTTGAAGCGTGTAATCTCCAAATGATTAGGCTCCCATAAGGAAGCATATCCTCCAGCCAGAAGTGCAGTTCCTGCAGTGGCCAAAGCCGCTTTCTTCAAAAAACGGCGGCGGGAAGGATTGGCTGGCTCATTTGATAAGGAACGCCGCGAAGAACCGGGAGGGATAGCGGCCTCCTGTTGTAGGCCATCCTGACTCTCGCGGCGGATTTGCGGCGTCTTCTTCATTATGCGTTCCCCCTTGCGTTCTGTCCTTTCTATCTCATTTCTCAGATTTCCCTACTGTCCAGAAGCTCTAGCGATGAGTGGATAACCACTGCTCTGCATAGTCAACCAAATCTCGTTGCCTTGCGAAAAAACATGAAGCCTCTCCAATGTTCACCCGCGTAAAGGATGTGGGACATTCCCGCTCAAAATCAAGTCCCAGCTGCTCAAAATCATCCGAGGTAATATTATAATCCTGAAAAGACACCCACGCTTTGGTCCCATCCACCATCATAGGGGCTTGATGCGTGACAACTTCACGTCCATTATAGGCTGTTCGATATTCTGCCAAATGTAAGGAGGTGTTGCTGTCATGTCCGCAGCCCAGCAACAGTACATAGGCATCTGCCTCATACAGCTTTGCCAAGGGCGAATGCTCACCCAGCCCAAAATCAAGCTCATGCGCTTCCAGCAAGCCTAAAGCAGCAGGTCCACGCCCCGCCAGAGAAACGTGCGGATGCCCGCTGCGCACTGTTCCCGGCAGGCCACGGAACGTTTCTACAATGACGCCCATCCCTCCGGTCAGCGTCCAGGGCGGATCATAAGCGGGCATTTCCTCGCGGACCAGTTCCCACCATGACTCATCCAGAGGCGGGTTCATCCAGGTGGACGGATCTGTCAAGTCGTGTGACTGTGTTGGCATCACCAGCGTTCCTTCCCGGCCAATCGCTTCGGTTAATGCGGCAAGAATGGTGGAGGCCCCGCCTGGAACAAAGCGTCCAAAGCTGCGCATTGACGAGTGAACAAGCAATGTCATACCGCTCCGAACTCCCAGCTCCTTTAATCCTTTCATTACATCCGACCTCGTGACAGGTCGATTCGTTATCGGTTGCACAGTCACCTGTCCAGCCTCCTTTTCTCCAAAACGATACACAATACTCTAATTATACCATAAGTGCTGTCCCTCGCTCCTTCCTCCATGTTACCCTCCATCATTCCTGAGCGCAAAAAAAACAGGCTTTCTCCGGTTTGGGAAGAAGCCTGTTTGAGTACAACCTATGGGCTGGCTCTGCTACACAGTCAGCCAGCGCTTGAACATATGCTTGGTCGTTTGCTTGTTCATTTCGGCAATGGAAGTTGTCAATGGAATGCCTTTCGGGCAAGAGCGTACGCAGTTTTGCGAATTACCACAGCCCTCCAGCCCGTCGTCCGTCATCAATGCATCTAGGCGCTCCTCCTGATTCATTTCCCCTGTCGGATGGCTGTTAAACAGGCGAACCTGAGATATGGCCGCAGGTCCGATGAACGTCGTCTTCTCATTGACGTTCGGGCATGCTTCCAGACAGACACCACAGGTCATGCACTTGGACAGCTCATACGCCCACTGACGCTTTTTCTCTGCCATTCTAGGACCCGGTCCCAGATCATAGGTACCGTCAATCGGAATCCACGCTTTGACCTTCTTGAGCGCGTTAAACATCCGGCTGCGGTCAATGACCAAATCCCGTACGACCGGGAATGTGCTCATCGGCGCAATCGTAATCGGCTGCTCCAGCTTATCGACAAGCGCCGCACACGCCTGACGCGGTTTGCCGTTAATCACCATGGAGCAAGCTCCACATACTTCCTCCAGGCAGTTCGACTCCCAGCACACCGGAGCCGTCTCTTTACCTTGGCTGTCTACCGGGTTACGCTGAATTTCCATCAGCGCGCTGATCACGTTCATTCCCGGTCTGTAGGCCAGTTCGAATTCTTCCGTATAGGAACTAGCATTAGGCTCATCCTGACGAGTAACCACAAACTTCACTGTTTTATTCGACTTCACTGCTTGCTCCGACATCTAAATACACTCCCTTCTGTTATTTGCTCTTGGAATAATCTCGAACACGCGGCTTGATCAGTGAAACGTCGACCTCTTCATACGAAATTTGTGGTCCTTCCGGTGTCCAATCTGCAATCGTTGTTTTCAGATAATCTTCATCATTGCGGTCCGGGAAGTCCGGCTTGTAATGGGCCCCGCGACTTTCGTTACGCAGCAGCGCCCCTTTGGTCATCGCTTCGGCCAGCTCCATCATGTTCCACAACTGCCGTGTAAACGCAGCACCCGCATTATTCCAGCGCGAAGCGTCATTAATGTTAATGTTCGAGTAACGCTCCTTCAGCTCCTTGATCTTGTGAATCGTAGCTTCCAGCTTGTCATTATAACGAACCACGGTCATATTGTTCGTCATCCACTCACCCAGCTCTTTATGAAGAACATAGGCATTTTCTTTTCCATCCATGTGCAAAATATGCTCGTACTTCTCAGTCTGCTGATGGACTGCCGCATCAAATACCGAAGAAGCTACATCCTGGGCAGACTTTTTCAAGCCCTTTATATATTCCACAGCCTTTGGTCCAGCCACCATTCCACCATAAATGGCCGACAGCAACGAGTTTGCACCCAAGCGGTTCGCTCCGTGATACTGGAATTCACATTCACCAGCTGCGAACAGACCCGGTATATTTGTCATCTGATTATAATCGACCCACATGCCGCCCATTGAATAATGAACAGCCGGGAATATTTTCATTGGGATTTTACGCGGATCGTCGCCGACGAATTTTTCATAAATTTCAATAATGCCGCCCAGCTTTACATCCAGCTCTTTTGGGTCCTTGTGGGACAAATCCAGATAGACCATGTTCTCGCCATTAATACCCAGTCCATCATCAACACATACGCTGAATATTTCACGTGTCGCAATGTCGCGAGGGACCAGATTTCCATAAGCTGGATATTTTTCTTCAAGGAAATACCATGGCTTCCCGTCTTTATATGTCCAAATGCGACCGCCCTCTCCCCGTGCCGACTCGGACATGAGACGCAGCTTATCGTCACCGGGTATAGCCGTTGGATGAATCTGTATAAATTCACCGTTCGCGTAGCGAACGCCTTGCTGATACACTGCACCGGCAGCTGTACCGGTATTAATGACAGAATTCGTAGTTTTGCCGAAAATAATTCCGGGACCACCCGATGCCAAAATAACGGCATCCGCTGCAAAAGTCTTCACTTCCATCGTACGCAAATCTTGCCCGCAAATCCCTCGGCAGATGCCTTCATCATCCAGTACAGCCTGTAAAAACTCCCAGTTCTCGTACTTGGTCACCAAACCAGCAGATTCCCAGCGCCGCACCTGCTCATCGAGAGCATACAGGAGCTGCTGTCCTGTCGTCGCACCAGCGAAGGCTGTCCGATGATGCTGGGTACCGCCAAAGCGGCGGAAATCAAGCAGTCCTTCCGGTGTCCGATTGAACATAACACCCATACGGTCCATGAGATGGATGATTCCCGGAGCCGCTTCGCACATCGCTTTTACCGGTGGCTGGTTGGCCAGAAAGTCACCGCCATAGACTGAATCATCAAAGTGAATCCAGGGTGAGTCTCCCTCACCTTTGGTATTTACCGCACCGTTAATGCCGCCCTGCGCACAAACGGAGTGGGATCTTTTTACCGGAACCAAAGAAAATAAATGAACGTGGACTCCCGCCTCTGCTGCCTTGATCGTAGCCATTAGACCTGCCAGACCGCCGCCCACGACAATAATGTTGGATGCTGCCATTTCTGCTCACTCCTTCTTTTCAGGATTTGTACTAAATCCCCTTTTACACTCCAAAATAGAATCTCAACAGGATGTATCATTTAAGTAACTCATTTACAGTAGCTGTTTAAAAGCGCTGCATTGCACCAAGGCTGTTGCCGTTTCCTGAAACTCCGCGCTGCGGAATGCAAGCAGGGAAGCAACGAAGCCGATCGACACCACCACGAACAGGGTCATACAGATATAGGAAGATACTTTTTGGGCACGGGGTCCCACGGTAATCCCCCAACTGACCATAAATGCCCACAGTCCATTAGCAAAGTGAAAAGATGCCGAAACGACACTGATTAAATACAAAATAAAATAGACCGGGTTCGTCACTATACCATGCATTACGCCGCCTAGCTCCTCATGAGTTACATTACCCAGGGCCACCTGAAAGCGTGTGTCGTATACGTGCCAGATAATAAATACAAACGTAATGACGCCAGAAATACGCTGGAACAAAAAGCGCCAGTTACGCGAATAGCCAAACCTTTTGACGTTCGGGTCAGCCTGATAAGCGATATACAAGCCATAGATTCCGTGGAACAGTAATGGCAAGTAGATGAATAACGTTTCTAATACAATAACCAGCGGCAAACCATTCAGGAAGGCCACGCTGCGATTAAAACCTTCCTTGCCGCCCTCCACCGCTGTGAAGTTCGTCACCAAATGCTCAACAAAAAATAGAGCCAATGGAATGACGCCAAGAAGCGAATGCAGCTTTCTGGAATAAAATCCTCTCATCTAGGTCATGCTCCCTTCTCCCAATAATTGCGTTTTCAATAGTAATATAACATATAAAATGACAGTTCCCGACAGGGAATGTTCAACAAGGTGTCCCTTATAAGGAAAAACAAAAGTGTGAACATCTTGTGTCGCTTTCATGTTACTCCTTTTCGGCTTATAATGGAATTGCAATATACGTATTAATTATTATGTCTTTTTTGCATATAGAGAGGAAGTGGAAGATTTGTTTGAGGATTTGAACGCTTTTGCCGTCATTGTCGAGCAGTCCAGCCTGAATAAAGCCTCCAAACTGCTGAATTTGTCCCAACCCGCCCTGTCTCGCAAAATTGCCAAGCTGGAGGAAGAGCTGGGTGTCCATCTCTTTGATCGTCGGGGCAAACGGCTCGAAATTACATCGACGGGCCGATTTGTATATACTTTCGCGCTGGAGCAACGGCAACGTCAGCTTCGCTTCTTACAAAAGCTGTCTCAGCACAAAAATGAAGCCCAGAGCATGCTTACTCTGGGCGCAAGTCTTACGACACTCCAAACGACGTTGCCTACCCTCGTCGAAGCTTTCATGAGCAAGCATCCTCAGACTGAGCTAAAGCTGCTCACCGGCAAGACGCATGAAATCGTTGCCTTTGTACGCGACAAAAAAGCAGACGCCGGCGTTGTCGGGTCTGCCATTCATGAAGCTGGACTGCGTTGCATTCCGTTATTTGACGATCATTTGGAGCTAGTCGTCCCCATCGGACATGAATTAACTGTCAAGACAGGAACGGCTTCAATGAAGGACTTGCAAGGATTGCCGATGATTATTTTCTCCAAAGGAACCTGGTACCGCAGTCTGACGGATGACTTGTTCCAGCGTAGCGGCATTATGCCGGATATCCGCATGGAAATCGACTCCTTCGAGGCGATTGTACGCCTGCTTCCCACCTGCAAGGCATCCGCTTTGCTGCCCAAATCCTATTTGCGCAGCGAACTGCTGCGAGATAATGGACTTACTGCATTGTACTTGCCTGATTTGAAGGAGACACGCCGAACGACCTCCCTCATCTACTCAGAAACGGCCGATCTCGGCCCAACAGCACGACGCTGGATTAGCGAGACACGCGCATCGTTTGCAGGCTACCGTATGGTATAGAGGATTTAACCCTCTTCATTGACATTAACGACCTCATCCTCAAAGCGGCCGATATTATCATTGGAGCCGATAATGACCATAATATCGTCTGCTTTCAGCCGATCCATAGCTGTCGGTGCGATCAAGATACCATTCGCCGTATGAAGCGCCACGATGCTGCAACCAAAGCGGGTGCGCGCATTTAATTCTGCCAACGTTTTGCCATTCAGACATGCAGGCACATTAAGTTCTACAATGCTGTATTCCTTGGACAGCTCCAAATAATCGAGCAGATTAGGCGTGACCAGCTGATGCGCTACTCGAATACCCATATCCCGTTCCGGATAAATGACTCGGTCCACCCCAAGCTTCTCTAACGCACGCCCATGCAGCACAGATATGGCTTTGGCTACGACTTTTCTCACACCCAGCTCCTTCAGCAAAATGGCGGTCAGGATGCTTACCTGAATATCATCACCAATCGCAACAATGCCGCAATCGAAATTACGTATGCCGAGTGACCGCAACGCATCCTCATCTGTAGCGTCTGCCACGACAGTATGTGTCAGAATCTCACTCATACTGTCCACAACATCCTCATTCCGATCAATGCCCAGCACCTCGCACCCCATATCCACCAATTGCAAAGCCAGGCTTGAGCCAAACCGTCCCAAGCCAATGACTACAAACTGCTGCGTTTTCATATCTACTCGAAAACTCCCTTACCCTATAATTATTTTACCTTCTGGATGACGATACAATTCCTTACCCTTTTTCGGTCCCAGTGCATAAGCTAGCGTGAGTGGACCCAGCCTGCCTGCAAACATCGTCAGAGTAATCACCAGCTTGCCTACAACTGTCAAATCAGGTGTAAGCCCCATGGACAGTCCTACCGTACCAAAGGCAGACACCGTCTCGAACAAGATCATCAGAAAATGATGATCTTCGGTTGCGGACAGAATCATCGTCACCCCAATCACGAACAGCAACCCCAGCAAGGTAATAGTCAAAGCCTTATAAATGCGTGCCTGCGCAAGTCGGTACCGGAACAGCACAATGTCTTCCCGTCCCCGCAGCATCGAAAACACCGCTCCAATGAGCAGAGCAAATGTAGTGGTCTTAATCCCGCCTCCAGTGGAGCCAGGCGAAGCCCCAATAAACATGAGTATGATGATAAAAAACTGCGTAGCCTGCCGCAAGCCTGCAATGTCCAGCGTGTTGGCACCTGCGGTGCGAGGGGTAACGGACTGGAATAAAGAACCCAGCAGTTTACCACCCCAATCAAGCGAGCCAAGCGTCTTCGGATTCGTAAACTCAAATACAAAAATGACAAGCGTCCCGACGACAATCAGAGCAGCTGTCATGCTGAGTACCACCTTGGTATGCAAGGATAGTCTCTTACGCTTGCGATAATCTGCCAGGTCAGACATCACTACAAAACCAATACCACCCGAAATAATGAGAAACATGGCTGTAAAATTAACAATCGGATCATATACATAACCTGTCAGGCTGCGAAATTCACCGAACAAATCAAAACCAGCATTATTAAACATGGAAATAGCATGCCATATTCCAAAATAAATCGCCCTGCCTACAGGCATATCAAACGACCAGCGAATCGAAAAAATGATTGCACATACGCCCTCAATCATCAGCGAGTACCATAGCACCTTACGGATCAATCCGACAATCCCTTCGACCGAGGTCTGATTCATCGCTTCTTGCAAAATAAGGCGCTCCCGCAAGGAAATCCGACGTTTGAACACCAGCGCGATCAAGGTAGCCATGGTCATAAAGCCAAGACCACCGATCTGGATCAGCGCAACGATAACGATTTGACCAAAGGTTGTAAAAAAGAGCCCTGTATCCTTAACGACAAGCCCGGTTACACAGGTCGCGGAAGCGGCAGTAAACAAAGCGTCTATAAACGCAAGTGGTTTTCCTGTTGTATTAGAAATGGGCAGCATTAACAATAAACTACCTATTAGAATGATAATGGCAAAGCCTGCAACGAATATTTGCGGTGGAGAAAGCCGAAGCCAGCTTGCATTGGGATTCATTTATTCATCACTTCTCCTCCTTGGTGAACTATGAGCATGGAGATCGCTCAGCTCATAAAATCACCAATTCTTTTCAGTTTCTTTTATAAATCAGAAAAGTATCCGCAAAGCGGGATACTTTTGCCTTTCAATACTCACTACACTTTATACGTAACTACCTCATGGAACGTTTGATGACTTTAAGGCGGGCAGCAGCGAAGCGGTCCATTTGAATCTGGAGAAGCGATAGCGCTCGCCTTTGACTCTGAATTTTACCCTTATCAAGGTCTAGAAAATCAAAAAAATTCAGTGGCAACAGCGATTGGAAGATCAAATGGAACGCGCAGCGTCCTTAACTCAGCAAACTTTTATTCACACTTATACACACAAAAAAAGACACCGGAAAACCGAGTGCCTGACTTGGTTCCTGCCCACAGCCTACGAGGTTAGCTGACGGATTCGGGCAGCACAGTATGCCCTATTTACACTTCCGGTCCATCAGGATCGGCTGTAAAATTCACCCCAGTAACATGGTTCCCCCGTTTTCTCACAGAAATTCGGCTTAAATGTATGTCATTACCCATATATTTCATAGGCATTGCCTCAAGATTATAATCCTTCTCTATCCAGATCACAAAACCGATTTCGCCGAAAAAACGTGAAATTGGCTTTAATTTGCGATTGGGCATCGCTTAATCACAGCTTATCTAATTTTATTAAAACTTTAAAGTGCTTTCACTCTGTTTTCATGAATATCGCTGGTCTGTTGGCGGGAACCTGTGCAGTATGATATCTTTAATGGATGTTCTTATTTACAGATTAAGGAGGAAACTCATGAATCCTATCGGGAAACCGGTCGTGCTCACGGCCAACTTCAAAAAATTAGGCTTGCTGGGCGGGGTTGGCCTGATTTGCTTTTTTATCTTTCAATTGCTTATTCCCTCGCTTAGCAATCCAAGTCCGGAATCATTGATGAATGCAAAGGTCATCAGCAAACAAGAAGCGATCGTACACGCATTGGACTTCGCCCGTTCTGAGCTGGGCTATACGGAATCACAGCCAGAGAAGCCTGTCGTGACCTATCAGGCTGAAACAGATTTGTACGGTTATTTATCCAGAGAAAAACTGCTTCAAGCGTACGATCGTACATGGAAAAAAAATTATCCTTATGAAACCTTTCGGGTTGATTTGCCTGACTCCTCAGCGAAGGGCAAGCTGCAAATTCATGTGGATTTATCCACTGGGAAGGTCGTTAGCTTTAAGCGGATCACCTCCAGCACCAATTACACACAGGCTGATGTTTCTACAGATGAACAAGCACGAAGCAAGCTTGTACGTATAGCTGAGGGCGACATGACGCTTGAAGCCAAGGAGCAGGCTGCAGCAAAATGGATCAAACGCTTTGGCTTTAAGCCATCGGAATTGAAGCTTGCGACCACTGAGGGGGAAGGTGGATTAAAATATACTGTGGACGAAAAGAAAATCGGCGCCTCGGTCCTTACGCTGGCTTTTACCTTTGAAGATGGGGATGTTCGCTCGTTTACCCAAAGCTTTGCTGCCCCTTCATCCTATACCGACTATGTTAAAAATCAAACATACTGGGCGAATTGGATGACTTATGCGGGTTATGCCCTATTTAGCTTTGTCCTGGGCGTACTTGCCATTGTGTATGCGTCACTCACCCGACGACATACTTCATTTGTACGCGGTATTGTTCTGTCCATTGTTTATTTTATTGCTAGTATAGCTGGGACCATGAACATGCTGCCTTTATTACAAGCTGAAGCAGGCAGTAAGGGCATGCTTATATTTCTTATGGTATTCCAGGTCGGTGTTACCTTCTTCATGGCTGTAGCTCTCTACTTCTCCTTGGTTGGTGGTGACGGGCTTATGCGTCAGGTTGGACTAAATGCATGGCCACGGGCCAAAGAGCCGGGCTACGGGCTGTATGTGCTTCGCAGTATGTATGTCGGTTACTTGTGGGCCTTCATTTTACTCGGCGTACAATCCATTTTGTTCTTTGTATTGGAGCGTACATTTAATACATTCTCCACTACAGACGCCACGCAATCCCCTTACAATATGGCTTATCCATGGCTACTACCGATTATGGCCTGGATGGCAGGTATTGGAGAAGAGACTGTTTACCGTCTATTTGGTATTCCGATGGTAAAAAAAATAGTCAAAAATACGTTTGTTGCTTGTCTGATTACTACGCTTATTTGGGCACTGGGACATACGCTTTATCCAATCTATCCAGTGATTTCAAGACCTATTGAGCTGACTTTTCTTGGTTTGCTGTTTAGCTTCGTGTTCCTGCGTTACGGCTTTATCGCTGCCATGTTCAGCCACGTTATTTTTGACAGCATATTAATGGGGCTTAGTGTGATCAGTTTGGGAGACACCGTGAATGTGAGCGCAGGTCTATTCTGGATCTTACTTCCGGCTATTGTAGGCTACATCATTTACTGGTTTAGTCCTAAAAAACCTAATCGAATCATGTTTGAACCCGTGAAAAAAGAGGAGCCGTATTCTACGACTCCTCCTCCCGAAGGGCAGCTATAATCTGACGAGCAAGTTTATCCCCAATAGAGAGAGGCCGGAAGTCTTCGACGCTGGCCTCTCTTATTTTTTTGAGCGATCCAAAATGCTTAAGCAGCAACTTACGCCGTTTCTCTCCAATGCCCGGAATGGAGTCCAACTGGGAAGTTACCATAGATTTGCCGCGCTGCTCACGGTGAAATGTAATGGCAAAACGGTGAACCTCATCCTGAATCCGTTGCAGCAGATAAAATTCCTCGCTGTTGCGTGCAAGTGTTACGGCCTCAAATGTATCCCCCATCAGTAATTGGGAAGTTCTGTGTTTGGCATCTTTCACCAAACCACACACAGGAATAAACAAATCCAACTCATTTTCCAATACATCGGTTGCCGCTTTAATTTGTCCACGCCCACCATCGACAATGATCAAGTCGGGGCGTTCAAGATTTTCCTTCAGCACACGTTCATATCGACGCCGAATAACTTCACGCATCGTTTCATAATCATCTGGTCCCTGCACAGAACGGATCTTGTATTTTCGATACTCCTTCTTGGCAGGCTTGCCATCAATAAAGACGATCATGGCCGAGACTGGATCAGAACCCTGAATGTTAGAGTTATCGAACGCCTCTACCCGATGCAGACTATCCAGCCCAATGGCACGTCCCAGATTGCTTGCAGCTTTAGATGTCCGTTCTTCATCCCGCTCGATCAGCTTAAACTTCTCATCCAGAGCAACACGTGCATTTTCCGTCGCCATACCCGTCATTTGCTTTTTCAGCCCGCGCTGTGGCACAAGTACTTTTACATCCAACCATTCAGCCAGAGCGCTAGCTGCTGCAGATGGGTCCTCCAATCCACCGGATAGTTGAGTTTCTGTTTCTGTTTCGGGTTCTTTTTCCCCGGTTCCTTGGTCACCAACTTGGGCTGGATTCGTTCCTACTGCATAAGCTGCTCGTGCTTCGGCTACCAGCAACGGGTCAGCAGGACGGTCTGACTCCGTTTGCACTGCTTCCTCATCTGTAATCCCGGTAGTCTCGGCTGTAGTTGCACTGTAAAGTTCACTTTCTGCTGCAATCGGTTGATCGACATCAGTCGATTTTGCTTTCGTCAGCTTAGGAGAATCCGGCAACAATATCTCCTGCGGCACTGCCGGGTTGTCACTGTAATATTGCGTCACATAGGACATAAAATCACTGTAAGCTTCACCGTAGAAAGGAAAAGTCGACATATGGCGCTCGATCATTTTACCCTTGCGTACATATAAAATCTGTACACACATCCAGCCCTTATCTACCGAAAAGCCGAATACATCTCGGTCCTTCGCATCAGAGGTGGTGATTTTCTGCTTTTCCATCATCGCGTCGATACTTATAATCTGATCGCGCAGCTCCTTGGCACGCTCAAAGTACAATTCCTCTGCGGCCTCCTGCATTTTACGCTGGAGATCCTTTTTAATTTCCTCATGTCCCCCGCTCAAAAAGGAACCGATCTCCTGACTGATCTGATCATATGTTTCCTTCTCGACCTCTTTTACACAAGGTCCCAAGCATTGATGCATGTGATAATACAGACACACTTCTTTTGGCATCACACCGCACTTGCGTAACGGATACATACGATCCAGCAGCTTTTTCGTCTGATGTGCCGCGTAGGAATTGGGGTACGGTCCAAAATATTTCGCTTTATCTTTCAGAACGCGACGGGTTACCTCCAGCTTGGGGTGTGCCTCGTTCGTAATTTTCAAGTACGGAAAGGTTTTATCATCCTTCAACAGCACGTTATAACGTGGTTGGTGCTTTTTAATAAGGTTGCACTCCAGAATGAGCGCCTCCATATTGCTGCCTGTAACGATATATTCAAAATCACGAATATCAGCAACCAGTCGCTGCGTCTTGCCGTTATGGCTACCTGTAAAATAGGAACGGACCCGGTTTTTCAACACTTTGGCCTTGCCGACATAAATGATGGTGCCTTCGCTGTTCTTCATCAGGTAACAGCCTGATGCATCCGGCAGCAATGCTAATTTGTGCCGTATGTTCTCCAGCGCCTTCTCCTGGTTCTGCAAGTCCTCCGCATAGGATTTCATTCGCCCGGTTCCTCCTTCCATTCTTAATGACTGCTCAACTTACTACTTATATTATATAGTAATAATGCACAAAAACGCCTCCGGTATATATAACCGGAGGCATTGACTGTTCATGGCGCTCCACCAAGCCCCCGCAGGAGCATGGGTCACATTCCATGATTATTGGTGTTTAGTAAGCATGCTTTTCAATGCTTCTTTGGAGTTCAAACCTACCACTTTATCAACAGGCTGTCCGTCTTTGAAGACGATTAGGGTAGGAATACTCATCACGCCGAAACGAGAAGCAGACTCTGGATTTTCATCCACGTTCACCTTCGCGATTTTGACACTATCGCCAACTTCTGTAGACAGATCCTCCAGAATTGGAGCGATCATTTTGCAAGGACCGCACCATGGCGCCCAAAAATCAACCAAAACGGTTCCTGTGCCTTCGACTTCTGCGTTGAAGGATTGATCGGACACGTTAACAATTGCCATTGTATGTTCCTCCTTTATAGAAAAGTCAAGATTATTATAACCTGTAATGTCTGTTTCGACACCTTTTAATTATATCACAATAGTCTTTTAATTGTAAGATATCAAAAGAGCAGACGAATGAACACTTACCCTCGCTGATTTTTCCCCTTGACGGTAATGACATCCACAAAAGGACGAATCCGGTCCATCAAGCGTTGTCCCTTGTACATTTCCTCTCCGTCTTTGCTTGTAAAGCTAAGATGCTTCTCTAGCCCTTGCAGTGAATAATTAGAAGTATAAAAGGTCGGTTTACGGTTCATTCGGTAATTCAAAATGGAGCCCATTACATGATCCCGTACCCATGGACTCAAATTTTCAGCACCAATATCGTCAAATACGAGCAGATCACAATTTTTAAGCATTTCGGTCGTTTCCTTAAGCTTCTGTCCATCCTGAATCATGGACTTTAAATCCTCCACAAAATCAGGCATGTACACAATCACACCGTTGAAACCCGACAGAGCCAACTCGTGCAACAGATAGCCCATCAAAAAGGTTTTCCCCGTACCAAATGTACCTTCCAGATAGAGCCCTTTTTTTAATAAACCCTGACTTTTAGTTTCTTCAATATAGCGGAATACCTGATTTACTGCGGGCACGCGTTGCAAATCCTTGCGTGCAATCTCAACGGCATTATATCCTTCCAACAACGCGCGCTCATCCACATAAAAGCTTTTAATTCGTTGACGCACTCGTTGTTCATGCTGGGAGGCAACTAGCTTGGCGCACGGGGTCCGAATGTCCACCATTTCCGCTGTTCCATTGGGATACTCCACGCCCAGCTTGCAAAAGTGACCCTGGAAATCGTTAGGACACTGTTCCAGTCCCGGACAGTTGTCGCAATTTCGGCGATCCCGGGTATACTGAAAGAGCATACTCATATTAAGTCGCAATTGCGTTTCGTCTACATCAGGATGTGCAGCACAAAATTCCTTCACCAGCGGATCATTTAGAACCTGATCGGCTACGCTGCGAGTACGTTGGCGAAACGAAGGGTTCTGCATCTGCTGAAGCAAATCACCGAGTGATTCCAAGAATGCTCCTCCTTTCTAAAATGTGCAGAGTTATGGAGGGCGATTGACGCTTCGCTGCCGACCGCCATAAAGTCGACACATTATTGAATTGGCTTCCATTACACCTTTTTCTGTTTACCGGATTGCAGTCGTTCGGCCAGGCGAAGCAGTTCATCCAATTCCTCCTCGGATACGGATTCCTCGGAAGGCTGATCTTGTACGATCGGAATAGACGGCTTGGCAGGCCCATTGTTTTTGGCATACGTGCGGGATCTGCCCCCGGAGGAAGAAGCAGTAGACTGTTTTCCTTTTACCTTGGCTTGATCCCTTATATATTGAACGGCTTTTTCGTAAGTGTTTACCTGCTTTAGCAGCATGTTGGAGGCAACGGCCTCGACAAAGTTGCGGTTAATCCGCTGATCGCTCCCCGATACGAGCAGTGACATTAAATAATGGATCAGCACATTGATGACTTCTCCAGGCAACTTATAGCTGATATCAATCTTCTCGAATATATCCAGCAGGTTACCGGGAACCGTGCCGGGGAAAAAGGTTTGCAGCAAACGGCGATAAGGCTCGTTGCGCAGCATCATATTATATTGGTGAATGTCACACTTGGCTGTGAATTGTGGGGGAACCTCTACATAAAATTCCATTTCCACAGCCTGCTCTGCAGGCGGCTCTTCAGGTGTGGAAGTTTCCCTCTGGCGCAAGGCAACCACCTTGGCAGCCTGCACCTGCTGTTCCTCCTGACGCTTCCGTTCCTGCCTGGAGTGTTGGCTAGCCCGAAGCTGAAGCTCGTCGAGCAATAAATCGCCTGCTTCGGTAAAAATGCCGTCCTCATCCAGCAAGCGACTGATATCCTGTACAGAGAGATCAAATTTACGGACCACGTAATTGACCATACCCAGTTGCTCGTGTTCAAATCGAAGACGCTCCACGTGCTTGCGATTGGCGGATTCACGCGGAAAACGAAGAATAATATCTGCATAGTTCAATGCTTCCTCCGATTCGGACGCTAATGCTCCAGTCTGGCGGCTCGTGGATACTTCGGATAGCGCCTGTTCCAGTTCATAATCTATAACATGGGTGTTCAGCTCAAACAGCTCATAAAACGGAACCGATATATTCTCTTTATTATGGGAAGATTGCGACCATTCGCTAGATTCCCTGCTCCACAACGATTCTCTCAGAGAAAGCACTGCAAACTTACCGATTTTGTCTCTCAACAAAAGGGTAAGGTGCTGCGTTCTGAAAAATTCAGCAGGTGCGAGCGGTGGTTGCATCTCATATTCATACATATAATCGTCCGTTTCGGGCGCATACAACCTGGACGTCTGCAACAGACCGACAGCCTCCAGCTTGGAGGTCTGTTCAATCAAATACTTGCGTCCCTTCTCACTTGGCTCCAGTCCCAGTGTCAGAAAAAGTCGACGTTGCTGTTCCAACGGCGAATAACCAATCTGTCCGACTGGCACATGCTGGAACAACAGTCGATATAGACTGACCGCAAATGCGCCTACCATCGGCTGATAGACACTTCCCAGCATCAATTCATCCAGTGCGCTCAAGCCAAATTCCCGATAAACGCAGTAGCGGTGGTTCTCAGTATAGTGCAGCAGGTTTTTCATCCGCATTCCGACATTCTTCCTTTCCTGACATAACGTTCTCCAAGATGTTTTTCTATTCTATCATACTTGCCCTCGGGTGGGACCAACAAAATAAGGGCAATTGTCCTCCTTTTTGGCAGCCGTATTCGTCCGAGTTCTTCTTTTTTCGAGAATACTAACTATTTTATGACTTTGTGACCTGCATCATGGAAAAATAATATTCTTCACACTTCTTTCATTGGTGAAAAGCTCCAAATTGAGCTACAATATAATGGTTAAACATCACGTATTGGATACAGGAACGATATACGGAAGTACACATATTTCGGCTAAGCCGATTACATTTACAGATCGTAAAGGAGTGTAGATCGTGAATCAACATCAACCTCAACAAACCCCAGCAACACCCAACGAAGTAACCTCCACACTGGAAGGCTGGTACGCGCTTCACGATTTCCGGTCCATCAACTGGACGGCATGGAAAACTGCAGACGATGAAGAGCGCGCGGGAGCACTGGACGAGCTTCAAGAGTTTATGAAGGAATGGAGCGTTACCGAGGAAGCAGGTCTGGGCAGCTCAGCTGTCTATACTGTAGTCGGACAAAAGGCTGATTTTGTTATGCTGCACCTGCGTGAAACGCTGGAAGACCTCAATAAATTGGAAAATGAATTCAACAAAACAACCTTCGCCAAATATACGACCAAAACTTATTCTTATGTAAGTGTGGTGGAACTGAGTAATTATTTGAGCAAGGAAGAAGATCCAATGCAAAATCCACAAATTGTCGCGCGCCTGAAGCCTGTATTAAACAAAGCTCGTTATATTTGTTTCTATCCAATGAACAAGAAACGTGATCTGGATGACAACTGGTACATGCTTTCGATGGACGAGCGTCGCACCTTGATGCGCAGCCACGGTTTAATTGGACGCAGCTATGCTGGCAAAGTAAAGCAAATCATCTCAGGTTCCATCGGCTTCGATGATTGGGAATGGGGCGTAACCCTGTTCTCCGACGACGCACTTCAATTCAAGAAGCTAATTTATGAAATGCGTTTTGATGAAGTAAGTGCCCGTTACGGTGAATTTGGTTCCTTCTATGTCGGCAGCGTGTTGAACGAAGAAACATTTGAAGACATGCTGAAGCTGTAGGACTCTAATATATAGAAAAGAAAAGCAATAGAAAAAAGGTTTCCAGGCTCTGGTAGGAGTCGTGGAAACCTTTTTCTGTTCTTATTGTTTTTAGGTGCATCTTGACTACTTGGCTGAGATTAGAAAAATCGCCCTTTTTTCAATACCAGTGGAATGCCGCCAATGATGAACAGATAGCGTAGATCTACGATCTTTTTCAACTGTGCGGCCACCCAGCCTTTGATTTTGCGTTTACCTACTACGGCGACGGCTTCGCCCTTTCCAAGAGATGCAACTGTACCCTTATTGGAGAAGACGAACTTGTGCAGCTCCTTTTTGCGGAGCGTAGCGGCCAGATTCTTGGCACAAAGCACTCCTTGCTGCATTGCAATTTGGGCAGTCGGTGGATAAGGGCGGCCTTCGGGATTAAACATCAGAGAACTGTCCCCGATAATGAAAATATCATCGTGACCCGGTGCACGCAGAAAATCGTCGATTTTCACCCTTCCACGCATCACTTCGAATCCGGCTTTCTCGATCAAACCGTTCCCACGGATTCCACCTGTCCAGACGACCGTGCAGGCTTCAATTTTCTCACCCTCACCGACAATTACACCATTCTGCTGGCATTCCTTAATCGGGACTCCAATACGGAAGTTAACCCCTTTACGCTTGAGGACATCCATCGCATACTCCACCAGCTCAGGATCAAACCCTGGTAATGCTGTAGGAGCTGCCTCGACGTTAATGATTTGAATTCGGTTAAAATCGATGTCGTAAGCTTTAGCCAGCTGTGGCAGACGATCTGCCAACTCCGCTACAAACTCAATGCCACTAAAACCAGCGCCCCCTACGACGAAATTTAGGCGACCTGGCTTACCGTCATTTTTATACAGGGCCAGCTGGTATTCAATATGCTCTCGAATCAGGCGCACAGAGTTAATACTGCGAATCGTCAGTGCGAATTGATCCATTCCTGGAATACCGAATGTCTCCGGCTCCCCACCTAATCCGATGACCAAATAATCGTAGGATAGCGAGCCATCCTCCAGCACGACTTTTTTCTCATTTGGTATGATTTCCTTCACTGTTCCTTTGACTAAATCCACCTTGAACTCATCGATTAGCTGCGCAATCGGAATCCTCGAATGCTCAATCGTATCCGTGCCTGCCGCAGGCATGTGAAGATGTGTCGTAATATAGTGGTAATCATGACGGTTGATTAGCGTGACAGTTGCCTCGTTGTGCTTGAGCTCCTTTTGCAATTGCTGAGCCGTCAATATACCGCCATATCCGGCGCCCACAATGACAATTTTGGGAATACTGCTCATGCTTCTACCCCTTCCGATATACATAATCATTCAATATTCACAACTTTTCTCTTAACACGGTTAACTTATACTCACCGGAAAGTCTTCATCAAATATTAATCGCTTTAACTTTGCAAGAGGAACCCAGCAGTTTATAATGATAAGCAGTGAATCATACGTTCGGCGGCTATCTGAACCTCTATGCGGCTGATTCAATATCTACAATTCATACTATCCCTTTCGGAGGTGTTTTTAGAGTGACAGCTCAATCCACAGGTGCGGAGATCCGCGATCTGATCATAATTGGAGGCGGTCCAGCCGGTATTTTCGCCGCTTTTTACGGAGGAATGCGTCAGGCATCCGTCACCTTAATTGAAAGTATGCCCCAACTGGGCGGCCAGCTTGCAGCCCTTTATCCTGAAAAATATATTTATGACGTTGCTGGCTTTCCTAAAGTGACTGCACAGGAACTGGTCAACAATTTGGTTCAACAAATGAACCATTTTAATCCAGAGGTGCAGCTAGAAGAGAAAGTCGTATCGTTAGAGAAGAAAGAAGAACGCCACTTCATCGTCAAAACAGACAAAGGTGGCGAGTATCATGGTAAAGCGGTTATTATTACCGCTGGCGTGGGTGCTTTCGAGCCGCGCAGACTGGAGCTTCCAGGTGCCGATCGTTTTGAAAAAACGAACCTGCATTACTTTGTCAGCGACCTGAGCAAATTTGCAGGTCGTAAGGTGCTAATCAGTGGCGGCGGTGACTCTGCTGTAGACTGGGCCCTTATGCTGGAACCGATTGCAGAACAGGTTACATTGATTCATCGCCGTGACAAATTCCGCGCGCATGAACACAGTGTCGAGAACCTCCTCGCTTCCAAAGTAAACGTGATTACACCAACGGAAATTGCAGAATTGCATGGGGAAGATACGATTACAAAGGTCACTCTTGCTCATGTAAAAACCAAAGAAACTCAGGAAATCGAAGTGGACGATGTCATCGTTAACTTTGGATTTGTATCCACACTTGGCCCAATTGCTGAATGGGGAATTGAAATCGAAAGTAACTCCATCGTGGTCGATTCTCGTCAGGAGACGAATATTCCTGGCATTTTCGCTGCAGGAGACATCACTACCTATCCAGGCAAGCTCAAGCTGATCGCGGTTGGTTTTGGTGAAGCTCCTACAGCAGTCAACAACGCCAAGGTCTATGTAGATCCAGACGCCAAGTTGTCTCCCGGACACAGCAGTAACATGAAATTGTAGTTAATTTAGACTTGACAAAAAAGGGTATTTTACTCCAGATTTGAACCTTTGGAGTGAAATACCCTTTTTCACGGTGTGCCTATTCGTTGCAGTGATTGTCCGTAAAGTCATCCGAACCCTGAATGACTTTACAGTCGCAGTACGAGAGCTTGTCCGGTCTAATGAAGGACTACGGCTGTATTCATCTCTAGATTTCTTTTGTGAATTTCAGCCAGCAACAGTGCAATGAAGTCACATTCAAGTTTAAGCTCGATTGCCATCTGATAGGAATCCAAAAGCATTTCATCCGTCAGCATAGCCATCCTCGACACAACCTTTCCTTTTATTTCAAAATCTATTCTATCAAAATACCAAAAACGGAACAAGCGTTCTATTATCCACAGTCAATTGTGGAAATCCTGTGTATAAATTGTTGGTAAGTGTCGTTAACCCTTATATGTGACAGGGGATAATGTGGACAATATTTATACACAGAATTTTGGCGATTAAACGCAAAAAAAAATTTTTTTATGTTTATACAAATATATTATATTTAGCATCTTGTTAATAGATTATAATGGAAACTTTTTGAAGAAAACCTGAATTTATTGAGGTCTTGTGTTTACCTCTAAAATCCATACCCGTCCATTCCAATCAAGCCCGTAATCAAATCCCAGTTGTCCGATCCCGGGAAATCTTCTTTCAAGTATAGGAATACAGTGCTGTGTAAGTTCAACGATCTCCCGCCGCTTTCGTCTAGCTAGCCGTCGCGGATATATCATTCGAAGTGCCTCTGTTCCCTTCAGCAAAGTTCCTCCTTTGCACAGATTCGTTATGACCAGTCCGGGACGAGCATGACGCGCCACCACTGCACGAAACTCCCATTTTCCCCCTTCCTTTACGACTTTGACTCGATAGTCAACAGGTCTACCTTGGATACTTGCTAGTTGAATACCTTGCTGAATGAGATACGGACGTTGGATTCGGAGCTTATTGATTCCGGCCACAAGCGCTCTAAAATGGCTGAACCGATATGTTTGTTCCATACGCGTACAGGTGTAGCCGTTCCCCTCCTTTGCCACGCGCATGACTCCGACACCTCCGCCTCCTTTTACGGGTTTTATAAATACAAAAGCATGCCGCCGTAGCATTATGCGCAATTGTTCTTCACTATATAGACAGGTTTCCGGTATATAAACGGCGGTATGTGGATGATGGAGGAGCGCCTTCGTCTTTAGCCATTTGCTTGCAAGTTGTCTCATCTAATTCTCTCCTTTCGCCGTCAGCTATACTTATACATACTCAATAGAGGTGTGCTATTCTTGGGTGATTGTCAGGATCATGTGTCTATTTCGACAAGATCATGACGAACGGTAGCATGCACCGGACAACACTGGTACAATGACAATAATCTGAATACCATTTAGAACGGAGCAGTTAAATTTGCTGCAAATTGTTTCTTTCAACAAGGAGGTCAACTCATGAATAGCAAAATTGGCATCATGGACATTGGCTCAAACTCCATACGTCTCGTGATCTATGAAATGACAGAGACTGGTGCTTATCGAATTGTGCAGGAATGCAAAGAAGCTGCCCGACTGAGCGAAAAGGTTGGGGCCAACGGCCGTATGGAACGAGAAGCAATCCGCAGCATCGCTCCATTGCTACGCCAATTTATGGAAGTTTGCCGTATGCACGGGGTTGTTCGTATGCGTGCAGCAGCAACAGCGGCCATCCGCAATGCGGCCAATTCGGACGAAATTGTTCAATGGATTGCGGAAGAGACAAATTTAACATTGGAAATCCTGAGTGGGGAGCAAGAGGGCTATGCCGGTTTTCTGGGCGTAGTGAATACAATGAATGTGAGTGACGGCATTATTATTGACATCGGGGGCGGCAGTACCGAAATTACGCTGTTCCGGGATCGAACACGGCTGCATACAGTTTCATTTCCCTTTGGCGCAGTCAATATGAATTGGCGCTTTGGACGTGAGGTCAAGAATGGCGAATGGTCTTCTGGACAGATTGAAGAAATGGAGAGCTTTGTCCGTTCTTCACTGCAAAACCATGATTGGATCTTCTCCAATCCGGGTCTGCCGTTTATCGGGCTGGGTGGAACCCTCCGTACTTTGGCTAAAATCAATCAGAAACGGCAGGATTACTCGCTTCCTGTGACACACCATTACGAAATGACAATAGAAGATGTCGATTATTTTTATAGCAGTCTGCCTCATCTCCCCTATGAAAAACGCAAAAAAACAGCCGGCCTGTCCAAAGACAGAGCCGACATTATCGTACCGGGTCTCATTATATTGAAAACGATCTTTGAAGCTGCTCAAGGCTCCGCATATTTGGTCAGTGGAGCGGGTCTGCGAGACGGCCTGTTTCATGAGCTAGTCAACGCTGAACAGCCTGTGGTGGCTAATCCGCTCATCGCGTCCATTCGCAATATCTTGTCGTTTGCTGTCCCGGTTAGCGAAGCGCATGTCAAGCGGGTTAACGAGTACGCCGTCCGGCTCTATGACACTTTAGCTGAGGGACCTTCAATCGCTATGGACAAACGCTTGTTACTGACCGCAGCAACTCTTTACAAAACAGGCGCAGCCTTGAATTACTATCACTTCCGCCAGCATTCCGTGTTCTGGATCTTGCACGCAGGCATTGGCGGCTTATCTCACCGGGAAACAGTGCTAGCCGCGCTGATCGCTGATTACCACCCTAAAAACCGGACTCCCCGCTTGCTGCGCACACATGCAGATATTTTGGAGCCTTCCGACGAAGAACGTGTACACCGGCTCGGCTCGCTGCTCCAGCTAGCAATCGGTATGGATCGTAGCGAATCCGGCATCATCTCCGGCATCCATCCCACGACAGGAGACGATGCGCTGCATATTCGCCTGGAAAGCAAGAGTGAACCGATTCTGGAGCAACGGGAGCTGGTGGCTGTCGCAAAAGATTTTCAAAAGGCCTGGAATCTTACGTTGTCGTGGTCCATTCTTCCTTCTTCCAGTTTTTAACCTTCATTGCTTCGAATTGGCTCCTGATGGGAGCCTCTTCGTTGTTTCTGGCTACAAATTGATAGCTGCCATTCGGCAGAAGCTGGCGTGCTTTTACATTATCCTTCAAGGATAAACGTAAAATATCCACTAGCATTTCTTTGATTCGGTCGTCATAAATTGGGCACATCAACTCAATCCGGCGAGTCAGATTGCGAGTCATCCAATCCGCGCTGGACAAGAATAGCTCCGAATGACCTGCATTTTCAAAGTAAAACAGTCTGGAATGCTCTAGGAAACGGTCGACAATACTGATAACCCGAATGTTCTCGCTAAAGCCCTCTACTCCAGGGCGTAAACAGCAGCCCCCTCGAATGATTAAATCAATCTTCACACCTGCTTGAGAAGCCGCATATAGTTCATCAATCATTTCCTGATTGGATAAAGAATTAATTTTAGCAATAATACGGGCTGGCTTGCCTGCAAGTGCTTGCTCCGCTTCCCTGCGGATCAGGTCGAACAGCTTATTTTTCATTCCCGTCGGAGCTACGGTGAAAGCTTGCGGGGTCTTGAGCGCCGAGAAGCCCGTGATTTCATTAAACAGCTCAGAGGCATCCTCACCCAGCACCGGATCCGCTGTGAATAACCCGATATCCGTATATACACGTGCCGTGCTTTCATTATAGTTGCCAGTTCCCACATGCACGTATCGTTTGAGCACATTACGTTCATGACGTACTATTAGAATAATTTTGGCGTGTGTTTTCAAGCCGACCAACCCGTATACTACATGACAGCCAGCTTTTTCAAGCGTACGCGCCCAAGCAATATTACGTTCCTCGTCAAAACGCGCCTTCAGCTCGACCACTACGGTCACCTGCTTGCCCGATTCGGCTGCACGTGCCAGAGCCGGAATGAGCTTCGATTCTCCATTGACACGGTACAGGGTCATCTTAATGGCCATTACATCTGGGTCCTCTGATGCCTCAATGATAAAATCAGTTACCGCATCGAACGATTCATACGGATGGTACACGAGCACGTCCCGTTTGCGAAGTACGTTAAAGATATCCTCTTGCGGAGGCAGTTCTTCCGGATACAATGGTTTGATTGCCGGAAATTTCAGATGCGAATACCCCTCCAAATGATCGGCAAAAGACGACAAAAACGTCAGATCTAACGGCCCGTCGATCTCAAATACATGATCGAACAGCTTGAATTCGCGTTGAAGTTCCATCAGGGCAAAGGGATTAATCCCTTTTTCCACTTCCAGTCTGACCGGTGCTCCCCGCCGTCTTCGACGCAGTTCTTTTTCAATCTCTTCGAGCAAATCTTCGATCTCTTCTTCATTAATGGACAAATCAGAGTTACGCGTAACCCGAAAGGCATGAACCGCCTCGGGGATATATCCAGAAAACAACGTTTGTATATGATGCTTAATCAGTTCCTCAATTAAAATAAATGATTTCTTCTTGCTATTGGAACGTAACGGCACCGAAACGACACGCGGAATATTGGAAGGCACCTGCACAATGGCAAAAAGCGGCTTATCCTCCTCCGTATCTCCTGGACGTTTCAAGACAACTGCCAAATATACGTATTTATTATGAACCAGTGGAAAAGGACGGCTTTGATCGACCGCCATCGGTGTAAGCACCGGAAATATAATTTCATGAAAATATGCATCCAGCGACTTGCGCTGTGTCGTATTTAAGTCATTATATTCAAGCAGCAAAAGACCTTTTTTCGTCAATAGGCGAGAAATATCACGATAGGTCCGGTATTGCTCGGATACCATGGAAACGGTACGCTTGATCAGGCGCTTGTACAAACCGGAAGGGGTATAACCCGTAAAATCCTTTTGCATAAAACCCGCCTTGATCTTCTCGCGCGTCTCTGCAACACGAACAGCCATAAACTCATCCAAATTGCTGGACACAATTGCTAAGAATTTGGCTCTCTCCAGCAACGGTGTATCTGCATCCTGAGCCTCCTGGAGCACACGACGATTAAATTCAATCCAGCTTAAATCTCGGTTAAAGTAACGTTCTGACCCGGCTTTATCCTTCTTCTGACTCTCTATCAACATATGGCCTCCATCAATTTCATGCAGTATAGTTACCCTTTATTGTACTATTAGATGAAACGCACTAGCATCACAGAAGTGTAAACGCAATGTAAAATGTGTGTAAACACACAATGGATGTTGAAAAGGTCAAACGGATGCTTTACAAAAATAGCATTAAGCGGTACAGTGTTTACGTCTGTTTCATAGAGTAGAATGACGAACCGTACCTTTTTCAGTTGATTAAGTTCATTATGATGTGTAATAACCACTTAGTAGCCACGTTCAATTGCTGATTTTCAAATGGCATGATATAGGGAGGATTTACATTATGGAACCCAAGAAAACGCCACGCGTACTGCAAAAAAACATCGAATTTTTTACCGCGGCGCTGTCTCAACACCTCGTTTCGGTCTGGCAAGAGGACCCAGCAGGCGTTTACTGTGAGATAGGCTGTGGTTATATCGAATTGTTCAGCAGCGAGATGATTCGGGTGCGCAATCAGGATGGGACCCCAAGCCATTATGACCGCAATATCACCATGTTTCAGCTAATCACGAAGGATCAGCCGATATAATTATTATATGCTATGTCTGCGCTGTTCTTCCAGATTAGAATGGTTATATGTTTAATCTACCAATTTTCATATCTGTTGAATCTTGCAGTTTTCTCCGAAAAAGCGCCATAGAGCGCTTTTTTTGTCGACTTTTTTTGAACATCGTTTGGAAAAGCAGTATGATAAGAAAGCATATTACCTAAATTTAAAGGGGAATCAACCGATGGAGCATACAACATCAGATGGGCGCATCCTGGTCATGACCGCGGTTGAAGGCGAACGGGAGGCTGTGCTGCGCGGCCTGAAAGGCGACACTCGCTTTGTGGTCGAGCTGGCTGGTGTAGGCGCTCCGTCCGCAGCGGCTTCAACCGCGCTGGCACTGGCCACTGGCGGCTACCGTCTGGTCATTAGCGCTGGAATTGGAGGCGGCTTCGTGGAGGTCGCTGCACTGGAGAGCGTCGTCGTTGCTGACGCGATTATTGCCGCCGACTTAGGGGCAGAGACGGCAGAGGGCTTCAGCAGCGTGGACGAGCTGGGTTTTGGCTCCAGCCGCATTGCCGTGAACGCTGCCACCGCGCAGCGATTCGTTCAGGCGTTGCGTGACGCTGGCCAGACGGCCGTCGCCGGACCGATCCTGACCGTCTCGACGGCCACCGGCACAGCGGCTACAGCGGAACGCCTAGCCAAACGCGTTCCCGGCGCTGCTGCCGAAGCGATGGAGGGTTATGGCGTAGCCGTGGCGGCCAACAGGTTCGAGCTGCCGATGATGGAGATTCGCACGATTTCCAATGCTGTTGGTCCACGTGACCGTGCATCCTGGCGAATCAAAGAGGCTTTGCAAGCGTTGGAAGCCGCATTTTCTACATTAACGGAGGTTATATAGATGCAAATTGCTTTTTCACCTTGTCCTAACGACACTTTTGTCTTCCATGCCTTGGTGCATGGATTGATTCCGGGCGCACCCGCGCTGGACATTACATTCGCCGATATCGACATCACCAACAATCTGGCGATCACACCAGACGGACTTGATATCATGAAAATTTCGTACGCTGCACTTCCTTGGGTGCTGGATGAATACGCCCTGCTGCCTTGTGGTGGTGCACTGGGCCGGGGCTGTGGACCGCTCGTGCTGACTAAGGAAGGTTCCACCGTCGAAGGTCCGGAAGCCCTATCCGCCAAGCGTGTAGCTGTTCCAAGTGAACGTTCCACCGCTTATCTGCTGTTCCGTCTATGGGCGGCCAAGCATGTGCCTGGAGGTGTCGGCGAGATCGTCGTGATGCCGTTCGACCAAATTATGCCTGCTGTCCGTGACGGAGAGATAGATGCAGGATTGGTGATTCATGAAGCACGCTTCACATATCCGTCCTATGGACTTAGCAAGCAAGTTGACTTAGGGAACTGGTGGGAAGAAGATACAGGGCTGCCGATCCCGCTCGGAGCTATTATTGCCCGTCGTACGCTGGATCTGGATGCGATCACCAACTGGATACGTGCCTCTTTCGAATATGCCTGGAAACATCCCGAAGCTTCGCGTGAATATGTATTGTCTCATGCGCAAGAGCTATCACCCGATGTTGCCCAATCGCATATCGACCTGTACGTGAACGATTTTACCGCCAATTTGGGCGACAGCGGTTATGCCGCCATTGAAGCCTTACTCGGTCGCGCTGCGCAGGAAGGGCTGGTGCCTCCGTTTGATTTAGCCAAACTGCGCCTTACGTCCACAACAACACGCTAAAAGGTGCAGACATGCCATGCATGTTATCTCCTGAATAGAGCAGCTTAAGCATATAAAACCTCCCGAACGAGCACATTGCCTAGCCATGCGCCCCATTCGGGAGGTTTTATGATTTCATATTGCAAATTCTCATTGGGTCTCGCTTGATCCTTATTCTTAGCTCTGTTCTTGCTCCACGACCTCGGTCTTAAACACGTTATCCAGTTTGGTACCCAATCGTTTGACCAGCGGCACCTTGATATCCCGACTCAGCTCTTTGAAAAAAGCGTCCATGTCACAATTAATCTTATCCAGCACGACCTTCACGGTGCCCTCTTCCAAAATCTGCTCATTCAGATCCTCAGGTACCGTAACCGAGATATCATACTTCTTGCATAACGTTTTAATGTAGCGGCTAAAGATTTCGATAAGCTCCTCATTGTTGAACTTCTCAACTGCAACTTGCCCTTTGTTCGTAAATTTCAAATTCACTCTCACGTTAGCATTTCCCCTTTTCCTTTTGACCATTTATTTTGGATAAACGTTGAACCATTCAGAGGCTCTTCAAAGAAAGGGCCTTACCGGTCGTTTTAGACTCTTGTCCTTTGATATACTAAGTATAACACATTAAGTCCGTTTTCATTTCCCAACTTGTCGTTTTATGATAAAAAATGATACATTTTGCGCATTTTCAGCATAATTTCTTTCTTTTCATGCCAATCATTAGGAATAGTTTATACACAAATACACAAGAAAACGCCTATCTCGCAAAAGAAAGACGTCTCCGTGTAGATGCTTAAGCAGTATGCATTTATAAAGGCTTCGTACATTCCCAACCGTGTGAACGATACTCACGCACAGCATCTCGTATATCCTCAATATCATCTGTATGCAGCAAAATCGCAGGTAGAATTACCCAGTACTCATTCTCCGCTAGATCAATAAATACGTCCTCGACATCATAATATTGCATATCGCCAAATGCCGTATCCCTGATTTTCTGTCCAACCAAAGGTGTAAAAGGGGAATCAAATGTTTTCATCACCTTCGTATATTCCTTCACACCCGTTGCCGAGATTTGCTGTGAAATAATGACACTCAATGATGTTACCTCCCTGACCTAATAATGCTCATTATAACCTTCTCTCAGACCTTCTACAAAACCATGCGCGAAAAAAATCATAAAAATCAATAGGCCAATGCCAATGGCAACGGAGCTGATAACGATAATCAGGATGCCTTGCGTGTTTCTTTGTTCCATCTTTCTAGTCAAAATTCCGAAAACAAGACCTATAAGCCCAAACAAGCCTCCAATGACAAAAAAACTAAATACGAACCCCAAACCTGAAAAAATCCAACCAAATAGAGCGAGCACCCAGCCCTGCGGCTGCGGCTCACTCTGTTTCATCTGCCAGCGTTCCCTCGCTGTAGGTGTGTACCTGTCCATATCCTAGCTCCCCCGCTCAATTTGTATACTTAAGACAAAAATCTGTAAAGTCCAGCATCGGATTAACGTTAGGTTCCTCCTATTGCTGACCAGTGAGCTTAAAAGTGCCGCCTTCCCGCTTACCAAGCGGATAATTTTGAACCGTCACTTCCACCTTCGTATTCTTATCCCATACCGGAAGCTTGTCAGATGTATTGTACTCCTTCATAGCTATGTCGATGACTTCCTCTGCCTTCTTCGTCAATGCAGCAGAAGACATATTATATTTGCCATAACCTTGATAAGCACCGCCAAAACCGAGATTAGGTTGGTTGTTCACATTCAGTAGCACACCCTTCAACTTGCCATCCTCTGCTACATCAAAAGTCACTTTTTCCAATACAAAATCATCTGTAACGACAGATGTCTGCTCTAACAGATGCGTTATGGATGACAGGTTGGCTGCTAATTTAACTTTTCCAAGTAGGGCCTCTGTATCATTTTGTTGCTTGGTTAAGGCTTGTGTTGTCTGTTTTAGCGATGCATTCGCTATAGTTAAAGAATTGACCTTCGTATTCAGATTATAATTCCATACCGCCAAGGCTATACAGCCTAGTACAGCTACTCCAGAAATGACCGTTGCTACAACTGCCAGCTTACGAATAGGCTGTGGTTGTGGCTCCACAGACTGAGTATGACCGCTTAACTCTCCCATACCAAACTTCCTCTCTATTTATATAGTCATATTTTACTATTCCCCTCTCTGATATTCTAGTATATTTTTCCTAATTCTATATTTTCTAAGCATTTGTACAGGAATTCGTTTCATTAGCCTTCGAGCTTTGGTTCGCTCGCTTTCCGGGAGAAGATGTATTTACCAAATACACACTACCTGCAATCAGCACCAACCCCACTACAAATGTCAAAGTGAGGGACTCTCTGAGCATGACCATACTAAAGAGTGTGGATAGCACCGGAATCATAAACGTATATGAGCCGACGGTTCCTGCATCCCCATTGTCGATTAGCTTAAAATAAATCATCCAGCCCATCGCAATCACGAATACTGAAATAAACAATAGAATCGCGATAAAGGAGGCTGTCCAGTGGATATCGCTCCATTTCTCGGTCGTAAACCCAATCCCGTTGAGTATGATCCCTCCCAAAATGAGTTGCATCGTCACCGCCCAAATGGAGTCCAGTTGTTTGCTTTTTTTCTTCATATAAATCGTTCCGAGCGCCCAGCACAGTCCCGAGGCTAGCCCCAACACAATGCCCAGCACAGACAAATGACCTGCCATTCCGCCTGAGCTAATCACGATCACTCCACCAAAACCGAGTACCAGTCCAATGACCTTCAGAGGAAACATACGCTCTCCCAACCACAGCCAGGAGAATAATCCCAACAAGATCGGTTGAAGGAATACCAAAGTGGAAAATAATCCTGCAGGCAAATAACGCAGTCCTACCGTCTGCAAGCCATAGTAGCCTGCAATATTAAATATAGCCAGCACAAGATATGTCCACGCATTTTGTCTAAGGCGTAAGGTTTTCCGATTACGCATAGCGAACAACAGCAGAATCACACCACCCAGCAGCGTGCGGATTCCCGAAAAAAATATCGGCGGCGTATCTGGCAAGGCCAGCTTGGTCAACGGCCAGTTGATCCCCCATACCATCACTAATATCAAGACAAGCCACAACGTAGCTTTAGGCGTTAATTTTTTCATAGATGTCTCTCTCCTTAGAATTTCATTGCGCATTGCTTACGACTAAAATCTGAACAGCCGTTTGCAAAGTTTTGCTTTACTAGCTTATACTGTGGTCACTAATAAATAAAATGAATGTTTTCAATAAGGGAGATAACTTTTCACTTATGACTATTACTCAGATTATGATCTTTGTTCGCGTAGCTGAAACACTAAACTTTACCCAAACTGCCCATGAGCTGCATATGACGCAACCTGCGGTCAGCCATGCCATCGCCAGTATCGAGAACGAGCTCGATGTCCAGCTATTGCTGCGCGATCGAAAAAAAGGCGTGCTCCTGACAGATATCGGACACAAGGTGCTGCTGCAATTCCGCATGATGCTGCAAAGCATGGAAAAGGTGCAGCAGCAGGTGGCCGCTGAAAAAGGCTTAGATGTGGGTACGATCACGATTGGTGCCTTTCCTTCTGCCTCGGCCTATTTTCTGCCCCCGATTATTGATCATATTCGTCAGCACTATCCGAACCTTGTTTTCGATTTACACGAAGGTTCCACGAATGAAGTCAAGGAGTGGGTACATACCAGAGAAATTGAAGCGGGAATCATCCTGTTGCCAGACCCTGAGGTAGATGTAATTCCTTTATGTCAGGATGACATGGTTATTCTCCTGCCTGACGGTCACCCTTTTCAATCGCGCGACAAAATCGCCATCCGAGACTTGAATCAACAGGAGATGATCTTTTGTAAAGGTGGACACGAGGTCGCCATTATGGAAGGTTTTGAACGTGAGCAGAGTCAGTTGCAGGCACAATTCATTACTCACAATATCAGCACCCTCGTCAGCATGGTCCGACAAGGACTAGGTATGGGCATTGTCTCTTCACTCGCCTTATCCACGTTCCCCCATGATCTGACCGTCAAGGAAACCACGCCTCTGATCACGCGTCAAATCGGTATCGCTATCCCCTCTCTACACAATGCTTCACTTGCTGTACAGTTATTTGTGCGTACTGCGCAGGAGCTGTTTACTGATTTGAAGCAATAGGGCATATGTGCAGAATTATTGAATCATCGAACAAGAGGAAAAGCTGCGTGCGAAAACTATTGAAAATGAAATGTGCTATACACGCATTTGGGACAATATAGATGGGGCGTTGAAGATCAATTCAGGGCATTGTAGCACGGTAAAATAGTAAAGCCTAACACCACTTGTAGAAAAGGGAACAGCCCTTTGTTATACTGGAAACAGAAGCTATACTATGTACTACGTGTCATATACCCTCACCATCAACTTTGGCTAAAATGTCTAATGGAGAATTTGTAGCAATGAGTGTCATTGCACGTATATGTGAGGAATTGGACTGTAAAATTGAAGAGGTTGTAGAGTTTATAGAGCAGCAACCATTAGATACAGCAAAAGAGCGCTAGCCTTTTTAGGGGTAGCGTTCTTTCTTTTTTATAACGCAATCAAGTAAAGCCGATCATGTGTTACTACCGACAATTCATCAAGTGGAGAGTAGAAGAACCACTTAATCGGCTCCCTCCAGTGATGGGTTAGTGCACATCATTTTTTAAAGCCACTTCTTGTCGTTCTTTTTATAAGAAGATAAAAACTCTACATTCTACTAAATATATATACTTTCCGTAGTTTAGAATCCAAGTATACGCTAATCTCTCTATTTTACGTTTTCATCTAGATAATATTTCAAACATATATAATATCATATATTTTTTGAAATATATTGACATAAAAAAGAATTAATTGTATATTTTAATAGAGCTCAAATCCAATCATTTCTAGAAATGACAACAAGAATTACATAAAAATAAAATATCTTTTTAATAAGGAGATGGATTTTTTGCATATTTACAAACACTTGTTGGTAGCTCCTATCGTTCTTTCATTAACGCTAATTGGATCCGTTAATGCATTTGCAAGTGGTGAACCTTCCAATCTATTGGATTTAGGAAACTTAACACTTCCTAAAGATCATGTGATTACTCCACAAGCTTTACTTTTGGATAACGACGTTACTTTTCCAGGAGAAGGAACCTCATATTTTAATTATAACGGAACAGCTGATCTTCGGTTCTATATAAAAAATACAGGTAATAAAAGGATTCATGTTGAACTTAACTTCCCTGGAGGTTCTCGGAATTTAATGAGAATAACACTTGCTCCAGGCGAATCTACTACCAATAATTTCCCTCTATATGATGTATATGGTCCTAGTGCTAACGGTCAATACTCTGTATACGTTTATAATGATGACGGTTCTAGAGGTTCATATCATATTTCAGCTCGGACGTTAGAATAAGATGTTTTCCCTTGAAATGTAATGTTTAATGTTATATTTTTAATAAATTACATTCAAAAACAACTAATTAATCACAAAAAAAAACAGGTGTCGGTATTTAACCAACGCCTGTTTTTTTATTTACATAAGCCACTTCAAATTAAAATATTCCCTGAAACGTTCAGCATACAGTCCCTTAGTTCCGATTAACAAGGTTCTTCGCTTGGTTTCCCTGCATCTGTAGCTGTACGGAAGCTTGAACCGCAGCCGCATGTAGCTACAGCATTCGGATTATGAATCGTGAAACCGCCAGACATACCAGACTCTTCAAAGTCGATTTCCAGACCGTCCAGATAGCGGATACTATCCTTTTCCACGACTACTTTCATATCCTGTACATTCATATATATATCCTGATCCGTCTCGTTGTCGTCAAAGCCCATGGCGTACGAAAATCCGGTACATCCACCTGGGGTAACACCCAGACGTAAAAACATATTCGGCGTTTCCTGCTGCTCCAGCATTTCTTTCAGGCGTTCAGCAGCGGAATCGGTGATGTTAATCATAGCTCCATCCTCCTCTTTTACTTCATGCTCCCCTTCAGTATACTCTCTTATTTGCAGGTGCTCAAGTCATGGAATGTCCTTCCGTTACAGGCTTAAACACCTCTTTTTCTACTCGTTTGTATTGAACACCAGTGGTGTGAGGTTTATAATAGGTGAAGAGTGTGTTAAAGAAACTGTCGGAAATTTGTCATTTCAAAGGCGAAATTATGAGACATCCATCATTGTAGCCTGGCATTGTAACATTTTTCACATATCGTATATCCGCGCTGCCGGATTTTACCGACGGAACGGGACATCCTGTGCGCATCAAGCGCTTGTGCCGCTAATTCGGCGGACAGCCTCGCACAGAGCAACTTGAAGGAGGAATAGGCATGTCCACATTAGTTACACCTTTTACAGACCGCAGAATGGCGGAAATTGTAGAAAAGGTACAAAACGGGATTCGTTTGAACCTCGAAGATGGTATATATTTGTATGAAACTGACGATATTCTCACACTGGGCCAGTTGGCTAACGAAGCTAATTTACGCAAGAACGGTAAAAAGGTTTATTTTATCGAAAACATGAGCCTGTACTTCACCAATGTATGCGAAGCGCGCTGCGCGTTCTGCAATTTCCGCAAGGATCAGGGGGAGGAAGGCTCTTATACGTTGTCTGGGCAGGAAATGATTGATTATGTAGAGCAACATATCCATCCAGGCGTAAGAGAATTCCATATCGTCGGCGGTCATAATAATCATGTGCCTTTCCAATACTATGTAGATTCATTGAAGGCACTGAATGAAAAGTATCCCAACGTTACACTGAAAGCATACACTGCAGCGGAAATTGACTTTTTCACACGCATAAGCGGCTTGAGTGTTAAAGAAGTTCTTCAAGAGCTGCAAAAGGCAGGACTTCAATCTCTGACTGGTGGTGGCGCGGAAATCTTATCTGATGAATATCGGAAGAAGATGCGTGTTACCAAAGCCAATGTGGACCGCTATCTTGAAGTACATCGTACGGCCCACAATCTCGGTATGAAAACTCATACGACGATGCTGTACGGTTCAGTCGAAACTTATCAGGATCGTATTGAGCACATGCTGCAAATTCGTGAATTGCAGGATGAAACAAATGGATTTATGGTATTTATCCCACTGTCCATGCAGCCGAAAAGCAAAAACGCCAACATCATGCGCCGCAACTCTGCTTACGAGGATCTCAAAACCATTGCGATCAGCCGTTTGATGCTGGACAATATCGACCATGTTAAAGCTTACTTCATTAATATTGGTCCGCAATTGACGCAGGTCGCTCTTACCTTTGGCGCATCTGATGTCCATGGCACGATTGTGCGCGAGCAGATCAGCCATGCCGCAGGTGCGTTGACTCCTGCCGGATTGACCCGCAAAGAGCTAATCTGGCTGGTCAAAGGTGCTGGACGCATACCTGTAGAACGTGACACCTTCTATAACGAAATCGAAGTTTTCGAATAAGTGTAACATCGGATTCAGATTTCCCGCGTGCATTTTATCCCCATTACTCACACCAAGCAGCCTCAAGCTGCCCCGGAACACGTCGGTCTGTCTGCTAAAGGCAGGCCCCTTTCCGGGCTTTACAACAACAAAACTTGTGCTAGATCGACAAGACACCAGACCATTTGCCGGGGACACGGTAACGAAAGGACGGCGGATTTTGATGAAAAATTTCGTTATTCTAGGGGGCGGCTATGGCGGCCTTACCATTGCCAAAGAATTGCTGGATAAACACATTCCCGACGATATTCAAGTTATTTTAGTGGATCGGATGCCCTTTCAGGGGCTGAAAACAGAATACTATGCCCTTGCGGCAGGTACCGTATCTGATTTTGATTTGCGGGTACACTTTCCGGATGAACAACGTCTTATTCGCAAATACGGAGAGGTCACTTCGATGGATCTTGAGAATAAAATGGTCCATTTTCAAGACGGTGAGCCTTTGCCCTATGACCAGCTTGTCATCGCGCTAGGTTGTACTGACCGCTTTCATAATACACCGGGAGCTGAAGAATACAGCTGTACGATCCAATCCTTTAATCATACCCGCCAAACGTATCTGCGCTTGAATGAAATCAAGCCTTATGGACATGTCCATATTGTAGGTGGCGGTCTAAGTGGGGTCGAGATTGCTGCGGAGTTACGTGAAAGCCGCGCGGATTTGAATATTACGATTATGGATCGGGGCGAGCGGGTACTATCAGCATTTCCGCAGCGTTTGTCTGCTTATGTACATGCCTGGTTCAAGGAGCATCAAGTGAATGCGCTGAATCACGTTGCGGTTTCCCGTATTGAGCCAGGGGCTATTTACAACCGTGATGAGCCAATTATGACCGATGCGGTAGTATGGACAGCCGGGATTCAGCCCGTTAAAATTGTGCAGGATTTAGCAGTTCCTAAAGACCCTCAGGGTCGCATCGTGCTAAATGAATATTATCAAATACCGGATCATCCTGAAGTGTACGTCGTCGGAGACTGTGCGAGCCTTCCTTACTCTCCAAGCGCTCAGGCGGCAGAGGTGCAAGGTGAGCAGATTGCCCACATTGTACGCGACCTGTGGAAAGGCCAAACGCCTCACCCGCATCCTTTAAAGCTACGTGGTACATTAGGTGCACTTGGCAAGAAGGCCGGGTTTGGTTATGGCTTTATGGGCAGTACCTCTTTGCGTGGACGAGTGCCGCGTCTGCTGAAGAGCGGTGTGCTCTGGAAGTCCAAACGCCATTTTGGCTAATTGGATATTCAACAACAAAGAAGACCTGCTTTCAGAGCAGGTCTTCTTTGTTGTTGCATCTATGAATAATACATATTTCCTACAAGAGGAAGCTGGCTTGCCGATGACTTCTATTTTTAATCCAAATCCAGGTTGTCCCATGCTTCGGCTTCTTTAATTTTGTTTAGAATCACTTCGTACAGAAGCTCTGCTGAATCTGCGGAAACAATTTCACCATTAACCATCGCATAAGGCTCAGCGTTACACTGACCGCAATTGCTTAGGCAGCCGTATTCAATCACATCATAATCCGGGTTCTGTTCTAGTTTGGACATAATCTCATCGGTACCAAAATGCATATTACTGGTGCAAAATTCAATAATAGGTCTTAACATTTTTTTCACCTGCTTTGGATGACGGGCATTTTAATTTGGCCCGCTTTGTAATATAATAAATAAGGTATAGGAAAGGAGTTGAATTCTAATGAGCGAAGCACAAAGCGTTCAAATGTATGATGAAGTAGCAGACGTACTGGATAAGCTCCGTCCGTTCCTGCAACGCGATGGCGGTGACGTTGAGCTGGTTGACGTTGAAGATGGTATCGTTAAGCTGAAGCTGGTAGGCGCTTGCGGCAGTTGCCCAAGTTCTACAATTACGCTGAAGGCAGGGATTGAACGCGCTCTTCTCGAAGAAGTCGAAGGCGTCCAAGAAGTGGTACAAGTATTCTAATGCTTGATGCATAATGATCAGAGAGTCTTGACTTCGGTAACGAAGCTCAAGACTCTTTTTTGTGTTACAACGTCTAAAGGATCTCTCGATCTTATATGGTTGGCCGAATGGGGTCCAATCCTCCGGACACATCCATAATATTACCCGTTATAAAATCCGAATGCTCCTCACACAAATAGGCGATCACTCGCGCAATGTCCTCTCCGCTTCCTGGACGCCCACGCGGTGTCTCTGTATCCTGCATGCCGATGACATCGGCAATCGACTTTTCCTTGTTCACTCCTCGGATATCCCCGGGACAGATCATATTGACCGTGATGCCATAGGGAGCTTCCTCTACAGCTAGTGACTTCGTAAAAGACACCAGCCCCACCTTAGCAGCTGCGTAGACGGCGCGATGCGGCCAAGCCCTTGCTTCTCCAGCATGACCAAAGCCAAAATGAATAATACGTCCCCATTGCTGGCTACGCATGTGCGGCAATACCAAATGATCCAGCAACATGGTACCGACCAGATTCCCCTGTATCATGGCATGAATCTCAGCCACACTGTAATCCGCAAACAGACGGCGTTCCCGGATGAACGGTCCGGCATTATTCACCATAATATCGACTCCGCCCAGCCGATCCTGCACTTCACCGATCAGCCTGGTGATATCTTCCTGAACCGAGATATCTGCTTGTAAAGACAGGCAGCGTACTCCCTTAGACTCAATTACCCGCTTAAGCGCTTCGGCTTCAGCCTGGCTATGGACATAATTCAGGGCAATGTCACAACCTTCATCAGCGAGACGCAGAGCGGTCATTTTACCTAAACCTTTGGCACTACCCGTTATGAGTGCGACTTTGTCTCTCAACAGTTTTCCTCCTCTTCACAGAGAACGGTCACCCCCAAGTATAAAATATTTAAGCAATCCCTACAACTCCAACCAAAAAGAAACCCCAGTCCTCTTGTTCAAGAGAAGCTGGGGTTTACGTTCAGCGCATTCTTAGTTTCTGCTTAAAATGCAGGGATAATTGCGCCTTGATATTTGTCTTCAATGAATTTTTTAGTTTCTGGAGATTGCAAAGCTTTAAGCAGTTTTTGGATCGCTTCGGAATCTTTATTATCAGGACGTGCTACCAGTACGTTAGCATATGGTGAATCTTTGTCTTCCAGTGCCAATGCATCCTTGGTCGGATTCAGCTTGGCTTCCAAAGCGTAGTTCGTGTTGATCAACGCAATATCCACTTCAGGCAACTGACGTGGCAGCATAGCTGCTTCCAAAGTTTTAAATTCCAGATTTTTCTTGTTTTCAGTAATATCTTTTACGGTTGCTTCAATGTTGCTTGCGTCCTTCAGCTTGATCAGACCTTGTTTCTCCAACAGCAACAATGCACGGCCTCCATTGGTCGCATCGTTCGGAATCGCTACTGTTGCACCGTCTGGAAGTTCATCAAGCTTTTTATATTTTTGGGAGTAGATACCGAATGGTTCCAGATGAACCGCGCCAACAGAAACCAGATCCATTTTACGCTCTTTATTCATCACATTCAGGTAAGGTACATGTTGATAAAAGTTAGCATCCAGTTGCTTGTCAAACAATTGTACGTTCGGCTGTACATAGTCGTTAAACTGAACGACTTGAAGACGAACCCCTTCTTTTTCCAACTGAGGCTTGATCGCTTCCAAAATTTCCGCATGTGGCACAGGAGAAGCTCCAACTTTCAGCTCGACTTCACGCGGTGACCCGCCTGTATTTTCGGCCGCATTGTTTGTATCCGATGTTGTGCTCTTTGTACCGCAAGCAGCCAGTACCGCAATTAATGTCAAGCTCAATACAGCCAATACCCATTTCTTCATGTTGTTACCCCTCCAATAATTTGTAATATTCAGGATCAGACGTCCTGATCAATAAGGATATCTATATGTTTTCCCTATTTTCGAGTATAATGCCGCACGAGGCGATCTCCTGCCATTTGCAGCAATTGTACCAATACGATCATCAGCACGACCGCAACGATCATTACAGCCGTTTCATAACGATAATAGCCGTAGTTGATTGCCAGCGTACCCAGTCCACCGCCCCCGATCATACCGGACATTGCCGTGTAGGATACGAGTGTAACGACGGTAATGGTTAATGCGGCGAGCAGGCCCGGCAGTGCCTCACGTAACAGCACACGCCGGATAATTTGTCCTGTCGAAGCCCCCATCGCTTGTGCAGCTTCAATGACACCCTTGTCCACTTCACGTAGTGACGTTTCGACAAGACGTGCGAAGAAAGGAGCAGCCCCGATAACCAATGGCGGAATGGTTCCCAGCACCCCGGTCGAGGTACCTACCAACGATCGTGTAAAAGGAATAAGTGCAACGATCAAAATGATAAATGGTACGGAACGCAAAATGTTCACGATGAAGGATAATACAATGTATATCACCTTCATCAAAGTCAACGAGGAGCGGCTCGCCAGAAACAACAATATACCGAGCGGCAATCCAATAACGAGGGTGAACAATGCAGATGCCCCGAGCATCTGAAGGGTTTCCAGAGTAGAATTCCCTAGCTCTTCCCAACTCACTTGCGAAAAATCAAGTTCGCTCATTGTCCGATCACCTCCACATCAAGTCCTTGCCCAGATACTTCGCGCAGCGTATTCTCTATATCTTCATGGTTTCCTTCAAAACGAACGATCAGCTGTCCATACGGTACGTTTTTAATCGTAGAGATGGTGCCCTGCAAGATCGCAAAATCAACACCCGTACTTCGAGCCGTACGCGACAGAATCGCATCATAAGTTTTACTGCCCAAGAAGGAGATACGTACTACCTGCGCCGATTCCCCGCTACCTGCTGCTGCAATCGCTGCTTGTAATTCCTCAGGATGTTCTGCCTCCCGCTGGATAAAATCCTTAGTTACCTGATGCTGTGGCTTCAAAAACACTTCCGCCACCGGACCTTGCTCCACGATATCGCCCTCATGAATGACGCCAACTCGATCACATATACTTTGAATCACATGCATCTCATGAGTAATCAATACGATGGTCAAATTAAAGCGCTGGTTAATATCCAACAGCAATTTCAGGATAGACCCTGTCGTCTGCGGATCAAGCGCAGACGTCGCTTCGTCACACAGCAGCACATGCGGATCACTAGCCAGTGCCCGTGCAATCCCTACCCGCTGCTTCTGTCCACCTGAGAGCTGTGACGGATATTTTCCACTGTGTTCTTTCAGTCCCACCAATTCCAGCAGCTCGCGAACTTTCTTGTCTAGCTCCTGCTTTGGGGTATTTACCAGCCGCAATGGAAATGCAATGTTGTCATACACTGTCGCCGAAGACAACAAATTAAAATGTTGAAAAATCATTCCGATTTTTCGGCGTTGCTTCTG
Source organism: Paenibacillus sp. EKM10P (assembly GCF_011800655.1). Classification (NCBI taxonomy): domain Bacteria; kingdom Bacillati; phylum Bacillota; class Bacilli; order Caryophanales; family Paenibacillaceae; genus Paenibacillus; species Paenibacillus sp. EKM10P. The sequence continues at coordinate 97,179 of NZ_JAALET010000009.1, read as the reverse complement.
TAACTGGGCTTGACTCACAGTCACAAGGTTAACCCCATCTACCCATACTTCGCCTGAAGTAGGGCGTTCCAATAAATTAATACAGCGGATCAACGTACTTTTGCCCGCCCCGGAATGACCAATCACCCCGAATATTTCTCCACGCTTTATAGAAAGGTTCAACCCGGACAACGCATTAACGCGTCGGTTACCTTTACCATAATGCTTGGTTAATTGCTTAATCTCTATCAACGTGCTGCGACCTCCTTCACTTCTTTCTTACCCTGTTAACCAGTTGTCATCTCTCGGGATTGTATAAAATCACTATTTATTTATACAAAAAAGAGCCCCTTTCACAGAATGAAAAGGGCCCCACCTTGCGAACCTTTTCTCATCTGCCAAAATCGCTATAACTCTAGCGGTTTTGTAGGAATTAGCACCATATGTTCCCTCCCGGTGCATTACACCGGGAAAGAACGGGTTGCCGGGCTTCATCGGGCCAGTCCCTCCACCTCTCTGGATAAGAAAAATATGTTAAACTCCAGCTTTAGCTGTCCGTTAAGTTTATATAAAAAAAATAATTCAAGCATTTTTCTGAAACTAGGTTTCAGTATAGATAGTTTACATTGCTTTGTCAAAGGATATTTTCTGTCATAATTATGGGCGCACTGCCCGGTTCTCCCATTGTTTCGCAGTATAAGAAAATGCGTTTGATAGCGACTGGCATACCATTTCCAAGCCCTGCTGCAAATCTTCCAGATGGTGATCAAGATCCTCCAGTTGGATTTTTCCATATAAAGCACGGTGACGTTGCCAGAGATCGTCCTGCATTTCCGTGTTCATATAATGTATTTCCGTATTTCGACGCTTACGCAAGCGATTGATGGCATCGTTGTATGTGTCCTTGATATCATTTAAATTATCAGTCAATACAGGATGCATTTTGAGATACTTGAGCTGTCTCAACACGGTAAAATACGAATAATGCGCCTTATACTGCCCTGTTTTTAAATCATACAAATCATTCATCCAATTACCAAGCTTATCCAAAATAGAGAATACCCGCACAAACCCATCCTTATAAAAGAAAACATACAAAGCATAATCGGATTTTTCCTCCTTGCTCATATCTTCAGCGTATCCGGCTTTCACTTTCATACGGAAAAAGGCGGCAGCATGATGGCTCTGCTCCAGTTCATCCAAAGACGACATCAGACCACGTGTTAAAATATCCGCCTTCCGAAAGTCATGGGTAGGATCACCACTGGCCTGGATTTGCCGTTCCAGCAAATGTAACATGTCTGACATGCTATTCATGGCATCCAGCAAGACGCCATGATTTTCACGTGGGGGCTCGCCCAACAGCTTGCGTATCATGCTTCACGCCTCCTTCATATCTGTAAAATCCGGCTGTTAGATGCTTGAATTGGCGTCAAGCGAAATAACTCGTCCACCGTTGATCTACAAGCTTAACTATATCCTCACGCGGTAGCACCTCATCAGGGTAGCCTGGCTTCATACGTGCATCCACTACAATCGGCAGCTTATAGTTCAGATGATGCAAACGTACTTCGCTGTCGGCGTACATATCTGTAGCGGGGTTAAAGCGTGTGAATACCGTCCACAGGAACGAGGCTTGGGAGCGAACAACTTCTTTGGCATCGTCCACGATAAAGACAAGCGGCCACTCTTGCTCACCCGCAGCTAATCGCTCCAATACACGCGCAGCGAGTTCAGGCTCCTGCTCAAAGGACGAGCCGGATATAACGAGGCAACCTCCGCAATAGGGTTCGATTTCACGAATTCCCGGCAGATCGCCGCCTTCATAAACGCGAGGCAATTCACGCACAGGTTCGCCTACCCCCATCAGAATCGCCTTGCTGCCGTGATTCAGCTTGCGGCCCGTGTAATCGAGTGTATCGTGAGACGTATGGTTAAAAATAAACAAATCTCTGGCTGGATTAAATCGCTCCAAAATGGTTTCTAGCAACAGGTTAAAGTCGGATAAATCGATCACCCGATCCGTCAGCATCAGGAATTTGGTCAACGACAATTGACCTTGACCCAGAATGGTAAAGCCGGATACCAGCGCTTCACGGGAGTAGCTTTCACGTACGACTGCCGCTGCCAGCGCGTGTACACCTGTTTCTGCATATGCCCATAACGACTTGACAGAAGGCATCACAAGCGGATAGGCGGGCGACAACAGACGTTGCAAAAATTCGCCGAGATAGTAGTCTTCCTGCCGTGGCTTACCTACAATGGTTGCCGGATAAATGGCATCTTTGCGGTGATGCATATGTTTGACATGAAACACAGGGAAATCATGTTGTAATGAGTAATAGCCAAAATGATCGCCAAACGGCCCTTCCGGGCGACGTTCATGAGGCGGCACATAGCCGCTGATCGCAAACTCGGCTTCTGCCGGAATGCGATGGCCTCCAAGCGGGTCTTCTGTCATGGGCAGCTTGCCCCCCATAATCAGAGAAGCCAGCAAGAGCTCTGGCAAGTTTTCCGGGGCAGGAGCAATGGCAGACGCAATCAGAGCAGGCGGGCCACCGATGATGATCGTCGTAGGCAACGGCTCATTACGCAGCTCTGCCTCATGATAATGGAAGCCGCCGCCTTTATGGATTTGCCAATGAATCCCTGTCGTCTGATCATCATAAATCTGGATGCGATACATCCCCAAATTATGGTCCTTGGACTGGCCTGGCTTTTCGGTATACACGAGCGGAAGCGTAATGAACGGTCCTCCATCCTCGTGCCAACTGGTTACTCTAGGCAGCGGAGCCAGCGGAGCATCCGTACGGCGAACGCCCAATACAGGAGCTTCGTTATGAGATACTGTTTTTAGTCCTACTTTTAGCATGTCCTTAATCAGGCCACGTTCATTCCACAACGCTTTGGGTGTAGGTGGAAGCAGCGTCTTGGTTGCACCTACAATTGCATCCATCAGTTGCTCTGGACGAGGGCCAAAAGCCATGTCCACACGGCGATTCGTGCCGAACAAATTACTGGCTACAGGAAACGGGGTTCCTTTGACATTGGTAAACAGCAGTGCCGGACCCTCTTCCTCAATGACTCTTCGGTGGATCTCAGCCAACTCCAAATAAGGATCGACAGGTGCTTCTATAATTTTAAGATCATTTTCTTTTCGCAGCGCTTCAATAAATTGGCGCAAATTCTGGTAGATCAACTGGATGATTCCTCCTAAGCAAATCAAGCCCTCGAGAAACTCGTGGGCCTGGTTTGTTTCTTATGATGTTATTATACGTGTTCCAACGCCTCTTGGGCAAAAATACGTTTCATTATGATCTACGAAATGCTTAGGTACGCTGTGCTTGGGTCGGAACAAGCTTGCGGTCCGGTGACAATTGCCATACACGATAGCTCAGATAAGCCAAAATGGAGAACAACGATGCAATCACCAGCATATGTCCCAGCACGATAAACATATAAATTTCAGGTCTGTTGACGTACAGCAGGATAATGCCAATCACCACTTGAAGTATGATCAATACGACCGATACGACACCTAGGGTACGAATATCCCGGTGATTCGGGTGATAACGGTACGAGTAGTGACCCACAGCCAAAATAATGACGAACAGCAGTCCGGCTGAAATCTGATGAAGCAGCAGTGGAGATATGAAGCCCCCAATATTTACAACCTTCTGGATGACCGAATGACTAAGCAACGCTCCTGAATAAACAGCAATATAGGTATAGATCGTTGATAGCCATATAAAGTTACGATAGCCCCGACTGACACGCCCAGGAATCAGACGTGGAGTGTAGCGTGAATCCGCATGCTCCTGCCAGGCTCCCAGCGTCATCATAGTCGCACTGGCAAAAGCGATAAGCGCAAAGCCAAAATGCAGTCCCATGACTGCAGCCGATTGGGAGAAGATGACAGCCAACGCCCCCATCGCACCTTGTATGATAACAAACAATAGCGTAAGCAACGAGAATAGCTGTAAATCCTTCCGATGCTTCATAAACAGCAAAAAGCCGACAAACGAGGCGATAGAAAGAATTCCGGCCATGGCACTGACGGAGCGATGAGAGAACTCAATAAGGGACGCGATGGTATGTGCCGGAACCAGCTTACCATTACAAAGCGGGAATTCTCGTCCACAGCCGAGACCCGAATCCGTTCGCGTCACGACACCTCCACCGAAGGTAGCCAAAAACATGACAATACATGTTACGAGTGCCAGCCATTTTAATATTCTAATTTTGTTATTCAATGAATTCACCCGTATCCTTCCAAATATAATATTTATTCACTTTAGATGTTGTGAAATGATCACTTAAAGTAATTATAACTGATATATCGTTCCTTGACATACGAGCTTTGTTGACAAAATGTGAACGTGTCCGTAAGAAAGCCGCCTCCTTCAAAAGGAAGCGGCTTTCTGTATAGCGTGATGATTAGGTTTCCCTTCGGAGCCCTCATACATACCGTTATCATTTATTTTGCCAAGTTAGCATGGACTTCTACAGCCCGGTCCAAAAACTGCTCGATTTCCTCGCGGGATTTACGCAGCCTGTTCACCAGACGTACCAGTTCTCGCCCTTCACTGTAAGCGATAAAGCTGGGAATCCCTAGAACATTTTGCTCTTGACTGACACTTTCGGCCTGCTCTACATCAATTTCAATTAATGTAAGCTTGTCTGCATATTGTTGTTCCACATCAGGCATGAACGGATCAATAAAATGACAATCTCCGCACCAGTTCGCCTTAAACACAGCTACCGTTACACCTGAAGTGGATATTGCCTTATTAAAGTCTTCATGAGAGACGATTTTTTGCATACATAATTCCTCCTTGAACTTCTTTTATGCAGGAAATCCTGTAGTTTCTATTGTAACGCCAAGTGAAGCTTTTGCACACACCCCTATTATGCTCACATGCCGATTGGAAGCCCTCTCATTGAGGCATACTAAAGATATACTTAAGAATCCACATAAGCGACGACATTCTAACAGCATACCCAACATACTTAGTGGAATACGGGGATGCCTGCACTTGAAAGGAGGTTATTTAAACATGTCTCTCACTGAATGGCTCCATGTGGCATCTCGACAGCTTCAGGGAGGGCTCAAGCTACTCGGCTCCGTTCCGCGTTTTGCGGAGGAGGCATGGGAGGGCAAACGTGCGGCCTGGACCGAATCCCGTAAATTACGCTATCCCTTACGTGATCTGCCGTGGGATTATCAATCGGCACAAGCCGCCATGAATGAAGTTGAAGCATTAATGCTGGTGAACGGACCCGCTACGCGTCCCTCTTCTCTTAATATGCCCTTATGCGAAACAGACTGTGAGCTGCTGGAGCGGATCAAGAACGATACAGCACAGGAGAATCGCAGCAACATCACGCGCACTGCCGCTTACCTTGAATGCTATCGTGGCTACCCGGAATTACACTGGGCATTACTGGCCCATCTGGTTTCTCGTAATGGCGGCTATAATATGACTGATCTGAAAGGAGAGCTCATTGGCGACCTGTTTGGCGAACAGGAAAAGGAGTGGCTGTATCGACTACTTGAGCGCTGTAACGCCCTTATTTTTCAGGACGCTTATCCACAGTTGCAGCTTTACATGCACAGCCGTCATTTGGGACGAAGTTGCTTCCATTTGTTGCCCTATTTTCACGTTTCGCCATTCATGAAGCCCTTTTGGGAACGTTTCTGGGCTTGGCGGGATAGTTCTCTTTTGACGGTGGCGCTCATTATTAATGAACAAAACTATATTGAAGGACGTGTCGTGAAAGATCCGTATTTTCAAAAATTTGTGACACACAAGCCGGGCTTTTATTTGCATGACTGGCTTCAGCTCAATCAAGTTATATTTCCGCTTGGGCTAAACGGTGGCCTTGCCGGACTTGTCATGGAGCGTTTCGGCCATCTGGACGAGCGGATCGGCTTTGGCAAAAGTCTCTACGCTATGTTATTTGGCCATCAGCAGGTACTGGATCAGGCATCCGCATTTGCTGCCAGCGTGCCGCATACCGGTTCTCGCAGCGACTATTGGCCGGGACTGTTCACTCCGAATGAACAAAAAGCGCTGCGCTCTCCAGAAGAGAGTGCAACGCTTTTAGCACATGAATGGCTCCCGCCAAGTCAACGTCTGTACAGCCCAGAACTGAACGCCGTCTGGTCAGATACAGCCTATGATCCGATTCCCCGTTATGACTGGTTTCAGGACGGTTCTACACTTGGGCATATCAGTGAACCAAGACGCCCTCTGTTATTTGCTATGCGCCATGAGCATCGCCACGGCATTCAAAAAACAGCAATGGCCCATGATGCTCATAATAGCTTTAGATCCTTTCATTGAACAGAGGAAGGATTCTTTTAGCTTCGTTGTCCAGTGGACTCACGCTGTAGGCGCATTAACGGACGCAATACCTTCTGCAACATACGCGGATAGTTGCCCAGCTCGTCCTTGCGCAATACGCGCAATACAACCAGCAATACCAAGTAGCATACCAGTACAACCGCTCCGGCAATACAGCACGCGATCAAGAAGGCTACACGCGCAGGCATCAGGTGTACCAGCAAAATGCAGGCTTCATTTACTCCGTACCCGATAGCGCCCGAGACTACGACAGCGGTTAGGAAGCCTGCCCAGCGACGGCCCATGATTGAGAAAGTAACAATACCTTTCAGCACACGCAAATTCAGCAACGTAATGACGAGAAAACATAATCCGGTTGCGGCAATAATTCCGTAAATTCCAAGCCAACCAGCCAGCAGCCAGCTCGCTGCCAACTTCACGACGATACCAACCATCACATTGACCATTGAAATACGCGGCTTGCCCATACCGATCAATATCGAATTAGAAGTCATCATCGTAATCTGGAAGATCGTTCCGAGTGTCAAAACAGCGATAATTCCGCTGCCTCCAAGCGAGCTGAACAACAGACCATTAATAGAATATGCAGTTACACATAAAGCCAGCACAATCGGCATTCCGGTCAGAATAGAGATACGCAAGGCAAGCGTCATCTGATTTTGTAAATGCTGTTCATCCTTACGGGCAAAAGCCGCCGAAATGATCGGAATGAGCGATTGACTGAGTGCAATGGCCAAAATTGGAGGAATACCTGCCACACTCTGTGCCCTAGAGCCTAGATAACCCAACTGAGTAGTCGCCTGATCCAATCCCACTTGTCCAGACAGCAGTCTAACTACAATCGACGTATCAATAAAATTAACCGCCGGAACCGTCAGAGACGACAATACGATGGGAATAGAGAGCTTAAAAATATCTTTGTAAATGCGCATCATAGGTAACGCGGAGCTTTCCTCTTGGAATTGCTCTTGACGATCTTGGCGATCCTGACGACGCAGTTTCACCGTGTAATACAACATGACCGCCAGAGCGCCGAGACTTCCCATGACACCCCCAAAGGAGGCACCCGCCGCAACCTCACGATCTCCATAGCCAAGCTTCAAAATAATAAAGGCGAGCAGAATTGCGGTTGCTACCCGTGCGACCTGCTCCACAATTTGTGAAATACCGCCTGCGGTCATATTACCACGTCCTTGGAAGTATCCACGCATCATGGCAATAGCAGGAAACAACAGCAAAGCGGGTGCCAAAGCCTGAATAGCCAAAGCAGACTGCGGAACCCCTGCTACATGCTCGGCAAAATAAGGCGCTCCAAAATACAGCAGCGCCGTAATGATAATACCCGCCACGGCCGCGAATATCAAAGCCGCACGATACACACGTCGCGCTTCCGCAGGCCGATCCAGTGCGTAGCGTTCCGAAACCATTTTACTCAGTGTGCTAGGAATACCGGCCGTAGCGACCGTGAGCAGCATCAAATAAGCGTTGTTCGCAATGGTAAACGAGGCGTTCCCGACGGAGCCGAGCAAATGCTCCAATGGAACGCGCTGTACCAGACCAAGCACTCTGGCCACCAAAGCTGCAGCGGCTAAAATAAGCGTACCTTTAAGGAATGTTTCTTTATTGGACAAAATGCGTTCCCTTCTTTCTTGCTGTTCACATGCATGCAAAAGCTCCGCAAAAAACAGTCATGGCCTGAGCCATCACCGGTGCGGAGCCGCATGTCGATTCTGTCTCTGTAAATCATAATAAACGAATCTCAGGTTAAAACACCCAAATTAAGAATACAATAATCATGGCAAGCTGCAAAATTACTTTCATCACGGTGCTAGTAAATAGGCCCAAGACGGAGCCAAAGCCCACTTTTATAGCTCGATCCAGCGGGGCTTTACCAATCAGCTCACCCAGCACAGCACCGATAAATGGTCCCAAAATCAAACCGAATGCTGGAATAACAAAAGGGCCAATAATGATTCCCACAGTACTAAGGATCGCTGACAGACGCGAGCCGCCAAATCGCTTGACTCCCCACGCATTCACAGCATAATCCGCAATAAAAAGGGCAACGACGATTAGTGTTTGTATAATCCAAAACAATGCATTGTATGGAGCAAACGAGAAAAACCAGCCGTATACAAAAAATGCAAAATAAATGGCGAGCGCCCCCGGCAATACGGGATACACCGCTCCCGCCATGCCCACAATGAACAGTACAATGACAACAATCCAACCTACAACGTCCATGGGCCTCCTCCTTCTCGTCTATTCATCTTGCTTGTGCACCATCATTTTATTACACAAGCACATAATCTCGAATCACTTCTACAATGCCGTCCTCATTATTCGAAGCCACAACCACATTAGCGGCTTCTTTTACCGTATCCTGAGCATTCCCCATCGCTACACCCAGTCCAGCCGCTTGAATCACAGCCAGGTCATTCAAACTATCACCTACGGCAACCACCTGCTCCATGGTAATGCCGAGCAGGTCGCACACTTCAGCGATGCCACTGGCTTTGGATATACCAGCTGGATTAATTTCCAGATTCGTCATCGAAGAATTGGAAATTTCAAGTCCCCCCATATCCTGAAGCTTGAGCAAAATTTGATGGCGAATTTCGTCATTTTCCGTATTATAACCGAATTTGAGCCATTCCTGTGTATCCAATGTGTCCGGCCAACGATCTCTGTTGTATAACTCCTCGGTTGAGTAAGCCCAGAACCAGGAGCCTGTTTCTACAGCAATCTGGTGCATCTTGCGAACAAGCTTCTTATCAAGTAAATAGCGGCGCCACAATTCGTGAGGTGATTTCCATACTTCACTGCCGTTTACAGTTACCATTGGCGTCTCCAGGCCGAGTTGCTGACCGTAAGGTAAAGCATGCATCGCTGCACGTCCAGTAGACAAGCATACATGAATCCCTTCCTGAATCGCCTTATTAATCCAATTAATCGTTTCCAAGCTTATTTCATGATTATCGTTCAGTAAAGTTCCATCCATGTCGAGCGCAAGCAGTTTGTATTTATATTGGTTTTCTCCCATGGTCTCTCTTCCTCCTGTTGTCCCTTATGTCCAACGACATTTTACCATGAAAAAGAGAAGCCCACAAAAGTATTCAAGTCCTTAATTCGCTGCCAGAGGCTTTTTGGGAATACCATCAAGCCCGTATACTTCGTCATACGCATCAAATATTTTACGCGCAACGGGTCCCGCGCTCGTCGCACCAAAGCCCCCCTCCGGGATGATCACGGCTACAGCCAGCTTCGGATTTTGACGCGGAGCAAAAGCGATAAATACCCCATTATCTTTAATTGTACGTCCCACCACCTGCTGAGAAGTCCCCGTTTTGCGGGCATAGTCATAGGGAAATCCGTTAAAGGCTTTAACATCGGTAGCCATGCCGCGAATCACAGTATTCCAGTACGTATCTGAAAAAGCGACCTCATTCAGCACCTTCGGCTTAAACTCACGTACGAGATTCCCCTGGTCATCCACAATTTTACTGACTAGATGAGGCTGCATTCGCTTGCCCTTGGTTGCCAGTACAGTCGTATACTGGGCCAGCTGCATCGCTGTATATTTCCCCTGCTGACCAAAGGATGCCTGTACCAAACGTGTCAGTGCACTTTCATGCTTACTGGTGTACTCCAGTCTGCCTGCCCACTCACCGGGCAGATCGACTTCCGTCGGTACACCCAGTCCAAATTGCTTCATATACTTGTCCCATACATCAATTCCCTGATGCATTCCTGCATTACTTCCGTATTTGGCATACAGCGGCTTGCCGATCATATCGACCATGAACGTATTTGACGAGACCTCAATAGCCCTACTAGGTGTTAGTGAACCATACACATGTCCGCCTGAATTACCGACTCGGCTGGAGCGATTTTTTCCATAGTACGCACTTCCTGTATCCTGATATGTTTGTCCAGGCGAAAACAGATTTTCCTTCAACCCGATCAGCACAGTCAGCGGCTTAATGGTTGAACCCAGCAGAACCGAGGATTCCGGGTGCGGACCCCCTTTTCCACTAGGTACAGATTTAATCGTTCCGTTCCCCATTTTATGCTGAATATCGTCATACACTGAAGGCGACGCACTTCCCGTTTTCCATACATTCGAGTCATAGTCCGGCATGCTGGCCATTGCTACGATATGTCCGGTCTCTACCTCCATTGCTACAGCGAAGCCAGTAGTTGCATCCTGATGAAGTTTACCCGATACGGCATGGGTACGAAGCCAGCGGAGTTGATCCATAATCGCCTGTTCAGTTTTTTGTTGAATTTCCTTGTTGATGGTAGAGTACAGATGGTGACCTTTCGCTGGAGGTGTAATGGATCTAATACCCTCCGGCATGCTTCGAGGGTTAACCTCTACCGTTTTATAGCCGTTTTTCCCTCTTAACTCGTCTTGATACTGAAGCTCCAAGCCATCATATCCGACAATTTCGCTTTCCGAATACACTTGTTCCGGTCTTAGAACCTCTGAATTGGCTTCATACAACTCTTTATATTTGGGTCGGTTCGCTCGGGCTCCTTTGAATTTGTACATATATCCAATCGTTTGTACTGCCACCCGATCCGGGTCATAATGGCGTACACTTTCTTCTATAACCTCTACACCTGGAAACTCTGTTCGATGCTCCAGAAAATAAGCAATTTCCTTCTGACTCAGGTCGGATTTGACCAAACGCGGAGTAAATCCCCTATATTGAATATAATCCGGGTCAAGTCGTTGTATAATTTCCTTTGCATCAAGTCGCTCTCCTTCGCTATGACCCAACTCGTTTAATTTACTAGCAAGCTTGTCAGCAAAAGCATTAAGTTCAGGAAGCAGCTTGTCCCCCGGCTTGCGACCTTTCTCCGTACGTTTGCTGTAATCCTTAGGCAAAGTCACATACAGGGATTGCATTGGAGTAGAATATGCCAGTCTAACCTTACCCGTGGAGTCATAAATCGTACCGCGACTCGGGGTTAGCGGAACATTTTTTGTATTTATGGATTGCTGCTGGCCCTTCAGCTCCTCTGATTGTATAAACTGCAATACAGCTAGTCTGGTAATGATCAGGGCAAACAGCACAAAAACACTAAAAAACAGTAGGTTGGTTCGTAAAACCGTCCGCTGTTTTCGCGTTTCTTCGTCCTCTTCACCAATTTTCTTTTTGAATGAAAATTTTTTATCCAAACTTCCTCTGTCCATATTAGCTGATCATTACTCCTTCCAATAGGTCTCATATTCCTGATCCTACCATATTTGAAACAAGAAACAAGGAAATCCAAGATGACAATTTTGTAAGAAAACGTATAAAAAAACACAAAAAAAAGCTTTCCTCAGCTCAGTGGCTAGGGAAAGCTTACCTGAAATAATATCTGTATAAAAATGATTATGGCTGTTTGGCTGTATTAGGATCGGCTGTCGCTGCGTCCTTTTTCTTTGGAACACCGTCCAAACCGTACACTTCGTCGTAAGCATCAAAGATTTTACGCGCCACAGGTCCGGCGCTCCAAGCTCCGAAGCCTCCTTCAGGAATGACAACTGCTACTGCAAGTTTAGGATTCTGACGCGGTGCAAAGGCGATAAATACCCCGTTATCTTTCAGTTCCCTGCCTACACTCTGCTGAGATGTCCCCGTTTTGCGAGCAAAGTCATACGGAAAACCTTTAAATGCGCTAACATCTGTCGCCATCCCGCGTATGACTTCATTCCAGTAGGCATCCGGAAATTTCACTTCATTTAGCACCTTCGGTTTAATTGTTTGAACTACATTGCCGTTGGTATCTTTAATTTGGCTGACCAAATGGGGCTCCATCCGTTTGCCCTTGGTAGCCAATACTGCTGTATATTGTGCAAGCTGAAGCGTTGTATATTTACCCTGCTGACCAAAAGAAGCATATGCCAGTTTAGATAATGAGGACTCTTTCGAATTATGAGCATACTCTCTGCGACCAGACCATTCACTTGGTAAATCCACACCCGTAGACACACCTAGCCCAAACTCCTTCATATAGCGGTCCCATACATTCACACCCTGATCTTCCTTGGCATTATTAATGTATTTGTTATACAATCTCTTACCTACCATATCGACCATAAATGCATTCGAGGAATGCCGTATGGCAGAAGCCGGGTCCAACCCGCCATACACGTGGCCAGAAGAGTTCCGTACTCGTGAAGAATTGTTACGCCCAAAATAGGCTGCTCCTGTATCCTGGTAGTAAGATGAAGTACTGAATAAACCTTCCTCCAGACCTATTAACACTGAAAGTGGTTTAATGGTGGAACCGAGCAGGACAACTGACTCTGGATGCTGGCCCGGTTGACCTGATCCAAAGGAGCGGATAGTACCATTTAAATATACATTTTGAATTTTTTTATAGTTATCATTGGATATATTTCCAGTTTGCCAATAATTCGCATCATAATCCGGCATACTAGCCATAGCTACCACATTTCCTGTATCTACTTCCATCGCTACAGCGAAGCCTGTTTTGGCATAAGGATGAGTCTTGCCAGACACAGCGTGTGAATGGAGCCATCTCAATTGATCCGTAATGGCTTCTTCTGTTTTAACCTGAATCTCTTTATTAATCGTGGAATAAATGTTGTTCCCTTTTTGCGGAGGAGTAACAGAATCTACACCCTCCGGCATGTTTCGAGGATCAATCGGAACCGTTTTATAGCCATTTTTCCCTCGCAATTGTTCCTGATATTGATATTCCAGTCCATCAAAGCCAACAGATTCATTATCCATATAAATGAGGCCCGGATCATTTTCAGCTGACATGGATTTTTGAATATTCTTATATTTATCCAACGTTTCACGCGCACTTTTATAACTTTTAATATAACCGACCGCTTGAACAGCTACTGTATCAGGATCGTAATGACGTACCGTCTCTTCAACGACATCTACGCCTGGAAACTCACTCTTATGCTGCATAAAATAGGCAACTTCATCTTTATTAAGATTCGTTTTGATCAGACGCGGCGTAAAACCGCTAAATCGTTGATAGTTCCGATCCATAGCGTCCATAATTTGCTCTGCCGTCATTTGCGGCTCATCTTTATTGCCATATTGAGCAAATCGATTTGCCAGCTTTTGTGTCATATTTTCTAGCTCAGGCAATAACTTCTTATCTGGATTACGCAAATTCTCCATGCTGTCACTATAGTTCTTGGAGAGCGTGATATACAGCGATTGTACAGGTGTCGAATACGCCAGTCGGTTCTGTCCGGTTGAATCATAAATCGTTCCGCGAATCGGCGTAAGTGGTACATTTTTAGTAACATTACTGGCCTCCTGCTGCTTGAGCTGAGGTCCATCTACAAATTGAAGTATCGCCAATCTTACAATTATGACTGTAAATATAATGAACGAGCTGAAAAAGAACAGATTAATCCGGAAGCTAAATCTTTTTCGGTCGGATGTCTCATTGTCTTTTCCTTGCTCGTTGTCCATCTTTCTCATGTGCCCTTTTCCACTCCTTCTTAAATCACTTTATCCTTGATATGTGTTTGGGCAAAACCTGGCGGGTTAAACCAGTCTCCACTTTGTGCCCAGGTCGGGTCTAACGGAACCCACTGATGCTGTCCGCTCAAATACACCTCATTCCAGGCATGGGACCCGTATCCTCCCTGTCCGTTGTATCCAAGACCTGTTACGACCTTGACCTGTAGCCCCTGCGAACGAGCCATCATTGAGTACAGGCGGGCATAATCAATGCACACTCCTTTACGTGTATCAAACGTATCTCTGGGCGTCTGTTCATGCCAGTCACCACGTTGCTCATAGGCTTCCACCTTACTGTAATCATAGCTAATGCGGGTGCCTACCCATTCATACAACGCTCTGGCTTTTTGCTCGTCACCGCTAGCCCCTTCTGTAATCTTGGCCGCTGCCTGAACGATATCGCTTGGAATGTCTCGGTCAATTATTTCGTATTTGCGCTGCATGATACCATTCAATTCCTTGGTAACAGCTTGCGTAAATACAGGGAGCTTATCCTTAATCAGAGTCCCGGACAACGGCTCAATGACCGATTGCGCACCTTGCTTATAAATCGGCGAAGCTTGTACGTAGCTGCTAAACCCGCTGTCTGGGTACAGACTTACGCCTATGAACAGCAGGGCTATGATCATCATGGCGCGAGCTCCACCAATAAGAGTACCTATGCCGGCCCCTGCCACCCTGCTGAAAAAACCCGATTTTTGAGGATGCCCATGGAGAGAGGAATCTGATTTGCCACCTACCATCAGCACATAAATGGCACGCAGTATAAACTGGGCGATAGCATAACTGAGCATGAACAATACGGCGAACCGCAGCAGTGGAAACCCCTCTATCCCCGCCACAAGCGTATAATAAAATTGCTCAATCCCACTTAGTTTTCGCTGTGGCAAATGCTCCATGTAAGCTGCCAGCCATTGCTGCACCTTTGGTGAAAGCCACATCGCTAACCCGAGCGAGCACAAAATACCCGCCACAGTGAGTATGCCATCCACAATGAGACTAAACAGCGCACCTACAGATCTGGAGGCTCCTCGCCTCCACCCCTGTATCAACGACAATACTACGATGGCGATCAGAAACACCGTCACGCCATTCCAATGAAGAATAGACTCCAGCCAGGATGGATTCATTGTGTTCCTCCTGTCTTTACGGCGACTGTGGCGGCTGTGCAGCAGCCAAGTCTTTCGCGCTTTCGATATATTTCTTGACTGTGTCACTCATACTCCATTCGCCCAGCGACATTCCCTGAAACCATACCTTGACCTTGTCCCCCTCAAACGGACCTTTTACTTCCAGGTTGGAACTGGTCACTGTAAATGTACCATCTCCGTTGGAGGTGTATTTGGCATTTTGCCCCTCTTTTATCATCATGTTCAAAGCCTCGCTCTGAACCTTGTTAATTGCATCATCCTTTGCCTGAGTCACGACCTTACCAACCTGTTCAAAGGAAATACCACTGTAGACTAGCAAGCCTGCAATCACAACAATGACGATCAGCCATTTTACGAGAGTTCTTACAATCTTCAATATGACTAACAATAGGACAAGCCCAATCACTATATACAGCCAGTTATCCTGAACGATCTGCCAATTATGTTCCAAAAACTCTGACCAGACGTTCTTATCCATTCGCTACACTCCCGTTTCCAACTACATGATTCAAATTGCAAAATTGTCTCTGTAATTATACATGATTACGCAATGTCCTGTCAGCTTAGGTCTTATACATACCTTGTCAATCAATTCTTGTCCATACAAAGTGGTCTATGTTCGTCCAATCTGGCGTACAACTTAGGAAGGGCCAATACGAAGTAACATGAAAGTTTACATTTAGGAAAGGGGGTCATTCACATGAAAACAGCCCTCTGGCTGTATCTCTTCTTGTTCATTGCCTTTTTTGATCTGCATGCACAATATCCTATTTTGACACCATTCGCCATCTCTCTGGGGGCAGCGCCTACCTTTATCGGTTGGATGATGGGAATTTACTCTCTGACTCACCTGCCTGGCAATTTGATGGCAGGTCCCAAAGTCGACAAACACGGCAGTCGCCGATATATTATGTTCAGCCTGACAGCCGCAGGCCTGATCCTGATCATTCAATCGTACATCCATACACCGTGGGAATTGCTTTTTCTGCGTGCGATTAGTGGTTATGTGTTGGCCTTTTTATCTCCAGCCTGTCTGGCCATGCTGGCGCAACTGTCCGATCATCCGGTTACGCAGGGAAAATATATGTCGGGACATGGTGTTGTCCACACGTTGGCCTCAGTTCTATCTCCAGCTGCGGGCGCATTTATCGTAGCCAGCTTTGGCTTTAGCGAGACATTTAGCTCCCTTGGTATCATTCTCGTAATCACGGGGCTTATGGCTTATTTCACCTTACCCAAAAAAGCACCCGCTCCGCAGGCCCAATTATCTGATGGTCATACGACACCTGCTCCACAGTCAGCAGCACAGACGCGGTTACCCTTCAATTGGCGTTACCTGCTTCTACCTTTTGTTTTGGCGTGCGCACAAGGCATTTTATTTTACGAGATCCCATTACGAAATAACGGTTCTGCGTCCATGATGTCCACCGGATTGCTCTTTTCCATCATCAGTTTGGGAGCACTCTGTACGCTCAGTTTGCTTTTTCTGAACAAATATTCACCGATGGTAAGGTTAATTTGCGGCATTATTCTGATGTCTTTAAGCTTCTACGCACTCGCCACCACGCCTGAAGCGACCATAGGCATCACCCTGTTTATTTTGGGAACAGCCAAAGGCATCATTTTTCCAGCGCTGGCCTCTCTTTTCATACGAATCGGAGGGGCTCGATTGGGCAAAACCTTTGCCCTACAATCCATTGCAACGTCTATCGGCTCCTTTGCCGGGCCTGTACTGGCGGGTCAGCTTCCGGATCACATATCTCCTTTTTTTATCGCATTTCTAATTTTGATGACTGGTCTACTATTCGTTCCTGTTCAGCGATTATCTCCTACACCACCACTATCTGCCTCGGGTCCTTACCATTCCTAATTATAACTAAGGGGCCATGCTGAGATGCTACCTTTAAAGCCCAAAATACGTTCTAGAGGGCTTACGCACAGTACCTAATACCCTGCTCCTCATAGACTAATTTGACTGAACAATTCAATACAAAGGGAGGTGCAGCCCATGAGCCACTGTCATCCTGTAAGCCCTTGCCCTGTTTTTGGAACTTCAACTGGTACCATTCTTGTTCTTTATATTCTGCTCGTCATCATTCTTCGTACTTGCTGGTTCTAATGTTCTAATTAGCCCTAACATCCGGCTTTGTAACCCATGCCTGCCACTTACGGCAGGCTGTTTTGTTGTTTTTTGCATGAGAACCCCTTTTAGAGCTAAACTATACACATATTCTTTCATTTCCCGGGGAATTTCGAGCACAGGCATCAAGCAAGGGGTGAGCAAAATGGCGATAACCGTGATTGTCGAAGGAAAAAATGACCGCAGTAAACTCCGCCGATTACTCGATCCGGAGGTCAACATTTTATGCACCTTCGGCACACTAAACTCAATAAAATTAGAATCCCTCCGCCAGCGGACTAAGCATGACGAAATATATTTATTTATGGACAACGACAGCTCAGGAAAAAAAATAAGAGGGGTGCTTGCAGACGCTTTTCCAGATGCACTTCATATGTATACACGCAAAGGCTATGCAGGCGTAGAAGGTACTCCAGATGAATATGTAATTGCCCAGCTGGAAAAAGCAGAGCTTGAGGAATACATTGTATACCCTCCTGTTCTTTAGTCCTGCAAATAACAAAAAAGCTGTCCTCAGGTCAATTTCATGCCTGTTGGACAGCTCTATATAGTACAGCTTCTAAGATTGGTATTAGAACTTATGAACCGTATCAACGATCATCAGCAAGAAGCTGAGTGTCAAATGGTTAATGGAAAAGAAAAATACTTTTTTTGCCCACGAATCCGTTTCTTCTTCCTTAATCGTAAAGCCTTTAAAGGCATAAAACGCCCAAAGCACGGACAGTAACACGGACACGATCATAAAAATCATACCGGCATATCCATAAGCATACATAAGGATGGGTACCGGGATCAGTAGCACAATATAAGGAATCATCTGAATCTTAGTCCGATGGATGCCTTTCACGACTGGCAGCAATGGAAATCCTGCTGCGCGATATTCCTCAACTCTGCGAATGGCAAGTGCCCAGAAGTGAGGAGGTTGCCATAAGAACAGTAGTGCGAATAAGAGCCAAGCACCCATGTCAATACGGCCCGATGCGGCCACATAACCAATTACCGGAGGCATAGCTCCAGAAATACCGCCAATGGATGTACTCCATGTAGATGAACGTTTCAACCAGAGTGTATAGATGCCAACGTAGACAAACATACCCAATATGCCCAGTAGTCCTGCCTTCACACCAGAGAAGAAGAATAAAACAGCCAATCCGACAATACCCAAAATAATAGCGTATGACAACACCGTTGTAGGGGTCAGACGTCCTGTTGGCAGTGAGCGATTACGTGTGCGCTCCATCTTCAAATCCAACTCACGGTCAAAGTAGTTGTTAAAGACACAAGAAGACGCCATAACCAGCATTGTACCTAAGAGTGTAAGAATTAACTTTATATAGTCAACGTCCCATTGCGATGCCAACCAAAAACCACCGAAGGCTGCAACCAGATTAGTACGAAGGATGCCTGGCTTGGTAACTGTAATAAAATCTTTCCAAGTGCCCGCCTTGCCGGGTGGTTTAGATTTTACAGAATAGGTAGCCGCATCCGAAGAAGTCTTATAACTAATATTATCCATTGTGAGTAACTCCCCCTTAGAGATGTATGAATTCGGGAGTAAGTTGAACTCCGATATAAATTTTATCATATACCTACCCCAAAAAGTTTGACAGAAAACGCACAAAACGTTCACAATTCAGATGGCAAATCACCCCTGCTGATCGTTTACAGTAAATTTGGGTAGTAATAAGTACAGGAAACAATACAAAAGGAGCGACAGATATGGATACAGCCACACACTTTGTCATGGGAGTCGGGTTGGCCGGGCTGGCCTATACTGATCCTGTCGTCGCCGGAGATCCCAAGCTAGCAGCGGTCATACTGCTCGCTACAGTCGTAGGGTCACAAGCTCCGGATTTTGACACCTTGCTTCGGTTGAAAAATAATGCAGCGTATATTCGCAATCACCGTGGACTGTCGCATTCTATCCCCTTCTGGTTGATATGGATCTTGTCCATAACGGGACTGATTTGCCTGATCTTCAGGGATGTGCCCCCAGGTCATGTAGCATTATGGGTAACGATTGCCGTCTGCCTGCATGTATTCACAGATTTATTCAATACGTACGGAACCCAGGCATTTCGGCCGTTTACGAATAAGTGGATATCTTGGAATATCATCCATATTTTTGATCCCTTTATTTTCGGCACCCATGTTGCTGCGATCATGCTGTGGATCACCGGATTGGTTCCGCCCGCCCCCTTATTTATTACGCTGTACGTCATTATTGGCCTGTATTACATTTGGCGAACCTGGAGTCATTTTTTTACCAGAAAAGCGGTACGTGATATGGACAACAAACGTCAGGAAGGCGACACCTATTATATCATTCCCACGGTATCATGGAACCGGTGGCATGTGGTAAAAGCTCATCAGAATGGAAGCTATGACATTGGCGGATTAAATGGCAAGCATTTATTTTGGACGAAACACGCAACTCCATCCACACATCCAGCCGTAGAGGCCTCCAAATCCTATCGCGATGTGCAAGCATTTCGCTATTTTTCCTCCTTTGCCGTTGCCGAGGTGGAAGAACTGGAGTGGGGCTATATTGTGCGATGGGGAGACGTCAGGTATCGACACCGGAGGCAATATCCATTTGTGGCGGTGGTCGCGATGGATAAGCAATTCGGACTGATCAACAGTTATATTGGATGGCTCAGTGACGAAAAGATGCAAAAACGTCTTTCCTTGCATACGAATTAAAAATATTTCCAAGCTAACAATAGGCCGAGTGTATTACAGACAGCAAGTCTCCCTTAAACGGGGGCTTGCTGTTTTTTTGACTATTCCCGTAAAAAAAGCATTTCATGAAAGCGCCCTCTTGACGAAGCAGACTAACGTGATTCACAATGGTCATAAACATGCGCAAAAAAATCCGGAGCATGTTTGCTCCGGATTTTCTTCATCACAGCTGCTCATAATACAGCTTCCAAGATGGGAGTGTTTATGTGTATTACTGCAAGCGGCTGCTGCCCGACAAGGATTGTTCTGCTTGTTGGACCAGCTTTTTCGTGATGTATCCCCCAAGAGAACCTGTTTCGCGGGAAACGACATTACCGAAGTAACCGTCCTGAGGGATGGTGATGCCAAGTTCTTGAGCTGCCTCATATTTTAATTGTTGTAAAGCGGCGTTGGCCTGCGGTACTTGCAGGTTGTTTGAACGACGTCTGCTCATATTTGAATCTCCTTTCAGTTCTTTGTGAGTGAGGTTCATTGCAAGCTTGCAAGATTATTATGGCTCACTTACATCTACTTATTCCTGAAATTCAACATTCGAAGGCTGGAGGTTTTTACCATGAGCAAAGGTCTATCCCTATGGTTCGCCGTTTCATCCATTGTTCTGCTGACAGCAGCAGCTATATCCATCAGCTATTCTGCATGGCTTGCTATATTACTGGGACTTTTATCTGTCGGTAATATCGGCTGGGGCTTCGTAATCAAGGCCCGACAACGCCGTTCTTAAGTTAATTTGTAGAAGACCCCATCTGTCTGTCTTCAATTGGCTCTAGCGTAGACGTGGCAAAAAGCCCATGCGCTCTTTGACCGCAGACAGCGTGACTTCAGCAGCTTCTTGAGCACGCTCTGCGGATTGGGCCAAAATATGCCCAATTTCACCGGATTCCCGGATATCGCGATAGCGCTGCTGAATCGGTTCAAGCATAGCTACAACCGTCTCTGCCAGTTCTTTTTTAAATGTCCCGTACATTTGGCCTTCATAGCGATCCTGCACTTCTTGGAGCGACAAACCGGAACATTGGCTGTAAATGCCCATCAGATTACTAATTTCCGGTTTATTGGCTGGATCATATCTAACCTCACTGCCCGAATCGGTAGTAGCGCGGCTGATTTTTTTGCGTATGACTTTTGGATCGTCCAGCAGTGCAATAAAACTACCTGCATTCGGATTACTCTTACTCATTTTCTTGGATGCATCATCCAGGGACATAATTCTCGCCCCTACTTCAGGGATATACGGCTCCGGAATAGTAAAATAATCTCCATAACGGTGATTAAAGCGGCCCGCTAAATCACGTGTCAGCTCCAGATGCTGTTTTTGGTCGTCGCCTACTGGGACAAGGTCCGCATTGTAGAGCAAAATGTCAGCTGCCATCAATGACGGATATACGAACAGCCCTGCTCCTACGGAATCCTTGCCGGCGGCTTTGTCCTTAAACTGAGTCATACGCTCCAGCTCGCCCATATTCGTCAGTGTTGTCATCAACCATCCCAGCTCAGCGTGCTGTGGAACATGGGATTGCAAAAAGACATTGGATTTCTCTGGGTTAATACCCGCTGCGATAAATAATGCCGCTACCGCCTCCGACTGCTCACGTAATTGAGCTGGTTCCTGCGGTACAGTAATCGCATGAAGGTCTACGACCATAAAGTAACATTGATGATCCTCTTGCAATTTGACAAAGTTTTTCATTGCGCCGATGTAATTACCCAAAGTAAGTTGTCCACTAGGCTGAATACCTGAAAGTACGGTTTTCATATTCTTCCTCCTCCGATTATTTCAATATTTTAGAACGCAAAAAGGCCCCGCATCCTCAAGGGACGCGAGACCGTGGTACCACCCTTATTCATTGCTGTCAGCCTATGAGTTGTCGGAGCTATCCTCCGTGGCCGCTGCAATCTTGAAGCTCCGTTAACGAGGAGCAATCGGCCGTCATACTGAGGAAAGTAAAATCCTGTTCTGTGCGGCACTCCAAGGTCCATTCAGCAGTGCAGGCTCGCCGATTCTCATCCACCACCGGCTTTCTGAAGAGCTTATGCAAAAGCTTACTTGTCCTCATCATCGTGTTATCCATGTCATTTCTTTCTAAGCTACATTAATGATAATTCCGCTTACTGTTATTGTCAAATGACGATTGTGCCATATGACCAAAAATCTGTTATCATAATGACACGAAGCTTCAACCGATTATAGTGGACAAAGGAGCATGAATATGAAACAAGTGACCAAAGAACACTGGAACGGTTACGACACGTATGTTTTACATAGTGGTGAATTGGAAGTTACAATGATCCCTCGTCTGGGGAATAATATTATCTCCGTGCGTGATCTGAAGCTGAACCGGGATATCGTACGTCGACCTGGCGAGGAAGAATTGGCATTTTATTTACAAAAGCCATATCATTTTGGCTTACCTATTTTGATTCCTCCTGGCCGAATTCGCAAAGGACAATTTGAGTTTGACGGCGTCCCATATCAGTTTGACCGTAATACAGCCAACGACAATCATATACACGGTCTGCACCGTAATCAATCCTGGCGTTGCAGCGATATTGAAGAGGATGAAGAAGGTTGCAGCGTAACAACCGAGTTTCTGACAGAAAGTGATCCGCACTGGATGGAACAATACCCCATTCCTTTGCGGCTGGAAATGACATATCGTTTGCAGGGAACTGTATTAAGCCAAACGCTGCGCGTCACTAATCTAGGTGAAAAAACAGCCCCATTCGGCTTGGGATACCACACTTGGTTTATGGTGGATGGAGAACCTCAGCGCTGGCGCCTGAAGCTGCCGGTGAATGGAGTATATGAACAGGATGCTGAGCAGCTGCCTACAGGTGTCATTACTTCTTTAGATCATTTGGAACAGCTCTCCTCAGGTTTATCTTTGAAAGGAACAAATTTGGATACTGTGCTGCGAGCAGCGGAAGGCCCTGCTGAAGCTGTTTTGACTCGTGATGATGGCTATCAAATCCGCTACACCGCAGATGAGCAATACTTTAAGTATTGGGTACTATATACCAAAGGGGAATGCGATCAGTATCTTTGCATTGAGCCTTATACCTGGCTATCTGATGCTCCCAATTTTCCTGACCCAGTCGGAGATGGTGGGCTGATTCGTCTGGAGCCTCAACAATCCATCGACCTCAAAACTCAGATTCATATCATATATCCTTAATTTCCCTATAGTCGCTTTTCTTCCTTCGGCGCATATTTTCATAACTCTGTCGCATACTAACCTCATCACAGCCGAAGGAGGTGACTACACATGTATGAAGCCAATCAAGGCAGAGGACGTCGTAGCAATACTCTGGTCGTTCCTCAAGCCAACAACGCATTGCAACAATTGAAATATGAAGCTGCGCAAGAACTGGGCATCACCATTCCGGCAGACGGTTACTATGGTGATATGCCGTCCCGTGAAGCTGGGTCTCTGGGAGGCTATATCACTAAACGCTTAGTACAGCTGGCCGAACAGCAATTATCAGGTCGTTCAGGTCAATAAGCGTCATTATTCCACATGAGCATTCCGTTATCGTAATTTACCAAAATGCGTTATAACGGGTATATAACAAAGGCGGTCTTCCTTCGGAAGGCCGCTTTTCTTTGCTCTTTTTAATGTCGATGGTTATTCAGATTTAGCCGCGCGATATGTAGGCTTGTTATAGCGGATCATGAGATTCGCCATGTTGTAGTTAGACTCTAATGTTGCATCTACCAAGATTGTTCCTTGTCTGATGGCAAAATCGAAAGCAATCTCACCATGAGTCCAGCTACGCTTGTGATTTAGCGTTTCTAGGGCCATACGCCGAAAATGGTCCCGATGCTCTACAGATAAGCCTGGGTCTACTGCTGCAAATGTGCCACCTTTGCCTGCAATTGGATTATGCCGAATCCCAAATTTACCAACCACATTGTTCCGTATTTGTACAAATACGATCCCTGACGATAAACCCGCCAATTCATTATCCAATTCTTTAAAAACAATATCCATCTGCCTCGCCAACGACAATTGACCTACTTCATCCATCAAAAACCCTCCTATATACCTTATATGAAAATATTTAATAGGTCTTACGGCTCAATTATATGCGAAGGTTTTTAAGCTTACAATCAAATTCAACATAATTGGGTATTTATAACTATTTTCTAAGTATATCCATCATTTTAAATTTCGCTAACAGGTAGCATCAATTGCACTTCGACATTTTGCGACTTTATTCATCATCCTCTGCAAAAATTACAAAAAAGGCCCCCCTTACGGGAGACCTTCTAAAATGTAACTCGGTTATTTTGTCATTTGCAAAAATTGCTCAATATCCTGAACAGTAACTTGTGCGGCGTTACGCCAGAAGTCAGCCTGTGTTAAATCGGTCCCCAAGTGCTTGGAGGCCAGTTCTTCTACTGTCATGCGACCTGTATCACGCAGCAAAGCATCATATTGGTCGGCAAAGCCATCCGGATTTTCCTTCGCAAAAGCGTAAATCCCTGCACTGAACATATACCCGAAAGTGTATGGGAAGTTGTAGAAAGGAGTTTCCGTAATATAGAAGTGCAGCTTGGAAGCCCAAAAATGAGGATGAGCCTCATCCAGAACCCCACAAAACGCTTCACGCTGCGCTTCTTCCATCAACTCGCTTAATTGCTGTGCTCCTACAACACCTTTTTTCCGTAGCTCGTAAAAACGGGTTTCAAACAGGAAACGGGCATGAATGTTCATAAAGAAGGCTACACCACGCTGAATTTTATCCTCCAGCAAAGCTCCCTTTTCCTGACCCTCAGCAGCTTCCAGCAGAGCATCTGATACAATCAGTTCTGCCAGCGTCGATGCTGTCTCAGCCACGTTCATAGCATAATTTTGATTCAATGGATGCAATTCATTCATCACATGTTGATGATAACCGTGTCCTAGCTCATGGGCCAGTGTCGAAACGTTGGATGGTGATCCGGCATAGGTCATAAAAATACGGGTTTCTTTGCTTAGACGCAGAGATGTACAAAACCCGCCTGGACGTTTGCCTGGACGATCCTCTGCTTCGATCCAGCTTTTCTCAAAAGCCATCTGGGCAAAGTCGGCCATTCTCGAACTAAATTTACCAAATTGCTCAACAATCGTTGCGGCTGCATCGTCGTAAGGGATTTTAGTGGTCGATGTTCCCAGCGGAGCTTCAATGTCATGCCAGGACAGTTTTTCTAAGCCTAGGAGCTTGGCTTTCCGCTCCAGGTACTTGACTACAATAGGCTTTGTTTCATTAATCACCTGCCACATCGTATCCAACGTTTGGGCTGACATACGACTGATTTCCAGCGGTTCCTTAAGCACGTCTGTCCAGCCCCGGTTTTCATATAGCTTGAGGCGGAAGCCTGCCAGATGATTCAGCGTATCGGCACAATAGTCCTCTACCTGAGTCCATGCCTCTTCCCAACGTGCAAATACGTCTTTACGTACGCTGCGATCTGCTTCATCCAGTTTATTCGCTGCCTGACCTACAGACAGGTGTACAATTTCACCATTTTCAGGCACCGGGATCGTCATATTTTTGACAATGGTATCATAAAAATCACCCCAGCCATGGTAACCATCCACTGCCAAATCCAATGCAAGGCTCTCCAGCTCAGGAGCCATTTTTTCGCGCGCTTCGTTCCGGTATTCAGTTAGGACAAAAGAAATCGGCTTGATCGCTTCGCGCTCCATCCACTTCTGCCAAATGTCTTCACTGGTTTGTGCCAGCAAGTTCTGGAAAGCGACTAAAGCACTTTTTCCTTGGGCATACAACGAATTGACACGCGCCCCCAGTTGAACAGCCAGCTTGTCATGCTGATTTTGAGCAGTTAAACAAGATACAAAAGAACCTGCCTGCGATGCTCCATTAAACAGCTCCTGTATGCTATTCAGAACACTATCCAGACGCTCGGTATCCAACACCGTTTGTGGCACTTTGGCTACTTTAAGCTGGGATTGCAGCTGTTGGACCTTGCTCTCCAGTTCTTCCAAAAATGCATGAAATGAGGCAGAGGAAGAGCCTCCGCTAAAAATAGATTCCAGATCCCATGTTTGCTTTAACGGTGTTTTCATAATAGTTCCACCTTTCTTTTTTGGCGAATTCATGTGGTTTCATATACAATAAAGCTACATCGTGATGGTACAATCACTACAATTAGGAGGAAAACAGGATGAGACCCTTACAAATTTCGCCGGAAACGGCTGTGAAATTATCCGAAAAACTCGGCATTCCGCTGGAACACCTTATGCATACACCCCAGCACATTTTGATGCAAAAGCTAGCCGAACTAGCTAAAGAAGAAGCCGCTGGCTCGAACGGCGGAGAATCGGACAAATCATGATTCCTTTTGATAAAACCTGGCCTTATGACATTGTCATGGGAGATGTTTATGTACAGTCTTGTCCGTTTTGCAACCATGATAACGTCTTGCTGCCCCTGAAGCCCAAAGAGCTTAAGCTCATTCATGAAGGCATGAAAAAGCTGCTTGTGTTTCCATGCTGCCATAACAAGGTTACTTTGGTGGACTGTGACGACGATTATTTGCTGTCAGATACCACGTTGCGCCATCATTAATTCATGAGGCAGTTGCAAGATAACTCGTTTTACAAACAAGGTGTGAACCATGAGCCTAAATTGGTCATAGTGCACACCTTTATTTCTTCAAGAGGAGCTTGCGTTCTGCATTTCCTCAGGTAGCTGGAAGTTTTTTGCCAGCATTTGTTCACGCAGGACAGACCACTGTTCACGAGAAGCTCTAATCATCGCTGCATCCATAATTTTCTTATCATTAATGACACGCGAAAACCAGCGCACTGCTTCGTTAAAGTTCCCCGTACGTCGATGCAGTTCACCAATCAGATAAAGCAGTTTGGCATTATTCGCACCAACGCCCTCCAGCTCATAGACTCGAACATAGGAATCCAAACTAAATTTGAGAAAGCGAAGCTCCTGCTCCTCATTCCCCTGGTATCTGTACATCCATGCAATATGCTGCAATAGACTGGCTACTACGCGTTCCTTTTCTCCGATGACCTGTGCACAGAGTAAACCCAACTTGTACGTTTCTAACGCCTCTTCCCAGCTACGATGCCCGCCATATTCGCGAGGCTGCCAGCGATTACCGATTTTATCCTTAAATAGCTTGGTTTGCTGATCGCTTAACTGAACGGTAGAGTGCTCTGTCGAAGTAAATCCACAATGAGGACAGACCCGTACGACATAAAAATCGGGATTTTCGTTCTTATAATAAGCGCAAAAATCTGAATCGGTACGAATAGCCTTCTTTAGGCTTGGTCTGACACGGGATGTCTGAAATTCTTGTTCGCATTGCGGACAGACGATTTTGATCTGATATAACGGTTCAAGTTCCAATGTTTTTACAACCCTCTCCAAAATTCGGCAATCCCCGAAAGCTTACGGGGTATTTACAAAATGATGCGCAGGACCGGACAAACGACTAAGTATGATGGAACGAAGCGGCTCCTCAATTCCCGTATCCGTTAACGCATCTGCCATACAAGACAACCATGCCTCTGCTCGCTCCTCCGTCACGGGGAACTTCATATGTCTGGCACGTAACATCGGATGACCATATGCATCAGAAAAGAGGGACGGCCCTCCAAAAAACTGGCTCAGGAACATAAACTGCTTTTCCTTTACCGGCTCCATGTCTTTAGGAAACAGGGGACTTAACAACGGATCTTTATAAACTCTCGGGTAGAAGGCCTCAATAATAGCACGAATACCTTCCGCACCCCCAAGGTTGTCATAAATGCTCAGGCTAGGATTCACTTTTCCTCCAACTTTCTGTGCTATGGTAATAAATATACACTCGTATTATAACAAAAAACAAAAAATGACGCTAAAAATAAGCGTCATTTTATCAATTTAACATATGAAGAGGTTTGCTTCACTGCACATCGCTTCGTCATTCCATGAATACCACTAATAACTCCGCCAATCCTCTTCACCGGGATGGACGAGAGAGGCACGAATGACATACACAAAAGCACATACAAACAGACCGGCAACGATACTCATCCTGATCACTCCATCCTTAAGGTTATGGAATCGTTGTTTTCTTATTTTAACATACTCTTTACAAAAAAACAGCATTCCATGTAATCGTTTTCTTTACTTTTTTGTACTCTTTGTCCATCCTCGACATAGGTATAATAGTACAACTCCAAAGGAGGGGCCTCTATGTCGCTGTACCGCCGTTTCTCGCTTCCTTTGCTCATCCTTATGCTGTTATTCCTATTCATACTGATGGCCGCGTATCCGCAATCTTCTTTGAATGCCGGGCTTCGCGGTCTTGCCATCTGGTGGGATGTGCTGTTCCCGTCCCTATTCCCATTTTTCGTTATTTCCGAGCTTCTTCTCGGCTTTGGAATTGTCCATTTCATAGGTGCGCTACTGGACCCACTGATGCAGCCTCTATTCCGTGTACCTGGGTGCGGGGGGTTTGTCGCGGCGGTCAGTTGTGCATCCGGCTACCCTATAGGGGCCAAATTAACCGCTAAGTTGTGGGAACAAAAATGGATCACTCGCATTGAAGGTGAACGTTTGGTCGCGTTTACGACTTCCTCTGATCCGATATTTCTGATTGGTGCAGTTTCTGTTGGCTTCTTCCATCAACCCGAAATTGCACTCGTCCTGGGAGCGGCCCATTACGGTGGCGTTCTCATCATCGGACTACTCATGCGCTTCCATGGTTCCCGTTCAGAGAAAAACGATATTCGCAGCAAACGCTCTCAACCTCCTCAAAAAGCCTGGTCGAAGTCTGCTAACACATTAACAACAGGTCGCAATAAACAGCCTGGACCACTGCGCCAAGCGTTATATGCCATGCATACAGCACGTTTGGAAGATGGCCGTCCATTGGGTGAGTTGCTTCGTCAGGCGATTGCTTCCTCCCTACGCCTTATTATTGTCGTAGGAGGGCTGGTTGTATTCTTCTGCGTCATTTTAGAAGCTTTGACGAACTCCGGATTAATGAGCGGGCTTCATCTGCTTACGGCTAGCCTATTGTCTGCCTGTGGTCTTCCTCCTACATTAACAGAGTCCATCGTAGGTGGTATTTTTGAAGTCACTTTAGGTGCGCAAGCTGCAGGTGAAGCTGCAACAGCGGCATTACCGTTCAAGGTAGCCGCAGCAGCTTTTGTTCTCTCCTGGGGCGGGCTATCCGTCCATGCACAGGTTGCAAGTATTTTAAATATGACGAATCTCCGCTATATGCCATTTTTGCTGGCCCGGGCTGCGCACGGGATCATCTCTGCACTGCTAGCTCTCGTATTATGGCGCCCATTAATGGGGCAGGGAGGCTCTCCGGTCTTTTCTCCGGTACACGATATCGCATGGTCCCCTGGCTTCTCGTCCGCTATGCTGCTGCACAGTCTGCTGCTTCTTGCCTGCATACTGGCCGGAATGCTTGCTCTCTCCTGGTTAAGCGTGGGTACAAGTCGCTTATTCATACGATTGAAAGGAACACACCGGCAATGAACGATTGTGTTCTTGCTCATAATTGATTATGATCGATATATACCCATGACAAAGGAGCTTTTCATCTTGAGATATTATGTTCTGGATCGCGGGGATCAGCACTCCATGGACTTGAGTCAGCAATTTCACCGTCTTGCCCAAGAAAAGAATTTCAAGCTGGATGCCGAATCGCCGGAAATCGTCGTGTCTATTGGAGGCGATGGTACGATGCTTCATGCGTTTCATACCTTCATTGACCGCATTCCGGATATTGCCTTTGTTGGTGTACATACCGGTCATCTGGGCTTTTACG
Source organism: Paenibacillus sp. EKM10P (assembly GCF_011800655.1). Lineage (NCBI taxonomy): Bacteria > Bacillati > Bacillota > Bacilli > Caryophanales > Paenibacillaceae > Paenibacillus > Paenibacillus sp. EKM10P. Next base: position 67,492 of record NZ_JAALET010000009.1, on the reverse strand, counting down.
CGGATTGGCGTGCGGACGAGCTGGAGGAGCTAATCCACCTGATGAGCCAAAGCGGATCTAAGGGACCGCTTAACCCGAGAATCGTTAAGTATCCACTGATTGAGTTGGAAATTCACAAGAAGTCAGGCAATGCTTCTTTTATTGCCTTAAATGAGTTTACATTAAAAGGGGTAGATGGCACGGTCGTTGCCCAAGTAGATATTAACGATATCACCTTTGAGATGTTCCGTGGTGATGGTATATGTGTTTCTACACCTTCAGGAACAACCGCCTATAATAAAGCACTTGGCGGAGCTATGGTTCACCCTACCATTGAAGCATTACAGTTGACTGAGATCGCTTCCATTAATAACCGTGTGTACCGGACATTGGGATCCCCCCTGCTACTGCCAAAACATCATCATTGTGATATTTTTTCACGGAAAGATCAGCGTCTTTTACTGACTGTAGATCACTTGAACTTTCCTGTGGATGACTTGATCTCTGTTCGATGTCAGGTTGCAAGTCAGAAGATCAGCTTCGCTCGTTACCGTCCTTTCCCATTTTGGGATCGGGTACGTAACGCTTTTCTCAATTAGAACCTGCAAAAGAGCCGATCCTGGCTCTTTTTTTTAATCGATCAGGAGGGTACTCCCTCCATCCTTAGCCTTCTCCGACCCCATCGGGCCAGCCTATTGGGAGATATACAAGAAAGACACGTCTTACACAACAGACGGGTCTTTCTTTTTTAGAAAATAGTAACGGCAGAATAGATGAGCAACAGACACATGATCGTATTGATGATTTTATCGTATTTTGTAAAAATCTTTTTAAAAGCCGAACCAAATATCGCCCACAGTAATAATGCTTTACAACCTATGAGGATGGCTAAACACATCAAAAAGAGCACAGCACCATTTGAATCATGATACGGAAGTATGAAAGTAGACATCGCTATCAGAAAAAACAAGATACTTTTTACATTAAAGATTTGGAAAAGTAAACCTGAGAAGAATGAAAACTGACGGTACGTATCCTGATCATCACTTTTTTTGGGCAGAGCAATTTTCCAAGCCAGATATAATAAATATGCAGCACCAATGACTTTAAAGTAAGGTTCTACCCTAGGTAACCACTGATATAAGCGTGTAGTTAACAAGGTGGTTACTGCACCAAGAATAATAAACCCGGAAATAATTCCAATTATGAAATGCATCGATCCCTTGAATCCGAATCTTCTTGCTTCATTCATCATCAACAAATTACTGGGTCCTGGAGTAAAAGATGTAATAATGACATACGAAAGGAATGCTGCAAAATCCATTTTAGTTAGACTCTCCTCTAAATCAAAGATGGTTGAATAAGGTTTGTTATTCATTGTAATATAGGTCTATTTATCGGTAAAATTGAAATACATGAATTAATCCATTGATTTTTATGATACTATCAGACATAGCTAATTGAAATTTAAGTGGGTGAAGTAGTGGAAATACGCCATTTTGTTACATTCAAAAAAGTTATTGAATCGGGGAGCTTCACACAAGCAGCAGTATTATTGGGTTACACTCAATCTACAGTGACTTCTCATATTCAGGCTCTGGAAGAACATATCGGGGCACCCCTGTTTGATCGAATGGGACGAAAAATAAAATTGACAGATGTCGGAAAAAGGTTACTGGGTTATGCAGAAGAAATTTTAAATACTTATCACAAGATTGAAAACATTACAAATGACGAGAAGGCAGTGCGAGGAGAGTTAAAAATAGCGGCTCCTGAGTCTCTAACGGTCTATCGTTTAGAACCGATATTAAGTGAATATAGGACTAAATATCCCCATGTGCGTATTAAACTTAGTAATGCCGCCTGTGGAGATAATCAAAAAGCGATCCTGAATGGGAGTGCAGATCTCTCGTTTGTCATGTTGCCGGAATTACATGATTCTAATTTAATTGTTCATTCCTTAATGGAAGAACCTATTGTCATTGTAGCAAGTCCTGACTCTACAATAAGTGTTTTAAATAAACAGCTTACTGAGGTCTTGATCACCAACGGAAAAGACTGTATTTACCGTGCCATGTTTGAAAACTACCTAGAAGAGCGAGGGATTACGCCTTCACAAATGATGGAGCTGTGGAGTATTGAAGCCATCAAAAAGTGTGTAATGAGTGGGCTAGGTATTACTTGTTTACCTTTCATGACAGTTGCAGAGGAACTTCATCAAGAAAAATTAAAGATCATTCACTGTGACGGTGGCTTTCCAAAAATTTTTTCTCAAATGGCTTATCACAAAAACAAGTGGATTTCTCCCGCCTTATTGAAATTCATTGATATTACTGTAAAACATGCAAAAAGCTGGTCATAAACCATTAGCGGCTTGGGGTGAACTTACAAACAAAACGGCTCCTGAAAATTCAGGAACCGTTTTGTTGTGGAGATGTGAATGTTTTATTTTTTTGATGCTGGCCCTCGGGTTCACGCGAGACACGAACTTGCCGTCCCTCCCGATTTTCCTTTGGCTGCCGATCATAGCGTGGCCCACGCGATTCCTTTTTATCGAAATTCCCCTGTGGATTGCGCTGCCTACGTGGTTCCCGGGCTTGAGGCCCTTCCCCCGAACTTCGCCCATCCTTTGCTTCACGCGGTTCCCTTGGCTGGCGCGAATCACGTGCTTCACGCTGCCGATTTCCTTCACGTCCTTCTCTGGATGGGCGACTTTCGCGAGCTTCACGTGGCTGTCGTTCACGTACTTCCTGCGCATCCTTCGGTTCCCTACGTTGCAACTCGCGTAGTTGACGGGCTTCTGTAGGCTGTTCCACTCGCGACTCCTCTGTAGCTGCGGAATCCTGCTGTGGTTGTGGCCTTTCCGTTTGTCCAGCTGAAGGCTGCGATACCTCTTGGCGCTCTTCGGAATCTAACGTCCCCGCTTGTTCCCTTTGAGCATCTACCAACTGCTGGATGTCGGGAGGAACGAAGTCATCACTGGTGTCGTTATTATTTTCAACTTCACGGCTTTTTTGCAACACAAAATAGGCACAGCCAAAATTGCAGTATTCATTAATATAATCGTCCAATACCACAATGGATGTATCTTTATTGGCTTTGGGGTGCCCTTCTCGATAAAACCCCTTCAGACGAAGCTGATTGTAACCCCAATCGCCAATAATATAATCATAGCGATCCAACACTTCACTATATCGATCACGAAAGGCTTCGGGATTCCATCCGTTCTTGTGATCCTGCAACACTTCATAGTTTTTACCACCGATTTGAAACAAGCTATTCTGACCGCCTTTCCCGGATCAAACCTGCGAAAGGGCGCTTTCTTCCTTATGCTGAGCGGCCGACTTCACCTGCTCATGCGCTTGGTAGGAGCTGCGGACCATCGGACCGGATTCGACGTGGCTGAATCCTCGCTGTAATCCCTCTTCCTTTAACTTCGCAAAATCTTCCGGTGGATAATATTTTTGCACATATAAATGTTTCTCGGATGGCTGCAAGTATTGACCAATTGTCATAATGTCACAATCGACTTTGCGCAGATCATCCATGGTTTGTAAGATCTCGTCCCACTCTTCTCCGACACCTAACATGATGCTTGATTTCGTTGGGATCGCCGGATTTAATTGTTTTGCACGTTGAAGCAGCTCCAGAGAGCGGTGATATTTCGCTTTAGCCCGAACCTTGTCGGACATGCGTTCCACCGTTTCAATATTATGATTCAAAATATCTGGCTTGGCATCCATGACGATTCGCAGCGACTCAATGTCGCCCATAAAGTCGGGAATCAATACTTCTACACTGCAAAAAGGTAATCGGCGGCGAATCGCACGAACCGTTTCTGCAAATATTGTAGCGCCCCCGTCTTTCAAATCATCGCGGGCCACACTGGTTACGACACAGTGTTTTAAATTCATGTTCTCAGCCGCTTCTGCGACGCGTTCAGGCTCCTGCAAGTCCAGTTCCGTAGGCATTCCCGTATTTACTGCGCAAAAACGACACGCACGCGTACAAATATCACCCAAAATCATAAATGTAGCTGTCCTGTTAGCCCAGCATTCATATATATTAGGGCATCGTGCCTCCTCACATACGGTATGTAATGTCTTGGAACGCATCATGCTCTTGATTTCCTGATAGTTATCGCCTGTCGTAAGTTTAATACGAATCCAATCGGGTTTAGCTTCCTTCACTTTTTTAGACAATGGCATAGACCTTCTTTCTGATAAGCTTAAGCTGTCATTGCCATACATTATAGCATGAAAGCCATGGAAAAACCTCCATTCATTGTTCCCTTTTTGATATGACATTGATGCCGGAAAAAGTAAACTCTTGAGATGGATAAAAGCGGCGGATATGGCTCAATCTAATCAAAAGCGCCCTATTTACGCGAATACGGGCCAGAATTTACCGGGCGGTTAAGCCCTTTTATAGGAGGTCGGTTCACGTGTCTTACCCTACGCGGGCAGTCCGCGCTGTTCGTCTGTTATCGCTGCTGTTGTGCGCTACTACACTGACAACGGCTTGTCCGCTTCCTGCTCATGCCCTTGCCGAGCACACAAAGTCCTCGTCAGCCGGAAATAACCTGACAGCAAATATGGATGCTTCACATGCTTCGTCTTCATCGTATACGTCCAGACTTGCCTTATATCACTCCATCGAAGCCCTGACAGGAGTCCCTTGGTACAGATTGGCTGCCATCGACCAGTACGAACGCACACTCACGGTGGCCCATCCCAAGGATCGCAAGCATGCGGAACGGATCATAGGTATTTTTGTGACAGGACCGGTATGGTCCGGTCTGTTGAACCCTGATGCCGAGGATCAAAATCCACGTTCCATTGAACTATTTTCCGGGCTGGGACAAGACGGCTCAGGCGATGGAATCGCTGACCGCAATAATGACAAAGATTTGCTGTTCAGCATCGCTTCTTATCTCGGAAAGTATGGAAATAACGAGGATGAATTTGGTATTGCCGTGTGGGAATATTACCATAACAGCCGCTCGGTTCAAAGAGTTCAGCAGTTTGCCAAGCTGTATCAGAGGTATGGCAAACTTGATCTGGTCAGTCAAGCTTTTCCGCTGCCTCTAGGCAGCATTTATAGCTACCGCAGCACTTGGGGAAGCCGACGCAGCTGGGGGGGCTACCGTATACACGAGGGGACTGACCTGTTTGCTGGCTACGGAGTTCCGGTTCGCAGCACCTGCTACGGTGTAGTTGAAATGAAGGGCTGGAACCCCTTCGGAGGCTGGCGAATCGGTATTCGTGATCTCAACAACCGCTATCACTACTATGCGCACCTTTCCGGCTTTGATAAAACCGTTCATAACGGAGACATCGTCACGCCTGGTCAGACGGTGGGTTGGGTCGGAAGCTCGGGCTATGGGAAACCGGGTACCCAAGGCAAGTTCCCACCACATCTACACTATGGTATATACCGGGACAATGGCTGGACAGACTGGTCCTTTGATCCCTATCCGCTATTAAGACAGTGGGAGCAGAGTGAACGTAAAGCGCTCAAATCAGGAAAAACCAAAGGGACCTCCTCATAGGCCCCTTTGGTTTTTTTGAGTAACTCACACTCATCCCTCTTGTTTATGGCGTTGGGGACTGATTGAGGGAACTGGGGTCTTCCTGTATCTCTGGAACACTTTCTATGCTGGAACTTACAGCGCCGCTACTCTCTATGGAATGGGAAGGCAGTGCCAACTGCGGAGCGGTTGCACCATTTTTGCCGACTGGTTTCCCCTGATTGTCATAGTAGTACATCGGGACGTTGCCCACCACCAGCAAATAAGAAACCGGGATTTCCGTCTCCACAATCTGAGGTTGCATTTCAAACGGTATAACCACAGACACTTCCGTCGTAATTCGAATGTATACTTCCACCAAGATCATGTTTATGCCCGCATCCTGCTGACGTGTATTTAAATCCACCTTGATTGCTCCATGCGGCTCCACTTTTAGGGGAACCTTGGGTCCATAAGCTGCCAGCAGCGGACTCCCCAATGCCTGACCAATCGGAACACTTTCATCAAAATGACTCATACTATCCATCGTTGCCTTGACTGCTTTGAGCGTGTCTGACGTAATTCTCATATGCTCCGCATAATTTAGAACAAATCCAGAGGTTCTCCCTTGCGTATCCGTTCTCCATTGGATCAAATTATCAGCAGTCTTCCCCTGCTCTACCTGCGCAGTAATTGCTGAATTAATAGCCTCTGTCGCCATTTGTTTGACCCGCACTTTAGCCAGATGCATCATGGGTGGCTTCAAATGCTGTTCCACATAGGCGGCCACCTGTACGATTCCTACCAGCAGCGCCAATGCCACAACGAGCCACATCCTGCGTCTGCCACGTCGCCTTCTGTTCGGTCTGCTGTGCCATTGCGGTTTTCTATTCATTCTGATCCCCCCGCAGCGATGAGCTTACTTTAGAAGGATATGCCGCAAATAAACGAAAAAGAAGCTGCCCGTCCGGCAGCTCCTCCTGGTGGTAAACATATATGATTTCAAATACGATTCAGTCCAAGCTCAACTCATTATTTGAAAATGTGGTCAATCTTTTCGATATCCGCTTGACTCAATTGGACATTCAGCGTTTTCAGATTCGCCAGAACCTGTTCCGGTCCCTTCGCGCCTGGAATGAGGGCATCAATCGAATCGCGGGTCAAGTACCATGCAAGCACCACATGAGCAACCTCTGCATTCAACGCATTGGCAATCTCACGTACCTGCTCCACTTTGTCCAAATTACGGGCAAATGCATCTCCCTGAAACAGTGGATCTTTCGCTCTGATGTCCGTGAAGGTCATGTCTTTCGTATACTTACCACCTAGCAGTCCAGAAGCTAGCGGGAAATACGGCACAAACGAAATGCCATTTTCCTTAGTATAAGGCAGCAAATCCTTCTCAGCTTCCCGTTGCAACAGATTATAATGGGATTGAAGCACATCTACATAGCCGTCACTATTCGCATCTTTAAGTTGTTCAATGGTAAAGTTAGATACACCGATAGCCTTAATTTTACCTTCGTCTTTGAGCTTCTTCAGTTCTCCGACTGCTTCTGCCTTCGGTGTAGCTTCATCTGGGAAATGGATATAGAACAGATCAATATAATCTGTTTGCAATCTTTTCAGACTGGATTCGACGGATTCACGTAAAAAAGCAGGCGAGTTGTCAAAAACAACCTCTCCGTTCACAAATTTATGCGCTCCCTTGGTCGCTATGACAGCTTCCTCACGTTTGCCGCGCTCTTTAAGTACCTCACCGATCAACCGCTCTGAGTGCTCAGGCCCATAAATAAAAGCTGTATCCAGAAAATTGATGCCGTTATCCAAAGCTGTGCGAACGACTTCTTTGCCCGTTTCATTGTTCAAACCGGAAAAAAGATTATGTCCTCCTACCTTATTCGCACCCAAACCGATTGGTTTTACATATAAATCTGTTTTGCCAATACGCACTTGCTCTGCCAATTCACGTCATCTCCTTTTCGAAAGTTACTTCCATTTTATTATTAAATTCCAAAAAAAGCAAAGTGCGTACCTGGCTACTGCTCTTATCCCTTGATCCCCGTTAAGGCAATACCTTCCATAAAATACTTCTGTCCTATGGCAAAAAGAATGATAGCTGGCAACACGACAATTAAAGAAGCGGCCATCAGAACACCCCATTGCGCTGAATATATTCCCTGAAACTGCTGTAGCCCAATCGCCAACGTAAATTTGCTTTCATCATTAAGATAAACGAGCGGTCCCATAAAATCATTCCATGTGTTCAAAAATGTAAACAATCCGATGACCAAAATCGCGGACCGGGACAAAGGTAAAATAATGCGAGTAAAGATAGTAAAATGGTTGCCTCCATCCACAAATACAGCTTCATCCAGCTCTCGCGGAAGAGTCATGTAAAATTGTCTGAGCAAAAAGATATTAAAAACGCCTCCACCAAAAAACGAAGGTAATACCAATGGAACATAGGAATTAACCATACCTAATGCCTGCCAACCAATAAAAGACGGAATCAGCGTAACTGCAAACGGCAGCATCATACTGCTTAATAACACAGCAAATACTTTATCTCTTCCTTTCCATCTCATTCGCGCAAAGCTATAGGCAGAAATGGTACTCGACAGGAGTACACCCGCTAAAGTACCTGCAACGACAATAAATGTGTTCACAAAATAGCGCCCAAACGATAACTCTTCAAACGGCTGTAAAAAATTCTCAAGTACAAATGGCTCCGGAATCCATTTCGGTGGGATCAAAAAAATCTGACTTAAATCCATCATGGAGCTTCTCACCAGCCAGTAAAAAGGAAACATGCAAAAAAGTGACCCCACAATAAGCACTGTGTAGAGAACAACTCTACTCCAACGCAAACCACGTTTTTTCATCGTCATGCCCCCCCGCCTTCGTAGTACACCCATTTGCGGGCTGTCTTAAACAGAAAGGCAGTGAATGTTAAAACTACAATAAAGAGCACCCAAGCAATCGCACAGGCATAACCCATATTCGAAAAAGTAAATGCCTCGCGGAATAAATAAAATGTATAGAACAAACTGGAGTTGTTGGGTCCACCCTGAGTCATGACGTAAGGCTGGACAAACACCTGAAATCCACCGATGAAGCCCATAATCGTATTAAAAAAAATCGTAGGCGATGTCAATGGAATTGTAATATAAACAAGCTTATGAAGAGCACTCCCGCCATCAATTTCAATGGCTTCATAATAATGCCTAGGTATATCTTGCAAGCCAGCCAGAAAAATAATCATGGTTCCCCCAACGGTCCATAAACTCATTAAAACCAGTGTAGGAACTACCGACCCTTCACTATAAATCCATTGACTTTCCGGCAAATGCAGCGCACGCAGCACCACATTCAGTAAACCAAGATCGGGATCAAACAGCCACATCCAGATCATAGACGATGCTATGAGTGGCACAATCGTAGGCAGATAAAAAACGGTTCTGAAAAAAGCTAAACCCTTTACCTTTTGATTGAGCAATATGGCCAAAAAGAAAGCCACTATAATTTGCAGGGGCACACTCAGAAACACATAATAAAACGTAACTCCAAGGGATTTATAAAAAAATTGGTCCGTACCGTCAAATAAGTGGACGTAATTATCCAGACCGATAAAATGGGCCTGTGAAGCAACCTTATAATCGGTAAGACTGAACCAGAGACTAGCGATCATCGGTCCCAGAACAAAAAAGACAAAGCCGAGAATAGCAGGGGCGGCAAAAAGCCACCCCAACCCATTTTCCTTCTTACGAATAGAAGATAATGATTGCATTCTATCCCTCTCTTTCTGTCAAAACCCTCACCTTATTCTTTCGGATATGTCCCCTTAAATTCAGCGTTGGCCTTGGCGGAAACCTCCTTAAATGCTTGCTCCACCGTTTTCTTGCCCAGCCATACCTGATCCAGCGCCGGGTTAATAATTGCATTGATTTTTTCCGAATTCTTCAAATAATAGTCGTAAGAATTGACACCGTTATGCAGCGTTTGGTTCATGACTGCATCACGATATCCATCCGCATGACCTGGCTTGACATCTGCCCATTTGCTAATCAAGTCTGGTTCGGTGTACCACTTTTTCATGACAGGCATCCACAATCCGCTGGAATGCATGTCAAGCCCGCTTTCAGCATCCAGCAAGAATTTATAAAACATCCATGCTTCTTTCGGATGTTTGGTTTTGGCAGAAATTACTTCCGGTTCGCCAAACAGGATTGTTTTGCTGCTTTTCAGTTTGGGTAACACGCCTACACCAAAATTCACCTTCGATTCTCCGAGATCCAATTGGACCCACTGCCCATCCAGATCCATCGCTACACGTTTGCTTTGCAATGCTACGGCCGGGGAAGGGATATTTTTGGACTGCGTGGGCGACGGTGCCACATGATACACGTTGATCAGATCCGCCATCTTTTGCACGGCTTCAATCACATCAGGGTTTTCAAGATTAAGCGAGTCCCCTTTGTCTGAAATGACACTTGCGTTGTTGGAAGGTACTAGCAGATGCCACATCCATGTGTCAAACCGAACTCCATACTGTTTGATGTTACTTGCATCGAAATTGGGGCTAAGCGCATTATTTCCCGCTTTATCAATGGTGAGCTTTTGCGCTGTCTCTAAGAACTGTTCCCATGTCCAAGCCTCTTCAGCTTTGGTTGGCGGCAAGGCAACACCAGCCTCATCAAACAAATCCTTGTTGTAATAGAGCGCAAAGGCTTCCTCCGTCACCTTGACCCCTGCCACTTTATCCTTATCCCAATAGATGACTGAATTAGGAATGAGACTCTCCTTCGTTAGCTCCTTATCCTCCTTCAAAAATTCATTTAAATTATATAGTTTGCCTTGTTCAGCCCATTGCAGAGCCTGTGCTTTATAAATAGGAAATACATCTGGTGCCTGATTGGCGGCAAACATCGTCGTTAATTTGGTGACGTAATCCCCGGGGATGTGCATATAGTTGATTTTGATCCACGGATATTTGTCTGTGAATTTTTGGGCGATCTCCTGTTGAACCTTCTTCTCATTGGTGCTCCCCCAACTGGCATAGGTCAGTGTCACTTGCTCGTGCCCTTGTAAATCTACTGGCTTACTGCTGCTCTCATTTGAACTACAGGCTGACATCAGTCCAACGACCAAGCACATGCAGACGATCCATAACTTTCGTTTTAACATGAGTAACGCCCCCAAACCGTTTATTTTTTATCTTTTCGTTTGTTGCTTCGTCACTAAATTTATTCTAGCAAACGCTTACATTTTTGAAAGTCGCACTCTCATTGGATTGGTGTCATTTGATTAGATCTATGTGTTTCTCCGATTCGGATCAGGACAAATGTCCCTTTATCTTCTGGTGAGTGGAGCGCAACCCCATATTCCATCCCATATAACAGCCGTACTCTTCTGTCTACATTTTTAATGCCCGTTGACCGGATTTCTCCAGCTTGAATGCGGCGTATATGATCTTCTTGAATTCCTAATCCATTATCCTCGACTTTAAAACACACCAATTGCTTTTCGACCCAGGCTGTGATCTTAATCCGACCACCTGATTCCATTTCGGCGAAGCCGTGAATAATTGAATTCTCCACAAAAGGCTGCAAGAAGAGTTTGGGAACCTCCATCTGAAGTAAAATGGGATCAATATCATACTCCACTGTGAACTTGTTCTCAAAGCGATTTTGCATAATATAAATGTATTTTTCCAGCCAATTCAGATCGGTTTCCAGGCTCCAGGTCTCGTTTTTGTTTCGAGTCGTAATTTGCAGCATTTCCGCCAGACTAATGATCAATCGGCCCAGTTCCTGTTGTTTATGTTCTAATGCGATCCAATACATTGTCGTTAAGGTGTTATACAAAAAATGGGGATTAAGCTGTAAATTAAGTGCCATTAACTCCGATTCTTTGGCTCGCAGACGTGATTTGTAATTTTCTTCGATCAAATCTATAATTTTCTCATTCATTTGATTAAATCGGATCACCAGATCCCCCAATTCATCATAGCCGCGTTCAGGGATTCGAATATCAAAATGTCCCTTCTCCATTACCTTCATCGCCTGTTTCATATCCGTGATGGGCTTACTGATGTATACCGACAGCAAATAAGCAAGGATGACAGCAATGAGCATCATAAAGCCTAAAAAGAACAAGGTGTAGGTACGAATCGTTGACAAATGCCCCAGTACATCTTCCATGGGAATGGCTATATATGATACCCAGCCCGTCGTCTTCATCGCTTCGTAAACCAGTAGTATACTTTGACCCTTCACGTTTACCATTTTTGTCCCTTGTTCTGAAGTAATGGCATTCTTCAGCCAATCCGCCACGGGCTCCCCCGTTTGTTGCTGTCGATCTGAGCTCATGACTATCCCGTTGTTATCGTGAATCATACCGTAGGATAGATGTGCAAATCCGCTGCGGGCTGCATAATCTTCAAAACCATCCTTTAACAAATCAGGCCGGAAATTCAATATAAGTATAGGCTTTTCCTTTCCTTCAGGAAGCGTATGGAAGGTTCCAGCATCATCTAATGCAGTCAAATGAAGCTGCTTAACCACAGCAAATAAAGAGCTAAAATCATAGGAACCTTGTTTTAAATCCTGCTGATGAAAGGTGTCGGCATACGAATAGGCAGGAATCCACCTGGTAGCCCCCTCTGCTTGTACCGCCGTTGTCGCCAAGGGAGAAGAATAGAACGGCAGAACGGGAATATACATCCGCTCTGTACTTCCGTATGCATACTTTTGCGTCATAATCTGAGAAGCGTATACTTCCTCTATATTGCCAAAGTATCTGTACAAAATTTTCGTAATGCTGCGATCAGCTCGTAAAAGCGATGAAGAATCCGTAGTATCCACGTCTGTGATAGTCTGTAAAAGATCATGATCAATTGGAATCATATCCACAGTTTTTTGAATAGCTGTCAGCTTGTTATCCAGCAGCTGGTTATTGCTACGCAATACACTTGTAACGCTATCTGTTACATTTGCAGTAATATTCCGCGCACTGGTTTCGAAGTAGACAAAGCCCAGGATCAAAACGATGAAACCAGACAACAAAAAATAGGACAGCATCAACTTCGTACGAAAGCTACTGTCCAAAAATTTTTGATATATATATTTGACTTGGCGCATTGTATCTTCCTTTCACCTAACGATTAAATGAATTTCCTACGAAACTCCTCGGGTGTGTGCTTAACGTTTTTTTTGAACACTTTAAAGAAGTACTTGGTATCTTTATAACCAACCTGTCTACTAATTTCTGCGACCTTGGCGTCTGTATGCAGCAGTAAGTGCTGAGCCTTTTGCATTCTGAGCTTCACCATATATTCCGTGAACGAGAGCCCAAAATAGTTTTTGAACAGAATGCTAAAATAGGACGCATTATAGTGAAAGCGCCGGGCCACAATCTCCAGACTTAGGTCTTCATGTAGATGTGTATCCAGAAATTCCTTGCATTTTTTCATGATGGGTTCACCTTTGGAGCTGCCATCAAGCTCAAGAATCAGCTCTTTTAACCATGCTGCAATACGATCCTCAAGATTTTGGAGAGATGTGGCCTCTTTGACAGCTCGGTTCAACTGTTCCGAGTAACGTGAGTAGACTTCCTCACTCCACCCTATATTTAACCGTGGTAAACTAACTAGCAGAAGGTGTATTAATTTAGCTTTAAGCGCATCAGGTGGAGGATACCCTTGCGTCATTCGTCTCATGTAATGTTGCACCCGTTCCAATAGCTGATCGGGCTTCCGATTAGAGATAGCGCTTTCAATGGATTTCAGAAAGGCTATCTGTTCATGAGTGCTCATTTCCTGTATCGACTGTTCATCATCTAAAACGACAAGGTTCAAACATCTGGTGTGAGGTGTATAAAATCGCATGGAGATAAGGCGAACAGCCTTTTCGTGAGATTGGCTTATTTGCATTTCATCGAAATCAAAAGGCTGACCCCAAGCAAACCAAATGGAGATAGCTTGCTGCTGCTCCACCTTTTTCAGTCCAGCTTGAAGTGCGCTTTTGGCCTCCTTGCCTTCAGCCCTTTCCCTCCAATTCACTACAACGACCATATGCTCTTTAGGGGTTTCAAGTGGGAACACGACAGAAGATGCCCACGGTCGCAATATTTCAACAACCGCGTTTCGTAGCTTAGAATCCCACGCATATATATCCTCGGGGCGGGATGCAGATGTCCCCAACGCGAGGACTTCTCCTACCCCCTGCCATCCAAAGTGACTCTTTAATAAGCTTTTCTCGTTAGGCTGTAACTTGTCTGTCACGCATCTGCTAAACAAATGCTCCACAAAGGCAGGCATGCTTTGCTCGATCTGATTCAACGCTGTTCGATTTTCACCGAGTGCTCCCTGCTCTTCTACAATGATCTTCTCCATTTGTTGAATCACTTCAATAAGCTGCTGTGATTGCACCGGTTTCACCAAATAATCATTCGCTCCGTACCGTACCGCCTGCTGTGCATAGCTAAATTCCTGATAGACTGTCACTAAAATAACTTTGGTCTCATGCTGACCCGATGTTCTCAATTGTTGTAGATATTCAATCCCATTCATAATCGGCATTTGAATATCTGTAAAAACGATCTGGATCGGCTGGGATAATGAAATGGTCAAAGCATCTTTCCCATTCTTGGCTTCCCATACCTTGTATTCTGGACGTAAATCCCGGATCATGGCAGCCAACCCACGACGCTGCCTAGTTTCATCATCTACAACAAGCACTCCCAGCGGGATCGAATTCACAGACTCCCCTCCTGTCGGTCTTATACACGTATGTTTTTTCAGTATAACACTTACAGGCGGGGACCCATCCTATTTTCTTTTTCGCTTCATACTACGAATGGTCGTTTTTGTCGCCTGATCCACCCGGTATGATTCTGTGATTTTTTGCAGAGCTTTATTGAAAGTAAAATCGTCTAATGTATTATGACTTAAATACGCCGTCGTTACCTCTGGCAGCTTGATATAACAGATAGATATCGCCCATGCTACCGCCATTTGTACATAATAATCTTCCCGATGGGTCTGATCTAGCAAAGTAAGCACCCGGTTAATATACTGTTCCTCAATATAAAAATTCAGAAGCATAACCACCCCAAACCGGATTTCATATTCTTTCTTAGAAAACAGATAGGGCTGAATAAAATCCCATACTCTTTCTTTATGTTGCTTCGTAATTTTCAATCCGGCACAGAAACTGTCACATACGGACCAATTATCAATTTTAGGAACAAACTTGGCGGTATAACTCAAGACTTCCTCAATATCTGTTTTAACAGAACCAATCACCATACCTTGCAGCATCACTTCTTCAAAGTGTTCACTTTCAGCGGTCTCCAGATAGAGACGCCAATCTCCCTTGGCAATTTCTTGAGCCAGCTTACGCAGCACTGGCAGACGCACACCCAGCACATTATTAATCGTCGGAAGCAATGCAGCCGTAAATTTCTGAAAATCTGTATCCACATGTGACAATATCTGTTCTCTGATGGTCTTCTCCATATTTTCCACTCCCTGTTTGTTAACGAAATGAAATGCTCCACAAATAAATGGAGGCCACTGAACCATAAGGCGAATACACTCGGCGATACTCCTCAAATTGCTGCTTGGTCAGTGTATCTAAATGGTACAACTTCATCATTCCCCGCCGAATAGCCATATCGCCCCAACTGACGACGTCTGGACGTTCCATGCAATTAATCAGCATCATTTCAGCCGTCCAAGGGCCTATCCCTTGTAGCGAGGATAGTTTCTGGATCACCTGTGTATCGGAAAACTCATACAACTCCTGTAAATCCAACAATCCCTGCTCGATCGTTTGGGCTATATTCAGGATACATGCTGCCTTTTTCATGGTGATGCCACAGCTTTGAATATCCTGAGCTGTCTGAACGGCTATATTTTGTGGAGTGATCGCTCCTAATTTTTCCTGCATCCTTGTCCATATGGTCTGAACCGCCTTGGCGGAAATAAGCTGCCCCACAATCGCATGAACAAGCGCTGCAAACAGGTCGGGAATGATTACCCGTTCTACCTTGCCCATTTGCGTTATAGCTGTACCAAGTACGGTATCTACCGTCTTCAGGTAGTTGATTTCCTTTTCCCCATAGCCAAAGTTCTTGGTCATTACCGTTTCCATTGGTTCTCCCGCTCCCCTTGTAAGGTGCACTCTTCATTTAATGACATAGGTTGCTTTCATATCAGGGTTCGAATCCTTCTTTGCTCACATAGAGCTGTTCTTTCGAAAAAACCTGAAGAAAACGCTCATAAACCGCCTTATACGCAGCTGGGTGATACCATTCCTCCAGCCCCAATGACTCGTACAGCGCACCAATGTTCAAGCTACGCGTCCGCCTTCCCCCGCTGCCGTCTCCCATAAAATAATCATCTATACAGACACGGTTGACCAGAGACACGAGCTTGTTTGCAAAATGCTCACTGCTTGGCAGCATCGGAGCAATGGTAGCTTGCGTCGGTACACCTGCCTCTTTTAAAAGTTGCAGTGTTTGAAGACGAGCCTGGATGGGAGGAGCCTCCGGGGTGAAATGTTTGCGTATATCCTCGCGGTCTGTTTCTACCGTGACGCTCACACGTACACGTTCCTTCAATTGGAGCAATAAATCAATATTCCGTCGTACAAGCGGACTACGCGTCTGTACAAAGAGAAAATCCGGTGGATCTTCCACCATCACTTCCAGCAGAGATCGGGTCACCTCTTGTTTGTACTCGGCCGGCTGATAAGGATCTGTGCTTGACGACATAAAAATCGTAACTTTACCTTTGGATTTGGCCCTACGAAGCTCCTTACGAAGAATATCTGCCGCCTCTTTCTTAATATCAACCCATGTTCCCCAAGCTTCCTTCCGAAACGTAGAGACTGGCAATTGGCGTACATAACAATACGAGCAACCAAAGGTACAGCCGGTATACGGGTTCAACGAGTGTGTATACCCTGACAAGAAGCCAGTCCCTTTATTCAAAAGAGTCTTGGGGGATTTGTAATACTCATTTTTCATACCTGACCTCACTACTGTATTGGTTTGTGTGTGTGATTCTTTTCAAGCTGCAAAAGCTTCACCTTCATGTCCAGCCCCCCACGATATCCGGTCAAAGCTCCATTCTTACCAATGACCCGGTGACAAGGGATGGTGACCAAAATCGGATTAGCACCGATAGCGGTACCAACCGCACGAACAGAGTTCGGCTTTTGAATCGCGTTGGCAATGTCTGAATAGGATTGTGTCTCCCCATACGGAATATTACACAGCGCGTTCCACACAGCCATTTGAAATGCAGTTCCATGAAAGTCAAAAGGGAATGTAAAATGTGTACGCTCCCCTTGGAAATATTCAATCAACTCCTTGGCATAGAGCTGTAAAATGGTATCCTCTTCAACTAAAGGACTGCCGGGAAATCGACTTCCTGCCCATGCAATCAATTCCTCAACAGTTTGATTAAGCGAACCAACATAACATAATCCTTCCGATGTAGCTGCAATATATAAATTCCAATCCTCATGCACCAATAATGACCAATAGATCGTTTTATTCATTTGATATACCATGCTGTGTATCTCCTTTTTGAGTTGCTATGGATTCGAGTTGGCGATATTGCAATGGAGTGTAGCCTATATTCTTTTTAAACAACGTAATAAAGTAAGGGGTATTGGACAGACCTACGTTCTCCCCCACTTCCGCAACAGATTGTTGTGAGCAAATAAGCAGCTTCTTCGCTTGTTCCAACCTCGTACGCTGTATATATTCCATCGGAGTTACATGCATGATTCGCTTGAAGGTACGATGTAAATGGTACGGACTTCCATGACTGATCTCTGCCAGGACGTGCAATGTTAAGTCCTTCATATAATTCGAATCTACGTATTCTGTAACTCCTGCGATCCAGTCGTGATCAGGCAATCGTTGTCCTGTCGGTTTACATCTTTTGCATGGACGAAAATGCTCAGCCAAAGCCTGCTCTGCTGATATAAATAAACGGATGTTCTCTCTTTTAGGAGGTCGGGATTTACAGGAGGGACGACAAAATATTTTCGTTGTCTTCACAGCATACAAAAATACCCCGTCATAAGACTTGTCATTTTCTATAATAGCTCTCCACTTCTCGTCTGTTATGGATAAATCGGATGTTCTCATTTCAATCCCCCCTCTTGTGCAATGTACCCTGTCTCATATCTAAATTATAAACTAAACAGTGAACGTATGTACCCCTTTTGGAATGTAAAGGCAAGATAATGAAAAAAGATGACCCACAAGGAGCCATCTTTAAATGTAGTAATCTATCTTATTTAGGCTTGAATCTTACCCGGTTCAACCGTGATCGTCAACTCATCTGAAGGAAGCTGATATTCCCGTGACCAATAATCTGCATTTGAAATTCCCGCCTGCTTCGGATCAAATACCGGGTCTAGCCCTTGCCTTCGCTGCTGCTCGTAATCCTTAAGCACGAGAAACGCAGGCTTGGCCAGGAGAATCATAGCAATCAGATTGACCCAAAGCATAATACCGACGCCCATATCCCCTAGTGTCCATGCCAAGGCCGATTCTTTGACGACCGTTCCATAAAACGTCGAACCCAGAATTACCAACTTTAACAGGAACATAGGCCATTTGGCTTTACGGTCGGCAACCAGGTAGGCCATATTCGTTTCAGCGATGTAATAATACGCAATAATGGTGGTAAATGCGAAAAAGAACAAGGTTATGGACAAGAGACTTGAGCCAAAACCCGGGAATACCGATTCAATAGCAGCCTGTGTATATTGGGTTCCTTCTTCAACACCCGGGAGATGCTGCACAATATACCCCCCACCTGGTCCCTTCACATTGTACATATTTGTAAACAATACCATGAAAGCCGTAGACGTACAGACTAAAAAAGTATCTACATATACGGAAAAGGCCTGAACCAGCCCCTGTTTTGCCGGATGGGACACTTCTGCTGCGGCTGCCGGATGCGCACCAGAGCCTTGTCCCGCTTCATTAGAATAAATGCCTCGTTTTACACCCCAAGCAATGGCTGTCCCTGCTATACCTCCGAACACTGAATCTACACCAAAAGCACTGCGAAAGATCAGGGCAAATACCTCGGGAAGTGCAGTAATGTTCGTCATCATAATGTAGAAAGAGACAAGGATGTAGCCTAGTGCCATAAACGGTATGACAACCTGAGCCACATTGGCAATTCTTTTGACACCGCCAAAAATGATAAGCGCCAGCAACACGACCACTAATATCCCAGAAACCTTCATATCCATACCAAACGAACTATGAAAAGCTAGGGCGATGGAGTTCGATTGGGTCCCCGGCATCAACAAACACATAGCAACCAACGCTACTACCGCAAAAATAACGGCAAACCATTTTAAGCCTGTTCCTTTTTCAATATAAAAAGCCGGGCCGCCTCGGTACTGACCATCACGCTTTACCTTATATACCTGAGCCAGTGTAGATTCAACAAACGCAGTAGCCGACCCGATAAAGGCCATGACCCACATCCAAAATATCGCTCCAGGCCCCCCCATACCGACTGCCAATGCAATCCCAGCAATGTTCCCCGTCCCTACACGTCCCGATAGCGCCATCGTAAAGGCTTGAAAAGAAGAAACGCCTGCCTCTGAGCTTTTTCCTTTAAAGACAAGACGAATCATCTCTTTGAAATGCCTAATTTGTAAAAATCGAGTCATGATTGAAAATAATAGCCCCACGCCCAAACAGACATATACCACAGGATTGCTCCAAATGACGCCATTTACTGCCTCTGCCCACTTCTCTAACATTCCTTGCATTTCCCCCTGATCCATCAATTCATCTAGTCTATGTTTTCAGAAAATTTGCATAATTACAAAAAATTATAGATTAGTTTTTACAACCGTACAAGCTAATTTAATTGACATATTGTCAATTACAAATAGCCTTATTCGGCATAATAGGACGACAAAAAAGCTCTGATGATCCGAGAATATGGATCATCAGAGCTTGGTCCTTATTTAAGATTTCAGGCGTTGCCTGCTTGCTCATTTGGAGCGCTAGACAGTTTCAACAACGGTGCCTGCTCCGTTACCTGCCCTTGAGGGATGGGGAGGATTTCCGTATATTCAGAAGAATTTGTGATGATAACTGGCGTAATCGTAGGATAACCCTCTGCCTTGATTTGCTCAACATCAAATTCGAGTAGCAAATCTCCTGCTTTTACTTGATCGCCTTCTTTGATATAGGAAGTAAAATGTTTACCGTCCAGCTTGACCGTATCTACCCCAACGTGGATTAGAACTTCTGCGCCATGATGTGAAACCACTGCCAGCGCATGCTTTTTCTTGAACGCTACAGTAATAGTTCCGTCGAACGGAGCTACGACTCTGCCTGTTGTCGGCTGGATGGCGATACCTTTACCCATAGCTTCCGAAGCAAACGCAGGATCGGGAACCTCCGACAGAGCGACCACCGTTCCTTCAATCGGGCTTAGCACCTCTTCGTTAGAAACGGTAACTGTAGAAGTCGATTCTTTAGCCGAGTTGTCAGTGGTTTCTTCCTCTTCAACTGGATCTTCGAAGCCTAAAATATAAGTCAAGATAGCCGAAACCAAGAATGAAACAGTAATCCCTAGAATCAATCCTGGGAAGCCTTGTCCGCCAGGACCGTAAAAGATCGGCAAAGTCAGCAACCCTGGTGCGCCGGAGGCAAATGCTTGCGTCCCCGCTTGGCCGATAATGGCACCACCGACAGCACCGCCGATAACACCAGCAATAAACGGGCGCTTCAGTGGCAGCGTAACCCCATAGACCGCTGGCTCTGTAATACCGAACAAAGCGGTAAGTGTAGCAGAACCTGCCAGCGTTTTCAGCTTTTTATTTTTCGTTTTCAGCATGACACCAAACGCTGCACCGGTTTGAGCAAAGATGGAAGCCGAAGCAGCAGGCTTAATACCGTCTCTGCCGTTAACAGCAATGTTATTAATAAATACAGGTACAAGACCCCAGTGAACACCGAAAATAACGAGCAACTGCCAGCAAGCACCGAGAATTGCTCCAGCCAGCAGCGGACTAAAGCTGAACGCAGCAACGAGTGCGGTGGCGATTGCATTGCCCACATACACCCCAACTGGACCAAAAACCATCAGAGTCAGAGGAAGCATAATTACAAGTAGAATCAAAGGTGTAATAAAGTTTTTGACGCTCTCATGGATCAGTCGATTGCACCATTTTTCCAGCTTACTCATGACGATAACGGCTAAAATAATCGGGATAACGGTTGATGAATAACTCATCATCACAATAGGAATACCGAAAAAGTCTGTTGCTGTACCTTCTGTTTTCAGCGTGACAATCGTCGGGTAAAGCAGCCCTCCGGCAATGGTCAAAGCAACGAAGATATTACCTCCGAATTTCCGTGCCGTTGTAACCGCTAACAAGAGCGGCAGGAAATAAAACAAGCTGTCGGCCGCAGCATACAAAATCATATAAGTAGTGTCTTTCGGAACCAACCAGCCGAGGTTGCTCGCAATCAGCAGCAGACCTTTCAAAATACCGGACCCCGCCATAACTCCAAGCAATGGTGCGAAAATGCTGGAAATTACGTCAATTACAGCGCCAAATCCTTTTTTGCCTTTAGTTGAGTTCTCTTCTTTTCCAGTTTCATTCAAAATGTTGGATACTTGGCCGATGGCATTGTATACTTCTGGTACTTTGTTGCCGACCACAACCTGGAACTGGCCACCGCTCTGCTTGACCGTAATAATTCCATCGGTTTTCTCCAGCTTTGCCTTATCTGCTTTCGCCTCATCTTTTAGCACAAAACGCAGGCGCGTGGCGCAGTGTACGAGCGATACTACATTTTTTTCCCCGCCTACCAGGTGCACAATTTCTTTAGCCAGTTTTTCATAACTCATGATGGACACCTCCATGTTCTAAGGGGCTTTTTACATATTTAGGCACACAAAAAACCTAAGCCTTGAAAAATGGTGGGCACTTGAGTCCCGCGATTTTTCATGACTTAGGTTTTGCCTGCATAACCAGTAACAATCCCAGTTAAAACTTATTAAATTCCTGTTACTCACATAATACATTTAATCTACCATATTTGTCAACAAAAACATTTAAACATATACTTTCGATTCTTTTTCGAATAAAAAGTTTAGAGCTTATCTGTTCACCACTCGTTCAATATGCACAGTCAAATACAGCTTTTCTTCGTTCGTTAATTCATGATTGTATTCTTTTTTAACGAAAGTTCCGATTTTCTCCGTACAAGCGGCTGCATCCTTGTGCTTTTCCTTAATCAAGTCATATAAATGATCATAGTTATTTTCATAGTGATTTCCCTTAAATACGCGCTGAGCGAAAAATTTCAGATGCGTAATAAAGCGGAAATAACTTAGAGAATCCTCGTCAAAATCAACCTTAAAGTGGTATTTTGCGATATTGATAATTTGCTGGATAAACTTCGTAATGCTCATGGTCGTAATGACTTCCTCATTCATTTCAGCATTCACAATGTGAAGGGCAATATAAGCCGCTTCATCCACAGGCAGTTCAATACCGAGCTTTTGTTTAATTTGTTCCAGCGTTCTTAGACCAATCGCGAATTCTTCTCTGTACAGCTGCTTGATTTCCCACAATAACGCGTTTTTGATTTCTAGTCCTTCCCGGTACCTTTCAATAGCGAAATTGATATGGTCGGTCAGAGAAACATAAATATTTTCGTTCAGCTTTCTGTTCAGATTATGCTTGGCGTCATTAATGACTTCCTCCACAATCACAATCAAATCCAGCGGTACCTCGCGCAGCAGCATTTTGAAGTTATCGGATGTCTGCTTGTTTTTCAGCGCAAATACCTTCTGAATTCTGGTTTCATCTACTGTGTCACCAGGCTTTTTCTTAAAAGCAATCCCCCGACCCATGACTACGAGTTCAGTACCGTCTGTCTGGTAAACACTAATTACATTGTTGTTGATGACCTTTGCTATATTCATCTCGATCCCCCGTTCCATATGCCAGCAAGAGCCACTCATGCTCCATCCACTTTATTGCAAACAAAAAAAACCGAAGCACGCCAAATAAACAAGACTGTAAAATCCGCTTATTCGTGGCTTAGGTTTTGCCTGCTCTGCAGTAACAATCCTAAAAATGATGGAATTGCGTCAAGTATAGCCCGAAAAGGAACGATTGTCAACGCTTTCAATTGAAAAACGAGGATCGGAAATTCCCGTTGATTCAGGACGTCCGATCCTATTTTCTTGTCGTACGACTATTCGCCGAGATTTTCGCCATCGGAATGAATTACGTTTTTATACCAGTCAAAGCTTTTCTTTTTAATACGTTTCAACGTACCGTTGCCTTCATTGTCACGGTCTACATAAATGTAACCATAGCGTTTTTTCATTTCTCCAGAGGATGCGCTGACAATATCAATAGGTCCCCAACTGGTGTAACCGATAATTTCGACGCCGTCTTGAAGAGCCTCACCCATTTCAGCAATATGTCGCTTGAGATAGTCGATTCGGTAATCGTCATTCACTTCTCCTTCAGGTGAAACCACGTCATTGGCACCAAAGCCATTTTCCACTACGAAAAGAGGCTTTTGGTAGCGGTCATGCAATTGGTTGGCTGTGATACGGAATCCTTTTGGATCGATCGTCCAGCCCCATTCGGACTTATCCAAATATGGGTTGGCCACGGAGCCGAAAACATTACCGCTAGTCATATTTTTGACAACTTCCGGGTCTGTGCTGGTTGTCCGGCTCGAATAATAGCTAAATCCGATGTAGTCGACGGTATGGTCTTTCAAAATGGCTGCGTCGCCGGATTCCATCTCGATGTTTAATCCATGGTCCTTGAAGAAGCGTTTGGCATAACCAGGATATTCGCCGCGTGACTGTACATCAATGAAGAAGTAGGACTCGCGGTCTTTTTCCATCCCCTGATACACATCTTCGGGATTACATGTATACGGATAGAAGCTTCCAGCAGCAAGCATACAGCCAATTTTCGCATCTGGAATGATCTCGTGACATGCTTTTACAGCCAGCGCGCTTGCAACAAGCTGATGATGCGCAGCCTGGTACTGAATTTGTTTAACGTTTTCGCCTTCTTGGAATACAAGCCCGGCACCGAGAAACGGCAAGTGGAGCAGCATGTTGATTTCATTAAACGTCATCCAGTATTTCACTTTATCCTTGTAACGAGTGAATACGGTTTTGGCATAGGTTTCAAACAGACCAACCAGTTTCCGGTTGCGCCAGCTTCCGTACTTCTCGATCAGAGCTACCGGCACGTCAAAATGAGCAAGGGTCACAACCGGCTGAATGCCATGTTTATGCAATTCATCGAACAAATCATCGTAAAATTGCAGCCCCGCCTCATTGGGAGTAGCGTCTTCTCCAGTTGGAAAAATACGAGCCCAGGCAATGGAAACACGCAGTGCTTTGAAACCCATTTCTGCAAATAGTGCAATATCCTCGCGATATTGGTGATAGAAGTCAATGGCTTCATGGGAAGGATAGAATTCGCTTTCAAGTGGGGTTAGCGAAGGAACATTCCCTTTCATTATGCTTCTTCTCTTCTCTCCGGTAGGCAGCAGATCCACCAGGCTCAATCCTTTACCGTCTTCCAAATAAGCCCCCTCGGCCTGGTTGGCTGCAAGAGCACCGCCCCATAAAAAGTCTTTAGGAAAAATATAACTGGACATAAACGTTCTCCTTCCAAATGTGTGATAAAAGGGTGTACAGAAAGGGAGATGAATAATAAAAAAACCCAAACCAGCCTGGTTACACTTGCGGTGTAAACAAGCCGATTCAGGTTATGCCCTAACGGTAACATCCCATGAAAAGGTTATTCATATTTGATTGAAACTCTAACAAAGATTTAGGAGCCTGTCAAATTTAATAGATATGATACATACGCTATTCACTCTAAACAAAATACGAATTTTTAGTTTATTTTCGCAAAATAACTAAACTAAACAACTAATTTTTTATAAAAAAGCTAATTGACAGCGGTTTACAGAGGTGATACGATGACTTTGAAAATAAAAATTTATATAATTTATCCACTACAATTTAGTTTTGTTTAGTGAAATTTTAATTTGTTTACTTCTAGTACAAGGAGAGTTATTCATGAAAAAGCTGAAACTGGGTTATGCGCCTACTCGACGATTCACCTTCAGTGCTGAAGATGCATTCCGCTACAAAGTTGCCATTCGCCAACAAATCGAGAGCTTCGGAATGAACATTGATATCGTGGATTTGGAAGGGCTTAATGAGGAGGGTTTGCTGTATGACGACCATATTAATGCGGACTTGATTATCAAACGTTTCAAGGAAGAGGAAGTGGACGCCGTTTTCTTCCCCCACTGTAATTTTGGTACCGAGGATACGGTTGCCCGTGTGGGCAAGGCACTTGGCAAGCCGGTTCTATTGTGGGGTCCACGTGATGAGGCTCCGTTGGCCGACGGCATGAGATTACGGGACACCCAGTGTGGATTGTTCGCTAGCGGAAAGGTGCTTCGCCGCTTTAATGTCCCTTTTACCTATATCACAAACAGTCGTGTAGCCGATCCGGTATTTGAACGAGGCTTTAACAATTTTATCTCGGCTGCCAATGTAGTACGACAGTTCAAAAGTTTACGAATTCTCCAGATAGGTCCTCGTCCTGCTTCCTTTTGGACTATGATCTGCAATGAAGGGGAGCTGTTGGAGCGATTCGGTATTGAGATTCATCCAATTACGCTAGTAGATATTCAGCTGCGTTCAAAGAAAATTGCAGCCGGGAGCAGTGCTGAACTTTCAGAAGCGATTGATTATATCAAAGAGAAGCTGGACTACAGTGAAGTCACCGAAGAAGATATCAGACGCATTGCTGCACTTAAAGTAGCCATGAAATCCTACGCTATCGAAACGGGAAGTACAGCCATCGCGATCCAATGCTGGTCCTCCCTCCAGGAAGCTATGGGAATTATGCCTTGTCTGGCCAATGCCATTTTGACAGATGAACAAATTCCGGTCACCTGCGAAACCGATATTCACGGAGCAATTACTTCGGTTATGGTACAAGCGGCTGCGATGAACGAACTCCCCACTTTTTTCGCTGATATTACGGTACGTCATCCTGAGAATGACAATGGAGAGCTTCTTTTCCACTGCGGGAACTTTCCAGTATCCATGTCTATTGAGAACAAACCCAAACTACGCAAGCACTTCCTGTTCGATGATCACGCACCAGGCACACATGAAGGACAAATCAAAGGCGGCGGCATGACCATCGCCCGTTTTGATGGTGATCATGGAGATTATTCCATTTTCCTCGGCAAAGCTAAAGGAATTGAGGGACCTTATACCCGCGGCTCGTATGTTTGGGTAGAGGTCAACGACTGGCCGTTATGGGAAGAAAAGCTCGTCAAAGGTCCTTACGTCCATCACTCTGTTGGCATTCATGCTAATGTCATCCCGGCTCTGTACGAGGCCTGCAATTACCTTCCAGGTGTCACGGCAGATCCGGTAGATCCTACCGAACAGGAAATTCAACGCTGGTTGCGTGGTTCCGATCTCGCTGTCACCAAGTCGGGTATTCTGGTTTAACTATATTATTTTAGGAGGGCACTATGGAAATCCTAGACTTGAAAATCAAAGCCGCACAAATCCGTAAGGACCTGCTCACCATTATTCATCGTGCCAAAACAGGGCATACAGGAGGCTCGCTGAGCAATACGGATATACTCACCGCCCTATACTACGAAATCATGAATATTGATATCACTAATCCTAAATGGGAGGAACGTGACCGCTTTATTGCCAGCAAGGGACATTCCGTCGAGTCTTTATGGTGTATTCTGGCAGACCTTGGTTTCTTCCCTAAAGAAGAACTGGAAACCTATAGCCAGTTCGGAACCCGTCTGATTGGACATCCGAACAATAAAGTTCCCGGTATTGAAATGAATACAGGCGCATTGGGCCATGGCCTCCCCATCTCAGTCGGTATAGCACTGGCTGCCAAGCGTGACGGGCGATCCTACCGTGTATTCTGTCTCATGGGTGACGGGGAGCAAGCGGAAGGCTCCAATTGGGAAGCTGCTATGGCAGGTGCCCATTACAAACTGGATAATCTTGTCGGTATCATTGACCGCAACGGCCTGCAAATTAGCGGTACAACCGAGGAGGTTATGGGACTTGAACCCCTGGAGGAAAAGTGGGCCGCTTTCGGCTGGAACGTGATCTCCATTGACGGCAACAGCATGGAGGAACTGATCCATACATTCCGCAATGTCCCTGAAATTGAAGGCAAACCAACGTTGGTGCTGGCAAACACGATCAAGGGAAAAGGTGTATCCTTTGCCGAGGGTGTTCCAGGCTGGCATCACCGTATTCCAAGTGATGATGAACTTGAACGCGCACTGGCGGAACTGACACAAGAAATAGACGAATTATCCGGGGAAGGACAGGTGAGATAAACAATGAACAAAATCCCAAATCGTCAGGTCATCTGTGAAACGCTGCTTAGCCTTGCCAAAGAGGATCGGGATATTATGGTGTTGGCTAGTGATTCTCGCGGCTCTGCTGCTATGGCTCCCTTTGCCGATGCCTATCCGGAACAATTTGTGGAGGTAGGCATTGCCGAGCAAAATATCGTCGGTATGTCTGCTGGACTCGCACACAGCGGTAAAAAGCCGTTCGTCACCTCTCCTGCCTGCTTCCTGAGCATGCGTAGTATTGAGCAGATCAAGGTAGATGTAGCCTATTCCGGAACCAATGTAAAGCTGATTGGGATAAGCGGTGGTGTTAGCTACGGTGCACTAGGAATGTCCCACCACTCTGTCCAAGATATTGCTGTCGCGCGAGCGATTCCTGGTTTGATGGTCTTACTCCCCGCCGATCGTCATGAAACCAAGAAAATGACCGAAGCGCTGGTTCAGCATGAAGGAGGCGCATATGTAAGGATCGGACGTAATGCTGTTGAGGATGTCTATCCGTCCGAGGATTATCCGTTTGAGATTGGGAAAGCTGTTACCCTACAAGAAGGATCAGACATTACCCTGATTGGCGCTGGTGAGACCGTCCGTATCATTCTGGATGCGGCTGAGTTGCTGGGGCAGATGGGTATTAAAGCTCGTGTTCTCAATATGCACACCATCAAGCCACTTGATGAGGAAGCGATCATCGCCGCAGCCCGGGAAACGGGAGGTATTGTCACCGTAGAGGAGCATAGTGTATTCGGAGGCTTGGGTGCCGCTGTAGCAGAAGTGGTGGTTCAACATCAACCGGTTCCTATGAAAATGCTGGGCATACCGGATGAGCCGGCGATTGCCGGCAAAACAGCTGAAGTCTTTGAACATTATGGACTTACCTCTGAAAATATCAGCAAGATTGTGCTCGAATTGATGAACAAGTAAGGAGCTGTAGCTGTAATGAATATCGAGACCTATATTCTGGCGATCGATCAAAGCACTTCCGGAACCAAAACACTGCTGGTTAATCAGCAAGGCGAAGTGATTACCCGTTATTCTTTAGAGCACAAACAATATTACCCGCAGCCGGGCTGGGTCGAACATGACCCGCTTGAGATATATCACAATGTACTTATTGCTGCGAAAGGCGTACTGGAGAAAGCAGGGCTTTCTCCTTCCTCGCTGGCCGCAGTAACCATTACGAATCAGCGAGAAACGGCTCTGATCTGGGACCGTTCTACTGGCTTGCCTATCTATAATGCCATTGTATGGCAATGCCAGCGAACGGCAGAGGTCTGCACACGGTTGAAGAATACTGGCTATGAAGATATTATACGCTCCAAGACAGGTCTAATGCTCGATCCTTATTTCTCTGCCGTCAAGTTCAATTGGATTTTGGAACATGTACCTCATGCCCCCCAATTGCTTGCTGAAGGTAAACTACTTGCAGGGACTATTGACAGCTGGCTGCTATGGAAGCTTACGGGCGGTCAAATACATGCAACCGATTACAGTAACGCCAGCCGGACTTCCCTTTTTAACATTCATACTCTGGCTTGGGATATGGAGTTGTGCAGTATATTCGGTGTTCCTTCCTCCCTGCTCCCTGAGGTAAAAGCATCCGATGCCTTGTATGGCTATACACAGGAAGTGGAATTATGGGACGAACAAGTAGCGATATCAGGGATAATCGGAGATTCACAGGGTGCACTGTACGGGCATCGTTGCTTCGATACTGGCGATGCCAAAGCGACATATGGGACTGGAACATCTGTACTTATGAATATTGGTTCGCAACCCGTACAGGGCGGTGAAGGCTTGGTTACAACGATTGCCTGGGGGGCTTCAGGAAAGGTATCTTATGCATTGGAAGCTGTTATACGTACGACCGGAGACAGTATAAAATGGACACGGGATAATTTAGGATTATTCTCTTCATTTGAGGAAATGCAATCCATGATCACCGAATTGCAGGACAATGAGGGCGTATATCTGGTCCCTGCTTTTGTCGGTTTAGGTGCTCCCTACTGGAATCCCTCTGCACGTGCTGCAATTGTAGGTATGACCCGTGGAAACGGCAAAGCACATATTGTACGCGCAGCGCTAGAGAGCATCGGGTATCAAGTGAGAGATGCGGTTCAATTTATACGTGAACAATCCGGTGTCCCCCTTACTAGTTTACGTACGGATGGCGGGGGCTCATCTAACAGCTGGCTCATGCAGTTTCAGGCAGATATTCTGGGTACCCATGTTACCCGCTCTACCTGTGCTGAGCTGTCTGCAATGGGTTCTGTGTATCTGGGCGGTCTCGGTGTCGGATACTGGTCAGATCCTAAAGGCATCATCACGGGAAATACCTCTGATCAGAATCTGTATGAGCACTACACCCCTAGTATGGATGAAGTCAGCCGCCAGCGGCTTTATGCAGGTTGGCAGAATGCAGTGCAAATGGTAATACGTTCAGAACAACCGCTTACACCATCTTCTTCCGCTAATTGTTGATGAATCTTCCTCATTTACTTTTGAGCTTACTACAAGCTTCCGATTATTTTACAGGTGTTACACTTGGATAATCGGAGGTTTTTTATGTACACTGCATGTATTCCGCTTTACAGAAAGGGGGAAACCTTGAATGAATGCACGCATGGTTTCAATTCTTCAGTACTTGCTGGCTGCCGATGCTCCTGTCAAAAGTGATTATCTGGCCAAATTGATTCAAGTTACTTCACGTACCATTCGCAGCGATATCCGGGAACTAGATGAATTTCTATCCAAGCACGGGGCAGCAATTGAACCTGTTCGTTCAAGGGGATATGAACTAAAAATTACGGATCATCGTAGCTTTCGTGCGCTGCTGCAGCAGCTGTTCCTGTCCGGCGAGCCCGATGATCCAGGTTCTCCCGGCTATCGGCAATTGTATTTAATCAAGCGTCTCCTGCTCGCTGATCATTATGTGAAGCTGGAAGACCTCGCAGATGAGCTATATATAAGCAAGTCTACGGTGCAGAATGATTTCAAAGAGGTTAAACAAACCCTACAAAGCTACGGAATCACCATTGATAAACGGCCAAATTACGGAATCAAACTGAAAGGTGATGAAGTCCAGCTTCGGTTCTGCTTGTCCGAGTTTATTGTGAGCCGTTCCGAAGAACAAGGCGGAACACTTCATGCAGCGCTACGCATCGTCACCCCGCGCGAAATGACGCTGATTTGTGGAATCGTTCTGGAACAGACTCAGAAATATGAAGTAACACTCTCCGATATCGCCTTCAGCAATTTGTCCATTCATATTGCGATCGCCTGCAAGCGCATCCGTGACGGAAACCAGGTAGCTATGCTCTCGGCGGAAATAGGAGATCTGCGGGGCACCGATGAATTTCGGGCTGCCGAGCATATTGTCGAGCTGATCGAAAAGGAATTGCAGTTGTCTTTTCCCGAAGATGAAATCGCCTACATTGCCATGCATCTTGCCGGAAACAAGTGGTTTGTCGGAATTGAAGGACACCAAATAGAGGACATGGGACCCGAGAAGCTGCTGGACTGGAACCTCTTTGAACTGGGCAAGGAAATGCTCGCCGAGATCGACAGGGATTTGAATCTGAACATCAGCTGTGATACAGAACTGCTCATAGGCATCTACCTTCATCTGAAGCCAGCGCTGAACCGGGTAAAGTATGGAATGAACATCCGAAACCCCATGCTGGATCATGTCAAGAGCAACTACCCTCTGGCTTTTCAAGCGGGAGTTATTGGTGCCAAGCTGATCGAGAGCAAGCTGAATATTGCCATCCCGGAAGCAGAGATGGGCTATCTCGCCATTCATATCGGGGCA
This sequence comes from Paenibacillus sp. EKM10P, assembly GCF_011800655.1. NCBI lineage: Bacteria > Bacillati > Bacillota > Bacilli > Caryophanales > Paenibacillaceae > Paenibacillus > Paenibacillus sp. EKM10P. The sequence continues at coordinate 36,704 of NZ_JAALET010000009.1, read as the reverse complement.
GCCATCGAACGACAGCGTATGAACACCCGGCCAAAACGCTGTCTGGTCGTCTGCACTTCAGGAGCCGGAAGCGCCCGGCTGCTCAAGTACAAACTGCAAAGCACTTTTGGTAGCTCGCTTGAAGTGGCGGGTACAACGGAATATTACAAGCTTCAGCAGTTTCCCCTCCATGACATTGATTTCGTGGTGAGCACCATTCCCATTCAGCTGCCATTATCGGTTCCAGTCGTGGTCGTGCAGACTCTTCTTGGCGGCAGCGATATGGAGAAAATTGAAAGTTTGCTGGCTGGTGAAGCCGAGTTTGATTTTCACTACATTCGGAAGGAACTCGTATTTCTGAGACAAAATTTTACCACCAAGGAAGAGGTCATCTCATTTCTGGGCCAAAAAATATATGCTGAAGGGCTGATCCGCTCTGCCGAAGGCTTTATTGGACTCGTTCTGGAACGAGAACAGGCTGCACCCACGGCTTACGGAAATTTGGTAGCCGTTCCTCACCCTATCATTCCGCAAAGCAATCAAACCGTATGGGCGGTCTGTACCCTTCAACAACCTATCGAGTGGGGCGACAAACCAGTGCAGTTCATCTGTCTACTCAGCATTGAAAAAAACGGTAAAGAGCCACCGTCTAAAATGTATAACCATCTCATGGAACTGGTCGACAATTCGGATATCGTCCAGCAGATGTTAAAATGCGAAACGTACGAGGAATTCTCCAGGATTATCGTTAAATATAAGCTGTATTGAACCAAGCTTTCGCAGTGCATCTAGCTGATATTCACAGAGCGGGTGCTGCTTGGAGCTTTTTAAAATGAAAGCGTAGTAGCAATGAATGAATTTCCGTTACTGGCGGAAAAGACTTGGGTTTAGATCTCGGCAGCAAACCTATACACTGAATCTGTAAGTTAAAGAGAAAAAAGCATGAGGTGAACGAGATGGAGGAGTATCAAGAAATCATTATGGGGATTATCACCAACTCAGGTGTTGCCAAGAGTAAAGCGATGGACGCGATCGCTCTTGCTCAAAAAGGTAACACACAGTTGGCGGCAGAGCGGCTTGAAGAAAGCAAAGCCGAGTTGGTTAAAGCTCATAAATCACAAACGAGACTGATTCAACAGGAAGCTGGCGGAACCGCCCACGAAGTCACACTGCTTATGGTACATGCTCAAGATCACCTTATGTCAGCCATCACAACTAAAGATCTGGCGGGACATATGATTGAGCTTTACAACAGATTGAATCGCTATGAAGATATCACAAATCACACTTCCAACGGAGGGAACAACGGATGAAACAAATTACACTCGTATGTGCTGCAGGAATGTCTACAAGTATGTTGGTACAGAAAATGCAAAAGGCCGCACAAGCGCAAAATCTTGAGGTTGAAATTAGGGCGACTTCCGAAAGTTCGTTTAAAGAATATGCTGACAAGACAGATGTACTGCTAATTGGACCACAGGTCGGCTACCTGCAGGATGATTTCAAGGCAAAATATGAACCTAAAGGCATTAAGGTAAGTGTTATCAATATAGTAGACTATGGAATGATGAACGGCGAAAAAGTGCTAGGAGACGCGCTTAAGCTGTAAAGCTCAGAGTCAGATGCTCATCACCAGACCGAACAAGAAGGTTGGTCAAATCGGGCAACGATATATGATATTCTGCATGGTGTTTCGCCAAATGAAAGCGTTCTCTAAGTCATTATATAGACGAATGAAAGTCTATAGTAGGAGTTGAATAAATATGGCTAACCAACAAAAATTCTCTTACAAGCTTCAAAAAGTAGCGGGTACAATTCAGCAAAACCGTTACATGAGCGCAATTTCCAACGGGCTGATGTCCACCCTTCCTTTTCTGATTATCGGAGCATTTGCAACCCTCTTCTCTGCACTTGCTTGGGAGCCTTACCAGAATCTTATTGCACCCGTAAAGGCTATAATCGGGTTGGCATCGACAATGACCACTGGCATCATTGCACTGTATGCGGTATTTTTTATCGCCTACAGACTGGCGCAAGCTTTTGACAAGGACCCCCTTGTGCCAGCGGCAACCGCTCTTCTCTCTTTTCTTATCGTTACACCGATCCAAACCTTTGATAAAGTTCGTGCCTTGCCACTTCAATGGCTCGGCGCGCAGGGATTGTTCGTTGCCATGATCGTCGGTTTGATTGCCGCACGGTTGTATATTTGGATTGTCGACCGCAATTGGACGATTAAAATGCCTGACGGGGTCCCGCCTACCGTTGTCAAAACCTTCTCAGGCTTGATCCCAGCTGTCTTGGTAGCCCTTGTGTTTGTTATCGTTGCTGGTTTGTTTATGCAGACTCCATTTGGTACAGTTCACGATTTTATCTACACTTATCTCCAAATACCACTGGAAGGGTTGGGCGGATCACTCGGCGCTTTAATTATCGCGCTAATCATTATGCAGGCTTTGTGGATGTTCGGAATTCACGGTGCAATTGTTATACTCGCTATCGTTAAACCCATCTGGATGAGTCTGGATCTAGCCAACCTTGACGCTTTCCAGGCAGGCGCTCCACTTCCGAACACGATCGGTCTGGCCTTCTGGTCCATCTACTGCAACTATGCACCGATGCTTGGATTTGCTCTGCTATTGGTTTTCCTGGCCAAGAGCAAGCAGCTTCGCACGATCGGCAAGCTTGGTCTTCCGGGTACCTTTTTCTCCATTCACGAGCCGCTGATCTTCGGAATTCCAATGGTATTGAACCCGTTGCTAGCCATTCCGTTTATCGTTGCTCCCATCATTTGTGCGGTACTCGGCTATATTGCCACCAACATCGGCTTGTTGCCTGCACCCATCGGAATTTACCCGCCTTTCGGCACCCCTATCTTTGCTCTGGGCTTCATTGAGGGCAGTTGGAAACTAGCCGCCGCACAATTGGTACTCATCCCGATCAGTATGCTGATCTACTACCCGTTCTTTAGAGCGCTGGATAAGCAGGCTCTAAAAAAGGAACACGAAGCGCAGGAGCAACTGGACAAGCAAGCAAGTGAAGCTACAGCAAGTCCTGTTATCCTATAATAAAAAAAAGCAGAAGCGGCGGACGGATAAACGCTCGCCGCTTCTGCCATTACATTCGTTAGGAGAGGAAGCTTTTGATTCAACTGAGTATCGCTGAGAACAAACGATATTTCATGAATGAGGGTAACCCCTTTTTTTATTTGGCGGATACGGTTTGGAGCGCATTTACCAACATCACGCTGGAGGAATGGGCCTATTATCTGGATTACCGGAAAAGTCAGGGCTTCAATGTCTTGCAAATCAATTTGCTGCGCCAATGGGATGCAAGTGACAGCGATTTGAAATATGAGCCTTTCGCATATGCCGAGGATGGCAGCTACAATTTCTATATGCCGAACGAAGAATACTTTACCAGAGCCGAGACGATGATCGAAATGGCTGTGAACAGAGGCTTTGTTCCTGCACTGGTTCTACTATGGTGTAATTATATCCCGGATACCTGGGCTGCCAAGCTTCGTGAGGAGAAAAAAATGCCACTTGAAGCAGTGGAACCTTATGTACGTTACATTGCCGATCGGTTCTCCAAATTCTACCCTATTTATATTATAAGTGGTGACACTGATTTCCCTTCCGAGCGTGCCAACCAATATTACCGACTTGCTCTCCATACCATAAAACAGCACAGCCCGCAGTGTCTGACTACCCTGCATATTCAAGGAAGATTAGCAGCACTGCCAGAGGAATTTATTGATGATCCCCATTTGGATTTTTACATGTACCAGTCAGGACATAATTCACAATTTCAACCAACGGCGTATACACTCGCACTGGATTTCTGCAATAAGCCTGTCACCCGACCGGTGCTCAACTCGGAGCCCTGTTATGAACAAATGGGATACAGTCGAAAAGTCTATGGCCGCTTCAGCCGCGCCGATGTTCGTAAGGCAGCCTGGCAAAGTCTTCTGTCCGGGGCGTCTGCGGGCATAACCTATGGAGCTCACGGTATTTGGAGCTGGCATCGGAAAGGCAAAAGGTTCGGTGTAACTGGGGAGGGATTCGACAGTCCATATGATTGGCAGTCTGCACTTAAGTTTGAAGGGGCATGGGATTATGGATTGGCCAAATGGCTCTTCGGGATATATGAAATTACAGATATGCAGCCTTGGAACATAGTGCTTAAAAATACGGAAGAAATTCGTGCGGCTGTAAGCACCGATTACACCAAGGTCGCCATCTACGTTCCAATCAACACGGTGCTGAAGCTAAACGTGGATTTGAGCGAATACGACTTCACGGTCATTGACCTGGAGAATCGTCGTTTTGGCACAGCTTCAATCTCTGTGCAAGAGCAAATCACGATCATTGGGATGCATGACTTTGAAGCTGATGTCTTGCTGATTGGCATAAGAAAATAACCGTGATTACTTACCGCCTTTTTCATCATTTCAACTACTATGTACAACGTACAAACAGCCCCGCAATCGAGATTTCTCATCGGGACTGTTTGTCTTACTTCTTGTTATAAAAAGCAAGCACTCCATTGTGGTCAGGAAATATATCTCAATTTAATACGTTTGGAAGCTCTGTGAAGCGAAGATTTCACTGAATTTTCACTCTTATTTAAAATTCTAGCCGTTTCTTTTATGGAGTATCCTTGGACTACACGCAATTTAAGTACCGTTCTTTGCTCGGTATTACTTGCCATCAAAAGAATTCGATCGACCTCATCCTGAATTTCAAAATCGGGGGTATCCCAGTGATAGTAGACGTGCTCCTTACGCAAGAAATATTCCTCCATCTTTTTTCGCTTTCTTATTATATCTATGGCTAAATTTTTAGCAATTCTCAAAAGATAAAATCGGATACGATCTTCGGGCAAATCAGGGGAAGCTCTTATAAACCGAATAAAGCATTCATGCAACAAATCTTCGGCATCCTGTTTGTTATGCACTATTCTCAAAAGATAGCCAAGGAGTTCTGATTTATGAGATAAATATAGATCTTCCAGATCTTTAATGTCCATATTATGGCTTATCCTTTCTGTTTCGATGGATTACGGTGTTCCCCTTGACTTAAATACACTAGCTATTTTATAGTCTTGAATTCATATCCCTGCTTTTTTAAATATGTTATGATTTCAGGCAAGGCTTTAGCTGTTTCTTCCTTCCCGTAAGTGTCATGCATGAGTACCACTGCTTTTTCTCTAGTCCCAATGCTCTTCATAAATTCGTGTATTAATTCCTCGGCATTCTTAGAGGTACCTTCCGCATCTTTAGGCAACACATTCCAGTCAATCTGATGATAATCCTTATCATGTAAAATTTCATCTAACGCTTCCATACCTTTGGGATCCTTTCTCTGCCACGTCACATGGCCACCCGGAAATCGAATCACTCTTGTGGAAAAATCCTGTCCCAAAATTTGCTTTAAAATTTGATTTGTTTTTTCAATATCGCTCATAAAAATGCTCGAATTCACAGTCTGATTAGGATATAAATAACCATAATCATGTGAGTAGGTATGATTTCCGATAGCATGCCCTTCCTTAATTATTCTTTTGGTTAAATGTTTAGTACCTTCATTTTCTTCGACTGCTTTTCCGACCACAAAAAACGTCGCTTTTACATTTTGTTCTTTAAGAACATCTAAAATCTTAGGCGTCACGGTTACTGATGGCCCATCATCAAAAGATAAATAGACAACCTTTTTACCGTCTATCCCATCGGGCTTTTGACCTTGGATTTGCTGATTTAAGTAGTTTTCAACAAATGCAGCATCCTCAACACCCGAAACATTTTTTACAAGGAATTCGCTCCCTTTGGATTCGTTATTTAATTTGTCGGTTGATACGGATTCTATTTTTTCTGCATACTCAATCGTTTTTACTGGCTGTGGTTTACTACTGAAGATGTCAAAGAGTTTTATAATAACTAGAACAATACAAATGATAATTATAAACAGTAGTCTTCTTCTCTTCCTCTTCATTCGATGAGCTCTGGTTCTATTTTGCACATAGCTTTTTTCCATAGTATATGTTCCTCCAAAATCTAGAAGCAGTTCACGTTTTATGTTGCGACCATGTGCCCATTCAATTATTCGTACCTCAATGCATCTATTGGCCTCAAACTTGCTGCTTTATAAGCCGGATATACTCCGAATAGGATGCCTGTGCCCGCAGAGCTAAGAAACGAATATATGATAGGCGAGATTGTAAATTCAATGGTCATATGCGCAGCCGCCTCAAGTATTTTGGAAGCTCCTATACCTGTAACAACTCCGATTGTGCCTCCTAACAGACCAAAAATGATCGCTTCAGACAGGAATTGAATCATAATATCTCTCGGCTTGGCACCAATGGCTTTCCGAATACCGATTTCTTTTGTACGCTCTATAACTGAGACCATCATAATATTCATAATTCCGATTCCCCCTACCACGAGGGATATCGCGGCTACCCCACCCAATAGGCTGGTCATAATACTATCTACACCAGAAGCTGCACCTGCTGCCTCTGACAGGCTCATAATTTGAAATTGATCTGGTTCCGAAGGTTTTAGCTGGTGTGTCACACGCAAGCTTTCCAAGATGTCTAAGCGAGCCTGATCCATCAAGGCTGGTGACTTGGCAGACACGTCCAATCCGGTAATATTCTTCTCACCCAGACGGTTCATCATGGTTGTAGCAGGGATGTAAATTTGTTCATTACTACTGTAGCTTAAGTTCGTAACTGGCTGAGTATCCAATACTCCGACTACCTTGAAAGGGATCTGCTTAATTTGAAACGTCCGTCCCAATACATTTTGGCTATCTCCACCAAAAAGACGTTGAACCGCTTGGCTTTCAAGTATGGCGACATTCATGCGTTTATCCATCTCGTCATTGGTAAATGTTCTACCCTCGGCAAAGGAAAACTTTTTGACCTTATAAAATGAAGCGGAAGTTCCTACAATAGTGGCGTTATAGTTATATCGCCCCCACGTAGCTTTTGAATTGCTTGTTATATTCGGCATTAATGCATCTATAGACTTCTTTTGTTCCAACGCCTCGACATCAGCCCAAGTAAATGAGGGTGTGTGGTCATAATCTATTTCACCATCGACCATTGTCATAGCCGGCGCAACCATCAATACGTTATTTCCTAATTTATTAATTTCCGCCTTTATGCGGGCTGTAGATCCGTTTCCGATCGCCATAATGGCAATAACTGCTGCCACCCCGATAATAATACCGAGTATCGTTAAAAATGAGCGTAGCTTGTTAGTGATTAAGCTATTCATGGATACACGGATGGTTTCCATTACATTCATAGGCTTACCTTCCTTGATGAAATTCGTCTATTTGCAATAGGCTCATCTCGTTCAATATTACCATCCCGAAAGCTGATCAACCGTTTGGCATATTCAGCAATCTCCAACTCATGCGTGACCAAGACGATGGTTTTTCCCAGCTCATTCAAGCCTTGAAATAATTCCATAATTTCGATACTCGTCTTCGTATCCAGGGCTCCCGTAGGCTCATCCGCCAGCAGAATAACAGGATTATTCACCAATGCCCGGGCAATGGAGACACGTTGCTGCTGACCACCAGAAAGCTCGTTAGGCTTGTTGTACATCCGTTCTGCAAGGCCAACGCTGCGTAGTGCCTCTACGGCTCTTTCCCGACGCTCCTTGGCAGGTACACCTGCATACATCATAGGCAGCTCTACATTTGCTAATGCTGTAGTTCGGGGAAGTAGATAGAATTTCTGAAATACAAAACCCAGCTTCTGGTTTCTAATCTCCGAAAGCTCGTTCTCTCTAGCATCCAATATGGAGTACTCATCCAGGTAGTACTCTCCGGTATCGGGATGATCCAGGCAGCCAATGACATTCATCATGGTAGACTTGCCCGAACCAGAGGGCCCCATGATAGCAACAAACTCCCCTTCGCTAATAGATAAATTAACACTGCGCAGAGCCTGAATCTTCTGTCCGCCTACCTCATACATTTTTTTCAGTTCTTTAATTTCGATTACAGCTTTATGGGATTGAGTTTCACTCATTGTGCCTGCCCCCCATCAGGGTCTTGACCCTCTGGACTGCCATTCGAACCAGCACTACCACCCTGAGGTGGGATCACAATGGTCTCACCGTCCTTGACGCCAGACTTGATTTCCGCCTGATCTGCTGTATAGACACCCAGTTTCACTGGTCTAAACTCATAATCCGCCGGATTCGCCGCGTTCTTCGCCACATATACTCCATCCACACCGCCTTCAGATCTCAGTGCAAACAACGGTACAGACAACGCATTTTTGTGTTCAGCTAACAGAAGGGATACATCCATATTCATCCCTGGTTGCAGCCTTATCTTTTGGCTATCCAAAGACAATTCGATTTTGTATGTAGTCACATTGGATTCGGTAACCGGCTCTGGAGAAACAAAGAGGACTTCGCCTTTAAATTGTTTGTCCGGAAATGAATTCGAGTGCATTGTCGCCTGAAGTCCAGTCTTCAATTTAGCAATATCACTTTCGTTAACCTTGGCAAGAACCTTCATAGCCCCTGTGTTTGAATTATTCATTACAATAAAAGGTGCAGTAGGACTGGTACCCACATCGCCGTTGACCTTCAAAATGATCCCGTCCCACGGCGCCGTAACCTGTAATTTACTCAGGACACTTTTCTTCTGCTCTAATGCCGTTTCAGCCTGCAATAAAGAAGCCTGTGCGGATTGGATGTTGGAAGCTTCGGGTGGGGACTGTGCAGCCTTTAATTGTATTAAAGCTGTTTTATAGCCCATTTCCGCCTCTTCGATCGCCTCAGTTTGCTTGGTCTGTGCCTTCTTGTACTGCAGCTCCACATTGCTCATATCCAATTTTGCCTTATCCAGATTTTGCTTGGCTGTCGCCAGGTCACTTTCTGCTGCCGCATCGTTCTGAACCAGATAAGCCTGGTCATCATAATCCTTCTGAGCCTTATCCAAAGTCACCTTGGCCGACTCCTTTTGAGCAGCGGCTTCCTCTAATTCCATCGTGTTCTTGGCTGTTTTAATCGCCATCTGTGCCTTTAAGACATTAGCTTTCTGTAACTCTATATCATTCGTTTTGGGTCCGCGCTTGGCTTCCTCCAGCTTGGCTCTTGCAATCGCCACATTCGATTCGGCATCCTTAATTTGCAGCCTGGCATCCGAATCATCTAATCGTGCTAGAACCTGACCTGCTTTGACGCTATCTCCTGCTTTGACATTAACAGCGACGAGCTTGGCACCCTCGACATTTGTAAAATTAATGTTTACTTCCTTGGAAGCCTGAACGGTTCCAGTGACTTTAAGCGACTCGGTCATGTTTGTCTTCTGTACCTGTACGATCTGGTTTGCAGGACCCTCCACAGGCTTTTCCTTACTCCTGTTCATATAAACAGTACCGCCAATCCCCGCTATAATGATCAGGACAAAAATGCCTATAATTCTTTTCAGCCTTCTTTTCTTTCTTACTACCTGCAATGCATCTTTCTTTTCTATTTCTGACAATGTTATATCCCCTTCAAAAGTATTTTTTCTAAATCCTATACGCTCCACGGCTTGTTCAAAGCATGTTGCAGCAACGTCATTTGAACAATCAGTTCATCCATATTCCGTTCGATTTGCTTCACTTTTAATTGATTTGTGGCGACTTCCGTACCCGTAGCAAAACCACGTTCCTTTTTTTTACGAGAAATGTCCAATACTTTATTGACGTTCTGTAGATTACTTTGCATTTGCTCGTATTGTTCAACATTTTGCTGTAAGTTAAAGTACATACTCTTCAAGGTTTCTGCCAGTTGATCCTTGGTATTTTCCAGTCCGCCTTCTGCTGAATCTACATCAATCTGCTTAATTTCATAATCATCAGTTCCTGAGTTCCAGGTGTAATATTTAACTTCCATCTTGGCCAGCTTGACAGCTTCCTCCTGTCTCCACACCGAAGGACTCGCCGAGATTGCACGCGTCACCAACGTATCCAAATTCGTGTTGTCTATTTTGGGGTAAACAGGGCGATCAACCAGTTCATATACCGTACCTTGAGGTTGACCCATTTGCGTATTTAATGAATCCATCGCTTTTCGCAATGCAGTCTTTGCAATGTCTACATTCTTTTGAGCCTCTATACGAGTCTGAATAATCGTACTTTGATCACCTGGAGAAATTTTTCCACGGTTGGCCTTCGCTTCAGCAGCCTTTTCCTCTAATAACGCGAGCGAAAGTGCATCCTCACTACTCTTCACTTTGTTATCAGCCAAAAGTACATCGTAATAGTTTTTCATTGCAGCGTAGTCTGTCTGATCTTGGGCAAGTTCAATTTGCTTCTTGGATTCCAGATAAGAAACCGTCGATGAAGCATACCCCTTCCAGGCTGAACTACTAGCCGCATCCTCTTCACCGTTGCCTGTACCTGCCGGAATAAAATCCAGATTCTTACCAGCATTTTTTAGGTTAATCCGGTTACGATCTATCGCTTGCTGGGCCTCCTTCAAGCTAAAGCTATTAGACCGCGCCCATTGCTGGGCTTGGCTCAGTGTTAGTTTCACGCTCGCTTTGGTAACCTGCTGCTGCGCCTCCTCTGCTTGAACAAAGGACTCTGATAAAGAACTGGCCGACAAGGCGAGCAGCAATAAAATGAACAAACTTTTTTTCATGATATCCCCACTTTTAAAATATGGTATCGACTTGAATAGAATTCACTAATGCGTTGTTATATGAATTAAATATCTTCTGATGAACAAATTCGCCCTGCACCTACTCGTCAAGGCTCTCAGCCCATTGAGACCTTATTTTGTATTTGATGAAAATTCCAGAAAGGAGGAGTCTAACCCTACCCTTCTGCAACTTTTTTCATGTGGCTTATCGCTCTTTACAGCATCTTTAAATCCAATTGACGAAGGTACAGGAAACGTACAATAAGAAAGGAAAAGAATTGAATTACCCAAAAGCAAATCATAATTTGAATAAGCGTAAGATGAAAGGGTACTACAGATGGTTCTGACATAACTAAACAAAGCACTATTCCTATGGATGAAACAACTAATGGCAGAAGAAATAGGAATGCAATTTGTCTGGATGCAGCTCGTCTCATTTCCCTTGAGCTTAGTCCAATTTTGGATAAAGCCCGGTATATTTCCTCATCCCGTTTAAGATCTACATACAATCTGAAATAAAGCAGGCTTACTGTGCTTGCCAACATAATGATGGCGATAAATCCGCCAATAAATTTACTAATATTCAGATCCATCTCCGATGTCAGATAATCCACTGCTCTAGAGTTAAGCGATCCTTTATTCACCTTGTTGGCCAGCAGGGAATACAACCACACCTCTTCTTGGGTCTCAGAAGTTTCCAATGATACTTGGCCACTCTTCCATTTAGGCACAAAATAATAAACAGATTTGTATGCCAATGGAACATTGAAATACTGTTGTTTAACTAAATGTTCGTAAGTTTGATCTGAGACAACAAGCAACCTTCCTAGTTCAGAAATGATGTTTCCATCAAACTTTAGGCTATGGTCTATCTTCTGAGTATCCACAATCTGGATACCCGTAATTCGGGATTTCCCTTGATTGTAAGTTAGCTTTTTTTCAAAAAAGGTTTTCTGTTCTTCTAAAGACATCCCGTTTGAATCAAAAATGAAAAAGCCTTGATCATCTCGAAGCGCAGGTACCTGTATTTGTTTCTTTAATTTAGAAGCAAGAGGCTCATAGTTGGATTGTTTCATCACAGGTGCCAACTGTTCACGAAAGGGAAAGATCAGTACTTCACTTTTCGAATAATCCACCCCAGCCTTATAAAGATTTTGATCAATCTCATCTTCAAGATCTATGGAACTTACAACATCAGAAAAAAATGCAAATGAATAAGACTGCTCCCTAAGAAATCTATTTTGCTGCTGCATGGAGTCAAAAGTTGAAGCTGCTCCTAGAAAGGAAACGATAGAAATTAGGGTAACCAATGTAAACAGCCCGGCATTATTCCTCATTTTGTATGTGATTTCAGAAAGCCATAACAAACGAGTTCCACTCCAACACCATTTCCTGTTGGCTCTAAGCAATTGAATGAACAAAACACTTGATTGGGCGTATAGTAAGTAAATTCCAATAAACCCCATTACAATCGTATATTTAAATGTGTCTCCAACTGAATAGTGCAACATATAAAAGGATAGAGTCCCCAAACGATACGGTGCCAGATAAATATATGGTGGAAAATCCAGCTTCATTAAATACACAGCCGCTCCTATTAGCGCTATTGCAAGAAAGGACAGGCTCCATGAAGCTTTGGGCTCTTTTTTGAGCTGAGTAACCTTGCTAAAAAGCTGCTGTAATTTAGATTGGCGTATGAAGAAAACAGATACAAGTGAGATCAAGGTAAACAAAAACATAAAGCCAACTACGGTGAAAGCCAGTGCTTTCCAAGGAAAATAAAATGTTAAATACAGCCCTGTGGCACTGGAGCCCAAAAGTAGAAAGAATTTTGCGGAAACAAATCCTCCCGTAATCCCGGTAATCAAGGATAAAAAGCCTATAATCAGATTCTCATAAGCAACCAAAAAATAAATTTGTCTGCGATGTGTCCCCAAAATGGTCAGTATACCGAATTCTTTTTTACGTGCAGCAATAAAAATATTGTTTGTGTATAATACGAAGAAAAAGGAAAATACAAAAATCAATAGATCAGCAACTTGTAATCCCTTTTTTACATTAAAGGCCATGATTGCATTGGAGACATCCGGATGAAAAATAAACATCGCATATACGAAAAAAATTGTAATCATCAAGGAGCTGCTTAAATAATAAGGTACATAAGCACGCGCATTATGCTTGAGATTATTCCATGCTAACAGACGAAAGCTCATGTGCATGTCTACTTCCCCCCAGAAAGGAGAGCATATCTATGATTTCCTGAAAAAATAATTGCTGACTGTGACTACGGTGGATTTCATTAAATAACTCGCCATCTTTAATAAAAATTACCCGATCACAATAGCTGGCTTCCAAGGCACCGTGTGTTACCAGCACGATTGTGGAATTGTCTACGCGATGGATGAGTTCTAACATTTCCATCACAACTCGTGAAGATTTGGAATCGAGATTTCCAGTTGGTTCATCTGCCAACAGGAGTGAAGGAGAATGAATAATAGCTCTGGCTATAGCTGCTCTTTGCTTTTGCCCTCCTGACACCTCAAGAGGCCGTTTGTCTAAAATATCTGCAATATCCAGTTTCTTCGCTACCTCTTCCAGTTTGTGTCCCATTTCCTTTAATCCTTTTTTATTCAGCATCAGAGGAAATAGTATGTTCTCTCCCAGACTAAGAGTTTCCAGCAAATTATAGTCTTGAAATACAAGCCCCAATTCTTTGCGACGAAATAAAGCGAGCTTATCCTTCTTGAGCAGATGTGGATTTTCCCCATTAATGCTAACCTCGCCAGAAGTCGGCATATCAATGGAGGAAATCATATTTAGTAATGTTGTCTTCCCACTACCAGACGGACCCATAATGCCTACAAACTCACCTTGTTGAATCGTTAAATGGATATTGTTGAGAGCTCGGTAGGGAACCTTACCATAGTATATTTTGGTGACTTGATCCATTCGTACAATCTCCATCGTTCATTCCTTTCTTTTTCCTATGTCATGATCATAATTCATCCAGAGGGATGAAGCGATCGATTAACATTACAGAAACCTTAAATGTGTTGTAAGGTTCTTATTTGTGAATTGAAAACAAGATCTCAACCGTCGTTCCTTCACCAACCGTCGATTTCAGTTGAATGTCATGACTCAGCCTTTTGCAGATTTCTGACACCATGTACAGACCCATTCCGGTAGATTCACTATACTTCCGTCCGTTTTCACCTGTGTAATAAGCCTCAAATACCCGTTCAATATCTTTTTTAGGGATACCGATTCCTTCATCCTGTACTTTCAGCACAAACACTTTATCTCTTATCTCAGATATCAACTTCAGACTGTGGGCATGACCTGAAGAGTATTTCACCGCATTGGTCACCAATTGATTAATTATAAATCTTAGCCATTTGGCATCGGTAATCACACTCAACTGCTCGTCCACTTCATTGGAAGGATAAATTTCGTTACGAATCAATAATCTTTTGTTATCATAAATCACTTCACTAACCAGCTTTCGTAATACAACAGGCTCCACATGAAAGTCAGGTTCAAAGGCCTCCAATCGTGACATATATAAGATCATTTCCAGTCCTTTTCCCATTCGATCAATCTCATCATGAATCTGATCCGACTCGGGATCTATTTTTCCTTTGAGAATTAAATGAATAACAGAGAGGGGAGTTTTCATCTGGTGAACCCACTGGTTAATAAAAGTAATGTGATCACGCTGTTGATGCTCTAACTGATGAATTCGAGACTGATACAATCGGTAAAATTGTAAAAGCAAATTCTGTAAAGAAGAGGCAAGAGGATTAAGTACCTTCATCTGAATGAGTTCATCTAGATCTCTAATATTTGCAGTGGAAAGTAATCGATATAAACTAGAATACATGACATACCGGAACAGTAAATAGATCAGCAATATAGAGGTCCCAAAAAAGACGGAATAAAGAGCAGTAGACAAGTTATGATAACCATCCATCCAATAAATGCTTAACACAAGAAAAAGTTGGACGATATTGAATATGATCATTGAGAAATGATCACGCCAAAAAAGCTTCACTATTCTTCCTCCTCAGTCAAGTGCAGCCGATATCCAGCTCCTCTAACCGTCTCTATGATATCCTCCAACCCCAACTCGGCCAGCTTTTTACGGACACGAGTAACATAAACATTCAGTGTATTTTCACCGACATATTGGTAATCATCCCATAAAGCTTCTAAGAGATGAACTCTCCCTACAACCTGCTTAGGATATGTCATCAGTAGCTCCAGTAGCGCAGCTTCTTTATGGCTCATTTCTACCTGCTTGTCATGAAACACAAGCTCCATAATGTCAGGATATAGAGTCAAGCCTGACACTGCTATGGAGCGTGACTTTTGGGCAACTGCATATAAACCATAGGCACGTCGCAGATTACTTTCTATTTTGGCTAACAGTACTTCGGGATGAAACGGTTTAGTAATGTAATCATCCGCCCCGTTCTGCAAAGCAATGACCTGATCCATCTTATCATCCCGCGCGGACACAAAAAGGATAGGACAAGTAGATTGGGTGCGAATTTGTCTGCACCAATAAAATCCATCAAAACGAGGTAAATTCACATCAAGTATGACCAAATCAGGCTTTACTTCCTGAAAAGTACTCAATACCTGATCAAAATTTGAAACGACAACTCCTTGATAACCATACTTTTCAAGATAGGATTGGAGTAAAGAGCTAATTTGAGGGTCATCCTCTACGATTAATATTTTATGCATTGTGTTTTCTACCTTCTTAGTGCTTGAATTTTTAATAACATGATTTTCTCTATATAATGCCTTGATTTAATCGTCCAAGCAATAACAACAATCCATTTTCTTTAATTGTAATTAGGAAGATTCAATTGTGATATAGATTGAGTCTCGAATAATATGCATTGTGCCAAGCACCAGAGCAGTTAACGTTATAATCATCATAACGATAACCGTTACTGTAATAATGATCCCTTTATATTTTTTTAACGTCTCATCGAAGTCTTTTTTTGATTTGATTACCTTTTTTATTTTGTTCTTTGAATACTTCATATGCTCACATCTTTCCTTGCCTAGCTATTAAACATACTAACTAGCCTATACATCACAAACAACAGTCAAAGCTTACAAAAACCTTACTTTGTTGTAAGGTATATAGAAAACAGCTCAACAGTAATATATGTATTATGTCCAAATGAAGACCTACCCTTAAAAGGGATTAAGATTATGACAGATATAACATTCTCTAAAAAAATGAGTCGGGCTCTATGACCCGACTCATTTTAGTATTCATTGATGCTATAACCCAGACAAATCCGTGTTCATTCTCTTAGCTTCGCTGTCTCATCGCCTCGAATAATAACACCGTAGAGGCCATGGCTGCATTCAGTGACTCTGCTTGTCCCTGCATTGGAATGAATACTGATTCATCCACCATACTAGCGGTAGCAGCAGAAATACCTTGGCCCTCGTTGCCAATCACGAGCCAGGTGGATACACGCAAATCCACGGCATAGCATGACAAGCTTGCATCCAGCGAGGTGCTGAGCAAGCGGGCCCCTTTACTTTTGGCCTGCGGCAAAAGCTCCTCCAGACTGCCTTCGATGACCGGCAGATGAAATAACGATCCCATCGTGGAACGGATCGTTTTGGGGTTGTACAGGTCGGCGCAGCCATGACCCAATATAACGCCTGCGGCTCCAGCAGCGTCCGCGCTGCGGATAATGGTGCCTACATTGCCGGGGTCCTGTACCCCGTCCAACACCATCACCAGCGCATCTGGCTGCTCAAGTAATGCTGCGAATGCGCTCTGCTCCTGCTTACGCACGATAGCAAAGACAGACTGCGGCGTCTTGGTATCGGTGCATTTGGCAATGACCGCCGTCGACACGGGAATCCATTCCACCGGCTGGTCGGCTGAATCCAGACCATTCAGCTCGGCAGGAATCCCCTTGTCCAAATCATAGGCGACGCTTTCTACTGCCGCGTTCGAACGCAACGCTTCCTGCACTAGATGAATACCCTCAACAATATATTTATGCTGCCGTGTACGATGCTTTTTCTCCAGCAATTGCGACCATTCTTTTACACGTGCATTATTCGGTGAAATGATTTCCATTCGTTTAACCTTCCGTTCTATGGTCCGTTTCTTTAAAAATAAATGATGCATCACTTGTACTTGAACATCAAACCTCTCTAAGCTGCAAAAGCCAGCTCCAGCTTGGTTAGATCGTCCTTGTGACCCACAATGACCAGCACATCACCCGCTTCAAGACGATCCTCAGCATAAGGTGAAATGTTCATCTCCTGGTTTCTGCGAATCGCCATTACATTGCAGCCGAAGCGTGCACGTATGTCTAGCTCCTTCAGATTTTTGCCGATCATGGAATCAGCGGCTCGCATCTCCAAAATACTGTAGTCCTTGGACAGCTCGATATAATCCAGAATATTAGGAGATGTTAGATGATGGGCTACCCGCAGTCCCATATCCCGTTCAGGATAAACCACTTTATCCGCACCTATTTTTTGCAGCACTTTCCCGTGTAGTTCATTTTGTGCTTTGACCACAAGAGCGGGCACACCCATGTCCTTGAGAATCAATGTTGTTAGAATGCTGGCTTGTATATCTTCACCAATTGCGACTACAATTACGTCAAAATTGCGGATACCCAGTGCTCGCAGTGCTTCCTCATCCGTCGAATCGGCAGAAACCGCATGCGTCACAATATTCGACATTTCCTGTGTACGCTGCTCGTCCGAGTCGATAGCCAACACATCAAAACCCATCTCACTCAGCGCGCTGGCAACACTGGACCCAAAGCGCCCCATGCCAATGACCGCATACTGTTTTTTCGCCATTCCTTCTTTACCTCCCGCTCACCATACTGTCCGTCATAGTATAGCATATCATGCTACAAACATAAATTTTGGCATCCTTATTCCAAATGCTTCTCCATGTATACTGGACCACAGCCCAAGCCATAATACATTCGATCACTATTACAACATACGGGAGGTACACATGCCCATTACAATGGATTTACGACAAGCGATTGTTCACAAAGTTCACGGCAAATCAGAGGCTGATCTTACGGATATGATTATTGGGTCAGTGGATGGACCGGAAGCCGCTTTGCCTGGATTGGGTGTCATTCTTGAAATCGCATGGAAGCATATGAGTCCAAACCAGCAGCATGACTTCGTCCATTTGGCACATGAACAAATCGATAAAATCAAACCCGTGCCCTTAACCTAGCTCTAGCTATTCAACTTCTTGTTATGCTTTAATTGTGCTCATTATTTTTACCCGTATTCGAAAATAAGAATAGTCCACTCGCATTCATATCGAGTGGACTATTCGTGGTATATATCAAATGACTGAGATCAGACTGCTCTGCATATAAAATTTTATGGAGCCATTTCCAAAAACTTAGCAGTCGGATTTTTTTCTATAGCCGTACGCATGGCATACTCATTTTCGAACAAGGCGACATAATTGCCTTTCTTATCTTTCACCAGCGTAGAGTTGATACGGAACTTGCTCGGATCAATCTGCTCATCCACAATCCAGCGAGCAAATTGGAACGGCATACGCTGAAGCTGTACATCTACCCCATATTCACCCTTCATGCGGTATTCAAATACTTCAAATTGCAGTTGGCCGACTACGCCTAGAAGCGTATCATCGAAGCTTACCGTACGGAACACCTGAATCATACCTTCTTCAGTCAACTGGTCGATACCTTTCAGATACTGCTTGTGCTTTAAAGCATTCTTTACAGTAACCTTGGCAAAAATCTCAGGTGAGAAGGTTGGCAGTTCATCAAATACAACCTCGCCACCTTGACTCAGTGAATCGCCAATGCGGAAAATACCTGGGTCAAACAATCCTATAATATCCCCAGGGAATGCTTCTTCGACAATATCACGGTCCTGTGCCAAGAACTGCTGTGGTTGGGACAGCTTAATCTCCTTACCCATTCGAACATGTTTAACACTCATCCCGCGTTGGAACTTACCAGACACGATACGCAAAAATGCTATACGGTCACGGTGAGCCGGATTCATATTGGCCTGAATTTTAAATACATAGCCAGTAAACTTCTCGTTCGTTGGCTGAATTTCCCCAACTGTACTGCGGCGCGGTTCTGGCTTAGGCGCAAGCTGGAGGAAGTTTTCCAAAAATGTTTGCACGCCAAAATTGTTAATCGCACTGCCAAAGAATATAGGCGTCAATTCTCCACGCTGTACTTTTTCCATATCAAAAGGGTCACCTGCGACATCAAGCAACTCTAAATCCTGGCATAATTGGTCGTGCAAATATTCGCCCGCCATCTCGCGAATAATCGGATCATTGTAACCTTCCACTTTTTGTACCTTGATCGTGGAATGGTCATCTCCCTGAAACAACTCAACCTGATTTTTGACACGATCATAAACACCGCACAGATCACGCCCAGTACCAATCGGCCAGTTCATCGGCACCGAACGGATACCAAGAACCTGTTCCAGTTCCTCCATCAGATCAAAGGGACTGCGTCCCTCACGGTCCAGCTTATTAATGAAGGTGAATATCGGTATTCCGCGCTTCGCACAAACCTGGAACAGCTTGATCGTTTGCGCTTCCACACCTTTCGCTACGTCAATCAGCATGACCGCACTATCTGCAGCTGTCAGTGTGCGGTACGTGTCTTCACTGAAATCCTGGTGACCCGGGGTATCCAGAATATTAACGCGATGCCCATTATAATCAAATTGCATTACTGAGGATGTTACCGAAATCCCCCGCTGTTTTTCAATCTCCATCCAGTCACTCGTCGCATGCTTGCTAGCTTTACGAGCTTTGACTGTACCTGCAAGACGAATAGCGCCCCCGAACAGCAGCAACTTTTCCGTCAGTGTCGTTTTACCCGCATCCGGGTGAGAAATAATCGCAAACGTACGCCGTTTGTCGACTTCCTGTTGAAGTATATCTGTTGTTTTACTCATTTCACATATCCCTTCATGATCGAATCCATTGCATTTCTGCTCAAGCTATTATAAAAAGGCCATGATGCACGCCTATTTTCACAAGTTCATCGGCTCATTGCCGTTAGCTCCAGTATTCGGCATACTCCGTCACCATATTCATGATAAATACGATCTATTTACATGTTTTAGCCTGCCTTTAACGTATAATCAGTTGCAAACTGAAAACCTGAGACTAAGCTATTATAGCATACTCCGAACGCAAAGCATCCCCTTACATCCTGAACAGGACATAGGGGGATGCTGGACAAATCGGGATTACTGAGTGCCGCCTACTCGCCAGATGACATTATCTTCATCCTGACCGCTAACCGGCCACCACTTGTAGCCATCCTGCTCCAACAGCTTGTGAGCACCATCAGGTCCCCATGAGCCTGCAGCATAGGTTTCCAGTGTATCCGGGGTCTGCTGCCATGCTTTGGCGATTCGATCAACGAATCCCCACGCTGTAGCCACCTCATCCCACCGCGTGAAGTACGTCGAATCACCCTCGATCGCATCCATCAGCAACCGTTCATAAGCTTCCGGTGAGTTGATCCCCACCATACAGCTTTGGCAAAAATCCATCGCCAGCGGCTCAATATCTGACTCCGAACCAGGCTTCTTGGCATTGATTTTAATGTAAATGCCCTCCATTGGATTAACCCGAATGACGAGCAAGTTGGGTTCGAGCTTATGCTTTTGACCGAGATATACATTGGTCGGCATACTCTTAAATTCCACAACGATCTCCGTAGTTTTTACAGGGAGGCGTTTGCCCGTACGAATGTAGAACGGTACGCCAGCCCAACGGAAGTTATCAACAAACACGCGTGAAGCAAAATAAGTCTCTGTATTCGATTGTGGATCAACCTTGTCTTCTTGACGATACCCTGGCAACTGCTGACCGCGATAACTGCCCTCAGTATATTGACCACGTACCACGTTGGTCTTCACATCCTCAGATGATCCAAAAGGTCGTAGTGAACGCAGCACTTTTACCTTTTCATCGCGGATATCCTCAGGCAACAAACGACTAGGTGGCTCCATCGCGATCATCGTAAGCATTTGCAGCATATGGTTCTGTCCCATATCACGCAAGGCACCGGAATGATCATAATAACCTCCGCGTTCCTCTACCCCTACCGTTTCACTCAGCGTAATTTGCACATTGGCAATATGCTTGTTATTCCATAGTGGTTCAAAAAAGGCGTTAGCGAATCGGATCACCTCGATATTTTGTACCATTTCCTTACCAAGATAGTGATCAATCCGATAAATTTCTTCTTCGGCAAATACTTCACGAATTTCAATGTTCAGTTCTTGTGCAGATTCGAGGTTGTAGCCGAAAGGCTTCTCTATAACCAGACGATTCCAGCCCTTGCCGTCCAACATGCCGCCCTCTTTCAAGCTCTTCGACACACTTCCGAATAATTCAGGAGCCAAGGCCAAATAAAACAACCGATTTCCCGGTATGTTAAACTTACCTTCTATAGCCTCCGTCTGCTGTCTCAGCTCATGAAACCCATCGACATTGTTGATATCCAGCGATTTATATTCAAAATGCTCGGCAAATGCCTGCCATTCTTGATCATTTTCTGCTTTATAGCGACTAAACTCCTGTATGGAGGCGTACAGGTCATTACGGAATTCTGCTTCTGTGCGAGGACGTCTTGCTACACCAATAACAGCAAAATCTTCAGCAAGCTTGCCTTCGCGGTACAAGCTGTAGATAGCAGGAAATAACTTGCGGCGAGCCAAATCGCCCGTAGCACCAAAAATAAACAGAACTGCACCTTGTGTCACAAGAGATTCTTTAACAGGTATGTCAGCCATGAAGTACCTCATTCTTCCCATGTCAAGATTCCGCAATCCACAATCCTCGAAATCCGCATGTAGTATTGTGTATATTTATACAAGATCATACTTGATTTTCGAAAAACATGGAACTAAAGATTTGATGACATTTTAACATATTCCACATGGATAAGCTATCCGATGAATCATAAATTTACCTTATAAGTCAGTATTCAATCGTGATAAGCGGAAAACCAAGTGTTATGCGTTTATCCTGCTGCTCCTTATTTTCATGTACAGCCATCTGCATCTGAACTTGATGCTCACCGCTTTGAACCATTAATGGCAGGTCTGGAGCTTCATAAGATACGGCTACTGTATTTACATCTGTGTATCTTTCTTTAGCCTGCATAGAGATGGTCCCTGCTAAGCTCGCTTCTGTTTGTTTCATCAGTTGATCCACGCTTTCCTTTGCTTGCAGCGAACGCTGAACGGAGGTGTTCCACTGCGCTTGCACCCCTATAGAATTTAATTGCTCAGCACAAAGCTTATGAAGCTGAATCAATGGCTCACGTCCTGTGTCACTGCTTTCCAGCTGAACGACTACATACCATTGTCCAGTTTGACGTTCCATCACATTTAAACGAATTTTCAAATCCTCACGATCACGAACAGAACGATAAAGTGTATGTCCATTTTCCACGAGTTTACTTGCTGTGGGTATATTCAGTTGATCAGCTATCTGTGCCGCTATATCTGCCGGATCTCCATGATTAGGAATCCAATCGCCTTGCCATTTTACAACTAGCTTATCCAGTGTACCCGGGGTTTGATCCGATAGGAATAACAACGAGCGTAAAGCCGTTTCTGCCTCGCGGGAATCAGTTCCGTTGGTCTGAATAGTTCCGTAACGCCAGCCAGCCAGTACCAACACCGTTCCTAATACCAAAATCGCAATAACTCCCTTTTTAAACATCTCTGCTTTTAACATAGGCGTTCCTTCCCCTCCATAACCATTCGTTCTCCTCATACACACGATAGAATGCTTCTTTTTTCGGCTTGATTGAAATCTATGAATCTATCAATAGTATGCCCGTTGCCAGAGGTTTTATACGCAGAGGAAGTCAGCACAACCGTTCAGAAATATTCATTCGCCTACTGGGTGTTCGACCATACACCGTAGGCACTATAGGAATAGACTATAATCACAACGCATCTTACACCAAAAGAGGTGAAATCATGTTTCCCATTTATCCAGTAAATGAAGCCAGTGTGGCACCTCATGGCGGACGGATGGTCTGTGCCGTCATGCGTGATGGTACACGACACATCGGCATCTTAAGCGGGTGTAGCAAAGGCAAGCTGATGTTGAACGGATATCCATCCTCCTTTCCTGGTAGTCTCTATGCCGGAAGCTACAGTAACAAAGGAAAACAAAAAGCTAAAAAAATCTCCTCTAAAAAGAAAAAAAGGAATTCCAAAAACAAAGCTCGCCCTTCTGCCAAGCTAAATGCCTTTAATAGACCGCCCGACGAACTTCTAAATCCATACTTTCCTTATAACGTAGGCGAATTTGGCTCAAACGGAAATGGAAATTATGCAAATGGCAGAGCAGGCTATCGCGGCAGATATGGATACGGGGGAGGGCTTGCACTAGATCTGGCCTTAATCGCCTTTCTATTCCTCCTTATCTAAACGCCGTATTTCAGAACACAAAAAAACCGGAGGACCATTCATCGCCTCCGGTTCTTTGTATTTGTCGTTTTATAATCTACTCTGCTAAGCCGTTCTTATAGGCATAGATTGCCGCCTGTGTGCGATCCTCTACTCCTAATTTGGCGAGAAGGTTCGTGACATGGAATTTTACCGTCTTAATCCCGATAATCAGTTCATCTGCGATATCCTGGTTAGACTTCCCTTGTGCCAACAAGCGAAGAACCTCCATCTCACGATCTGTTAGCTCTGTATGTGCGGGCGCTTCAGCCTGTGGCTGGCGGAATCGATTCATCATCTTAGAGGCCACCTGTGACTCGAGTACGGACTGTCCGCGTGCAGCTGCACGGATCGCATCCGCAATCTCGGAAGCACGAGACGTTTTGAGCAAATAACTGAATGCACCTGCCTCAATGACCGGGTACATTCTCTCATCATCCAAATAACTCGTCAGTACAATCACCTTTGTCTCTGGAAGCAGGCGTGTCACTTGGCGTGTCGTTTCAATACCATCCATGCCATCCATGACCAAATCCATTAAAATCACATTTGGCTTGTATTCTGATGCTAACCGTATGCCTTCTTCTCCGCTTCCAGCCTCGCCGACCACTTCAATCCCTTCTTCTGTCCCCAGCACTGCCGCAAGCCCGATCCGCACCATTTCATGGTCGTCTACCAGCAGTACGCTAATCGGTAATTCCGTTTCCATGATCATCGTTCCTTCCGCTTTCATCATAAATAACTGGCACAGACACCTCGATGCGTGTCCCTTTTCCCGGAGCCGTTATATACTGAATGGCTCCCCCAATTTCACTGACCCGCTCCTGCATGGTGGATAATCCATATGATGTCTGCTTTTTCTCATCCATTTCAAAACCAATACCATTATCCCGAATCGTCAGCCTAA
Organism: Paenibacillus sp. EKM10P; assembly: GCF_011800655.1. Taxonomy (NCBI): domain Bacteria; kingdom Bacillati; phylum Bacillota; class Bacilli; order Caryophanales; family Paenibacillaceae; genus Paenibacillus; species Paenibacillus sp. EKM10P. The sequence goes on along the minus strand of NZ_JAALET010000009.1, from coordinate 12,639 downwards.
TGGAATCCGGGCGCTGCACGATACGAATTTCCATACGAGTTGCTTTGGCATGGCGCAATGTATTAGACATCGCTTCCTGAACAATGCGAAACAAGTGATTCTCAATGCCTTTAACCAACTGTACTCCGCTTTCCATCTCAAAATCAATCTCCATTGGTACTTTTGCCTGTAATTCCTGTACCAAATCACGCAAACCCTGCTCAAGCCGTTTTCCTTCCAGATAGACAGGCCGTAAATGAAGGAGTAACGCCCGCATTTCGGATTGTGCCACGGAAGACATTTCTTCAATTAATGCAACCTGACGTTGCGCTTTATCAAAATCCTTGTCCAGTGTCCTGCCCACAGCCGTCGCTGTCATTGAAATAGCAAATAATTGCTGCGATACTGCATCATGCAACTCTCTGGCCAGCCGCTGCCGTTCCTCTACGATCGCAGTCATTCGTGCCTGTTCTGCCAGCTGAGCATTATCTGTAGATAAGCGTTGTAAAGACGTAACTTGTTCCTGCCATTTACGCCCGATTCGTTCTAACTGCTCTCCTAGCCTGCCAAGCTCATCATGCCCTAGGGGTGGCAACTCACGTGCAGGGGTGCCCTTTTCCCACATTAGCAATGTCTCTCTTAACATTTCCAGTCTGCTTTTAAAGCGATAACTTTCATAAAATCCGTACATTGCGCCTGTACCAATCAACACCAGTATAACAGCTCCTGCTACTTTCAGTATCATTCCCCAGGTTGGGAACGACTTCACATATCCATATGTATACAGCATATAAAAGACAACTACGCCCACAACAACACACAGGAGGATACCTTCACCCATACTGCGGGTTACCATGTTGGACGTTTTTTTTTGATTCATCCCGGTTCCTCCTGATTCAATAAAATCGAATGCGGACATCGCCCGCCAGGTACGAAACGACAAACTTCACTTTATATTCACTCTGCTCAAAATGAGGAGACTTCCACACCAGTCGGTTGAGCATCCCCGCCTCATGATCCCGGTCGAATTGAATCTGCCCGAACAATACGAACATCTCCACCTCTACACCGTAATTATCCGGCAGCGTGATGTCAATGTCACCGAAGATCCCCTGTAAAAATATGACGGGCTCACGTTCCTCTGGAAGAGCCAGCGTCAGGTCAGCATCCACATCCCCAACCACATGCCATATGCTTGTGCTGCGCAAGCTCCACGGCACTTCATCCCATTTGTGATTGGATATGAAATTGTGTTTGAATATGGAGCTTTGACCTTTATGCAGCTTCCTGGAACGTGAATAGAACACAGCCAGCGAAGCCAATGTGATCACCACAAACAAGAACAAATGATCCAGCACCAGCAGACCAGCACCGATGGCAAGCATCGTATAGCCCTTTTTGATTTTGGAATTGCGAATCTTATATATTCCCGCCAACATTAGGATCAGTGCAAACACGGAGAGGAACCCAATCCACTGACCGAATAAAACGATAATCCCGATGCCAATCCCTGCCAGTGCCAAGGCTGATTTTCTTCTCTCCATGCTGCACCCCCTTTTTTGTTTATACAGGAAGGAAAAGCCATAGTGGCGCAATTTATCGCCATATGGCTTCCCGAACCATACAGATTGAGCACTGTTATTGGTCAGTGTCCATCTATACAGCATATCATAATGTTTGGGTTCCGAGTAGTTAGTCCTTCTTCATATCTACAGGTTTAGCACCTGTCTGAATTTTGGACTTCAATTGTTGAAGCTGCTCATCCACTTTAAATTGTTTTTCAGCTTCTGCGGGATTAACATATGCCTCTCCCGGTGCTTGACGATAAGGGGCACGCAGTACGTCAGCTTCCGCCTCCATTTGCATGATTTTTTCCTCCATGCGGTGGAAGCCCAGCGAAGCAGACCCGCTTTCAATCGTGTGCAAGCTATTGATTTGCGACATTTGCTTTTTGGCTTTTGCCATTTGAGCACGGGATACCAGCTCATTACGCTTATTGCGCATTTTGTAGAATTCATCCTTCATTCCATGAAGCTGCTGTACCAGTTCTTTCGCTTGAAGCTCGGCTTGAGTGTGCAAGTCACGGTATTCATCCTGCTTTTGCACAAAATAAATCTTCTCGCCCAGCAGCTTACGGGCTACTTCTTCCTGACCATTTCGCAATGCAGATTCGGCCTGCTTTTCGCGCTCATTGGATACACGTACAGCCTCCTCCAAGCGCTGTTTCATACGACGCTCATTTGCCATTTGCTTGGCGACTGTTACCTCAGCCTCATGAATTTCTGCCTCCATATCACGCAAGTACTGATTTAACATGATAATCGGATCTTCAACTTTATCCAACATTTCATTCACCGATGCTCTTGTCATATCCTTCATTCTTTTAAAGATTCCCATTATTTACGTTCTCCCTTCTCGAATTGCTCTACTTTTTTACGTAACTCTTCCAGTTCCTTTTTCATTGCTTTTTTCTCGATATCTTCCATCATGGAATCCAGATCACTGTTGTGTCCTGCATTAAATTTGGATGAATAGCGGGCATCCTGACCAAACGGGTTCGAGTTGCCGTATGCTCCGCCTTGATTGTAACCAGTTCCTTGTCCGTACTGTGTTCTAGTATTACTACCCCCATAATAGCGCGGATCTTGCTGGGTATAGGGACCGCTATCTGGACCGAATCCTCCATCGTAAGGAGATCTTGGTTCCTTGGAAATAACCAACGCTGCAATCACATAAATCATAAATGTGGTGCCTGCTGTAATAAAGAAACTGATCACAACCAGAATACGTATCCAAGTTGAGTCCATTCCTGTTGCGTCAGAAAGACCGCCACATACTCCAGTTAATACTCTATCCCGGCTTGATCGGTAAATTCGGGTCATAATTTACTTACTCCTTCCCGCTGTTGTTCAGCTTGCTTTTCAATCTCGCCCACTCTTGTTCGAGCAGCGATCCACCGCTGTGAGCATCCCTTGTATACTCCTCACCCCGACGCAATTCACGCAGACTCATCGTTTCTGCTTCCATATCGGCTACCCGGTCTTCCAAGCGGTTGAACATTCGGGGAACATTTCGTCCACCGTATGTACCTGCCCGTTCGTTCATTTGCTGCTGGAGTCTCAACGTTTGTACACGTGCAGCGTAATACTGACGCTTACTGTGTACCGTTTGGTATTCTGTCTTTAATGTATCCAGCTGTTGCTCCAATTCACGTAATGATTCACGGCTCTGCTCCCACAGTTCTCTATACTGCTCTTCTTTTTCTGCATACAGCATTTTTTCCTGAAGGGCTAGCTTTGCGACGTGTTCCTCATCTGCTTTCAAAGCCAGAAGCGCTTGTTCCTCCCGTTTGGCCTGCATGGACAATGCATGATCCAACTGCTGCTTCATTTGTCTTGTATGCACTGCATACTGCTGATGAAGCTTTTCCGCTTCGGCGATTTCCTGACGGGTATTATATAGAAACTGGTCAATAAGTTGTACCGGATCTTGACTTTGTTCCAAATGCTCATTGAAGGTTGCTACCGTAATATCACGCATTCTTCGAAAAACACTCATTGGCGTCTACTCCTTTCACAAGTCCGTATTTTCATCATTTCTTGCTCTTTGCTTTCGTACATTTTTCTTCATCCTCAAACTGTCACATTCAGTAGCGTCTTCTACGGTCACTCAGCATGGATACACCAAATATGATTAATCCGATTGCCAGCAGTGGTCCAATAAGCCAGGACAGCTTGCCCAGTAAAATCAGTACCCCGAGCACAAGCACGATCCAACCGAAGAGCGCATTTCCTCTTTTCACACCGTAGTACCCCAGCATAATCATCGCTATCGGAATTAAGTAACCAATCAGATGTCCTACAAAGTGACCGAAAAACGGAGTAAACTTACCGAGCAGCATAATCGAACCCAACACGATCAGTACAATGGCTAACCCATTCCCTTTGTTAACTCTCATCATCTCTCACCGCCTTTCACTGTGTCTTGCTTATGTCCTTATTGTACGCTGACCTAACGTTTGACAAAACGGACCCCAGACGGTTTTTGAACCTAGACCTAAGTCGGGGGTGAATATAGACCTGCGGCTAACCACTTCTACGCTGCTCTACTGCAAGGGTTGTTGAGTGTCGCTTTCCTGCATGCTTAGAGCGTAGTGAAAGGACGAGACAAGCAAATAAGGCTACCGCTGCCACCATATAAGGCAAATTAATATGAACATCAAACAGCAGTCCTGCAACTAACGGTCCAATTACATTCCCCAAGCTGGTATAGGACGAGTTCATACCCGCTACAAACCCTTGCTCATCCCCAGCCTGCCGCGATAGAGAAGTGCTTACTGCTGGGCGAAGGATATCCATAGCCAGAAAAATGATAAAAGTCGTCAGCATAATCATCACGTACTGCTCGGCAAATAAAGTTAGGAAAATAAACAGTCCTCCAATAGCCAAGCAAAGGTGAATTACTTTTTTTTCACCAAAACGGTTAATGATCCAACCAAATATAGTTGCTTGAACAACTGCCCCCAAAATAGACCCTGTCGTTATAATGATGGCAATATCCATCGGTGTAAAACCATATTTATGGTCAACAAACAGTCCAAATACCGTTTCAAAATTCGCCAATCCAAAAGCAACGACAAATACAATGAGCAAGCCCATGAAATACGGAGATTGATAGGACTTGGCAAATTGCTGTAAAAGGTTTTCCTTTTCACGCGGAAGCTCTCTATTGTACTGTTGTTTTTCCTCGCTCAAAGACTCAGGCAGCACGAACAGAGACAAAATAGCCGCTATTCCTGCAGCACCTGCCGCCGCAAAGAAGGGAATACGTATTCCATAGGCTGCAAGCAAACCGCCAATCCCTGGCCCGATTATGAAGCCTGTGTTAATCGCTGCATTAATCATGCCCATACCCTTGCCTCTTTCCTCAAATGAGGTCACATCAGCGACGTAGGCCATTATAGAGGGAGTAAGCAACGCAGCCCCTACCCCGCCCATGATTCGTGCAACAAACAAGGTAGGAACGGAACTCGCCAATCCAAAAACAAGCTCTGACAGCATGAAAATAAACATCCCAGAAACAATCAACTTTTTACGTCCATAACGGTCAGACAACTTTCCTGACAAAGGTGATAATAAAAGCTGTGTCAGCGCAAAGGCTGCAACCATTAGTCCCATTGAAGAACCGTTCATCCCTAGCTCACTTATAAATTTAGGTAAAACAGGAACGACTAATCCAATCCCCATGAATGCTAAAAAAATGTTAAGCATCAATAACAGCATTGCTCCCCGATTTCTTGTTAGTACAGACATATTTCCACCCTTCCTTTTCAGAACCCCTTTTATTTATCAGTAGTTAATTTCAGTATCCTAGCTTCAAAAACAAAAAAACCTTAATTGTTTTATTAGTTTTCATATAAAAAAATAGCCTCTTTTAATACACACATATTATTAGGCTATTTTTGTTTTTCGACTAACCCAAATAACAATATATCTACAATGGAATAAGTTGCTTCCTCTACCGTCACACTGTTATCCAGAAAGAAACGCTGATCAAGCGTTAAATTCACTGAATCAATAATTAGCTTCATGATTAGAGCCTCATTTTTATTCACAATAATTCCTTCTCGAATACCTTCCTGAATTAATGTTCTGATCGGAGACCAATCATTTAAATCAGCATGTACTCTTTTCCATTGCTCAGGATAATACTTTTTCATCTGGTCCAAAATTCTTAAATCATAAAACTTATAATACAGCGGCATAACCCTAATCGACTGCTTAATCTTTTCTAACAAAGATAATTCATTGTTTTGGATAATTTGCTCCGTCTTTTGAATCATATCATCATTTGTACGCTCAATAAGTGTCTCTAAAATAAGAGTCTTAGACGAAAAATTTTCATACAACGTACGCTTACTGATGGCAAGTCTTTTCGCAAGATCATCCATAGTAAATTTCAATCCATTCTCATGAACTTCCTCTACAAAAGCTTCCAAAATTCTTTCTTGCATATGCATTCCTCATTTCTTTTACACTTAATAAACTATAAATGTTTTTTCAGTACCATTATCCTACTACAACCTCAAAGTCACAGTCAAATATACTATTTAGAAAAGAAACTATGTGAAGTTCTTATCTTCATTCATCTGACACCCGATTAATTATGTAGCCGAAATTGAGAATGCAATTAATAAAAAGGGTGATAAAATGCCTTTAAGCATTTTATCACCCTTTTGTGTATACCGGCGAGAGGACTGAACCTCCACGATTTCCCACTCGATACCGAATTAAATCTTGATAATACCTTGTTTGACGAAGGTAAAAAAGCGCTGTTCGTCGATTTCTACCCGCAAGGTAATCTGTCGATGTACTTTGGTATTGAGCAGCGGGATCAACTTCCGTAGCTATGGTCTGCGACAGGAATAACTCAGTTGCTCAGTATCGAGGAATTTTAGAATACTTGTACAACTTCTTTAATATCATCAATTTCCTCAAGAATTGCGCGCTCAATAGCAACCTTTAACGTAATCGTAGCACTTGGGCAACCATTGCATGCTCCCAAAAATCTTAATTTTGCTATACCGTTCTCAACTTCGACCAGTTCAGCATCTCCACCGTCACGCAGTAAGAAAGGACGTAGTTTGAGAAGAACTTCCGATACTTCATCGAATAAAACTCCATTTTCATCCATTATGTCAACTCCTCCCATTGTTTTACCAACCGTCATTCAGACCTTTTTTCATCCTAGATCGTCTGAGTGATCCTTTGCTTTTTGCCTAAGAGTAACCTCTTGATCCGAAAGTTCCCTTATAAGCGTATGAATAGAGTCTAAAGGTATCATCACACCACAACTTGCGCTCAATCCTGACAGCATATGGAGGCAGAATTGAAGTTTTCTTATCTCTCGGGTAATTTGAGCTAGTTCTGAATCGTCCGATTTATTTTTCTTCATTACTAGCACCTCTTTAAAGAATGATAAAGGTTTGATCTATTAAATTAATGAATCAACCGATGCTTCCTTCCATCTCAAATTGAATCAACCGATTCATTTCAACGGCATATTCCATTGGCAATTCTTTGGTAAACGGTTCAATAAAGCCCATTACAATCATTTGTGTAGCATCTTGTTCTGTAAGCCCGCGGCTCATTAAGTAAAACAATTGTTCCTCAGACACTTTGGATACTGTTGCCTCGTGCTCCAAAGTAATCTGATCGTTTTTAATTTCATTGTATGGAATCGTATCTGATGTTGACATGTTATCCAATATCAACGTATCGCACTTAATATTGGACTTAGACCCTGCGGAATCGCGGCTGAAGCTGGACAACCCTCGGTAGTTTACTTTTCCGCCCTGCTTGCTGATGGATTTGGATATAATCGTAGATGTTGTCTCGGGAGCAAGGTGTATTACCTTCGCGCCAGCATCTTGATGCTGATCTTTACCGGCTACGGCAATAGACAGGATGGACCCCTTGGCTCCCCGTCCTTTCAATAATACTGCCGGATACTTCATTGTTACCTTGGAGCCGATGTTGCCGTCCACCCATTCCATTGTGGCATTTTCTTCTACCACAGCCCTTTGGGTTACCAAGTTGTAGATATTAGGAGCCCAATTCTGAATGGTCGTGTAACGGACACGGGAATCTTTCCGGCAAATAATTTCAATAACTCCACTATGCAAAGAACTGGTACTATAAATAGGTGCTGTACATCCTTCAACATAATGGACAAAGCTGCCCTCTTCGGCAATAATTAATGTCCGCTCGAATTGACCCATATTTTCAGAATTAATACGAAAATAACCTTGTATAGGAACCTCGCAATGAACACCCTTCGGAATGTATACAAAGCTACCGCCTGACCAAACCGCACTATTAAGCGCCGCAAATTTATTGTCTGCGGGAGGGATGATCGTCCCAAAATATTGCTTAAACACTTCGGGGTATTGCTTTAATGCAGTATCCGTATCAAGGAAAATAACGCCCTGATCCTCCAGTTCTTTCCGCATGCTGTGATAAACTACTTCCGACTCATATTGAGCGGATACGCCCGCCAGGAACTTTTGCTCCGCTTCAGGGATTCCCAGCTTGTCAAAGGTTGCTTTGATCTCGGAAGGAACCTCCTCCCAGGTCTTTCCTTGTTTTTCAGAAGGGCGAACGTAATACTGGATGTCATCAAGATTTAGCCCGGTCAAATCCGCTCCCCATTCAGGCATCGGCATTTTGTAGAATTGATTCAAAGCTTTCAACCGAAAATTGAGCATCCACTCCGGCTCTTCCTTGATCCGGGAAATTTCCCGGACAATCTCTTCCGTCAGACCTTTTCCAGATTGAAAAATAGACTGGTGCTTGTCGCGAAACCCATATTTATATTCGCCCATATCTGGTGCTTTTTTAGCCATTAGTATCACTCCTTTTTAACCTTTCAAGAATCATTTTGATTTGCTATGATCTGCCGAGCTTGCTTTCCACTAAATCTTTTAGGCGACTACGAACACCTTCCAGCGGGATCTCCGAAATGACAGGAGCGAGAAATCCGAAAATAACAAGATGTTCGGCTACACTCCTTGATATCCCGCGCGACATCAGATAATAGATTTGCTCTGCATTTACTTGCCCCACGGATGCAGCATGACCCGCGGTTACATCATCCTCATCTATCAGCAGGATCGGATTGGCATCGCCGCGAGCTTTAGGACTTAGCATAAGCACGCGTTCTGTTTGCTGACCATCACAATGGGTTGCACCTTTTTCAATCTTTGTAATGCCGTTGATAATGGCCGTAGCTTCTTCAAGCATGACTGCACGCGTAATCATCTGGCTTACCGAGCTTCTGCCAAAATGCTGAGCTTGAGTTGTATAGCTCGATTTTTGATTACCCGTGCCAATAGCAATTACCTTATTGTCGGAGACCACCCCGTTGCCTTGTAGCAAAGTCTTGGTATCGCTGGCGGTATAACCATTGTTCATCTCACCGATAATCCATTCCACACCCCCATCAGCAAGAACGACCGCCCGTCGCTGGGTGAAATCTGTTGTAGTTGCAGCAAGCTGATGAACCGAAGCTACTTGCACCTTTGAGCCCGCCCCCGCGAAGACCTCCGTCACACCGTTATGCAATACCTTGACATCATCACCACTCGATACACAATTATCCACATAAGTGATCTTGCTGTTGCTCCCTGCCACAATTAAGACGTGAGGAGCAAAACACACACCGCTTGTATCGTTAAGAAAGATCGCTTGAATAGGTGCTTCAACCTCTACACCGTCTGGGACATATAGAAAAACGCCACCACTCCATAAGGCACTGTGTGCAGCAGATAAACGATGTTCTTCTGGCTTTACTGCCTGAAAGAGATAACGTTGAACCAGCTCCTCATGCTCTTTTGCCGCAGTATGCAGATCCGTTAAAATGACTCCCTGGGCGGCTAAGCTCTCGGACAATTTCGTATACACTACATCCGAGTTGAACTGAACGATTAGTCCGCCTTTCACCGGAGAAGTAACCAAACCTCGAACAACCTCCGGCGCTTCCTCCAAACTAGACCACGCATTCTCAGCTTTGTAATCTCCACTTTCGTAGATATCCCATTTTTCAAGATTGATTTTCTCCACTTTAGGCAACTCCAGCGTCCCTGCCAGTTCGAGTGCATGAACGCGGCGTTCAATCAGCCAACGAGGTTCATCCTTAGCACTTGACCATGCGCGTAAATCGTCCACATTCATTGAAACTCTAGCTTGTATATCCACGTGCTGTTCCTCCTCTCCGGCTTTTAAGCTTCCCTTACCGTCTCATCCGTAATCCCAAGTTCCTCCTTCACCCAATCGTACCCTTCAGCCTCCAAACGGTGGGCAAGCTCCGGACCGCCAGATTTAACTATCTGGCCTTGCATCATGACATGCACAAAATCCGGGGTAATATAATTCAACAGTCGTTGATAATGGGTGATGATTAAAAAGCCTCTATCCGGGCTGCGCATCTCATTTACGCCATTGGCCACAATACGCAGTGCATCAATATCAAGCCCTGAGTCCACTTCATCCAGGATCACAAACTTGGGTTCAAGTAGCATCATTTGCAAAATCTCATTCCGCTTTTTTTCACCGCCAGAGAATCCCTCATTCAAATAACGATGCACAAATTCCGGGTTCATCTCCAGCCCCTTCATTTTGCTCTCCATTTCACGGATAAAACGGATTAAGGATATCTCATCGCCTTCTTCACGCCGTGCATTGATGGCACTTCTGAGAAAATCCGAGTTGGTCACGCCAGCAATTTCACTTGGATATTGCATAGCGAGGAACAAGCCTGCCTGGGCACGCTCATCCACCTCCATCTCCAGAAGGTCTTCATTGTCCAATGTCACCTTACCGCCAGTAACCTCATATTTGGGATGGCCCATTAAAGCTGAAGCCAATGTACTTTTCCCCGTCCCATTAGGCCCCATAATCGCATGAATCTCTCCGCCATGAATCTCCAGTGTGAGCCCTTTTAAAATTTCTTTCCCTTCAATCTTGGATCTTAATTCCTCAATCTTTAATGTCGTCATTTATCATAAACTTCCCTTCGGAGTATTCTTCGGCACGCGCCACCAAATCACTCATAAATTTTCCAATAGTCTGCAGTTCAACCTCTGAATAGGATTCAATGAATTGGTAAAACCTTTCTTCTTTTTCTTTGTGCAGTTCTTTATGCAAATGATAAACGTGTCTTCCCTTATCCGTTAAACTAAAGTAAATCTCCTTACGATTGCTGTTCAGTTGACTTTTCATAATGAAGCCCATTTCCAGCAGCTTTGCACTAATTTTAGTAATACTAGCTTTGGACAACCCCATCTTCTCCACAATCCCGGTATGATTTATCGGTTCATAATCACCAATGCAATCAATAACGTGTACACTAGTAATATTGTTGGAGAGCATGTCAATCTGGTACTTTCTGGCCTGTTGCCGAAACGAGTTAATTTCTTGTTCAGTATACAGTTCATTCAGATGTAGCATTTTAATATATTGCTCGTAAAGATGACCTTTAAAATGATTTTGAAACTCCAATTTCCCAATCTCCCCTCTTTTGTAGTAGTTGCAGACCAAGTTTAGTGTCACCATTAGATTATTTTTGTTCACTAGTAAACAAAGTTATATTAACACAATTGATATTGATTATCAATATCAATTGTGTTAAATGTGATACAATTTTGGAGGCACTTTTCATCATGGGTTTGTTGTCATTGTCATCGGCCTCAGGCTGTGTTTTGACTAGGGCACGTTCTGGAAATGGTTTTGAATACCTACGTCATGGTACACCTGCCAAAGACCGGGGTCGCTATCGTAAAAGAGGACAAAGGTGGTGCTTGGCCGAGCTGTTTTAAAGCCGTATCGCCGCGTTTGAGTACGCTATCGTGAGCATGTATAGCAATGAATAATCAGTCAGTTACCTGTGTCTGGATATGTTATGAGGCCAAAGAGTATACCAAAAACTGTGGTTTTTGCTGGTGAATCCGAACAGGCGATGCTCCATTCTAGCCAGCACCGATCTGACACTGGAGATGACCTAGATCATCGAACTTTATCCGCCCAGTTCAAAATCAAATGCACCTTCTGGGCGCTAAAGCAATCCATCGGCGGATTAGCTACCACTTTTGTAGCAAATCCATTCCGAAGCTCAACTGGTATTTGAAAAAGGATCGGGTTCACCCTCTGGAGTTGTTGGAAGAGGAGAAAGTGCAACGGGACATCCGCCTAACTGTAAAGATGAGAATGGTAAATGATAACCAAAATGGATCCCTACGGGGCTTAAGATAAAAGGAACCAAGAAAAGAGCCGAAATCTTGCTTCAGGAAGCCAGAAAGAATTATCATATGGAAGGACAAGCACTCGCGGTTGAAAACGAAGATATGCTGCAAGAGTAAAAGCGACTACTCCATCCGGTAATAGCTAAAGGCTGTTCGCAGACTTTTTGCTTCAATGGCAAGAGATGATGAAAAGGACCGAACCAAGAATAAAGCCAGTCGCCATATACTGCCATTGGTGAGACACGTTCTATGAGCTTCTGATTCGTATGAAGGAATAACAGGAATCCTATCGCTTATCTTCTGACAATTCTTATTGTCTTGAATACCTGGAGTATATTTATGTAGATGTATTAGGAGTAAGCATGAAAGAAGTTCAGGAATGGTTCCGCAGCGATTATGCAACAACGGCAAATATTTATTCGCATTTGGAATACAACTCAAAGGTGTCTTCAGCTCAAGCAATAAGTGGGGTACTAAAGCTCAAATAAAAAAAGTTCATTAGAGAATGTCTCTAATGAACTTTTTTAGTTAATACCGGCGAGAGGACTCGAACCTCCACGGTTTCCCACTCGATTTTGAGTCGAGCGCGTCTGCCATTCCGCCACGCCGGCATATTTAATTATGGAGGCGCCACCCAGATTTGAACTGGGGAATAAAGCTTTTGCAGAGCTTTGCCTTACCACTTGGCTATGGCGCCAGAATATAACTAAGCGGACGACGGGAATCGAACCCGCGACCCTCGCCTTGGCAAGGCGATGCTCTACCGCTGAGCCACGTCCGCATAAGATGGCTGGGGATATAGGATTTGAACCTATGCATGACGGAGTCAAAGTCCGTTGCCTTACCGCTTGGCTAATCCCCAA
>NZ_JAALET010000086.1:0-407 GCF_011800655.1 Paenibacillus sp. EKM10P | reverse complement strand
CATTGCACCGCTCAGGAACAACCGGAACTGACGCCAAGTGATGTATCCTTCAAAGGCTTAACGACTGGAGAGCTGGAGCAGATTGCGGAACAAGCGGCATGTATCGGTGAGCTGGAAAATGTGTACGCACTGACGCCGATGCAGAAGGGAATGCTCTTTTACAATCTGATGGATTCGCAATCGGGAGCGTATTTTGAACAGGCTTCCTTTGATCTGCGCGGACATTTTAATATTGCTGCATTTGCGGCCAGTTTGGATGTCTTGGTGCAGCGGCATACGGTATTGCGCACGAACTTCTACAGCGGCTGGAAAGATGAACCGCTTCAGGTCGTGTACCGGAATAAGCGCAGTGAACTGTATGTTGAGGATTTGCGGGATATGGAGGAAGAGCAGCAAAACGAGTACAT
>NZ_JAALET010000085.1:0-417 GCF_011800655.1 Paenibacillus sp. EKM10P | reverse complement strand
GAACAACAATTCGGATTCCTTTTCATCACTCCATGCAGCTACGCCTACTGATCCAAAACCATCGATGATGTTCGCTTTTTCTGCAGCAGTCACCAATTCAAGCTCGTCCACCAGCGCATCTGGTCGGTGAATCGCTTCTTCAATCATATGCAGCAAATGCTCACGGATTTGCTCTACAGCTGTGCGTTCTAACACCTGCGCGTTGTACTCCAAATGGACATGGATTTCATCGCCTGGCACCACCGTAATGTTGAAATCATAGTTTGTTTGCTCTGACATGGAAGCATTGGCAATCGTAAAGCCATTGTTCCCGCGTCTACCCATCTGCTCCATGCGCTGCTCCACGGGGTAGTTTTCAAACACGATAATATGGTTCACCAGGTCCTGCTTCTGCTCGGTCAGGGCCTGAATTTCATA
>NZ_JAALET010000084.1:0-417 GCF_011800655.1 Paenibacillus sp. EKM10P | reverse complement strand
CTCGCAATCAAAGTACGATACGTCCACCGTCGCTTCGGTTGGTCCATACAGGTTGACCAACTTCGCCCCGGCCAGGCTCGACACGAGCCGCTGGAACCGGGCCACATGCTGTGGCGGCAACGCTTCACCACTGGCAAAGACATGGCGCAGCGTGCCCAGCTTCGCTTGCATCACTTCTCGTGGCTGCTGCTCCACATACTCCAGAAATGCATGCAGCATCGCCGGTACAAAGTGCATCGTGCTCACACCGTCGCGGGCAATTGTGTCGACGATGTCTTCCGGGTTCTTTTCCCCGCCCACGGGCAGCAAGCTCACCTTCGAGCCGACCATCGACCACCAGAACAGCTCCCACACCGACACATCGAAGGTGAAGGCCGTCTTTTGCAAGATCGTATCTGCCGCACTCAAGCCATAACG
>NZ_JAALET010000083.1:0-422 GCF_011800655.1 Paenibacillus sp. EKM10P | reverse complement strand
ATCGCCGTTTCAATCTCGCCTAGTTCAATCCGGTAGCCCCGGATTTTGACCTGATAGTCCATCCGGCCGATAAAGTCTACATTGCCATCTGGCATCCACCGCGCCAAGTCGCCGGTGCGATACAGTCGTTCACCCGGCACGTACGGATTCGCTATGAATTTCTCGGCTGTCAGGTCCGCACGGTTCAGGTATCCCCGTGCGACCCCGGCACCGCCAATGCATAGCTCACCCAGTACGCCGATCGGCACTGGATTCAGTTGGCTGTCTACGATGTAGAAACGGGCGTTCAGCCATGCCTGACCAATCGGCACATTCCCGCTGCTTGGCAGCTTTGACAGCTCTTCGTCGTAGAAGCTGGAGTCAATCGCCGCTTCCGTGACGCCATAGCTGTTGATGATACGGATATCTGCGCCAAACCGTTC
>NZ_JAALET010000082.1:0-445 GCF_011800655.1 Paenibacillus sp. EKM10P | reverse complement strand
TTTCCATCCGGCAGCCATCTCGCCAAATCTCCCGTCCGGTACATCCGTCCCTCTGACGTATATGGGTCTTCTACGAACTTCTCCTCCGTCAGTTCTTTCCGATTCACATATCCTCGGGCTACGCAGTCCCCTCCAATATGCAGCTCGCCCGGTACGCCGACTGGCTGCAATCGGTCTTTATGGTCCAAAATATACAATTTCACGTTGTCAATCGGCTTCCCAATCGGAATACTCTCCGGTTCCTGGTCCGCAGGACAGTCGTAATACGCCACCTCTACCGTTGCTTCGGTCGGTCCATACAGGTTGTGCAGCGTAGCTCCTTCGGTCCCAAGCAAACGGTTAAATCGGCGGACATGCTCTGTCATCAACGCTTCCCCGCTGGCAAATACTCGCCGTACACTCCGCATTTTCCCGGCGGCTCCGCTGTGCTCGATATACTCCAGGA
>NZ_JAALET010000081.1:0-449 GCF_011800655.1 Paenibacillus sp. EKM10P | reverse complement strand
ACGTTCGGGTCCGGTTTGAATGAGACGGACACGCAGCAGAGGTGCCTGCTGAAGATCGAAGCTGCGTACAAAAGACTCGATATAGGCTTCGGCTTCGGACTCATGGGCCTGCAGGCGCTCTACTGCAAACGCTACCTGATCGTAAACCCGCTGAACAACCTCGCCGTCCACCATTTCGAAGGAAGTTCGCAGCGTTTCATGGCGGGCTATTAACTGACGGAACGCATCCTCCAGTCGATCTGCCTGAAGCGGCCCCTCCACGACTAATACACCCGGCATATTGTAGCTGACCTCCCCACCGTCCAGATGGCTCAAAATATACAGTCGTTTTTGAGCCGAGGAAGCAGGATAGTAAGACTGTTTGGCAGCTGTAGGGATCACCGTATAGGTGTCTGTGCCCTGCGCGGTGATCAGCTGGGCTTGCTGCTCAATCGTAAAGTGCTGGAACA
>NZ_JAALET010000080.1:0-451 GCF_011800655.1 Paenibacillus sp. EKM10P | reverse complement strand
GTTGGACCGTAGCCATTGTAGTACGCCACTTGATCCTTCCACTTGTATACCAATTCTGTGGAAGAGGCTGAGCCCGCAGTGAACAGAATACGTAGGTTTGGCATCCGCTGCGGCTCCAGATACACCGCATAGGTCGGCGGCAAAGCAGCCACCGTGATGTGGTGATCGGCCATATACTGCTCAAACCGCTCGTAGTTCAAAATCGTCTCTGTTGTTGGTACGTATAACGTGGCGCCGCAGAACAGCGCTTGGAAGATTTCCCAGCAAGCTGCATCAAACGAGTAGCTGGCGAACAGCAGCGCATGATCCGACGTACGGATCCGAAGCGTCTGATCAAAATACGTTTTCAGATTGCACAGCCCATGGTGCTCCAGCATCACGCCCTTCGGCTGCCCCGTCGTCCCTGACGTATAAATCACATACGCCAAATCATTCGGGCCGGACTCCGGCT
>NZ_JAALET010000079.1:0-461 GCF_011800655.1 Paenibacillus sp. EKM10P | reverse complement strand
GCTTCGAACCTGGAGCCGATTTCCGGGCCGCTCAACCTGGCTTATGTCATCTACACGTCGGGAACGACCGGCAGACCGAAAGGAACGCTGATTGAGCATAAGAACGTCGTGCGCCTCCTGTTCAACGACAAGAATCTATTCGACTTCGGGCCGTCCGACACGTGGACGCTGTTCCACTCGTTCTGCTTCGATTTCTCCGTCTGGGAAATGTACGGAGCGCTGCTGAACGGAGGCAAGCTGGTCATCGTACCGCCGCTCACAGCGAAAAATCCAGTCGATTTCCTGGCGCTGCTGGGCCGCGAACAGGTCACGATTTTGAACCAGACGCCAACGTACTTCTACCAGCTGCTGCGTAAGGTCTTGGCGGACCATCCGTACGATCTTCGGATTCGCAACGTCATCTTCGGGGGCGAAGCGCTGAGTCCGCTGCTGCTCAAGGGCTTCAAGACGAAGTACCCGGA
>NZ_JAALET010000078.1:0-463 GCF_011800655.1 Paenibacillus sp. EKM10P | reverse complement strand
CAGTGGTTCTTTGGACAAGCCTCGGCAGAGCCGCATTATTTTAACCAGTCGGTGATGCTGCATCGAGCAGAAGGCTTCGATGCAGCCGCATTGCGTCAAACGATGACCAAGCTGACGGAGCATCATGATGCCTTGCGTATGGTCTTCCGTCAGACCGAACAGGGCTATGAAGCGTGGAATCGCGGTTTGAATGAAGGCGAGCTGTATCATCTGGACGTTGTGGATTTGACAGATATGCCAACCCTTGCAGAGGTGGCAGCAACCATTGAAACGAAGGCCAATGCCATTCAAAGCTCGATTCATCTGGATGAAGGACCGTTGGTGAAGTTGGGACTTTTCCGCTGCACGGATGGAGATCATTTACTGATTGCGATTCACCATTTGGCTGTAGACGGCATTTCATGGCGGATTGTGTTTGAGGATTTTGCGACTGGATATGAGCAGGCCGTTCGGGGAGAAGCGA
>NZ_JAALET010000008.1:0-217124 GCF_011800655.1 Paenibacillus sp. EKM10P | reverse complement strand
CCTACTATAGCAAATGGATTCTGGGGAAAGTGTATACAAGCGCACGTCAAATAGTACATTCCGGCAGCCGATTAGAGCTGATCCAAAACTTGCTGACAACATCGAAAACCATGGTTCATGCCTATCAACAGGTACCTAAAAGTGTTAAAGATAGAATGCTGAGGGAATATAAAGAACAAGAAAAAGCTAGGGCTGAAGCTGCTCTTAAAGCAGAAAAAGAAGCTAGAGCTAAAGCCCTTAAAGCGAAAAAAGAAGCTGCACCACCAGAGCTTACAGATGAAGAATATGAGAAAATTCAAAGAGATTATGTCTATTGGTCTTCATTAGAAAATCGCAGACCTGAAATTCCGCTAGGAAGCTACCGTGCTGAGGACGGGGTTGTTCGTACAGCGAATGGAAATCCAGATTTTAAATACTACGATGACTGGAAACAAAACTATCAAGGAGATTTTTTGATTCTATCTAATCAAGAGGGCATCACACCGGAAGAACAACGATGGATGAGCCATGCAAACATATTTGCAGAGCCAGTGCCACTTGACGGTCGAGGTGGTGAAGGTAGAGCCCTTAAAAATGAATTCTCCAAAATGAGTAAAGAAGGGGCACTTGAGAACGCTAGGCTCGCAAGAGAAAATGTGAGGAGAATCCAACAGCGAATAGATCAGAAGAGCATCACCACAAAAAATGCATCCGAACCTTTTAAGAATACACCAGAAACTGTACCTTCAAAACCTAAATGGTGGCACGCTGGATATGTGGATGACTTAACGGATTCGCAAATTATTCTTGGAGTTAAACAATCACCAAAAGGATTATCCACCCTTGGAAGTTCTACTCGTTCAGAGGCAATGAGCGCTGGTAAAGCATGGGTAGGTGAGAAGGCTGAAAGTATTATTGATAAAACAACAGGTGAAATTATAGGTTTTAAAAGTGCAGATGGAATGAGAGCTTTTAGAATTCAATTTAAGCCAGGAGAAAATATGGTAAGAGCAAACTTCCAAGAAAACACTATGATTAGGACAGAACGAAATTATAACGACTATAATAAGACATGGGCATCAAAGCAGATAAGAAATGTTCATATTGATATTCTAGAATAGGAGGATAATTAAATGCTTATAATAAAGGCCTTAACAAAGATGTATGAGGATTGGGGGGAAGATATAGACGACTTCTATATTACTTATAATGTAGATATCGGACCTGTTGAAATAAATGGAGCATCAGACATGTTTTCATTTGAACTAATAAGTCCTAAAAGGTTAGATAGGATGGCAGGTCAAAATGATATTATTATCGGGCATGGTCATTTTATAGCAAGAGACTTTAATGAAAACATACTTGAAGCAACATTAAATCGTATTATAAATAAGTGCACAGATGATGATATTAATAAGGCATACAAAAACCTATCTGCATATTTTCGTTGGGAGATGGATGAATAATTAAAACAATATTGCGTATATTTCTGTTCTAAGTAAAACCAAAATTAACAATATCACTGATTGGTTTTTCATACCATTCGGGGGGATTCTTTTTTTAATAGGGCTCGTTAATGTCGATTGGACTAAATATTTAAACTAATAACATATAACACATGACCATCCTTGTAGTTTTTATAATTTGTTAATATATACCTCAAAAGACGCTATTCTGCTACAATGAGCCTTGTTTTTCACGTAAAACAATGACTTGCCATCCCTCCCCATCAGAATTAACATACACACACTTCAACCACGGGAGGGAAATATGCGATGTTAAACTGGCCAGATTGGTTTCTGGAAGCATTACGCCAGAGATTTTATCAATTAGAACTCGCCAGTGAACAACAAGCTTCATGTTCATCTGAGGCAACAATCTATCCACTCAAATGAATCAATTCAAAACCAACCAAAACGAGGATATCCAATGTCTGCTATCCGAATGGGAAGAAGCCATAGGCTATCAGCTAAGTCAGGACAAACAGTCCATCTATATGGAAGGAGTTAAAGATGGGATTCGATTGATCCTTCTCATCATACAACCCACAAATATTCGTTAGCACATTGATCGTATTAGCCTATAGTTTCTCTAGCCCCTAAATTCATTTAACAATGATCTATTAATTTTCTATAATTTCATCTTGATTAGTTTAAGTGTACCTAAACATTAAACTTTCAAAAGCTTATTCCAACTTTAATCTATGAGTTGGGATAAGCTTTTTTTCTAAAGATCTAGCTGATTTATATATACATACAGTTAGCCCTATAACAGATTCCACAAAAATATTGTCGTGATCACGATCACGGTTTAGACTGTAAATTTAAGTTAAAATACAAACAATTTTAAATTTATTTTATCTAAAACCAAAGATACTCTGATGGATCACAAAGAAAAAACAAGGAAGTGTACAAAGATGAAAAGAACTGATTTACCTCTTGTCTATTCTTGTTCTGGATGTTCCTCCGCAGCACAAACCGCTAACATGATCGCTATACAAATGGATCGAGAAAAAGTCGCTGAAATGTCCTGCATAGCTGGTGTTGGTGGTGATGTCAAACCACTTGTCAGAACAGCAAAATCGGGACGTGACATCATTGCAATTGACGGCTGTCCCTTGTCCTGTTGCAAGAGTTGCTTAGCAAGACATGAAGTTCAACCCAAACACCATTTCCTGCTGTCTGACTTTGATGTACCCAAAATAATAGGAGAAGATCCTAACCCCGATCATTATAGGAATGCTTACACACAAATCTTAGAACAAATTGGACAATAATTCTTATCAAAATGAAGGTGTGTATCGAAAAATGGCTCACCTTTGTTTTAAGTGTTGGTACAGTATACAGTAAAAGTATAGCTGGCTCATATTATGTAACAATAACGTAAAATAGTTTGTACTGGTGGCTCCTAACACATCTTTAGGGGCCACCAGTATTTTTTTCTCCCAGTTGAATCATTGGATATAAAAATCCTCAAGAATTTGGAGCTCTAATTGGAGTCATTTTTTAAATCATTAAATAGCTCAGTTGCAACATCTGGCAAAGCGTTTTCGAACAATTTTCTTACAAGTACTATATATTTATTCTTGTATTAAATTATTTTCAGATAACTAAGGTTCCCCCCCTATATTACAATATCCCTCGTCTCCTTAGCTGTCTTGTAAAATTACTCGTCGTTACCATCCAAGCAACACAGCACTATATAGCTGCTTACCAGCCTTGAACTGGAGTACTATCTCATTCCCAACATCACGTTTCCTGCATTTGCACTGAACGGGGATTTTATAGCCCTCTTTGCCTTTGAGAATTACTTTGCGTAATAGCGAAGAGCCTAAAAACAAACATAATGATGAAATCGGTGAATATCACAATATGACAACAGATGTTATATTATACTTTGGTTGAAGTTAAACAAAGGAGATGGAGATGCTTATGATGAATCAAGAACCAAATCAGCAATTAGGTGAAATTATTGAGCAGTTCATACATTCATACATGGCAGAAAATAACAATATCCGCTCTCAAAAAGTAATCAACACTGCAGATGAGGATACCATAGCTCATTTACGGGAAATTGGTTTTCCCAAAAAAGGAAGACCGATAAAAGAAGTTGTCAATGAAATGAGGAAAAACGTCTATTCTTATCAAACGTTTATGCAACACCCTCGCTTTTTCGCATTGGTTCCTAGTCCAATGTCTCTTTACTCTTGGCTAGGAGATATCATGACCAGCGCTTATAATACCCACGCCGGAAGCTGGATGCTGAGTTCGAGCGCAAGCCTTCTAGAGGGGGAAGTAATCCGGTGGATGTGTGACCAAGCAGGATATCCCGATACGGCTGGAGGCTTATTTCTGTCCGGCGGATCGTTGTCCAATTTGACCGCTTTGGCAGCTGCACGCAATGCAAAGTTATCTGAGCAGGAATATGCCCTTGGAACTGCTTATGTTTCAGACCAAACTCATTCATCGGTCGCCAAAGGGTTACGCATTCTCGGATTCCGTGGTGATCAGATCAGAAAGATTCCAAGTGATAAAAATTTTCGTATGGATGTTTCAGCCTTAGAAAAAAAAGTAATGGATGATCAGGCAGCTGGCATGAAGCCTTTTGCCATCATTGCCACGGCAGGCACAACCAATACAGGAAGCATTGACCCGCTAAACGAAATTGCTGACCTATGTGAAAAACATAATATTTGGTTACATGTGGATGGAGCTTACGGTGCGTCAATTTTGGCTTCTTCGAAATATAAGTCCCTTTTGAGCGGAATATCGCGTTCAGATAGCATTACCTGGGATGCACATAAATGGTTAATGCAGACCTATTCCTGTAGCGTAGTTTTAGCCAAAGAAAATCAACAGCTCAGAGACTGCTTCAGCACACATCCAGAATATTTGAAAGATGCTGAGACTAATGAAGAACATATTAATTATTGGGATCTGGGCCCTGAATTAACGCGGCCTGCTCGAAGTTTGAAACTATGGGTGACACTGCAAGCTTTAGGAACTAATGCTGTCAGTGAAGCCATAGAGCATGGTGTTCAACTCGCAGAATGGGCTGAAGATGAAATCAAAAAACATAATCATTGGGAAATTGTATCCCCCGCACAGTTAGCGATTGTTAATTTTCGATATGCACCAACTGGATTATCTGAGCAAGAATTAGATTCGCTCAATAAAAGGATTTCCCAAGAAATGGTGACCAATGGATACGCTTCGGTGCTTACGACACAACTTAATGGAAAAACGGTTCTCCGAATCTGTGCAATTCACCCAGATACTACGGAACATGAAATCAGGAATACAATTCAGCTTTTATCGAACATAGCACGCTCATTGAATGAGAAAAAAGCTCTTTTATGATGTTAAATTATGAAAATGAAGTGCTACGCTTTCTGTAAATGAATAAAAATATTCAGCATCACACAAATAAGAGGGGCACGCCACCCCTCTTTGGCCCACTCTCTGTGAAGCAGGTCAAAATATATTTTTGAAATTTTATGTGTATGATGGCTAGTTTCTCAATCGTATTGTATTCGTTCTTCTTAGACAAAGGAAAACTCCCCTTCAAGTAGCAGTTTATTTATTAAACCTGTCTACTTGAAGGGGAGCATGTCAAAATCGGCAGCCTGTTCCGTAATTTATAATAGCGAGGTTACGAACTTCACCTCTGGAAAGCGGCTATCCGGTCCTTTCATTAAGATTCCGCCTTGATTTTTCAGATACATATCAAAGAAATCCAGCATGTAGGCATTGATAACGGAATTCGCTCTTTCGGGTGCAATCTGTCCTGTAATGCCCAGCATTTTAAAAATCGGAGAAATGAACTGTACGTCGGTAAAATTCAAATGCTCCGTATTTTCGATATAGAGGACTTGTCCCCCTTCGTCGACCGTTTCGCGCATCCGTTCAAGCTCCAACTTTTTATCTTCCGTTACTTGATCCTCCCACTCTCTTGTTGATCCCATACGCTTAAGCTCTGCATCCGTGTAGACCCGGTTATCCATCACCATTTTTAATTTTTCGAAATAGCTTTCCGAGTTGATGAACAAAAACGGCTTTCGCAGCCCCTCTCTGTCACGCAGTCGATAAAGCCCTCCATCAAAGTCTATTCCAACCGTGATTCGCGGATCGTAAGAAGCGTCATAGGCCGTTGCTCCACCGATGGAATGGCCGAACACCCCGACATGACCGAGATCAATCTTCCCTTTTAGATGACTTGGAATCTGCCCCGATTGGATGAGCTCGAGTTGGTCCAGCGTAAACGCCACATCACCGGTTAAAACTTTTCCCAACTTGTCACGATTTTCGCTTTCCTTCCGGTAATCATGGTCGGGTGAGAACAAGTCATCGGTTGTACTGGTCGTGATTCGACCGTCCGGAAACTCGGTTGCAAATGTATTGTAGGTGTGGTCGATCACTGCCACGATATATCCGTGACTCGCGAGATTTTCGGCTTGCGACGTGTGGAGGAACCTGGACGAGCCGTTGCCGGGATTCGCAAGGATCAGCGGGTATGAAGTCTGTACCGAAGAGACTTCGGCTCCCGAATAAGCATGACTGGATACGTACTTCAGGTGTTGAAACGTAAACCCGGGAAGCCCATAGTTCTCAGCCATATAACGTAAAATCTCGGGATCGGGAATAAATGGAGCGTACTTGCCGGTGCTAGCTTGAGTCGGATACCAGACCTGAACCATCAATTCCCTCTTGCCTGTCTCAGTTTTGCCAAATGTCTCCCCACGGCTTGGATCGATGAAATGAAAGACTTGTGTGCCTACCTTCAACTCGCCGGTTGGCGCCGGAAAGTTGAATACGGGAAACACATAGAGGAAGCACCCTGTTACGATTAGCCCAATCACGATAAAAAGGCGGCCTAGCATCCTACGGATTCGCGAGGCAGTCCGAACGACTTTCGGCGTTATGAAAACGTCTATGAGCGAAAGCGAAAGTATCAGGATCGTAAATCCGTATAAAAATAAAAGCTGAATCCTATATCCTTCGACAAGCAAATGTATCACTAAAAAAATGGAGCTTGCTCCACTTGTCAGGAGCAAAGCTGATCTTCGGATACGTTGATTGGTAATGAACAGGAGTGCCAACAAACAAGCGCTTGAAAAGAATAGCAGCATTTCAAAAAACCTCACGCCAACTCCCCCTTAACAAATAATCCTATCAATGGATTAGTATAGAGGAGCAACTAGGTTGATACCATTGATCTAGATGACAATTGCCTAACACTCTTGTAAGGTCGCGTGACGATGGCGCAGAAAACGGCATGTAATGTGCTGATTAATACGTTTTACCAAAAAGTGATCGCATGCATTTATTCTCCACTAAAGCTTTTGGCCCATTCAGCAACCCTACGACTGCTTTCTTCTTCGGACAAATCCTCGATCCTGGTCATAATAGACCATCTTACTCCACAAGGATCCAATATACTTGCGAATCGATCCCCTGAAACAAAGTTTGTAACGGGTTCCCTTACTTTCGCTCCTCTTGCTACTGCCTTTTCAATGATCTGATCCACATTCATAACGTAAATTCCGAAAGAATAACACGCATTATCTCCATCTGGCGGCAAAACCAATTGATATGTCGGATTCGCTGCTCCCAGCTGCAAAAAACCATTTCCAAAATCTAATTCCGCATGAACAATGATTGTATTGCCATTCTCATCAGGATATTCAGTAATGTCCTTAACCCTCGCATTGAAAACTGTTTTATAAAACTCTATCGCTTCCGAAGGATTCTTCACGGTAATAAACGGGGTAATAGATGTAAAGCCGTTGGGTATACCCTTACTTGTATATTTACCTGACACTCCCACATATTCTCTGCTTTCAGTCATTTTAACTCCTCCTTTAAATGATCTTAACAGTTCAATTTAATGCGCATACCTTCATTGGATGGAATTCATCAACTCATAGTAATATTTGGATGCACGTGTCTTATTTAGACTATACCAGGCTTCTAATGTTTTAGAAGAAAACACACCCAGAGCTTTCAAAACGTGTACGGTGAATTCCAACGGAGCTGTTCCAGATGCAGTGATTAGTTTTCCATCCGTTACAGCAGACTCCATTTTGTAATACTTTTCGCCCGTGTAGGTGGGACAGGTCATTTGGAGGTATTCCAGATCATTGCTTGTATGTGAACGTGAATTCAGCAATCCTGCCTGGGCAAGTCCGATAGTAGCGCCACAAATCGCTGCAACCCATATACCTTCCTCTAAACACCTCTCAACCATTTTTAAGATCGGTTGGTGAATGGTTTCTGTCCATGTATTTCCACCAGGTAAAATCAATGCATCTGTGCTCTTAATGCTGCACTCATCCAGTTTGATGTCAGGCAGGATTGTCAATCCACCCATGGTAGTGACAGGAGTCCTTTCCATTCCCACAGTAACTATTTTGGATGGGCCCAGCCCCTTTTTATAATATCTTCCTGAGTTCAGTTCGGCAGTTAAGTAACCGATTTCCCAGTCTGCCATGGTGTCAAATACATAAAGATATACCGTACTATTCATTCACAGGTTCTCCTTATTTTATAATTGATCAAGTGATACCAACCCTCAGTGATCCATGATTATCCTCATTATAAAAAAGCTTCACTGACATCTGCTGTCAGTGAAGCTTTTAACGTTGATAATATTCCATTAACTCCGACGCAACCGCAACAAGTTTTTCCTTCAAGCTCTGTGGTTCGATGATCTGAATGGATTTCCCGTAGGGTAGGAGTAAATAAGGGACATATGTATGAAGTGATTTTTCCTCAAGCAAAAAAAATGCTTGATTAGCGCTTCGCTCTTTCAGATGATGCCCCAAAAACCAATGCAGACATAAGTCATCCAATGCCTCTGATCTGCCTTCGATCATTAAAGAAATTAAACCGTCCTTGCCCACTAAATCAGGTAACAGATTTTGCATAAAAAATTCACGAGCTGAAAAAGCCTCAGGACGCTTAAATAGGATTGGAGTGCGTTTGATCTGTAAAATCCGTTCTGCCCGAAAGCTACGGATCTCATTTCTTAGGTGACAAAATGCAACAGTATACCATTTGTTGTTCCAGTAAACCATTCCATAGGGGTCTATCACTCTATTCTTGGGTTGTTCTTCATGGCTCGTGCGATAATCCATTTCGACAGAGAATTGGTTGGCTACAGCCTGCTCCAATTCTGCCAATATCGGCTGAAGAGAAGGATCTCCTATGCGATTTATCACTTCAAATCCGGCTAAATGACGGCTAAGTATACTTTCTTGCTCTTGATTCGAATACATTTTCAATTTTGAGGTCGCACTGCTTAATGCCTCACTTAAAGGAGATCCAGCTTCTTTTGCAAAAACAGCAGCATGAAGGAGTGCCTTTTTTTCCTCCATATCAAATAGTAAGGGTGCTCTAATAAAATTATTCAGCAAGCTATACCCGCCATGATGACCCGTGTCGGATATTATTGGCACTCCACTGGCGCATAGAGCGTCAATATACCGATAAACTGTTCTTATATTTATTTCTAACTTTTCGGATATTTGTTTCGCCGTCATTTTTACACCTGAATTCAGCATCCATAAAATGGCCAGCATATTATCGTTTTTTGGCATAACCTGCCCCCCCTCTCTCATTAAAGCTCAATCTTTTATAAATATCACTTTATACTCCCTCATACCACCTATTATATGCTTTTTTCCATCTTATACTTCCCTCTCATATCTTCTAATTCCAGATTTACACATAGTAAATACCATAATGAATGGGTCATTCTGTAAACTAACTCTCTCTTTTAACCGATAAATACATATGCTGGATTTATAATTCCTCTTTTTAAACACAACTACAGAAGGAGACACCTATGGAAAATATCGTGACATACGGTCATATCGAAATCATGCCTTATGAGTTCGTCCGCCTTCATGAACTTAAAATCTTAAAAACAGTCAATGACCATGCCCGAATGATCTGTACAGGCATCATCTCAGAGAAAAAGCGAGAGCTGTATGTACGTGCTTCTGACGAAGAAACCCAAGTCAAAGCTTTTGTTACAGACAAAAATGGCAATCGACAGCCCCTTTTTCGAGGCATTGCCTTGGATGTGGAGGAAAAAGTCGTCCACGGGGTCCATTACCTGACCGTCGAAGCCATCTCTCATACCTACGAGTTAGATATTAAGCGCCATCAACGCTCTTTCCAGAATCCTAACCTCACCTATACAGGACTGATTGAAAGTATTGTATCGGACTATTCCAAAGCAGAAGCGATGGATGTTGTGTCCCAAAAAAAAACCATCGGCACTTTTATCATGCAATATGATGAAACCGATTGGCAATTTCTGAAACGGATGGCCTCCCACTTTTACTCTCCGCTCATTCCTGCGGTGGGCTACGGAGTTCCCAAGTTTTATTTTGGCCTACCTATGGGACTCAGTAAGGGCGAAATACAATCTACCAATTATAAAGTCACCAAACGGGTCGCGGATTTTCAAACCGCCTCGGAGAACCATATCCCCGGCGTACGTGATGCGGATTTTATCCAGTATGAGGTCGAGACGGAGAAATTGCTGGAGCCTGGCTACGAAGTGACCTTTCAAGGTCATAAACTGATCGTAGCTGAGGTGCTAACGGAGATGAAGGACGGAGTACTGACCCATACAGCCAAGCTGTCACCACGAAGCGGTTTACGTCCGATCAAAGACTACAATCGCTCCATTATCGGCGCTTCCATTCAAGGCAAGGTACTGAGCGTTCGTCGGGACAAAGTACGCGCCCAGCTCGATATGGACGATCAGCAAGATCCAAACACGGATTACTGGTTTCCCTACTCTACCATTTATGCCTCTGCGGATAACACGGGCTGGTATTGCATGCCTGAAGATGGAGACAGCATCCGCATTTATTTTCCCAGTTATAAGGAAGAAGAGGGATATGCGATCAGCTCGGTTAAAAGAGAACCACAACCTTCCGGGGGAAAATCTACTACTTCTGGACATACCACAGCTTCTGCTTCGTCTGCTGGATCAAAGTCTTCTTCGTCACTGTCCGCGGCAGCTCCTGCGCCAGATCGAATGGCTGATCCTGCCATTAAGACGCTGCGAACCAAATACGGCAAAGAAATCATGCTCGCCCCAGATCAAATCGTTATTTCTGGCAATGGCATGTCCATTGTCATTAACGATAAAACGGGCATTGATATTGTAAGCGGAAAAAATGTGAGTATTAGCGCGGCTTCAGATATTGTAATGAGTTCCGGTAACATCCAGCTTTCCGCCGGAAAAATTGAGCTGTCTGGTAAAGGCAATACGATCACGTTGGATGACAAAACCACCTTCTCCGGCACGGAAATTAAGATGAACTAACGGAAGGTGAGAACTAGCAGATGAATAAACAAGCGGCATTACACCATTTTAAAGAGCATCATTTTACACCTTTGCTGGACATTCAGTTGGACAGGCTGGAAGCCATATTTCACCGCTACCAAGCTCAACTGATCTCCGACTTCAAAGAATCGTTCAGGGATTTGTGTATACACATTTTGAACATGCAGCAACAAGGTCAAAAAGAACCCATTGGATATATTCACTATTCGTTC
Organism: Paenibacillus sp. EKM10P; assembly: GCF_011800655.1. Lineage (NCBI taxonomy): Bacteria > Bacillati > Bacillota > Bacilli > Caryophanales > Paenibacillaceae > Paenibacillus > Paenibacillus sp. EKM10P. Next base: position 206,067 of record NZ_JAALET010000008.1, on the reverse strand, counting down.
TTACGCACTCAGATGCTGGAGCAATCCTACCTGTATATGGTCGAGGCTTATTCTGCTGAATGGTACGAAGATGATTCCGATTGCAAGTTAACCTATGATGCATCATGGGCTTATGGACCGATGAGTACCATGTTGGAAGCCTTGGAGCAGGAACGAAAAATATATATGGGGACGATCACTTCAGTGGACGTTGAACGATTGATACTGGAATCCGCTCCTTTGTTTCACCAGTTTGTGAACTCCCTCCTGCGCTTAGGCATGGCAGAAGTGGTTCAAATGCCTGAGTATCTCGCTATTCATAAAGCTGATCGTGTAGTCATCCGAACGGGCGAATACAAGGATATCAGCGAGAATCTATACGTCGAAGATCAGGAAGCACTTCTTGCAGATCATGTGAGAGAGCAATTGATTCACTCCAGTGAAGAAGAACCCTTTGTTTACGAAAACCTAAAGCGGCTCTCTCTTCCCCATCTTCAGCTGATGCAAAAAGATTTGCGTTATAACGATTTTAACCATAGTGACTTACGGGAAAGCCAGTTCCATACCTGTATATTAATCGGGAGCAGCTGGCAACGAGCAAATATAGAAGGAGCTAGCTTTCAGGGATGTTTACTGACCGACGCAGATTTTAGATATAGCAATCTAAAGGGTGTCCATTTCTGCGGTGCCAGCGGACAGCCTTATCGGGAACATGGAGTTCGGGTTCCGGGGTTATGTGGCCTTCATTTTGAACACTCCATCCTGGATGGGGCCGATTTTACGAATGTACATTCGTTTGAACATGCGTATTTTGAGGGGGCTTCGATGCAAGGAACCCTTGTCCCGCGAAGGTACCAACAACATTGGAAACTAAGCGAAGCACAGTGTCAATCCATTATGTGGGCGGAATAAGGAGGAATATGTATGCGCCATTATTATGTGCTGGTCGATGATCATCGTGTATCCCGAAACATGGAACCGATGAATTTAGACCTTTTTAAAACGCCATTCGTTGGTATGCCTCCAGCTCAGGTTTTAGATATTCATGCGACAGAAGATGCCGAGTATACGGACTGGCTCCCGTTTTCAACCTCCCAACCACTATTTTCCGATCCTATGAAACAAATTCTAGAATTATACAATACACAAGCTCGTTTTAAGCAGGTGTATATCGTGAACCGGGAACCTAGCCGTCAGGAATTATATTGGATTTTATCCATTTCCTCTGTGGATGGCATTTCAGAGCAGACTGAATTTTATCCGCACGACCAAACCCTAAAACGACTTGTGCTGGATAGTCAAAAGGTGAATGGACACCATTTTTTCCGACTTTCCAACGTGAGAGAACCTTATTTCATCGTTAGCTTGGAAGCGGCTGAAAGCTTGCTGCGGCGGAGCTTGAGTGGTTTTCAGCTACAAAAGCTAGAACTCTTATAAGGAGGTTCAACCTTGACGGAGCATTGGGATGAATTTTTTTTAAAACTGCATCACCAACAAATATTGAAAGAGCAATTAAGTACAGCAGAAAACGATGAAAGCTGGATGATGATATCTATTGAAGAAGCGATGAAGGGAATTTCGAAAGGCTCACTAACGCTGGCAGATGGACAGGAAATTCGGTTTCAAACCCTTCCTGTCTTTGAAAATCAACTCACCATTTCTCTGCCTGACTCTCTTATTCCAGAAGTTCGAGCAGGACAGACGGTAGCTTCGTCGAAAAGCTTCGTTGTTCAGGACAAGCTGGGGGGAATCCTGTTCGGTCTGCACCAAAGCGGGCAAGCACTTGACCCTACGCAAATAGAAATCTATCAACAACAGCTGATTGAGCAAACGAGTCGCGCACAACCAAGTATGAAGCTTGTGGATGAAAAGGCTCTTTCTATTCAAGATACCATCATTGGCTGCTATGAAGCTATTTTTCTAGTTTCCCCCTCTCCCTATTATCAGATTGTCTTTGTGCGTTCCTGGCGTGGCAAAGCTGTGATCGGGAGTTACCAATTTAAGCTGGAGGATGCTCCGCTCTGGGTCCCGTTAACCTATGCCATGCTGCACACTGCGACATGGTCGGAGCTTACTTGATTCTATACCTTTATCCAAGGAGGTACTTATATGTTTTTACCTTTACTTATTAAAGCTTTGGCCCAGGGGGCTCTCAGCGGAGAACATTCCTATGTGGTGAGAGGAGCCAAGTTACAGTGCAGTCAAGGTACAGACCCTGGTGTGCTTAATATGATGTACAGCCATGGTGTCTTCATTAAAGATAAGCCCGTTCTGAACGTGGACGATGCCATTTGTGGAGCCAATATTAGCAAAATCAATGCTTTTGGTCTGTGTAAATTGAAGCATGGTCTTCCTTGCGAACCTGAGATTGCATTTGGGTCCAAGTGGACCGGTGGGAAAGAAGACGTATTGATCGAGGGGGCACCCGCCTTACTCAACAATTCGACCTTAATGTGTAGCTGCCAAGATGTTCTGACTAATACGTTCAATTTCATGATAGACCCCAGTGATGATGGTACCCTCTCTTCTGCGATAGGACCTAGTGGTGGGGGCATCATCTCGATCATCGATGACGGGCAAGACAGTTGACTTTATCAAGCAAGGAGATTCAGGAATGAACATCGTAGCGAAAGACCGTTTTACCTATCAGCATCTACATGTTACCTGGCCCTATGGCAAGCTGCGTCTTCGTAATGTCCATATAAATCACGAGTTCGGAGAACATGCCAGACTGAAGATCACGGGCGTCTTGGAGGGCAATCAAGCAGACACGATCATTACTAAAGCAAGTAGCGACGACGAAGTTGAGCTATGGTATTCCGATGCCAAAGATCAGAAGCATCCCTTATTCATAGGGCAACTATACTGCGTAGATGTGGAGCACACGCACCAGGAGGTCTTGGTGACCCTCGACATCATATCTCATAGTTTCAAGCTGGATACGCAGCTCAAAAACCGTTCCTTTCAACATATCAATCAAAAATATGTGGGGATTGTAGATGCAGTACTGGCCGATTATAAAGGCTCGGATAAGATCGATGAAGCTTTTGAGAAAAAAGCGACAGGCCAGTTTATCATGCAATATCAGGAGACGGATTGGACTTTTTTAAAACGGCTGGCTTCGCATGTGGGAGCCCTGCTCGTCCCCAATATCGTTTCACACCATGCGCAAATTTGGATCGGAATCCCGCAAGCCAGGCAGCATATTCATTTGAAAGAGGTTCCTTTTTCGTTACAACGCAAGATCGCTCCCTATCTGGATCAGGAGGCGAACGGCTGGAGATCTGCAAACATCGGAGATTACACTCGGTATACCTTTGAGTGGGATCAAATGCTGCAATTGGGAGATGAAGTTGAACGCAATCACGAAACTTACGTCATCACCAAACGTGAGGGTCAATTGATTCGTGGCTTGATGACTTGGTCGTATGAATGTGCCCTGTCGGCGGGCTTGAAGGTCCCTAAAATCTATAATCGAACGATCATTGGCGCGGCTATCGAAGGAAAAATACTGGAGGTCAGCCGGAATCAGGTTCGGTTGCATCTGGATATAGACGGTCATCAAAATCCAAGGGATGCCCAGTGGTTCCCCTATTCTGCAGAAGGGAATCAGGTGTGGTATCTGATGCCGGAAAAGGGTGCACAGGTGAAGCTGTATTTTCCAAGTGCAGACGAAGACGATGCGATGGTCATACAATCGGTCCGAACGAAACCATCTAGTGTTGCTGTCTCCTCATCTCACGTAGCTCAAGGTGCCGTGATCGAATCACCTACAGAACGTCACCAGCGTAAAACAGCCGATCCTGGGGTTAAATCCTTTGCAAATCCACAAGGAAAAGAAATTTCCTTAGGGAACTCCGAGCTTTCGATGAGTGCGCAGGAAGGATCACTATACATCTCCATGAATACCCATAACGGTGTCAGCCTGAACAGCACCCAACGTGTACAAATTCAAGCCGCAGGCAGTCTTAGTCTTTCGGCAGGTAGTATTCTGCTGCAAGGAACCAACGGCTTACATTTGAATACAACAACGGATACGCTTGATTTGGAACAGGAAGTCAACAGCGTGAGTTCGGAAATCCAGCTTAAAGCTTCCCTCCATCAATACTACCCAGATCCGATCTTATCTGACTTTGAGAAACAAGTCGCTGAAAAGGGAATCCAAGGTGTAATGGGAGCTCGTGCTAAAGAAAACGTAGGTGCCACCCTCAAGGGAGAATGGGATGCGGGTTTGGAATTTATAGGCGGTGTATGGGACTCGGTTGTCGATATAGTGGATATGGGGACCATGGTAATGACCCCTCTTGTTATGCCGGGAAATTACACTGGTAAAGGTTTTCTGGAGCGCAATGAGACGCTCGAGGGCATTAAGAACGGTGCGAAGTTTGGCTGGAACTATATTGCCGATTCATTCCAAGGGAAGAAAACAAAGAAAGATGTGGTTCACGACCTTGAAACTGTATGGGATGGCATAAAAAGCATACCCGATCCGATTGAGCGAAAATTGAATAATTTCTTCCCTAATCCATTGACCGATACCAAACAGGAAAGTTACGATGCAGGATACGACAGCATCAAGGCCGTTGAACGTGTTGCAGACATTTATGCGTTTGTTAAAGGCGGTACAAAGTTAGTTAGAAAGCTGGGAAAGTTGGGGAAAGAAGAAGCCTCCTTATCTAAGGGACTCAAGGAAACTGAAGAAAAGAAAGCCGGTAAAGGTGGCGCGCCGGGTTTATTCGGAGATTCAGCAAAGGCCGACTCTGCTCTGGCGAAGATTGGAGATGGAAAATTCAAAACAAATGCCATCCGTTTTCCAACCAATTTTGAATCCTTGGGTAGTTACTTGCAAAGTGTATCTAGAAAGATGAATATTCGTTTAACTAAAAGGTCACCCATCTTCGCAACTGCTGGTGGTCATTATCGGTTTCATGATCCTGGTCCTGACATCCCACATTCTAAAGGTTCCGGTGCAAAGATTTCGCCTGAGAGACAAAAGCAGATTGATGCGTTAGAATCAGGAGAGTACACAGGTGGTAAGAGCACTAAAGGCACGGGAGAAGGTGGCAGTGGTAGTAGTAAGCAACCATATTTAAAAAACATTGATGGTTTCTTGTCAGGTAATAAGAATTTTGATGAAGTATTAGATGACTTTGCTACAGTTTATGCAGAGAAAGTTAACTCAAACGTCCCCTGGAAGTGGAGAAATGTACCAGGGGGAGATACTCTAACACAAAAGCAAATTAAGTTAATTAGAGAACGAGCGAAAGAACTAGAGAAAATACCTGATGTACCTATGAAGCCTGGTACAAGACATCCTGATTTTGAGAAAGCTGATTTAATCATAAAGTTAGAGGGGAAACCTGTTATTTTACAGTTGCCGAAAGACTATTGGAAGAAATCTGATCCTAAACAGTTCCAATGGCTTGATTCACAACTTCCAGGTGGAACACGCCCACCTGGAACAACATGGCATCATTCTGAAATTGACGGTAGAATGGAATTAGTACCTTTTGGAATACATAATTCCATAAATCATAAGGGTGGAAGGGCTCCAGGTGGTTGGGCACATGCTAAAAGATAAGAATAGGGAGTGAAAACAGTGAGATTGGATGTTAATACAATTGTTTTTCCATTACCAACCGACGAATTATTGAATGTAGTTGAGCGAAGCTTGAGAGTCTCATTTCCTGAAACTTATAGGAATTTTATTAAGGAAAGTAATGGAGTTGTACCTATCACGAATGTGTTTAGTTTTGGTCATCATGAATATATAATTGAAAAATTTCTTTGTATATTGAATGATAGTGAAGCTGATCCTATTAGTGGATGGTATGATATTGAAGTTATTATTACTCAGATAGGTGATAGATTAACTGATAACGAAGATTTAGTGGGGATGAATGTAGTTCCTATTGCGGCGCTTTTTTCAGGGGATTTTATTTGTTTGGATTTTAGAGAAACGGAAGAGCCTACTGTAGTTATTTGGTTTCATGAAGAGTCGGAGGAGTTTTCTCCTGTGACACAAAGGGTCGCCCCAAATATATCTGAATTTTTTGGAATGCTAAAAGAGTAGTGTTTTTCTAGTTCATGTTAGCACGTGATGAATAGACTACACCCAGCCCAAATAAGTCGGGCGTCTAAGTCCAAGTGGACCTAATTTTGCAGGGGCTGGAAGTGTTGAAGGTGCTACTGATGATATAATGGAATGTTTTATAAAACTTCCTCAAATAAATTGAGAGATGAAATGTACACACGAAAGTGCTAAAAAAGGATATCCTATTTAACAAATACACTGAACAGGTCATTATGGTTAGATACTACCATCATTGGCTTGTTTTTGTTATTGTCTTAGCCCTAGTCCAGTTAGGTATTTCATAACATCACCAAGCATAATGGGGGAAGAACAAAAGGAAACTGGGCAGACGATCCACGACATTAATTTGAGAGGTGAAATATTTTAAAAATACAGAATGAAAGTATAATTTTCCCTCTTCCAGATAGAAATTTAATTATGCGTGTGGAAGAGAATTTCAAAATTAGGTTTCCTAAAGATTTCAAAGAATTTATATCAAAAAAGAATGGTGCTATTCCAATAACTAGATTCTTTGAATATAAATCTAATAGGTATGTAGTTGATCGTTTTCTTTGTTTATTGGACAATCCAGGCGAGCATGACAAAGGGATGTATGACATCAAGGTTGTTTTCAGTCAGTTAGATGAAAGGATACTTTCCGATGGAGACATAACAGGTGCTGAATTAGTACCATTTGCAGCCCTATTTGCAGGTGATTTCATTTGTCTAGATTTTAGCGAAAGTAAGACCGACCCAGTAATTTGTATTTGGTACAATGAGGAGTCAGACGAATATGATCCAGTTACAGAAAAAATCGCTGATAATGTAAATAGTTTTCTTGATATGTTAGAAGAATAATTGAGATGGACATATTATGAAGTTATCACTTGCGTCTAATAATATTATGGTGTAAAAATGTATGCGACCCCAGCGACAAGATCATACATGACTACCGTTAAAACAAACACAAATTAACTTGACTATGAGTTAGGAATAGCCTCTTCCAGCTAAAAATAATGCTTGCCCCCAACAGAGTTAGCATACACACACTAAAACTACGGGATGGAAAATGCGCTACGTCAGATCGGTCACCAAACTCGATGCCTTAATATTTCATATCTACATTTGGTCTAAAATTAAAAGTGATTAAAAACAAAAACCCGCTCAATGAGCGGGTTTCAGTATAAAGACGTGGGGAATTTCCCCTCTGTTCCAAACTTTTTTTACCAGACATTAAAATTTATTATTGTTCCTCAAACTCTACAACAAGACTTTAAGAGCAATTGATTTGTTACCCATTAAACTATCAAGCATTATTTCTTAATGTCAACATGTAATGTTCCATTGATCGTAGTTGAATTTACTGTAGCTCCTAGAACTTCCGAAACAAATCTAAGAGGAACCATAACCCGATTTGGATATTCCGGCATATCGGGAGCACTTGGCATCATCTTTTCTTCATCGTTCACGTATGCAATTTTGCTACCCACGGTTAATCGTATAATTGTACCATTCTTCGATTTAATTGTAACTTCTTGTTTAAGTCTGTTCCACGAGACAGACTCTCCCAAGCCCTCAGATATGAATTTAATAGGGACATATACTGTGTTGGTGGCTCTCTCTATATACGGACTGACGTCTGTTGTCAAAATGCTATTATTTTCGTTTGTGGATTTCTCTCTAAATGGATCTAATGTCAAAGTGCTGTTATTTACAGAAACTTCAACATTATAACTAAATTTAGATCCCGCATGTGCGCTCTCAACTGAGACAGAAGAAAGGAACACAAAGATAAAAGCTAAGGGCAAAATTATACGTTTTAACATAGTGTATCACCTCTCTCCATTCATTAACCAGAACCTCTTCGATTTTTTTGGATCAACTGCCCAATAAACTAAATTTCCAATTATTACATTTAGAATGTTGTAATATTATATTTTATCGGGCATAGAATGAGTACTTCTCGACACTATTACTATTCGTATAATCAATTCTTCCACCATGATCCCACACATCATCATTTAAATTGGTTACATTTTGGGGATATTTCGCGCTAGCGCTGTTATTTACTAAAAGGCGCATATTATTCCAAATAGCAGATGTGAATCCATGCTTAAAAGAAGTAGCACTATTTGATACTCCATTCATAGCTATAGCAGTCACTCTCTTAACAGACCGTCCAGTCGTACCCAGTCCATTAAATTTAACCACATAGATATTGGAATAATTAATTTGCTCTCTAATGGTTAAAGTAGGCTCATCAGATTTTCCAGCATAGTAAAATACTTTGTATCCATTTATAGTAGCACCATTATCAAATCTTTTAGATCTATAAACATAGGTTATATCTCTAGAATTCGGCTGGCTATAGCCGTTGTCATCTCCTTCGTTGACAGTATGGAGTACCTTTGCATGGAAAACAGGATACCACCCGGCTGGAGTAGTCTTAGATCTCAAACCCTCAAACCCAACTTCCGCGACTCCATCTATTCCTGTATACATATAAGCAGCTTCATTATCATCATCGGCATTTGCAATATCGTAAGTTGGTAGGGTGATAGAATCTGCCATTACACCATTATACACGATGGATGAATTGCTAGCTGGCGTTTGAAGTCGATGAAATGCTCCTGTCTCCTTTCCAACAGTATTGCCTCTATTCGATAAAGTAGATTGAAGGGTAATTTTATGGTCGCTCACTTTACACTCACCCAGCTCATCGCTTTTATAAGTTGCATCGGTAACTTTCTTTTCAAATTGGTCTTTAATATCTCCTTGTTTGGAAGAAGTAGCATCAACCAGATCGCCAGTTTCGTCAATATTCAATATAACCACTTCGGCATCCTGCAACTTTTCGATTTTTTGAATTGTATCCTGTTTAAGTACTCCTTTTTCCATAAGGCTATCAACAGAATGATCAAAATCTTTGTTGCTTAATGTTGATATCCCTTTTGCAGCCGCAGGAGCCGCCAGTTGGATTTCTTGCTCAATAGCGTCTTTAATGTATTGGTTAAACTCATTCGACGAAGGTTCTTGACCTTGAGCATTTGCAGCCAAGCTTGGAATGGAAACAGCCATAAGTAGAATAGAAAGAGTAATCTTAGTTTTTTTAACATAATATAAACTCACTCTCCACATTTTAATATAATGCTATAATCGAAAGCTGGCCAGCGAACAACAGGCTTCATGTTTATTAGGAGATAAAGATCTACTTACCAAAATTAACATAGCCTCATCCCCTTCTTGTTTGCTCACTATTTATTTTCTAAGAAGGTCCTTAAGCATCAGCATTCTAATTGTAGCAATTACGCCTACTGCACTTTAAACGTGCACTGATTCATTTATGTATTCCCTTCACCACAAACTAAACTCACAAAAAAATGCCCCCTAGCATTCACCGGACAAACCAAGAGGCTTGTTCCAATGTCTACACTAGGGGGTACTCTTCTAATCAGGGGAATTTGCTTTACCCTTTAACCGACCCGGCTGCGATCCCTTCCACAATCCGGTCACTCATGATGAGGAACACGAGCAAAATGGGCAAAATGCTGATCATCAGCGTGGCTCCGATTGCTCCCCAGTCGGTCGTATATTGTCCGATAAAGTTCTGAACGCCGACGGTCAGTGTTTTATTTTCGTCAGAGCTAATGAACGTATTGACGAAAATAAACTCGTTCCAGTTGTAGATCATATTAATAATAGACGTCGTTGCCATGACGGGGGTGGTCATGGGCAGCACAATCCGGAAGAACATCCGGTTGACGGAGCAGCCGTCCATAACGGCCGCTTCTTCCACTTCACGGGGCAGGGCGTAATAAAATCCCAGCAAGATCATCATCGTTGTTGGCAGATTAAAAGCGACATACGACAGGATGATGGATACTGAAGTATCTGTTAGATGCAGTTTGAGAAACATACTGAATAGCGGGATCAAGGTGGAATGGACCGGAATCATGAGTCCGACCATAAAGAGCCCGAGAACCAGCTGACTCCCTTTCCACCGCATACGTGTAATGGCAAACGTAACAAAGCTGGCAAGCAGCACGGTCAGCGCCACAGATATGACCGTAATCCACACACTATTGAAGAAATACCGTCCGATATTGCCGCTGGTCCACACATTCATATAGTTTTCCCAATGCGGCTGGGACGGGAGTGCAAACGGTGGAAGGTTAAACACTTCCTGATTATTTTTAAGCGAAAAAAGCATCAGCCACACCAGCGGTAAAAGCTGCGTCACCGCTAAGATGATCAAAAGTATATACAAAGCGGCATAACCGACCCGAGTTAACATTTTGCCGCGAGTAGCGACTCCAAGCGGATAGTTGGCGGCTGCCTGGGTTTTCATATCCTTTCCTCCCTCTTCCTGTCCTTTGTTACCCATGATCTAATTGCATGAATGTTCTATGAATACTGGATGGTGTCACTAGTAGCGGTCACCTTGCGAATCACCCACGTAGCAACCAGACAGATGAGCAGCAGGGCAAAGGCTGTAGCGCTGCCATATCCGAAATCGAAGCTGCGGAACGCCTGGTGGTACATGTACGAAGCCATCACTTCACTGGCCCCGTTCGGCCCACCGTCCGTCATAACGTAGATCAGGTCAAAATATTTGAGCGAGCCGACAATCGACAATATGATCGTCACGTTAATCACCTCGCGCAGCAGAGGCAATTTGATACGCGTCGCAATCTGCCAGGCACTGGCTCCGTCGATGCGGGCAGCCTCCATCAGCGTTTCGGGAATGTTTTTCAGCCCAGCATAATAAATCAGGATATAAAAGCCTGCATATTGCCAAATAATCGGGATGAACAAGGCGAGCAGCACCAGCGACGGATTAGCTAACCACTCGGGCGGGTTGTGAACTCCGACTGATGCCAGCAAAGAATTCAGCACGCCGTTGGTCGGATGATACATTTTGAGCCACAATTGAGCGATCGCTACAGAAGACAGCAGCATGGGAATCAGATAAATTTTCCGCAGCAGGTTCGCTCCCTTGATTTTTCCTGACAAAATCATTGCAACGACCAGATAACCGATCAGACTGATGCCTGAAAACAAGGCCAGCAGCAGCGAATGCCAAGCACTTTGCCAGAATGCCGCGTCTGTGAACAAATGTTGATAGTTATCCAGCCCTACGAAAGTCATAGGGCCGATTCCATTCCACTGATTCAGGCCGTAATAGCCGGTCAGTACGATGGGCACATAAATCACGGCAAATAACAGCAGCAGGGAAGGCAACACATAGAGAGCAATGACGAGCTTATTGGACATGACCTTTTCCACGGTCAGACCTCCTTAGGTGGTCAATTTCAATTTCCTTTCTCGATGGCAGCCTTATGCTGGTCGGCAAATTGTTGCGGTGTCACCGCTTTACCAAACAACGCCTGAATCATATTCAAATGTACCTGCGCTGCATTCGGCTTCATTTGTACATCAGCGAACAATGTAATGTTGCTGGCTTGGTTCAGTCCATTCAGCAGGTCGACATACAGCTTGGGCAATTTTTCTTTAGAGGTGTCCACCTTCGTCGCCGGAATAACGCCCGCCTGTGTAACCGATTGCTCTCCCCATTTTTCTACGAAGTATTCCACGAACGCTTTGGCTTCTTCTTTTACTTTGGAATTTTCCGAAACAAACAAGCCGACTCCCGGACCTCCTACCCAACTATTCTCGTTGCCCTTGCCGCCTGCAACCATCGGGAATTTAAAGAAGCCGACTTGATCTTTAAACGCTTGCGGGATTTCGGGATTAGTCGTAAAATTCGGCAGCTCCCAAGTAGCCATCAAATACATCGCCGCTTTGTCGTTCATAAACTCGGATTTTCCTTCATCATTGGACAAGCCGTTAAATCCTTTGTTAAAGGCGTTCATATCCACCAGCGTCTGAATTTCGGAGGCCGCCTGAATTAAACCAGGGTCATCGAATGATCCTGAGCCGTCAATTGCTTTTTTCAGCGTTTCGCTACCTGCTATACGGTCTGCCAGATACATGTACCAAAGCGAACCCGTCCAGCGGTCTTTATTGCCCAATGCAATCGGTGCAACTCCATGATCTACAAGTGTTTTCACCACCTGCTTAAATTCATCAAATGTCGCAGGTACCTTCAAGTTGTATTTTTGGAATATGGCTTTATTGTAATAAATAGGTGTTATGTTCAATTCGATCGGAAGCGCATACGTTTTACCATCCAGCGCATAGGCATCGGTCGTTCCCGGTACGAATTTGTCCTTCAGCTTGGAACCTTGCAGCAGGTCATCCATCGGTGTAAATAATCCACCTTTAACGTAAGGCTCCATGAAGCCCGCTGCCCAAGTGATGCCGATATCTGGCAATTCATTGGAAGCTGACAGCACTTTGAGTTTGTTTTTGTATTGTTCATTTTCCAGCACTTCCTGCTGAATGACGACATTCGGATGATCCTTTTGGTATTGATCTATAATCTGAGTTACAAGCTTGCTTTGCTGTGCCGAGCTTCCCTCTGGCCACAGGTGCATCATTTTGAGCGTAACCTTGCCCCCAGCTCCACTGGAACCGCCTTGCCCATCCTTACCAACACCACAACCGGACAGCACTAGCATGAATGACAGCAGCAGGGTCAACCCAGCAACCCATTTTCGATGTGAACGCTTACGAACTGAATACTCGTTGGACATCGTTAGACCTCCGTTATTGTAATTATATTTTTTGTAACCGTTATCATTTGTAAGTTTAGCACTCTATTTCTGCTTCCAACAGGGTACGCTCATTGGGTATAATTCCACTTTTATTGGGTTGTGAGCAGCCTATATGTCAGTCAATATTCTCCGGTCCTTTACGCATCTGCTGCCTATAGCGGCTGGGACTTACCCCCTCGGTCGCTTTGAATACTTTAATAAAATATTTATCTGTCCGGTAGCCTGAGCGCTCACCGATTTGGGCAATCGTCAACTGGGTATGCAGCAGCAGCTCCTTAGCCCGTTGTATCCGTAGCCTGTGTAGATATTCGCTGAAGGACAAACCACTTTGCTCCTTAAATAAAACACTAAAATAGCTCGCATTCAGGTGTGAATGCGCCGCAGTCTGTGCCATCGTAATAGGGTCGTGAAGATGCTCCGCCATATAGGCGAAGGCTCGCCGTACCGGATCGCTAAGCGTAGTCGCTTGGAGGTCAAGCTCCAGCAGAACAGGGTCAGCCAGCTTGTCCAGCTTCTTGTATCGCTGCCGTTCCTCTTCCAGCTGAAGTGCTTCATTTACCGCATTCAGTAGCTCCTGCTTATCAATCGGCTTGAGCAAGTAATTAACGGCTCCGAGACGAAGCGCCTGCTGGACATAATCAAATTCCGCATATCCCGAGATCACAATAATCGCCGGACGATATGACTCCCGTTCCAGAGAGCGAATTAAATCCAGCCCGCTGAATTCCGGCAAACGAACATCTGTAATGAGCAGATGAACCCTCTCCGCTTGCAGCATATGTAATGCCTCCAGGCCATTCCCCGATGTCATAATTCGGTATTTCCCGGAGGCCCACTGCTCCAGTGTCTGATGTATCCCCTGACGTGTTCTTTGTTCATCGTCCACAATAACAATGGTCTTGGATGAAAAACTCATTCCTACCGCCCCCCGTATTCATCAGGAATTTCAAAAGCGACCACAGTTCCTTCCTGCACAGCACTGTGGATCAGCACGCCGTCCGTTCGATAAGATGCGCTATCATAATAGAGAGCAAGCCTGCGCTGCACATTAACCAGTCCCATACCAGTTCCCTTGCTCTGACAAGCAGATCCCTCCATCAACGCTGTACGCACAGCTGCAAGTTCCTCCTGTGTCATTCCAGGTCCGTTATCTACAACCTCGATCTTAGTCCAGCCCAACCTCGCCGAAGGAGTGATTCGAATTTCAACACGGCCATTGCCGATGCGATTTTCGACACCATGTAAGATTGCATTTTCTAAAATGGGCTGGATCAGCAGCTTAGGAAGCGGAATTCTTGCTGCCTCTGGTGGCATATGAATTTGCCAGCTCAGGCGTTCGCCCAGGCGCATCTCCATCAGTTCCAGATAACGACGGACTTGTGCTATTTCTTCTCCAAGTGTCACCCAAGAGTCATGGTGAGCCGGTTCGATCACATAACGAAACAGCCGCGACATGGACACCATCAGCCCGGCAAGTTCTTCCTCTCCCTTCTCCTGTAGCGACCAGTTAAAAGCATCCAGCGTGTTAAAAAGAAAATGCGGGTTGATCTGCGCTTGCAGTGCTTTAAGCTCGGTCTGGCTTTGTAAAGCCTCCTTCTCGCAAATGACATGGATCAATTCATTGATATCGACAATCATCGTGTTGTACTCTGCATTTAATTCCCGTAGTTCAACCGCTGCTGCCGGTTCTGGATTCAGGGCCAATGCCCCTTCCCGTGAACGACGCATGGCCTGAATCAAGTGACCTATCGGTCTGGTAATCAATGTTGACAACATAAAAGACATGAACAGGAACAATACGGCACCAAGAGACGCCGAAATAATAAGTGTCGTCCGTAAAACCGTAATTCCGTCTGTGACGACGCTAACTGGAATGAGGATCAGCAGCGACCAGCCGGTCCGTTCCGATTGCTGAACTGCCTTCACATACTCGCGCTCTCCAATATGAACCGTCTGTGTCTTGCTGTGCAATACATCTAATAAATTAGTCTGATTCATAGGCTCACCCGATAGCAACTCGCCTCCACGATCTACAAGCAGCATGGTCTCATTTGCTTCTTCATTGGTCGCTGACGTACCATTTAGCCCAAAATAACTTCGGTCCATGCGGGTAATCAGATATCCTCCGCGTGAAAACCAGCGATCTACCAGGCTCACCTGCCGAATCGCCAGCAGCGACTGGGGATTTTCAGGATCTATGCCGATCCAGACCAGCCTGCCTTTCATCTCATTTGCTTCCCGAATGTCCGCCTGTCCGATACGGTCCTCCAGACTGCCTTCTCTAATTGGAAACAACATCTTCCCTTCGGCAGTATACAGCTCCAGCGAGCCAACGCTCGGCATATAGGCCTGATAGCTATGCATCACTTGCAGTAGCGATTGACGCTGTCCGAAAGTCACCTTGCCCCCATTGCGCTCCTCCAGCAAAATATGCTGAACAGATGGATGATTCGCCACTTGTTCCGTCAGGCTGTCCATCTGGCCGATTAATGCATCCAGTCTGCCACTTGCTTGTACTGCGGTCTGACCAATATGCCGCTCGGCGCTGTCTTTTAACAGGTCAGAGACATTGAGGTAAATGAACGCCCCCGCCACACTCATCATAATGAGCATCACCAATATAAAGCCGATAAAAATCTGATTACGCAATGTGTTTAATGGTTGGAACCTTGAACGCATAAGCCTTCTCCCCCTGAATCATTGCAGAAAAGTTGATAATGATAGCGCTTTCTATTTTCTATTCTAGCGCATCGTTCCCCTTTGTTGGCATCTTTTTAACAGAGATTAATGAAAACGACCAGCACTCTTTGGAATCATTACGTTTGAAAATAACACGTAATAACGATATATATTAAAAAAGCCTTAACAAAGATAACACCTTATCCTTGTTAAGACTTCGTTTGCATTACCAATAATAATCCTCAGCATTACATTCAATGACAGGGTTCAGACATTATCTTGTGGATAACGAAGCCCATTTTTGCTCCAGCCACTGATCAAATTCAGCACCCTTATCGCCTTCATATGCGTCATAAATATCAACTCTCATCTTGTGCAGCTTCTCGCGAAAATCGTTATAGGTATGGTCGGCTGGCAGGCTTTTTTTAATCCGCACCAGAATCTTCGTCAGCCCCTTAACAAGCTCACCCTCTTTGCGCACAGGCGGCTGTACGTTTTCTCCCCATTCCTGAAGCTTGTGGTAAGCGGCTTCCTGAACAGCATATACCATATCATTATTCATTCGGTGCGTCAGCAAGTCAATTGTCTGCTGGTTCTTCCATGCACCCAGATCATTCACCGCAGCTAGACGCGCTTTCCAATCGGAGGTTCGGTTTGCAGCCACCTTAAGCTGCTCATATACTTCTGCAAATTCCTGCTGAGTTTCGTTGTTTTCCAAAATAATCTCATCCTTTTCTAAAAATCACTACACTGCTGTTTATCACGATTGCCGTTTGTTAAATATAACATACTTGCAGGTCTTCTTCTAAAAAAGATCAGAATGAAATGTAGCGGATTCCAATTTAATAAGAGCCGTGCTTAGTAAGGAGATTTATAAGAAGTCCGCACGTGCTGGTGTAAATGCATCTAGCAGAATTCCGTCATCCTCCAGCGGGATGCAGCCATGAAGAGTGTCAGATGGAAAATGAATGCTGTCTCCTTCTTTAACAATTTGCACATCCTTGGTTTCGCCATGATCGATCATGAACTTAAAGCTTCCCTTCAATACATAAGTGACCTGTTCATGGACATGCTTATGCAACAGGATCTCCCCAGTTTGAGCTTTAGCAAACATCACTTTGACATACATCAACTGGTCACTGTGGGCCAACACTTTCCGGGTCGTATTATTGTCTACTGTGTCCATTTGAATATCTTGATCGTAATAAAACATGAATCATTCCTCCTCATTTAGAACCCAATCTATTTAAGATGAGTTATTTTTAAAGATTCATAAATCGGTTTAGTTTAAAACCAGCGGAAAATAAGCCAAAGTAATCCGGAAAGGGTAGTAAAGTCGGGATCGGCGAATGTCACTCCTTCGGCACCCAAAAAAGAAAAGAGCGGTAAGGTGAGAGCCGGCAGCAGACAGAGCAAAAATCCATTAAGACAACTGGAAATGACTGCTCCTCTAAAACCACCGCTGGAATTGCCAAATATCGCGGCTGCACCGCCAGCGAGAAAACAGGCCATGATCCCCGGTACAATAACAGGCAGTCCGATAAGTGGGAAAAGAAAGACGCAGGCAACACCTGTGAAAAAGCTGACCAAGAAGCCTACCAACGCGGAATTGGGTGATTTGTCGAACAGTACCAGAACATCTACCCCAGGGATTGCTCCAGGTGCAAACACTTGGGAGAAGCCTTTGAAAGCGGGTACAATTTCAGTCGTGAACAGCTTAACACCTGCTTTTGCGATATACAAGCCGGCAGCAAAAATAGCTGATTGTTCGAGGATAAAGACGAGGTATTCTTTGCCGTCAGATAATTTGCTGACATAATCAGAACCAGCAACCAGTCCAGATACCAACAAAAGCACCAGCATCGTCAAGGTCGTTGCCACATTGGGATCACGCAAAAAACTGATGCGGTCATTTATTTTTACATTTTCGGTGTCATGTTCACGATTGCCTAAAACTTTTCCTAGATAGGTACCGAGAATGTAAGAAGTCATGGAAGCATGAGCAATTGTATACTCATCCGATTTAATAATATTTTTGCTGGCATTCCGGAGCAGGTAAGGAAACACCGCCATGTAGCTCCCAATGACCAAAGAACCAACGATGATTGTAGTCAGCGAACTGAGACCCAGACCTTTCATAACGGCTGTAGCGGCAAAGCTCATGAACAGAATCAAGTGAAGAGACAAATAAATGTACTTGAACTTGGTCAGGCGCGCAAGCACGATGTTAAGGATCATGGAAAAGAGTAAAATGAGTGCAGCATCCGCCCCGATCTGATCAATGGTCAGTGCCATGATAGCTTCATTACTTGGTACGACACCTTTAAGGTTGAACGCAAAAGAAAATATTTGGCTGAAGTTTGTGAGCACGCCTCCTAAAATTCCGCCGCCGACCTTGATCATGGTGAAGCCCATGAAAGAAAGGGTGGTTCCCGTTATGATCTCGGATACTTTCTTCCTCTGGAATACGAGACCGAGTAATGTCACAATCGCAATAATGATGGATGGCTCCCTGATAATGCTCATAAACATTTCCATAGTGATCTCCGACCTTCTTTTATTTATTTTTCATTCTTACTAAATCGATTTAGTAATGCTTGAAAAAAAATTTCCCTTCCGGGAATGTAAAAAGAAGTAGAACTGCCTTTTTGTGAATTTTAGTACAAGTTAAATCGTAAATTTCCGTTTAGGGTTCACTCCTCCCTCTTTTAAGTTGCAGTCATCACTACACTCAGCAACATACATACATACATGAAAGGGTATTCATGACTCGAATCATAAGATCATTATAGCTCTTTATTTTCTTTTTACAATAGAATCCATAAAAACGTTTTCAAAAAGAAAAAATACTTATTCCAACTATTCAGTTTAACTTTTGGACAGATTCTCTGTGGTTAATGACCGGATTCAAACGGATGATTTCTGAGGGCTGCTCCTGCTCTTTTTGATCGATTTTATCGAGCAGTAGCCTCGCACTTCTTTTCCCCATTTCAAAACTCGGCTGGGAAACGGTAGTGATCGGCGGATTATAAAAAGATGCAAAGGATACATCATCTATCCCAATCAAGGAAAAATCGTTAGGTATGGTCAGATGATTATTTTTGGCATAGATCAGCACCTGCTCCAAAATCATGTCATTCGTAGCAAGAATTGCGGTAGGCGGGTTCTCCATATGAAATAGTTGTCTAATAAGATCAGGCATTTCATCCAGCCTGCCGCTTTTGATATAGTTTTCATGCACGGATATATCATGTTTGCCGAGTGTATTCCTATAGCCGGATAGCCGCTCACTTCGTGTAGTAATCGCTTTTTTGCCTAGAGGAAACGTGATGATGCCAATGTTTTTGTGACCATGCTCAATCAGTGCTTCAATCGCAAGCTCGCTAGCTTTTTCATTATTCAAAAGCACCGTGTCTACGCTGATTTCATCAATTTTTCGGTCCACAAACACGAACGGATAGCCACTTTTGACAAGGGAAACATATAATTTTTTGTTCTCTTCTGTCGGAAAAATAATAAGTCCATCCACTTGCCGAGCAATCATCGACTGGACGTACTTTTTCTCTTTGAGGGAATCATCATCGGTATTGCAGACAATGACCTGGACATTTTCCATTTGGCATTCATCTTCAATCGCGCGCACAATCTCTGTTGTAAATCTCGACAAAATAGTTGAAGAAATAACCCCCACAATAAAAGTCTTCTTTTGCTTGAGACTGCGCGCCACCTCATTGGGAATATAACTGAGCTCCTCAATCGCTTGCTCAATCTTCTTCTTGGTGCTTTCACTCATATAGTTGTATCTTTTATTCAGAAACTGCGAAACTGTGCTCTTCGACACCCCTGCACGTTCTGCGACTTCTTTCATCGTTGTTACCATGATTCCCCCCCTTTCTATATTTGCGTATTAGGCATGTGCTCATTTTCACTATATCTGTACTCTGCAACCTGTATGTAATGTGAATTTCCTTTATTATATACCTTCTTTTACAGGAGGAAAATATAATAAATATGAGTTGAAACGTGCCTTCACCCCATACCCCTACCCCATAAATGCTGGACTCCTAACCTAAATATACCTTGTTGCAAATCTAATAATTTCGAACAAAATCTTAAAAATATACGAATTTTATGAACTTGTTTGATGGAAGATTTGAACATAAAATGAAAATGTAATCGGTTACAATATCATTTATATAAAGGAGGAAGCAAGAATCATGAAGAAAAAAGGGTTCAAAAAAACATTTTTCGTCATTGCCTCCCTCGTCATGGGCCTCACACTGTATGGGTACACTCCACCTTCGGCAGATGCAGCCAGCGTGAAAGGATATTATCACACCCAAGGAAACAAGATTGTAGATGAATCCGGGAAAGAGGCCGCATTTAACGGTCTGAACTGGTTCGGTCTGGAAACCCCTAATTACACCTTGCATGGACTGTGGAGCCGCTCAATGGACGACATGCTGGATCAGGTGAAAAAGGAAGGCTATAATCTCATCCGTCTGCCTTACAGCAACCAGTTATTTGATTCCAGCTCCCGTGCTGACAGTATTGATTACTACAAAAATCCTGATCTGGTCGGATTGACTCCGATTCAAATTATGGACAAGCTGATCGAAAAAGCTGGACAACGCGGTATTCAGATTATCCTTGACCGTCACCGCCCAGGCTCAGGTGGACAATCCGAGCTATGGTATACCTCTCAGTATCCTGAGTCCCGCTGGATCAGCGACTGGAAGATGTTAGCTGAACGTTATAAAAACAATCCTACCGTCATCGGTGCAGATTTACACAACGAGCCACACGGTCAGGCAAGCTGGGGAACAGGCGATGTCTCCACAGACTGGCGTCTCGCGGCGCAGCGTGCAGGGAATGCCATTCTGTCCGTGAATCCAAATTGGCTGATTCTCGTAGAAGGTGTGGACCATAATGTACAAGGCAACAACAGCCAATATTGGTGGGGCGGCAACCTGACAGGTGTGGCTAATTATCCTGTCGTACTGGACGTGCCGAACCGTGTCGTATATTCACCACATGATTATGGTCCTGGTGTGTCTTCGCAGCCATGGTTCAACGACTCGACCTTCCCGTCCAACCTGCCAGCAATTTGGGATCAAACCTGGGGCTACATTAGTAAGCAAAACATAGCTCCAGTGCTGGTTGGTGAATTCGGCGGTCGCAATGTGGATTCGTCTTCCCCTGAGGGTAAATGGCAAAATGCACTCGTAGACTATATTGGTGCCAACAACCTGTACTTTACGTATTGGTCCCTGAATCCGAATAGCGGCGACACAGGCGGTCTGCTGCTGGATGACTGGGTTACCTGGAATCGTCCAAAGCAGGATATGCTGAGCCGGATTATGAAGCCTGTTGTTTTCGTAGCGGAGCAAGCTAAAGCAGCAGCCGAATAGGCACAGGACTTCAATCCGTTTATTAAAAAAGCTAATTTCCCTCCTTCAGTCCAGTTTGTGCTGGAACTACGAAAGGGTGGAGAAACGAATGAAAACAGGACAACGCTATCGAATAGAAACCCAGCACAGTTTGTTTTTTATCCCTAAGCATTATTGGGGCCCTGCTGGTCTAGTGATCGGAATTGTTTTAATCGTTGCATCTATATTTGTATAACGTGGATTGGAAAACACGAGCGATTCCAAACACCGCAATGCGAGCCAGTCACTCCCATTACGGTGTTTTTTCTTTTTGAAGGTCAATCTAACCTTTTCGTTGCACTCGCCATTCGAGGATCAGCGAAGCGAGCTGATGCCGAGTTGTTAAGGGGAGAGGATCTAGCACTGTGTTTGATTATTTAGCCGAGTCATAGCCTGTTATGGTTTTCGTCTCCAAACATTCCTCCAGCCCATGTAATCCGTATTCTCTGCCGAGACCCGATTGCTTGAATCCCCCAAACGGTGCCTTCATTTCAAAACCTGCCCCGTTAATGAGTACAACACCAGCAGCAATTTGGGTTGCCATTTCATTGGCTTTCTCAATGTCCGAGGAACTCACGTAGGCACCGAGACCATAATCTGTATTGTTAGCCATTTCGATGGCTTCCTCTTCCGTCTCGTAAGTTAAAATGGATAAGACGGGACCGAAGATTTCTTCCTTGGCGATCGTCATGTCTTCTGTCACCTGAGCGAAAACCGTTGGTTTAACAAAATATCCTTGTTCCATCCCCTCTGGATGCCCCAGACCTCCGATGACCAGTTCAGCACCCTCATCAATACCAGACTGAATATATCGCTGAACTTGATTGTATTGCTTCTCTGTTATGATTGGGCCAAGTTCTGTGCCTTCTTCCCAGGGATTACTGACTTTGATGCGTTTCACAGTTTCTTTAGCTATCTGTTTCACTTCTTCCAGCCGTTGCTTGGGAACCAAAAGGCGGGTCCCTGCAACGCAAGCTTGCCCATTATTGTTATAACACTGTCTTACAGCGGTCGGAATTGCCGTGGAAAAATCAGCGTCATCTAAGATGATATTCGGCGATTTGCCGCCTAGTTCCAGCGTGACCCGCTTCATCGAATCTACAGCACCTCTCCGAATTTCTTTCCCTGTTCGAGTGGAACCAGTGAAGGTGATCATTGCAATATCCGGATTGCGGGTCAGTTCGAATCCAACCGTTTGGCCAAGACCATGAACTACATTAATAACACCAGTTGGAATATCAGCCTCATGGAAACATTCAGTGATCAGATGTGCCTGAATCGCGCTAAGTTCACTTGGCTTGATTACCACTGGACAGCCGGCAGCTATGGCAGAAGCAAGCTTTGCAGTAATCTGAGAGTAAGTTGCATTCCAGGGAGTAATAATTCCAATAACTCCAATTGGCTCTGCTACTACTTTCGCTTTCCCGATATACTTAACGAAATTGAATTCCTCAAGTGCTTCTTTCGTGTCCAAAAAATTCGTAGCCGCCAGTTTAACTCGGCCAATGGCAGCGGTCTTCGGAGCACCATATTCATTGATGTTAGCCTCCATCAGTACTTCTAATTTTCTCATAACTGCGTCATGTAGTCTTTGCAGTATTTGTCTGCGCTCTTCCACTGAAGTTCGTGAGAAAGTCTTAAAGGCTTTCTTTGCTGCCGCGATTGCTCGTTTGGCATCCTCTTCGTTCCCTAAAGTGACACGTCCGATGATTTCCCTAGTTGAAGGATTAATAAGTTCTTGTACCTCTGTGCCATAAGGCTTTACAAATTCCCCGTTGATATAAACTCGATTAATTGTTCTCATTTAAATAACTCCTTTTGAATTCATTTAGGAGATGTCCCATTCGTGCTCTTGCTAAAAAGAATGATAGCACACAACAAAAACAAAGTAAACAAAATACATATAAATTGTCTATATTGTATAAATCGTTTATACCCTATTGGAAACGTGTATAATAGAAGGAACAGATAAGGGGGAGCGTAAATGTCAATGGAGAATCAGCAAGATAAAGCAAAAAACAAGCTGCTGAAAAAACTGATTCCGTCCCTCATGAAGGACGGGTTTCAACAAATGAGGATGGACGATATTGCTAAATTCATGGATGTTAGCAGAGCAACGATGTACAAGAATTTTTCTTCAAAAGAAGAAGTCATCGAAGGCGTCGTTCGCATTTTTGTTGACTATATAGAACAGCTAGAGGATCGTACCAATGAGGATGACGATCGATCATTCGGGGTTTGGTTTCAGCAATTGTTTGAACAATCGGTATCGTTAGTTGGCAAAATATCTGATGTGTTTCTGAAGGATTTACAAATGGTATTTCCAGAATTGTACGAAGTTTTGAAGACTGCATTGGATAAAAGGGAGCAGCAGACCCTTAAATTTTATCAAGATGGGAAAGACAAAGGGGTTTTTAATCCGATTAATGAGAAGTTCATTTTACTTCAAGACGATATTTTGCTCCGGGAAATCATGAATGTGAAGTATTTGCTTTATAACCAAATAACCATTCAACAAGTCCTCAATGATTATTATTATTTTAAAAAAATTCAATTGTTCAAACCGGAAAAGATGTCCTTAGTGGACGACTCACGAATTCACCCCGTCATTGAACATTTTGTCGAGAAATTCAATCGTGCTTTATAAGTCAAGGGGCTGTCCCTAACTACTATGACTTAACGGCCGCCACCATGAATGAAAATGAACTGGGCCTGTGAATCTGTATGTTCCATACTGGAACTGTAGGTCACAGGCCGTTACTTTTGGTTAGGACAAACACGCTGGTCCCAAACCGGCAACCTAGCTCATGCTTCGACCTAGCTGCTCGATCTTGCTCAGCCATTCGTTACGCTGTTGATCTGTCCTCTTATTCATAAGATCAATGGTCGTAGAACGCACTGGCTTGACACCGCATAAATGTAGTGTGGAATCCTTCATCATCCGATGCCCAGGCTGTCCCTGGAAAAATCGATAGTACCAGTGCGGACCGTCCATCGTTGTAATGAGGCGGGCTGTTCTTCCTTTTAGAAGCTTGTCAGGCAGGGGTTTTCCTTTTTGATACTTAAACGCAAACCCCGGCATAAAGGTACGGTCAATGAATCCTTTCATTAATGCAGGCAAGCTGCCCCACCAGATTGGAAAGACAAAAACAAGATGTTCTGCCCATTTAATCGACTCCTGTGCTTGGATCAAATCAGGTTCCAACGGCAATTTATTACGGTATCCACCTAATAGATTTGGATTAAAGTCCAACGCGGATAGCTGCAACAAACGAACCTCTGCTCCTGCAGCCTTCGCTCCTTTTACATAGGATTGAGCCAGCACTTCTCCATAACTACCAGCGACCGGATTCCCTTGAATCACCAATATTTTTTTAGACATATAAGCCACTTCCTACCTTCATATTATGACTTTAGTTAGAAAACACTAACTTTATATTTAAAAAGAAAAGGTCACTACAGACCTTTTCTTAATAAAGCAGTTAAACGTTGTTTGACCTCTGCTGCCAATGGAGCCAGTTGCTGTGGAAGTTCCCCTTCCAGGCTGGACACGGACAAGCGTGTAATGGCTCCAATGATGAGCACACCGGATAGCTGAACATCCTGCTTCGGCAGTTCACCTTGTTGAATCCCCTGTTCGATGAATTCAGTCAACGCCTCCAACGGCTGACGCACATTCTGGCTCTGGCTTGCTTCAACATACAGCTCATGATGCTGTGATAGTAGAAGCAATCCATACTGGTCCTCATCATGCATATTCAGCACTTCATCCACCAGTTGATGGAAACGGCTGACGAAGCTCCCACTCTGCTTGCGATAGAAGTCAATTAAGGTGGTGTAGCTATTACAATATTGCCCGAATACCTCCAAGGCCATTGCATCTTTACTCTTAAAATGCTTATAAATCGCGGCATCCGTCACACCGGCAGCCTCTCCAATTTCTTTGACTGAAATCCCGTCAATCCCTTTGGTTGCAAATAAGCACATCGCTGCCTGCAGAATATCTTTCTTTTTGCTGTCTACATGTGTTTTCTTGTTCATAAAATTATAGTAAGTTAATACTAACTAAAATGCAAGTCATGTTTATGCATGCTCATCCTGTCTATGTGCTTAATTTAAAATCCATCGTAATAAACCTAAAATACCATGTTTTTATAAGTGAATGTTCATGAATATGTTAAATGATACGTGTATTGCCTCATTTTATTCCTATAAAATACATATGTAACCGAAATAAGGCGGGCTTTAGAACCGTTAATAAAAAGGAGTGAACCCAATAGAGATTACTGTTTCAACCACTTCAAATACGCGATGTAGAGCTAAAAAATCGGATTATGATGTCTCCCATGGGTACCGTCTCAGCGGCAGAAGACGGAAAAGCAACCGGTTGGCATACGCTGCATTACGGCGCTTGGGCGCTAGGACAAGTGGGGCTAATCATGCTTGAAGTGCATGCAGTCACCCAGCAGGGAAAAGATTCGGGCAGCCCTGGCATATGGAACGACGAGCACATTTCCCCGCTGCAAAAGTGGTGCAAGCCATTCATGACCAAGGCTCTAAAGTCGGTCTCCAGCTTTGGCATGTCGGACGCAAGGGCTCGTTGCCTCAAGAAACAGCTGTATCCGCCTCTGGTTTGCCTCACCGCGAACGGGCGACCTCCGCACTATCTTTAGAAGAAATCCATAATCTTGTGCTTGCCTTCAGAGATGCCGCTGTACGGGTCTCGCAAGCTGGAATAGATGTCATTGAATTTCGTCAGACTGCTGGTATAGCTACCGCAGCCGTAGGCTTGATTACTCACGGTATTCAAGCCAAGGAAATTTTGCGTAATGGCCGGGCGGATCTGGTTGCGGTAGGCCGGGCACTGCTGCGTAATCCATTTTGGCCCAGACAGGCAGCCGAACAACTCGGTGTTCGTATTGAAGGACCTGCACCCTATAACCATTTTTGGTTTTAAAATAATGCCCATCACTTGAAGTATTTATCGCGAGCGATGTCATGCACTGTATCGCACACTAAATTGAACAATTTCCACAATAATAGGTGTGCCGGAGGAAATTGTCTCCCCTTCGCCGAGGTGAATCGTCAGCGATGAAGGTGTCAAACTGAACAACTTTCTTTCTTGTAACATCCCGTTAATATACAGATTAGCATAACTATTGCTTCCGACATGAAACCTCTGAGAAGCTCCCTGCACACCATCTACAGAAAATTGATCCGCCATAATCGTGACTGAAGATTCAATCGGATCAGGAGTAAAATAAAAATACCGCTCAGCCATAGGGACAATTTCAATATTGGAGATGTCAGGTGCCGGACCGGTTGGACCCGTTATACCTTGGGCTCCAGTAGGACCGGTTACGCCCTGTGCTCCGGTTGGACCGGGTGCACCTGTTGCGCCTGTACTACCTTGAGCTCCAGCTGGACCGGGCACTCCCGGTGCTCCCTGTGTTCCTGCAGGACCCTGTATTCCTGGTATTCCCGCAGTTCCCGGCACTCCTGGTACTCCTGACGCTCCTGTCACCCCGGCTTCACCTGACAGACCTGCTGAACCTGGCAGACCTTGCTTTCCTGTCTGCTCCATTCTCCTCCTCCGTTTGGCAGGAGTATTTCTGAAGCGCCGTCGTATAATAATTAGCTTTGGACGCTTTTGGGCATGCAGCCCCGTTTTTGTTTTACCTTTGAATGGATACCTGAGCTTACACTTCTTTCGTTTGTTGATCTTACAATGTACCGCTCTCTTTCCTTGCCTTCTTAGTGATGCATCGCGTCTCCTCATACCAGCCGTATACACCTCCTCCTCTCATGCTTATGTATTGTATGCACATCTCTCATTAGGGTCTTAGGCATTTGTAATATGCAGATTCCAAGTATTCGCTTTCATTTTTTGTGCAGTAAAATAGGGCCTTCTCCATTTACCCTATTATTATAGAAAGGTTCATATGCCGTTTCCGAATAGGTTGAAAAATCATTTATTGATTAAGAGCTACTTAGTGGCTCATACCAGTATAGAAAGGAGATGAGAACTATGCCAATCATAAAACCTGTGTACACAGCAGTAGCTACTGCTCCCGTAGCAACGGGTGGCGCCATAAGCACGACTGTAACCCCAGCCGTGACTCGTTTTTTTGCAACCATTACAGCCGGGATGATCGGAGCAACAACAACAACTATTCCTGCTGCTAGCTTCGTAGATGACGCCGATACTCCAGTTGTTGCTTTGCCAACATTAACGGCTACTGATTCTGCTAATTATTATATTAATGGAGTTATTCAGCAGAGCTCCTTATTCACCCTAACCACGGCAAGTCTGGTCATTGCCTCCGTAGATATTACACCAGGTGTCCCCGCTGTCATAGAAATATCTGATTTTAGCGGCACAACCTCTACCATCACCACTCAGCCTACCATCTCGGCCCCTACCGTAACGATTATCACATAAGGCGTTTCAATGATTTTAAACCAAGCCGGACTGAATGGTCATTCACGCTGTACACTACCCCGTATACGCTAGAAAAAGACCGATTCAGATGTCGATATCTGAATCGGTCTTTTAAGCTCAAGATTAAGGCAAAATAGCAAAGGAGCGCACCGGAAAACCGGGTGAATCCTGAATGCTCGGAACGATATTATAAATGATTGCGCCCGTCGGAGGCAGCTTGTCCAAATTTGTCAGCACCTCAACTTGATATCGATCCTGTTCCAATATGTAATATTCCCCTACCAGTTTGCCCGCTTTTCGATAAGCTACAGAGGAGTCCGTATCCAGTGTTTCATGCCCGATAGCAGCAACATTCCGTTCTTCTACCAAAAAGCGCAGCGCATCCAGCGACCAGCCTGGGCAGTGTGCATCTCCGGCATTGTCCTTGTTCGAGAAGGCATCTGGATTAGGCCAGCGCTTGCTCCAATCACTGCGAAAGGCGGCAAAGGACTGTTCGGCAATGCGTCCGTGCTCTTTTTCAAAATCCAGAATATCAGCGACCGTAAGCTCATAGTCGGAATTGGCTGCAACGGCTGCTGAACGGTCAATGACAACCAGCGGTAAAACCAGTTCCTTCAACGAAAGCTCATGTAAATAACGTTTCCCCTTCACAAAATGAACGGGAGCGTCAATATGAGTTCCATACTGCCCTGGAAAGCAGTATTGTTTTACAAAAAAGCCATCGTCGTGGGTAAACAAGGTATCCACCTGAACGTTATCGAAAACTGGAAAATGGGGAATTTCAGGATAAAAGGCATGGGACAAGTCCACCCACTCTTTTTGCTTCAACAACTTCAATACATTTGCTAAATCCTCTGCCATGATGCCGATTCCTCCTCAGCTTTATTACAAGCATTGTACCTGAGGATACTACAAAAATCCATAATTCTCCTGTCATTTTTCATCACTTTTTGACTTGGAATCGTTAACATTATCAGAAAAACTATTTTTTCTTTATTCGCTGAAATAACTCCATATAATCATATATACAATTCCCATTTCCTATGATTGTTAACGTTTTCATTTATATATATGCATTTTGATTGGAAAAAGAAGGTCTCTATTGAATTATTTAAAAATTCGACAAAAATTTTAGTATGTAACTTTTATTATATTAACAAATACTGGTACACAAAGTATGATAGAACATGTAGAAACTACAGGAGCACCCGGGACTCCCTCGTTCGTCTACTCCATTTATCCAATATACGGAGGTATTTTATGAAAAAGAGATGTTCACTCGGAATCGCAGCCGTGTTATTGTTCGCTACTCTGGCTCCTATGGGTGCACCTGCTCATGCAGCAAGCGATATTGGCAAGGAGACACTTGGCAGCAAAAACGGTTGGGCCGCCTTTTCTACAGGCACGACAGGTGGAGCTACTGCTACTTCCTCCAATACTTTCACCGTAACGAACCGCAAACAACTTGTCGATGCGTTAGGCAAAAGCAGCAACACTACACCTAAAATTATTTATGTCAAAGGTACAATCAATGCCAATGTCGATGACAATAATAAAGCGCTAGGATTGAACGATTACAAAGACCCTAAGTATGATTTCAATGCGTATCTCCAGGCGTATGATCCGTCGACATGGGGTAAAAAGGTTCCTTCTGGTACATTGGAAGACGCACGTAAGGCATCACAGAAGAATCAAGCTAGTCGTATCGTTATTGAAATCCCATCCAATACAACGATTGTCGGTCTGGGCAACAATGCTATCATTAATGGTGCAAACTTCCAACTGAAAAAGGGTACAGACAACGTCATTATCCGTAATATTGAGTTTCAGGATGCCTACGATTATTTCCCGCAGTGGGACCCAACTGACGGCAGTACAGGCAACTGGAATTCAGAATATGACAGCATTACCATTAACGGAGCTACGCATGTATGGGTGGATCACAATACGTTCAATGACGGGGCTCACCCCGATAGCGGAAACGGCACCTTCTACGGTCAAGAATACCAACATCATGATGGACTGCTCGATGTGATTAACCAGGGTGATCTGGTTACCGTTTCATACAATCACTTTTACGATCATGACAAAACATCCATTATCGGCAACAGCGACAGCAAAACAGCAGATGAAGGGGCTTTACGTGTAACCCTGCATCACAATTATTACGAGAATACAGTACAACGCACACCGCGCGTACGTTATGGACAAGTCCATCTCTATAACAATTACTATACAGGTGATGTAAAACGCTCTGAATACCCTACGCTGTATATATGGGGCGCAGGCAAATCCTCCAAAATCTTTGCTGAAAACAATGTCATTGACGTTGCGGGACTATCCGCAGCCAAAATTGTGACTGTTTTTGGTGGGACTGCCTTGTCAGATACTGGCACACTTCTGAATGGACAGGCCGTAAACGCAGGCTCCAGCGCGGGTCTTAGCTCCTCTGTAGGCTGGAAGCCATCCTTGAACGATAAAATTTCCCCATCCGCCAGCGTGAAGGCAGAGGTCACTTCCCAAGCCGGTTCCGGCAAGCTGTAAGCGCTACCGTATAATACAAATCACCACAGACTCATGCAACCTGTGGTGTTACACCAAAAAGGCTGTTCCTCCGTAATATTATTCCATACGGAGGAAACAGCCTTTTTTTATTTATCATCTGTTTATTTATAAATTATATATTGCTTTAACTGCCGTATTGTTCAACTAAAACCGGCTTTTCAAATGCGTTATCCAGCTTGCGAAGTTTAGCCTTCACCGCTTCTGGTGGCTCAACTGCAGGTGCATCTGGATGAAGCAACCATGATTTCACAAAGTGTGTATCAGACAATTGATAGAGCGGAGGCTCTTTCTCAAAGTCAATTTTCATGGCATAAGAACTGCGGGCTGCAAACGCATCCCCTACAGGTGGGTGAAGCAGATCCGGTGGTGTTCCCGGGATCGCAGCCAGCTTCTGACCATGGCTGTCCAAACTAGGCATGGAAGCAAGGAGTCCCCATGTATATGGATGTTTTGGGTTATAGAAAATTTCATTAACCGTACCTGTTTCCACGATTTGCCCTGCATACATAACAGCAACGCGATCCGCCATCTTCGCCACAACACCGAGGTCATGAGTAATAAAGATGATAGAAGTATCAATCTTTTTCTGAAGATCCTTCATCAGTTCCAAAATTTGAGCTTGAATCGTTACGTCCAGCGCAGTCGTCGGCTCATCGGCAATCAGAAGTTTCGGATTAGCAGCCAATGCCATCGCAATGACGACACGTTGACGCATACCGCCACTAAATTCATGCGGATATTGGTTAAAACGCTGTTCAGGATGCGGAATACCTACCAGATTCAGCAATTCAATCCCCCGCTTGCGAGCAGCGTCCTTGGATATCTTTTCATGCTTGAAAAGCACTTCCGTGATCTGCTTACCGACTTTCATCGTCGGGTTAAGTGAAGTCATTGGGTCCTGAGAAATCAGGCCAATTTCCTTACCACGAATTTTTTGCATCTGCTTTTCCGTTTTATTAATCAGCTCTTGTCCGTCAAACATAATTTGACCCTTTTGATAAATGCCTGGAGGGGTCGGGATCAGCTTCATAACAGCTTGTGAGGTTACGCTTTTGCCTGAGCCGGATTCACCGACAATCGCCAGCGTCTCTCCTTTATTGACATGAAAGTTTACGCCACGAATGGCCTGCACTAGTCCCTGACGGGTCTTGAAAGATATCGTTAAGTCCTTCACTTCCAAAAGGCGGTTCATCTCATCACTCTTTCATTTATTATTCATCACTATTATTGACCACTATCTAAAAAAACGACGTTCATGAGTCAAGGTATATACGAATAATTTTACTCATTTTAGTACCTGCCAGTCAAGCAATATCTAAAATATCACCAAAAACCTTTCATGATATGTCACGTTAGTGGTATATATAAGCGAAAAAGTGATCATTTTTAACCATTTTTGCCTCATTTATAACATGTGTTGAATGTAACTGAAGCGTGCACCACCTAATGGCGATCGTGTACAAAGTAGTTCTCCATTCAGTCGGGAGGCTATTTGACGGCAGATGGCCAATCCTAGTCCCGTGACGCCATTTGATCCTGTATAGAATCTTCCAAACACCTCGGCTGCTTCAGACTCGGTTAGTCCTCTCCCATCATCATCTACATGCATAACCCACACAACCTCCGCCGTTGTCCCCGTCTCCAAATGAATGACAACCTCCGTAGAGGTGTGTCGAACTGCATTTTGCAGCAAATTCAATATCATGCGAAATAATTGCTCAGCCGGAACGGCCACATGCAGACCCTCTCCCTCCACTCGAAGCGAGATTGAGCGTTCACTGGCCATCGGCATCAATAGATGAACAGCGTCCTCCGCCATACTTCTCAGATCAATCAGAGAGACAGGCCATTCCTCATTCAACGCCTCCAGCCTCGATAGCTGAAGCAACTTTTCCACCATATCAATTAATCGCTGGGATTGCACTTTAATGATGCTCAGTCCCTCGTCCTGGGATACTACTTGATCCTGAATGGCATATACATAACCTTGAATGGACATTAACGGTGTCCTTAGCTCGTGTGATACATTTTGCAGAAATTCAATTTGGCTGTGGTGGTGCTGTTGAATGCGGGCGGACATGGAATGAAAGGTGCCTATTAGTTCGCCAATTTCGCTTTTGTCCGCCTGCGGAAACTCACTATCTTGTGGCTGATTCGGCTCATAGTTGCCTACCGCCTCTTTCAATCGTTTGAGTGGACGCACCAGACGTGAAACAATCATCAGACCAATAACGAGAATCACCAGAAAACTCGCTACGATCGATAGTAACGTAGTTCTCATTAACGGTACATATAGGGCTCTCAAAGAAGATAAGGGTGAGTATACAAAGATGCGGAAAGGTTGTCCGGGCAATTCTTCATTCGTAAACAACACCTTTTTACCTTGAAGCACCGCAACGCCTTCATGTGTAGTAACCAGATCGTGGGCAGAGGGATGAACCGATGCAAAAAATCCTTGGCGGGTCAAAAGCAAATGCTCGATCTTTTTGCCTTCCATCCCAGAGACGCTGGAGTCGATGATGCGGTTATCCGTGCTTAAAATAAAGTAATCGGCAGATAAAAGCACACCCTTGATAACATAGTTAAATTCGGCATTATCCAGTCGATCAAAGCCTCCGTCACTCATAATATGGACGGCTTTGCGTGCCTGCTCATGAAGCTTGGATTTGGCCTGATTCACCAGAATGTCATCGATGAGCCTAATAAATAAGACCACCGTAATACAGACAGTAATCAGCATGGCAATGGACAGGGACAGCAGAATTTTGGCTCTCATCGTACGCATGGCTACATCTCCTGAACCGTTGCTTTATATCCAAATCCCCATACCGTGTTAATGACAAGCGTGGAGTGGTACTCTGCCAACTTTTTGCGAATACGTTTGACCAGATCATCTACGACTCTCACATCACCTATAAAGTCATAGCTCCACACCTGCTGAATCAAATGCTCTCTGCCAAAAGGCCGTTCCAGATGATTCGCAAGAAACAGCAACAGATCGAATTCACGTGAGGTCAAATTTAACGTTTGTCCGTCTACTGTAACTTTACGAAAGTCAGCAAAAATGCACAGATTGCCTGCATGGCAAAGATTTGTGCTCTCTGCTGCTTGCTTGTCATCGGATGCAGACGTGCCCGCCTTGCTCAGTCTCAGCATCGCTTTGACCCTTCCCACCAGCTCTCTTGGATTAAAGGGCTTGGTCAAAAAATCACTGCATCCCAATTCCAGCCCGTGGATACGGTCACTTTCCTCTCCGCGGGCGGAGATCATAATGATCGGCATTTCTGTAAACTCACGAAGCTGAGTCAATAGAGAAAGCCCGTCAATGCCCGGCATCATAATATCAAGCACGAGGCAATCTGGACGGTTTGTTCGGATATGCTCTACCAATGTTTTCCCACTGGAAAAGGAAGTTACCTCGTAGGACTCTTTTTTCAAATATTCAGATATTAATTGCAAAATGAACACATCGTCATCCACTACTACTATTTTTGTCATGGCCTTAACCCCTTGCCGTTGTTCTGGATGCTAGCATCCTTTCTTTAAGCTTAACAGAAGCCCAGCAGAATAGACAAAAGACGGGTATACCGTTCCCGGTCCCGTCTTTTCTTATCATGAATCGCTGCTGTATATGCCAGGTGAACTGAAAGCTAACTACACTTCTACCTTATTTTCTACCTTATTTTCTACCTTATTTCTTAGTTGTTACTACTTTAGCTGCTGCCTTTGGAGCAGTTTTGGCTGGGACTGCTTTTTTTACTGGAACTTTATGGGTTACTTTTTTAGCTACGACATGTTGTGCACGAGTTTTATGTGCTGCTACCTTGTGTTGAACAGCGTTATGTTTTTTCACATGATGTTTAACTGTGCGGTGTTTTGCTTTCACTGCTTTTGCTTTGTGGCTTGCCACTTTTTTCGCAATGGCTTTTTTGGCAGGAGCTTTTTTTGCTTTGGTTGTTGCTTTATGAGCTGTTGCAGCTTTTTTAACAGGTGCTTTCACCACAGGTGTTTTCGTTGCAGGCGCTTTTGACGGTGCTTTGCTAGCAGGAGTCGTAACCGCAGGAGTTTTGATGGCTGGTGCAGGGGTGGCTGGAGTTGTGGTTGCTGTAGCGGCGAATGCGCTGCTTGCTCCTCCCAGTACGCTTACTACGGTCAATACGGCTGCTGCATTTTTAGTCCATTTTTTCATGATTGAATCACCTCTCCTTTAAAGTATCTTTAGCTTATCAGGAGAATTCGGGATAATTGTGGAGCAAATATGTGAAAAGTATATGAAAAAGCGTGCAGCTCTGTATCTGGAAAACACATGAGTCTGCACGCTATAAGTGTTGCAACCATCATCTCCACTAACCGATGGCAATCCAGGAAATAATACCGTAGTTATGCGCGGTTTCACTCCACTTGGTTACAACGATCACCGCTCCATTAGTCGTCTGGGATTTCAGTGTTGCATGAAAGAGAGGATGGTTCGTCATCGCTACCAACGTGTAGTCCGGGTTCACAAATGGCTCCCCAAATACAATGGTTACTTCCGTCTCTCCTTCGCTTCCTTTTAAAAGAAACGGCGCTCTGCCAAACTGCTGTAATGCAGGCTGGTTCGCACAAGTACGAACCGGGGTGATGCTCAAATGCTCCGGTGTCACTGCATTCAGTTCCAGCTCACGTGAGCCAACGGAACCTTCTGCCAGATGATGACCTTCGATGCTCTGCTCTGCCATATGATGACTTTGTACCGCAGCAGCCTGTAGATGCTCTGGACCTACAGCTTCTGGGCTTAGCACCTCACTGTTGACGACCTGATCCTGCAGATGGCCGCGGGATATACTGTTTGCCTGAAGTTTGTCGCCACTGATCCCTTCCTCCGGTAAAAGCCCCGAGAGATGAATATCTGTGGATAATTGATCCAGTGTCACCGAGCCGGGCTTTATGTGGTGCGAATCAATGACTTCCTTTGCAATATGCTGACCTTCAATTGCCTCCTCAGCCACATGGCGGGACTCCACCGTTCCATCTGCGAGTTTGCCGGACGTCACTGCTCCATCCTGTATAGCTTGCTCTGACACCGCCTGCCAGCCGATATGCTGTGACTGAATAGCTCCTGCTTGCAAATGCTCAGATTGAACAGAATCCGGTGAAATGTGACGGGACTGCACAGCCCCCTCTGCCAGTGCTGACTCTTGAATCGCCCCATCGGACAAATGCTGGGAGTGCACGGCATGCTCTGTCAAATGTACGGAGCTTACACTGGCTTCCGCCAGATTCGAAGCACGCACCGCGCGAAGCGCAAGCTTCTCAGCGTTCACGCTGCCTGCCTGGAGCGCGTGAACAGATACGCTCCCTGGCGCAATATGCTGGATCGTCACTGCCGAAGGCTGCAAGTGGGCTGAGGTGATAGATTCCGGCGCCAGATGGCTCGACTGGATGGTCTCTTCTGCCAAATGATGGGCTTGCACGGCTTCGTCCGTAATGTGCCATGGCTGGACGGAATGTGGAGATATTTTGGCAGCTGTCACAACCTCATCTGCCAGTTTGTCGGACGTAACGGACTCATCCTGTAAGGCCTCCGTCGATATTGACTGGGACGCCAGATGCTCGCCCTGAATGGTTCCAGTGTGCAGATGGTGCGACTGGATCGATTCCGGGGCAATATGCACGGACTTCACTGCACCTTTTGCCAGCGCTGTATCCTGTACTGCGCCAGTTGCCAAATGCAGGGTGTGTACCGACTGTGCGGACAAATGCGAAGGACCCACGCTGCCTTCCGCAAGATTCGCCCCTTGTACCGAGTGGACCGCCAACTTCTCCGAGGTGACGCTTTCCGCTTGTAGCGCACGACTAGACACACTATCCGAGGCCAGATGGCTCGCAAGCACAGTCGAAGACTGCAAGTGGGCTGAGGTGACGGACTCTGGCGCCAGATGGCTCGACTGAACGATCTCTTCTGCCAAATGATTGGCTTGCACGGCTTCATCCGTAATGTGCCATGGCTGGACGGAATGTGGAGATATTTTGGCAGCTGTCACGACCTCATCTGCCAATTTATCAGACGTAACGGACTCATCCTGTAAGGCATCGGTCGATATCGACTGAGATGCCAGATGCTCTCCCCGAATGGTTCCAGTAAGCAGATGGTGCGACTGGACCGATTCCGGGGCGATGTGTACCGACTTCACTGCCCCCTCGGCTAGCGCTGTATCCTGGACTGCACCGTCTGCCAGATGCTGGGTGTGTACCGAATGTGCAGACAGATGTGACGGGCCGACGCTGCCTTCCGCAAGATTCGTTCCTTGCACCGAGTGGGATGCCAGCTTCTCTGAGGTGACGCTTTCCGCTTGTAGCGCACGACTAGACACACTATCCGGAGCCAGATGGCTCGCAAGCACCGCCGAAGACTGCAAGTGGGCTGAGGTAACAGATTCCGGTGACAGATGGCTCGACTGGATGGTCTCTTGTGCCAAATGATTGGCTTGCACGGCTTCGTCCGCAATGTGCCACGGCTGTACCGAGTGAGCCGACAGCTTGGCGGCAGTCACACCCTCATCCGCCAATTTATCAGACGTAACGGACTGATCCTGTAAGGCATCGGTCGATATCGACTGGGATGCCAAATGCTCGCTCTGAATGGTTCCAGTTTGCAGATGATGCCGCTGGATCGATTCCGGGACAATGTGTACCGACTTCACTGCCCCCTCGGCTAGCGCTGTATCCTGGACTGCGCCGACTGCCAAATGCTGAGTGTGTACCGACTGTGCGGACAAATGCGAAGGACCGACGCTATCTTCCGCAAGATTCGTCCCTTGCACCGAGCGCGATGCCAGCTTTTCCGAAGTGACGCTTTCCGCTTGTAGCGCAAGACCGGATACACTTTCTGGTGCCAAATGGCTCGCAAGTATCACCGAAGGTTGTAAGTGAGCTGAGGTGACAGATTCCGGCGCCAGATGGCTCGACTGAACGGCCTCTTCTGCCAAATGATTAGCTTGCACCGCTTCATCTGTAATGTGCCACGGCTGTACGGAGTGAGCCGACAGCTTGGCGGCAGTCACACCCTCATCCGCCAATTTATCAGACGTAACGGACTCATCCTGTAAAACATCAGTCGATATCGACTGGGATGCCAGATGCTCGCCCTGAATGCTTCCAGTGTGCAAATGGTGCGACTGGATCGATTCTGGAGCGATATGCACAGATTTCACTGCTCCCTCTGCCAACGCTCTATCCTGTACCGCTCCGGCTACCAGATGCCGGCTGTGTACGGACTGTGCCGACAAATGTGACGGGCCGATGCTGCCTTCCGCAAGATTCGTCCCTTGTACCGAGCGCGCTGCCAGCTTTTCCGAGGTGACGCTTTCCGCCTGTAGTGCACGACCGGATACACTATCTGGCGCCAAATGGCTCGTAAGCACTGAGGAAGCCTGCAAATGGCGAGAGGTAACGGATTCCGAGGCCAGATGGCTTGACTGGATGGCTTCTGTCGCCAAATGATTTCCTTGCACCGCTTCATCTGTAATATGCCACGGCTGTACCGAGTTGACCGACAACTTGGCGGCAGTCACACCCTCATCCGCCAATTTATCAGACGTAACGGACTCATCCTGCAAAGCATCGGTCGATATGGCCTGGGATGCGATATGCTCGCCCTGAATGCTTCCAGTGTGCAGGTGATGCGGCTGGATGGACCCCGCGGTAATGTGTACCGACTTCACTGCTCCCTTTGCCAGCGTTGTATCCTGTACTGCACCTGTTGCCAGGTGCCGGGCGTGTACCGACTGTGCAGACAAATGTGACGGGCCGACGCTGTCTTCCGCAAGATTCGTTCCTTGCACTGAGTGGGCTGCCAACTTATCCGAGGTGACGCTTTCCGCTTGTAGCGCACGGCCGGACACACTATCCGGGGCCAGATGGCTCGTGAGCACTGACGAAGACTGCAAGTGGGCTGAGGTTACACTTTCCGGCGCTAGATGGTTCGACTGGATGGACTCTTCTGCCAAATGATTTCCTTGCACCGCTTCGTCTGTAATGTGCCACGACTGTACCGAGTGGGCCGACAGTTTGGCGGCAGTCACACCCTCATCCGCCAATTTATCAGACGTAACGGACGCATCCTGCAAAGCATCGGTCGATATGGCCTGGGATGCG
Source organism: Paenibacillus sp. EKM10P (assembly GCF_011800655.1). NCBI lineage: Bacteria > Bacillati > Bacillota > Bacilli > Caryophanales > Paenibacillaceae > Paenibacillus > Paenibacillus sp. EKM10P. The sequence continues at coordinate 168,087 of NZ_JAALET010000008.1, read as the reverse complement.
ATATGCTCGCCCTGAATGGCTTCAGTGTGCAGATGGTGCGGCTGGATCGATTCCGGGGCAATGTGCACGGACTTCACTGCTCCCTCTGCCAGCACTCTATCCTGTACCGCTCCAGCTGCCAAATGCCGCGTGTGTACGGACTGCACAGATAGATGTGAAGGGCCGATACTGCCTTCTGCAAGGTTCATTCCTTGTACCGAGCGGGCTGCAAGCTTTTCTGAGGTCACACTTTCCGCTTGAAGCGCACGACCGGACACACTATCCGGGGCCAAATGTCTCGTAAGCACCGAGGAGGCCTGTAGGTGCACCGAGGTGACCGCTCCAGATGCCAGGTGGGTCGAGTCCACAACTGCCACAGCCAAGTGGTTGCTTTGTACAGCTTCATCCATAATATGCCCGGACTGCACTGCATGGGCTGACAGCTTAGTGGAGGTTACACTTTCCTCTGACAGTTTAGCAGAGGTAACCGCTTCATCCTGTATGGCCGGAGTCGCTATAGCTTGCAATGCAATATGTTCTCCCTGAATGATCCCGCTTTGCAAGTGCTCGGATTGGATGGATTCTGCTGCAAGATGCTCAGACTTCACAGCATTCTGGGCTAATATCGTGTCCTCTACTGCTCCTGCGGCCAAATGTCTGGTGTGTACGGCCTGTGCAGCCAAATGTCCGGGTCCCACGCTGTTTTCCGCCAGGTTGGAAGCCTGCACAGCCCGAGCCGCTAACTTCTCGGAAGTGACGCTTTCCGACTGAAGGGCATGGCCGGACACACTATCCGGGGCGAGATGTTTGGTTTGGATCGAAGCAGACTGCAAATGGTTGGAGGTGACGGATTCCGGAGCAAGATGATTCGCCTCCACTGCCTCAACAGCCAGATGGTTGCTTAGCACCGCTTTATCTGTAATATGCCATGGCTGCACAGAACGAGCAGACAGCTTGGAGGAAGTGACACTGCCCTCAGCTAACTTAGGCGCAGTAATTGCCAAATCATTAATTTTATCCGTAGCCACACTTTCCGGCGATAGTTTCAACGAAGTAACGGCATGATCCTGCAAATGGTGGGAGTATACCGCACCGCTGGCCAAATGCGCGGTTTGAACAGCGCCTTCGCCTAGTATGTCTGCGGTAACGGACTGTTCTTGCAACGCCGCGGTTCCGACACTATCTTCCCCAAGATGCTTGCTCTGTACAGAGCTCTGGGCCAAATGAGTTGAATCCACCGCTTGAGCCTGTAACGCCTTTCCGCCCACACTATTGTCGGCAAGGTGGTTTTCACGGATGACTCCCGTTGCAATGTGTACGTGGGTAATGGCTTGAGACGCAATTTTATTTCCGGTTACCGCCCCTGTGCTAATTTTAGTTTCTATAACCGCCTCGTCAGCGATTTTGTCAGACTTAATAGCGCTCGAAGCAATGTGATTTTCCTTGATAGCCTGATTCGCCACATGGTGATCCAGAACTGCACCTTTCCCTATTTTCTCGCTTGTCACAGCCCCGGAATGCAAATGTTGCTCCGTAACCGCCTCTGATGCGATATGATCCTTCCGAATAATTTCGGATTGAAGATGCACGGAAGAGACTGCCTCTGGAGAAATCTGGGGTCCTTGTATGGCTGCTGTTGCAATATGTCTGGTAAGTACCGCCTCATCGGCAATTTTGTGCGGGAGAATACTCTGATCCGATATTTTGGATGAAGTGACGGATTGATCGACAATTTGCAATGAGCCTACAGACTGATCTGCCAGTTTATTGGACTGAATACTCCGATCCGCGATATGCCGTGCTGTCACTTGGCCCGTTCCAAGCTGCTCTTCCCCGATGGAGCCGGGACTGAGATGCTTTCTTTCAATCGCTCCTGCCTGAATGTGCGTACTGGTGACTGCCTCAGACTCCAGATGACGTCCGCTGACAACGCCTTCCTCCAATTGTTCTCGGCCTACAATACCGTTGGATAGCTGCTTGCGATTAATCGAACCCGGAGCTAGATGCCGGGCAAGAACGGCATGCTCGGTCAGGTGTGCGCTCTCAATGCTGCCTGCCTGGATTTTAGCTCCATCCACAGCCCCATCCCGCAGTTTGGAGGTGGTCACAGACTGATCACCCAGCTTGGAGCTATCAACAGCTTCATTCGCCAAATTGTTCGATTGAATCGTACCACTGCGAATTTTATCTGAGGTAACCGACTGATCTTGAAGCATATCTGAAGACACGATCCATTGCTTGAAGTGACGACTCTCAATCGAGCCATTGGCAATATGATCGCCGCTAATAATTTTATCCGCCAGCTTTTCTGGAGTGATGCTGCCATCCCGAAGTTTTTCACCACTAATAGAGCGATCCTGCAATTTACTGCCTGCCACTGATGCGTCCGACAGATGCTCGACCGTAATGGAGTCGGGAGCAATCTTCGAAGCAGTCACAGCACCGTCAGCTATTTTAATGGTATGAACAGCATAATCTGCTAAAGATTCCGTTTGAATACTCTCTTGTTTCAGCTTGCTGGAATCTATGGAAGCGGGAGCGATCTTCTCACCCGTCACAGCGAGATCACTCAAATCGTCTGTATAGATGAAAGCATTGTTTACATGTGGAGCCTTCTTATTGTTCAAAATTTCTTCCACATCAATTGGATCTGGTTCTGGCTCTGGTTCAGGTTCAGGTTCCGGCTCCGGTTCTGGATCTAGTTCTAGCTCTGGTTCTAGCTCTGGCAGTGGAGGTTCTTCCATCAAAGCTGGAGTCTCCTCTACATCTGCAACCTCAATCTCTTTCTCTTGCAGAGCCTCGACTTCAGGCTCGACAACTGTCTGTAGCTCCGACTCCTCTGTAGTTGGGGGAGGCGGAGAAGCAACTTGATGAAGTCTTGCTTCTGTCTCCCTCTCCGCAGGCAGTGGCTTTGAGCGTTGTATCATACTTAACTCATTCATATCCGGGTCAATTACACGATAGAGCGGCTTTTTGTTTCTGTTGGTTTTGCGGCTCTTGTTCTTCAAGCAGCTCTCTCCCTTCTCATGTTTATCGTTACAGCATCATATGCAGACTCTTAGGCACTTGCCACCCTGTACAGGGATTCACTTTTGGGTAAAAAGGATACTTACTGAAATCCACGTTTGAAAAAAAATTGTTAAAAGTTAAAATAGTAAGGGTGAAGATTGCTACAAGAAGAGAGGAATTACAATAACATGATTATCAAACCAAGAACACGTGGCTTTATCTGCACCACTGCTCATCCGGTGGGCTGTGCCCAACATGTTCAGGAGCAAATTGACTATGTACAAGCCCGTCCTGCTATCCACGGACCTCGTAATGTGCTTGTGATCGGGGCATCTGCCGGATATGGGTTGGCTTCTCGAATTACGGCCGCTTTCGGTGCGCGTGCCAATACAATTGGTGTATATCGTCCTAGCAATGCTACGGCTACACGCACAGCATCAGCAGGCTGGTACAATTCTGCTGCATTTGAAAAAGCCGCTCAGGAAGCTGGGCTTAAATCTTTAAGCGTGACAGGAGACGCCTTCTCGGATGAAGTCAAAGCCAAAACGGTGGAAGCCATTCGTGAAGAACTGGGACAAGTCGATCTGGTGGTTTACAGTGTTGCTTCAGGTCGCCGTACCCATCCCCGCACAGGCGAAACGTCTAATTCCGTGCTCAAACCTATTGGTGAGCCCTATACGAATAAGACCGTTAACTTTCACACCGGTGAAGTCAGCAGCGTGACGCTCGAACCGGCTACAGAAGAAGAAGTACAGGGCACTGTAGAGGTTATGGGTGGTGAGGATTGGAAATTGTGGATTGACGCTTTGCGTGCAGGCGGTGTACTCGCTGATAACGCCACTACCTTCTCTTTTTCGTATATCGGTTCAGATATTACCCAAGCCATCTACAGAGAAGGCAGTATCGGAAGCGCAAAAGATCATCTGGAGGCGACAGCACGCCAACTGAACGACCAGCTGAAAACCACAGGTGGACGCGCCTTCGTCGCAGTCACCAAAGGACTCGTTACCCAATCCAGCTCGGCCATCCCTGTCGTTCCTCTGTATATTTCCGCTTTGTATAAGGTGATGAAGGAGAAAGGGCTGCATGAGGGGTGCATAGAACAGAGCTACCGCCTATTTGCCGAGCGTCTGTACGCCCCAGAAACTACTGTAGATGAAGAGGGTCGCATTCGCATTGATGATTGGGAATTGCGCGAAGATGTGCAGGCAGAAGTTGCGAACATATGGGAGGAACTGACGACCCAAAATATCTATGAATTATCCGATCTTGAAGGATATCGTCGCGAATTTTTCCAGCTGTTCGGCTTTGAATTCGAAGGTGTAGACTATGATGCTGATATTGATCCCATCGTAAATATTCCTAACGTGCGCTAAGCCTTTTAGTGCCGCCATTCGTTTAGAAAAACATAAAAAAGCTGTCTCCGGCAGAAGAACATTTCGTTCTGCATAGGGACAGCTTTTGTTTTTTAATTAAAAGGAACACTTGGGTCTGTTTTGATCTACAACATGGCGCAAACATTGCAATTTTAAAATTGTTTTGATATTGTACAAGTAGGCATAGCAAAATCCCTCTTCTTACCAAGAGGGTACACACAGCTGGACAAGTCCTACCTTGACTGACTGTGATTGTATTTGCTCAGCCCATCACATTCCTATAAGGAGGTGAACAATATGGCAAAAGACGTTCTGTGCGAAGTCAACTCATGCACGTACTGGGCTCAGGATAATAAATGTAGCGCAAGCTCCATTTATATTGTAAGCAACAAGCCTGCAAACACTCACACGTCCGAAGAAACAGACTGCAAAACCTTTGAAGCAAAGTAGACCTTAGTTTTCAAGCCAAACCATAGCTTTATCATGAAGGAGCCCCTGCCAGGGTTCCTTCTTTCTTATGATTCTAACAAGAATGATAATTATTATCAAGTTCTTTTTGAGCTATATTATAGAAAATACTACCCGCTCCTATACATTCACTTCCTTGAAGTTTTTCGACTTCGCTTAAGACAAAAAAAGAAGCGTCACCCTGAACGAGTCGCTTCTTGTGCTTGACCTTTTGTAATTGTTCCTGCTTGGTCGGCTTCATTCGCGTGTGCTGTGAAATCTCGCCATAATGATCATTCGTTTTGCGGCTCTGTGCCGCGCAATAGATCCCGGCGCGTTTCGCCTTGCTTAACGCTTTTTGTGTTTGAGTACGTGCCATACAGCTTCACTCTCCTTGATTGGACTCCCTCTATCATAACATCCAATAGGCAAATCGTGAATGGTTGGTCTGACTCAAGCATTCTTTAATTCATTAAATGTCTGAAAAAATATCCGAGTCGCCACTGGAAGCCGCCACAACAAAAACAATAACCAAGAAAATGATAATCAGTGCATAAATTAGTGTGCCGATAATACTACATACCAGTCCAGCAATAGCCATGCCTCTGCCTTGCTCACCATGACGATTAATTTCCTTCAGGGAAAGACTGGACAAAATAATACCTACAATTCCGATGATCAACCCAAGATAGGGAATGACAACAGATAAAATCCCGAGCACCATCGACGCAACAGCTTTACTATTTGTAGGTGGGACCACTGGGGGCTGGTTAAATGGGGCGTTATAATCGTTCGGCTCCTGAAAGGGATCGGAAGATCGAGGCTCCTTGTACAAGTCACTCATCTGTTTAATTCAACTCCAATAATTATAATAACAATATATAAGTTCTAGGGTACCACAATCTTACAAATCAGGACAGTACTTATTTCAATTTTTCAAATTAGAACGTTAAAAAGTAGCAGCATAGCATCTTAGCACTTTTTGAGATAACCGGGCATACAGTATTGTACCTATTACAGATAAATTGCGCTCCATGAGAGCATCCTGCCAAGGAGGACGGAGCTATGTTATATCGTGGAACATCCCGCAGAAAGGGCTCGCCTCACCAACGTTTACATGCAGAGACACTTCGGAAAATATCCGCCGCCATGCTGCCATTTTACAAAGCTATTGCGACCCGACGTGCTTTTGCCGTCCAATGGTCACGAGCTGTCGTTCAGGGTAATTTGGATCGGATGAAATCCCTTCTCTGCTCAGTAGCGCCATTTGCCGCCAAGCAAGGCTTAGGCACGAATGGGATCGGCTACTTTGTTTCCTTTTTAGCTCAGCCACCAATGCTTTATTATACGAACGGTACGACGATTCCACCCGGGATGGTGCAGTTTACATTTGAACCGAAGGTTCATCGCGCCATTGCCAAAGCCGTTTTTCCGCTGTATCGCGAATTGGCACGCAATGAATGCTTTGCTTCTGCCTTAGCCAAAGCGATCTACAGGCAAGACCAGCGTGCAGTTCAGGTAATGATCCGTAGTTTAATTCCATCCTCTGCGCTAAAATCTGTAGACATTGAGGATAATGGATTTGCATTGCTCTTTAAGTATCCCTTTAGTAAATATCCCTATCGCAATCTACTCTTTCAGGAGTTCACTTAAAAAGGTCCCTACAAGCGTACTTGATTAAGTTCTTCAATGAGCTCTTTTCCCATTTGTATAGCCATGTCTGTCAACATTCGGATTTCGTCCTTGGTTGCATGATCCAAATGCGTCCCGCAGCAAATGGCGAAGTTACCCGCAAACTCTTTACGCAAGCGAACTGCAATTTCTTCAGTAATATAAAATTCCTTGTGATTTTGCAATTGCACGGTTTGAATCGGCTCAAGCCTAGCCCCTGCTGTAATCGTCCCCAAGTGAGGCTGATCACCGCCTGATATGAGCACAACGATATCTTCTCCCATAAAATAGGCATCGAGTACAAGACGGATACGTCCGCTTTCTTTTTCCAAATGAATCATATGATCCTCTCCTGCTAAAAAATATTATTGTGAAACGATTCACTTTATAGAGTACTATTCATTGTATCGCTTCCTGAACTGTTGGACAAATTCAAAAAGGCCCACAGCAGCCTCTATTAACAGTGGCTTGCTGTGGGCCTGCATTGCATTCTAAAAAATCTTCTATCCCCTGCTCTTACTTGCTGTTAACGGATCGTGATGGTGTGCACTGCCTTACCGTTTGCGCCGTCATTATCCGTCACTGTTAGCTCCACGGTATACGTTCCGGCTGTGGTGAATTTATGCTTCACTTTCGAACCAACCGCCGTATCGCCATCGCCAAAATTCCAACTGTAGCTGACGATCTCACCATCTGCATCACGGGAGGCTTTGGCGTTAAATTGTACATTTTTGTTCTTCTTGGCTGAGTCATTCGCCTGGATAATAGCTACCGGCTTTTCATTCGATGTAGGTGGATTCGGACCAGGGCCCTCTCCTCCACCATGGGTTACATACAATCTTCCCGGCGCCTCCGTTTCCACTTCATTCCCCGCTGCATCCCTTACCCGGATCACGATGACTCCGCCTTCCAGGTTCAGAGAAGATGAAGTGAGATAAATACCTTCATAGTGACCTGATGAAGTTTCATTTAATGGAATTTCATTACGGGCCAAAGTGGACAGGTTAAAGGGCAACTCCACATGGAAGGATGCCTCCAAACCAGATGCACTGTCAAAAGATACCCGTACCGGCTGCCCTGGAGTGATACGTACATCCTCAGCAGGACTAATATTTTCAAGTTTCGGCAGCGCTGTATCGACATACACCGAGCGTGTAACACTCGTTTCGTTTTCGGCAAGATCTTTGGCCGTTACCGTAATTTGGTTTTCACCTTCGTTGATAAGCAAACGTTTGTTAAAGCTGCCGTCGCTTCCGAATTCAGCAGGCTCGCCGTTAATCGTCAATTCACTGAGGAACTCGTCATACACCGTACCGGTTACACTGACCACACCTGCGTTCGTACGTGCTCCCTCACCAGGCGAAGTCAGGATCAGACCCGGTTTAGTCTGATCGAGCGTTACAACCACCGGCTCGGAACGATCCGTTACTTTGCCGTATACCGCTGCTTGAACACTTAGCGGATTAGCACCTGGCTGAAGATCGACCGCCAAACTGAACTGACGATCCTTCACTTTCGTTGTGCCAGCCAACTCTTTGCCGTTAAAGAGCTGAATATCAGCCCCTTCTGCCGGAGAAGTTCCTGTTACGGTAATCGTATCCTCCTGCGTATACGTTGCCTTCGTAGGAGTTGTAATCGTTGGAGCGTTGACCGGATATCTGACGATCGCCCGGATCATGTAGTTCCCTTCCTCTTCAGGGGATTGGCTCCATGTGCCGCTTACACCTTGCCAGCTACGAAGCGCATTGGGGCTGTTTTCATCTGTAGCAAGGCCCGGCGACTGTGTGCCTACCGCAGACTGTGTATATACAATATAGAAATCGCCTTGAACCGTCACCGGCTCTGGAAGCTGTACCGTCGTCCATTGTGTCTCATCCCGTACAGCTGTTCCGTCGAATGGACCAGCCAATAGACGTCCAGGTGCTCCTGCTGCACCGGAGGCGTCATAGACAGAATATTGGAATGCTGTTCCTCCCGGATTCGGGAAAGCAGAGTTCCAGAACAACAGTGATGCTCCTGTCACCTGTGCCACTTCCGACTCAGGTGTCATTCTCACTGCCCATGAATTGCCTGCCGCGTTAAAGGCTCTGGCATTTTCTCCTGTACCGTCATCATAGGCGATGCCTCCTTGAAAACCGATGAAAGGCTTCAACGTGACATTCGCTTCTACACTGCCGTTTGGAGGAGCCGTAACGGAAATACTGTCACTATAGTAATTTTCGGCTGCGATGGACAATGTGTATGTTCCTTCCAGCACGTCCAACGTAAATTCTCCAGCCTCATTCGTCTCTGCAGGAGCAATACGTGCATCCTCCAGCACCAATACTTTCGCTTTTTGGATCGGTTCACCAGATTGCTTGTCGGTGATGACCCCGTGAATCGTACCGTGTGGGACAGCCTGGAGACTAAAGTTTGCTCTGATGACTTTGTTATTTTCAATCGTAACTGCCTTCGTCTGAGGCACGTAACCGTAGGCTTCGGCCTTCAGCGTATAGTCACCCGCTACATGAGTGAAGCTGTATTTGCCCGTGGTTGGGTCTGTTTTCACCGAACGTCCGGTTTCCAGTACCGTAACCGTAGCACTAGCTGGAAGACTGTCGAGACCGACACGTCCACGATCCACTGATGCTTCTGCCGGCTTCACTTTTTCCTGAAATTCACTCTTTTCAGTGCTTGTAATTTTGTACAGTGGGAATTGTTCTTCTGCTTTTTCCAGCTTGATATTGGACTCAGGTACGATATCCTTGGTCACTGTCGAAGCTGGAACACCTAGCACACGGAAATCGTCAATATACCAGCCATTCTTGTTCACACTGTTATCCGATTTCAAGCGGAAGCGAACTTGAATCTCATTGCCGGTATAGCTGTCCAGATTGTAATAAACAGGTGCCCATTTTTTACCACTTGTATTATGCGAGAACTTACCCAGCTCACTCCACGTGTCGCCATTGTTTTTGGACACTTCTACATATCCGTAATCATAGCCGCCTTCAATTTCAAACCAGTGGTTGAAGGTCAGTGTTGCGTTGCGTATACCATTCAAATTAATTTTTGGAGAAACCAGTGAAAAATCAGCACCGTTCTCATAGTTGCTATCGAGATCGGTGGCCCACACATTCGGTTTGGACACTGCGCTTTCCGGTCCTACTTCCTTAGGAATGCCGCGTTCCCACTCATCCTTGGTCCCGGAATGAGTCCAACCATTGTCTGAACTGCCATCAAAATGATCGCTATACAGCGTATCCGGCACGTCCACTCTTAGTGAAGTCTCGTTCGACTTGACACCTTCGTTACCGCTATAATCCTCGGCCGCCACTGCATAATGATAGGTCGCACCACCGACAGTGATCGTATCCGTGTAGGTCAGCCCAGAGGTTGTACCGATGGAAGTATAATTTTTACCGGACTGGGTTGAACGATACACCTTGTACTGCTTCACATCTTCATCAGAGGAAGCACCCCAGGCGAGTGTAACGTTGCCCACAGTATCTGCTTCAGCAGTCAAATGACCAGGGGCAGCAGGTGCAACGCTGTCTGGTTCCTGAATGGAGAGATCGTCAATATACCAGCCATCTTTCACGATTGTATTGTCACTAGTAAAGTTGAACAGGAGGTATACCTTTTGACCCGCAAACGCTCGCAAATCAAGATATTGTGTTTTCCAGCCATTGCTGGTGCCAGTAAACGATAATACCTGCTCAAACGCATTCTGATTGTTTGTGGTCGCTACATACACTTTGCCGAAATCAGAATTGTTTTCAAGATCGTACCAATGCTTGAAGCTGACCAGTGCCCCTTTGGAACTCTCAGTCAGATCAATTGGAGGGGCCACAAAATAACTGTTGGAGTTGGTCTGGTATTGGCCTTCGAGATTGGTCGCGATGACCTTTGTACCCGAATGTGCGCCTTTAGGGCCGCTTGTCGGGGTTCCCCATTTCCAAACACTACCCTGACCCCCGATATTAATACCGGCAATGTCTTTTTCAAAGTCTTGTGTGTAGCCTGGTTTAACACCTTTGGAGACATTCACCTTATATACTTCCGTTTCAAAACCATTATTACCGAAATCATTTACACGGATATAGTATTCCAAACCTTTGCTATCCACCAAAAAGGTTGGAATGGACGCTTGATATGTACCATCTTTGCTGTCTCCAGAGGTCCGCTCCAACGGAATATACACATAGTTTGACGAACCCGCTGTTTTGGCAAAGGCCTCAACGGCTGTTACGCCGACATCGTCCGTTACATGTGCAGTCAAAGGGATATCAATACCCTCAAATGCAGCTGCAGGCGGTGTATGCTCAAGAACAGGCGCTTCCAGATCGTCGCCACCCGTTACGACTTTACCGGATACAGAGCCCAGACCCTGCATGACAGACCCGACTGCATCAAGCGCATTAATGACGCCATGTCCATATCCATTGTTTGGCGAAGTAGGATATGTACTATCTGTCCGAGGGGTAGCTGTGTTTTCCAGAATTTCCTCCAGCTGATCCACGGTAAGAGAATGATTCGCTTGCAGCAATAGAGCAGCAAGACCCGCAACATGAGGACCCGCCATGGAAGTACCGTTATATCCACCTTTATAACCGCCACCAGCTACGGATGATCGGATATTTACTCCCGGTGCGGAGACTTCGGGCTTGATCTCACCGTAAGGTGAGGGTCCCAGCAATGAAAAGCTTCCCAGTTTATCATTGATATCGGTTGCCCCCGTGGCAAAGGATTCTGGGTAGTTGGCCGGATTGGCTACCGATCCAGGTCCGCCCGGATTGGAGAGGGAGGTATTCCCTGCGGAGAATTCGGGGAAGATTTGAGCATCCCGCCAGGCCTGAACTACAGGCCGGAACCATTCATCAAGACCCGGTCCGCCTCCCCACGAGTTGTTCACTACGTCTGGAGCAAGCTCGGGATGAAGATTACCTTGGGCATCTTTTGGCGCAAGCAGCCATTGACCGCCGTCCAGTATAATCGCATCCGTCGTTTCCGGATTAAAAATTCGCACCGCAATCCACTTCGCACCGGGGGCAACGCCCACTCGGTTTGTTCCATTTTCCTCGGAGCCAACCATCGTGCCCATCGTATGCGTACCATGGGAATCGTCTTCCTGATCGACCGGAAGCGCCGCATGACTATGCGGATCATACCAGCTCAGCTCTGGATTCACGACATTGCCTGCCGCATCCAGACCACGCCATTTGCGATGCAGGGCCGGATGCGTGTAGTCAACGCCTGTATCGAGGTTGGCGACCACGATTCCGGTTCCGTCGATTCCTTTTTCCCACACTTGTGGTGCGTTAATATGGGATATGTTCCATTCCACTGTGGACGGGTCCACAGCGTTCTTGCCTGTATTACCGGGCAATGCCGATGTTTTGCCATCGCCCTTTTCCGGTTCTACAGCTTTCTGGGCTGTGTCAGACTTTGCCGTTCCTGCTGTTGCTGCCGTTGCGGTTCCAGCCGCTTTGGTGCCTGTGTCCTCTGGCTGCTTATCAACCGTTACCTTTTGCAGATAACGTGTTTCATTCGGTACAATTTTATCGACCTCAGGCAGCTTCGAGATATGATCCAGCACCTCCTTGGTGCTCGTGACAGCCAAAGCATTGACTATAAAATAGCTTTTATATTCCTTTACTCCGCCGCTCTCCGATTCCTTATCCAAATAACTTTCAAGCCCGTATTGGGTTCTGGAAGCCGTTTCACGTAGAGAGCTGATCACATGGCTGCGCACAGCCATTTTGGCAGCGGAAGGTGTTATTTTCTCAAGTGAAGCCTTTTGAAGAGCATTTTTGGAAACCTTGTTCGTATCTACCTGTTCTTTTAATTTGACCAAATAGGTAACATAGTTGTTCTCCTCAAACTGTTTGGTCAGCTTCGCGGATACCTTCGCGGTCGTGACCTTGTGCGAGGCTGATTTCAGCTCCAGCTTAGAGCCATCCGGGGTGTTTTTCGCCAAAGCGGGTTGAACAAATGAAAAGGCCATAAGCAAAGAGAGTCCAATAGATAACGGTTTCTTGAAACGTCTAGGTTTAATCAATTACTTCTCCACTCCTTTTACTAGGTTTAATGATTCTGGAATAACCTGTACAAGAGTCAGACCTCATGCCTTGCACATCAAACACGCGGGTTGCGCAATACGATGTGTTAGCCACCACCTCCTTCATAGATTATAGAGAGGCTCAAAAAGATATTTGGCTGTTCATAGATGGCAGTACTTCATAGGTGAGTTTACAATCCCAATAGAGAAGCGATGAAATTCAGTAGATACCTAGGAGAAAAAGCAGAAGCATTTCGAAGGAAAAAACATGTTATATCATTACATTTTATATTAAAAATTGATATATAATCATATATTATGGATAGTATAAAGTTATCAAAACAGATATACAAGTCATTTTTTTGCAATTTTCTTGAAATTCTATGACTTTTATATTCATTTATGTAGGAAAACCCCTTTTTAGCAGCTACGCCTTAGTGCAACACACGGTTAGCAGGTGCATGCATCCTTGTACGAGCCGCCCAAAGGGATTTTCGGGGATCTTTCTTAAACCTGTATGATTATGATTATGATTATTTTTAGTTAAGTACGGAGTTCACCGCAGCAAGCGCATCGATCAGACCATTTCCATAGCCGTTGTTGGGTGAAGTCGGATACTGACTGTCTGTCAGCGGTGTTGCGGTTTTCGAAATAACATCCTCCAATTGATCCACAGTTAATGATGGTTTAGCCTGAAGCAGTAATGCCGCTAATCCAGCCGTATGCGGACCTGCCATAGAGGTACCGTTCCAGCCTCCCTCATAAACTCCTCCCGGTACAGAGGAACGAATGTTTACACCAGGAGCCGAAATTTCTGGCTTCACTTCGCCATAAGGAGAAGGACCACGCAACGAGAAGCTTGCCAGCTTGTTATTGATATCGGTGGCTCCTGTGGCATAGGCTTCTGGCAAGTTAGCCGGATTGGCCACAGACCCAGGTCCGCCGGGATTCGATAGTGTTGTATTGCCTGCGGAGAACTCAGGAAAAATTTGTGCTGCTCTCCACGCCTTGGTCACTGGGCGATACCATTCGTCCAGGCCAGGTCCACCGCCCCAAGAATTATTCACCACATCCGGTGCAAGCTCAGGGTGCTTTTTGCCGTTTTTATCTACAGGTGCAAGAATCCACTGCCCACCATCCAGCAAGATGGAATCTGTGGTATCTGGATTGAATACTCGTACGGCAATCCACTTTGCCCCTGGAGCAACACCGATTTGATTCGTACCGTTGCTGTCTGAGCCAACGCTTGTCCCCATCGTATGTGTACCATGTCCATGGGAATCTGTTGGCAGCGATGCTCCATTAACCGCATCATACCAGCTCAGCTCTGGATTGACGACTTGACCGGAAGCATTCAGCCCGCGCCATTTTCTTTTCAATGCCGGGTGAGTATATTCAACACCTGTATCCAGATTGGCAACGACAATGCCTTTGCCATCAATACCTTTGGCCCACACCTGTGGTGCTTTAATCTTAGAAATATTCCACTCCACACGACTTGGCGTTACTGCATCTTTATACACGGATTCTTGCACCGATTTTTGTGCATTTTCTTCCGTCACAGCCGGGTCAACAGCAGTTTGATCTGCCACTGCTTGGCCTGCTGTTGATTGCTCCCCTATCGGCTGGGTATCCTTATCGATTTCTACCTTTTGCAACTCGCGCTTTTCATCTGGTAAAATTTTGTCGATCTCAGGTAGGGTGGCGAGATTTTCCATGACCTCTTTGGTACTGGTTACCGCAAATGCGTTTACGATAAAGTAACTCTTATATTTTTTGACGTTTCCGTTATTGACTTCCTTCTTTAAGTATTCTTCCACGGATTGTTGAGTTTTTTCTGCGGTATCCATGAGAGAGTTTACAACCGTTGTACGTACAGATAGCTTAGCAGCAGCGGGGGAAATCTGCTCGGCAGAAGCCTTCTGAAAAGCGTGCTTGGCAACAGACTCCGTGTCTACTTGATCTTTTAATTTAACCAGATAGGTGACATACTCGCTGGCGCTGAATTGCTGGTTCAGCTTGGCTGAAACCTTGGCGGAAATCGACGATGCTCCTGCTGAGGAGGTTGTGCTGGAATCTGCATACACCGGAGAAATCAGAGAAAAAGCAAGAATAGCGGTAAAACCGACCGACAGTGTCTTTTTGATATTTTTCGACTTAATCAATACTTTTAATCTCCCTTTACTTGGTTTTTTTGATTCTCAAAGACAACCTTCCGACAGCAGCGTCAAAAGCTCACAAATAGCCTCTGGTACTCACCTCCTTTAAAAATATAGATACTGGGGTGAAATCCATAGGTCGTATTCTAAGGTGAATAACCTTTGGTGCAGACCGCAAGGAACGACATTCAATTCAGAACTGTGGACAAGTCTGGAAGAAAGTAAGTGAAAAAAATGAAGAAAAGGGTAGGGTAAGATACTAGAAGTGATCGAGGAGGTTGATAAGCATATTATTAAAATACAATTTAAAACAAAAGAATGAATCATTTGGTATCTTTTGAATCTAGTATAGTGTCATAAAAACAGATATTCAAGCATTTTTTTGAATTTTATTCCTTTTTTTTCTTGAAGAAGTGAAAAACCTCTTCTATAATCCGCAACCAAATGCACCGAGAAAACTCGCATTTGTTTCGAAAATAAAAGAGGTTTTAGGAGGCAATCAGCAGCAAATGTAGAAGAATGCTATCTGCCGCTATTTACAGGTATGGGAACCGAAACGGCTTCTGGAAAGGAAGATTTAGTTTCCTGGGTTCTGCGACACAGGCTCGTACATTCTCTAAAAGCCATTTGCCTGCATCCCCTGCATCGCTCCTGATTCACCATTGCAAGAGCTGCCGTAAGGGCCTCTCCTGTATGTTCGAAAAAATGATTTTGTCCGATCATGTCGTAGCATCCGGTTTTCCGCAGTAACTCCAGCGGTTGGGGCTGGAGTCCGGACACAAGCACTGTCCCACCAGACTTCCGGTACTTGTGAATTAATGCGGTAAAGTTAGCTTCTCCCGTCATATCCATAAAAGGGACCTTTCCCATTCGCAACAACAAAATCCCTTGCAGGTGGCCAGTCTGTCCCCCTACACCTGAGTTCTCCAACGTCGAAGCTGCACCGAAAAATAGGGGCCCTTCCACATTGTAAATAGCCACCTGTGGGCAATCATGCTGCTCTGTGACCATATGTGCGCCTACTTTTTCATGCTTCACAGAAGGGTCAGGAAGCACCTTATCGACTGAAAGTGTACTGCTCATACGTTTGACGAACAATACAACTGCCAGAATCAGACCTACCTCCACAGCCGTTGTCAACGTCGTAAAGACCGTCAGCAAAAAGGTGACGACCAGCACAATAGAATCCGCTGTCCGTGTTTTGAGAATGTGCGCAAAATGCTTGCGCTCACTCATATTCCAGGCGACTACCATCAATACCGGTGCCATACTAGCCAACGGAATATTAGATGCATAAGGTGCAAAAAGCACCAGAATGAGGAGCACCACGATCCCATGCACAATGCCTGACATAGGAGAAACCGCGTTGTTGCGGATATTGGTGGCCGTACGGGCAATGGCACCTGTCGCAGGAATGCCGCCAAACAGTGGTGTCAGCAAATTAGCAATCCCTTGTCCAACCAATTCGCGATTGCTGTTATGCCGGGTTCCCGTCATCCCGTCAGCTACTACCGCTGAAAGCAGCGATTCAATAGCCCCGAGCATGGCTATAACAAGTGCTGGCGGCAACAGCTTCACGATCAATTCCCACGTCATCACAGGAATATGCAGCTCAGGCAATGATGCCGGAATTGCGCCATAAGCAGAGCCAATCGTAGCCACCTGCCCTGGGAAAAGCAAAGCTGCCACCAACGTTGACAAGAGCAGGCCGACCAGTGATCCAGGTATCTTGGGCCATTTTTTAGGCACTAGAATAAGCGCAGCAAGACAGATACAAGCTGTCAGGATACTATACACATTGAGTGAAGGAAGTCGATGGACGAGCTCTGCCATCGAAGGCAGAAAAGTTTCATGTCGCTCTACCCCACGCAAACCGAGAAAGTTAGCAATCTGACCACTGAAGATCGTCACGGCAATCCCGGCTGTAAAGCCAATGGTTACGGGCTTGGGAATGAACTTGATCAATGCCCCCAGCCTTAAAACACCCATTAAAATGAGTATGATGCCTGCCATAAACCCTGCTATAAGCAAATTCTCATAGCCGTATTGCATGACAATAGCCAGCAAAATTGGAATAAACGCACCTGTAGGTCCTCCGATCTGAAATTTGGACCCACCCAGCAGTGAAATCAAAATCCCCGCTACAATGGTTGTGTACAGACCATATTCCGGCTTTACCCCCGATGCAATGGCGAACGCCATACCGAGCGGGATGGCCACAATCGCTACAATGCTTCCAGAAATTAGATCCTTTCGTAAAGCCCCTGCGTTATAGCCTTCGAACCTTCCTATCCACTTCATTCCTGTAACCCTTCTTTTCTGTAGTAGCATTACTTCTCGTTACGTATTCCTTCCAGCAACGAGATAGCTTCGACTAAATGATTGTCAAAAATCTGCCGCGCCACCGCTAGCAGCTCCGTTAAGAGCGGATCACGTAGTGAATACACGACCGTTGTGCCTTCCTTAAAGCTGTTCACCAAATTTTTAGCCCGTAAGACAGCCAATTGCTGCGATACGGCAGAACCTTCGGAACCGAGCGCAGTCTGCAACTCGTTCACATTCCGTTCCCCTTCACTCAGCACCTCCAAAATGCGGATGCGCAGAGGGTGAGCCAATGCTTTGAAAAAGTCAGCCTTAAACTTCTGGAGATCTCCTTCCATGCCTGCGCCGTCCTCCTCACAGATTGTTTTCATAACGATCAACAATATCTGAATATTTGAATATTCAGTACAATAACAGTTTTGGGTCAATTGAACTATGATGTTACTCACACTTCACCATGCGTATAGTCACATTTTTCCACACTTTTATCTTTCAGGGTTGACAGCTTCCACAGGTTTCCATTAACATAACAATTAACTTTAAGAAAAGGGGGCCGACAGACATGACCAAGCTTTACACGATAATGACAATCAGTCAGCATGATACAATCACATATTCGAAATTTCGTCTCATCGGCCCCGTTCGGGCGACATGATGGGTATGTCACGCTGTCTGACGGCGTGATGAACCAGGCTTTTTTATTTTTATATGCTATTGAAAGAACAGGTTATTTATGTTTTTATGATGTACTGTATGATGTACTGATCATAAAATGTAATGACACTTTCGGTGCACGAAGCCGTAGACGACAAGTCTGCGGCTTTTTTGTTTTTTTCGAATCTTTTTATAGGATGTTATAAATTTACATGAAGAAGGGAACTACCCATTTATTATGAATATACGACCTACGACCAACTCATCTTTTCATGAAGGACCATACAGCCACCTGATGAAGCTTCCGGCAGGGGATCTGACCGTGTACGCTTCGCAGCAACTCTTCTCCTCACTGGATTACAAAGTGTTCGAGATGGCTAATAACAATTTACAAATTCCAGGTATCCGCTATATGGGATATACACCAGATGTACATGTAGGCGTCGGAACCTGCATCGGTACAACTGCGGTATGGGGAATGGAAGACGGCTATGTATCTCCCTCTATCGTTGGCAGCGATATTGGCTGCGGCATGCGCGTACACCTGACCAATCTGCACAAGGATGCTTTGAAGGAAATCAAGCTGCGCCGCAAGCTGGTTAAGACAATCGACAAATACTTGCCGATGGAAGCCCACCAACGCGGACATTATTCGGATATACGACTGGAGCATATTGTACGTAAGGGTTTGCATGGCTTACCTAATAAATATATTCCAGATAGCTACACTCCTAAGAAATCTACCTCACTGACTCATGTAGAGCACAGTAAGTTCTCCTTTGACGAGGAAGTGCTGAATCTCGTCGAAGACCGTACTTGGCACCGGGCTCATCGACAGCTCGGCACGTTGGGTGGAGGCAATCATTTTGTCGAAATTCAGGCGATTGAAATTGCGGAAGAAAATAGAGAAGTCGCTGAAGCTTGGGGGATGTTCGACGGTCAGGTGGCTGTGATGATTCATTCCGGATCACGTGCTTGGGGTGGAGCAGTCAGTCAGTCCAGTTCATCTGCCATCGCCAAAGCGATGAGCCGTCTCGGTCTCGGCACCTCCGACCCGAGACTCGTATTCGCACCGCTGGATCATCCCGAGGCAGCACATTATGTGGATATGATGTATTCAGCGCTGAATTATGCTGTGGTGAACCGACATCTGATTGCATACTCCGTGCGAGAAGCCTTCCGCGATGTCTTTGGTACAAAGTGCGAGTTGCGTACGCTGTACGATCTGATGCACAATTATGCTTGGGAGGAGTCCCATCCGGATCATGGCAGCGTGTTTGTACATCGTAAAGGTGCAACGCGCGCGCTTCCAGCAGGACACCCTGACAATCCGCGGCCTTATGAGGCGACTGGGCATCCGGCCCTGATCCCCGGCTCAATGGGGACTGCCTCTTATATTATGGTAGGTTTACCGGACGGTCAGGATAACTTTCACTCCATTTGTCATGGAGCGGGCCGTATTCGCTCGCGTTCTGCGACCAAGCGGCTTGTAAGTGTAGACGATTTTGCAGGTGCCCTGGGTGTAGGGACAGACGACGAAATTGTGGTCAACCAGGCATCTCTGGAAAGTATTATCGACGAATCTCCACAAGCCTACAAAAATGTAGATGATATTATTGAAAGTGTCACCGGGGCAGGACTCGCAGCCGTTGTAGCCAAATGTAGACCGCTGGCCGCCCTGAAAGGAGCAAAATAATGTTGAGTATAGACATCCCAGCTATTTATGAATTTGACGAACGAACAGATGGACGCATTACCGGTTATGCCGCTTATGCCCGTCTGATCGACGGTATTAGTGAAGCACTCTATAACCGCTATGGCGTAAAATACGAGCTGTATGCCAGTGATGATCCCAATATTGAATATTGGGATCTGCTGGAGGAGGATATTCGTTCAGGCAGCCCTGATCTGGAGCATGTGGCACGGGTCTTCGATCGTTTGGAGGAACGCACCATTCAATATGACGATGACGGGCCAACGCCTGAATATGGTGTGCATCTGTCGATGCGTAACAATGTATTCGCCTATCCCAAGTGGGGGATCGCACTGGCACGAGTCCCCTTTTTCCGTGAAAATGGCGTATACAATGAAGATTACGTATTTGCCATAGGAGATCAGGAGCTGCAAAGCTTCCTCGCAGGCGTACGCGGTCGTGAACGCAAGCAAAATATGAAGCGTGTCACCGTCTTTACCGATACAAGCCGTGGACTCTCTCGGCAAGCAGAACCGATAACCCGCGCCATTACGCGGGATGACGTGATTTTGAAGGCAGAAATCAAGCGGGATATCTTCCGATCACTTGATCAGTTTTTTGAAGCGGATCGTACCTTCTATCAGACTTATAACATTCCTTACAAGCGTGGGATTCTGCTATACGGCCATCCAGGCAACGGTAAAACAACTCTAGTGAAATCAATTGCCAGCAGTGTACCGGGTCCGGCTGCTTACTGGCAAATTACAGAATATACAACCAGCGAATCGGTCAAAGAGGTGTTCGAGGCAGCTACTCGCCTGGCTCCGATGGTGTTGGTCATTGAGGACATTGATTCTATGCCTCAGGAGGTTCGATCCTTTTTCCTGAATACGCTCGACGGCGCTACATCCAAGGAAGGCATCTTCCTGATCGGAACGACCAATTATCCCGAGAAAATCGATCCGGGTCTGATGAACCGGGCGGGCCGCTTCGATCGAGCTTATGAAATCAGTTTGCCTGATGAAGCGCTGCGACTGGCGTATCTTAAACTGCGTAACTTCCTTGTTTTTGCAGGTGAGACAGGTACACAGAAGGCGGCAGCGATGACGGACGGCTTCTCCCTGGCTCAGCTCGGAGAACTATATGTCAGTACGGCTCTGGAATGGCATGAGCAAGGAAAAGCCGATATTGAGCTGATTATTAAAGGCATGCGAGGCGAGCTTGATAAAAGCCGCAAGCAGGACTGGCTAAAAAATGTCTCCGAAGGAAGAGTTGGATTTTTCTAATCCATCCTTTTATTGCCTTATTATGAAATTTATGTTACGATGATAAACAATAAAGTACCGAAAGGGTGACCTTAAGCCAATGATCTACTAATCCTATTTCCAAAGAAAAAACGTAATCTTACGAATTTTCTGGATAGGATTAGTGTAGGCTTTTGGGTATTAACGATAAGAACATTGCTTCTTTGACGGGAGCAGTGTATCTTCTTGTTCGTATGTCTGCCTCCTATCCAGAACTAATGGATAAGGAGGTTTTTTGTATGAAAAGAATACTCGTAATTCTCATGATTAATATATTCATTGTGATGGTCGGCGTTGGTTTGATTACCCCTATTCTTCCGGAATTGATCATTGAATTTGGTGCCAGTGGGCGAGCCATCGGTTTATTGGTAGCAGCCTATGGAATAACGCAATTCTTGCTCTCTCCCATAACTGGACAGCTGTCTGATCGATATGGGAGAAAAGTTTTTATCGTCGTAGGTGTTATTATTTTTGCTGTAGCTAAATTTATGTTTGCTATTGGGGATGAGCTGTGGATGCTGTACACCTCAAGACTTCTGGAAGGAGTTGCAGCAGCCCTGATTATTCCACCCATGATGGCATATGTAGCTGATATTACAACAACCGAAGAACGTGCCAAAGGAAATAGCCTGCTAGCGGCAGCGATGTCATTTGGATTTGTCATTGGTCCAGGACTTGGCGGCCTTCTTGCAGGATATGGAACGAGAGTGCCGCTGTATACAGCAACAGGTACAGCTATGATTGCAGTTATTTTTTCAATCGTTTATTTACCTGAAAGCTTATCGAAAGAACAAATGAAGGCAGCACGGGCAACAACTCATCGAAGGGAATCTATTTTCAAACAATATGCAAGATCATTAAAGTCAAAATATGCGATGTTCTTTGTCATTGTCCTGGTGATGACTTTTGGACTCGCTAACTTTGAATCCGTTCTTGGTTTATATGTAACGAATCGCTTCCAATTCTCACCACAACATATTTCAGTCCTTCTAACTGTAGGTGCTGTGATCGGCGTCGGTATGCAGGCTTTGGTTGTGGCTAAAATGATCAAGCAGTTTGGTGAAAAAAGGTTGATCAAAGGCTCGCTTCTATTCACCTCTGCCGCTTATATTTTACTTCTCTTTGCCAAAGATTTTTGGAGTATTTTTCTTGTGACTTCCCTTATTTTCTTTGCCACAGCTATGCTTCGTCCAGCTCTTAATACACAATTGTCGAAGATGGCAGGAAATGAGCAAGGATATGTAGCTGGTATGAACAATGCCTATATGAGTGTGGGGAATATTTTGGGTCCTACTCTCGCGGGATTTTTATTTGATGCGAATATGTTCGCTCCATTCCTAACAGGCTGTTGTATTCTTTTGATTACCTTTCTGATTACATTAAAAATTAAAGTGAAATAAAAGAGGACTACTGATGGATAAAAGGCAGCTACTGGCCTGGGCGTTATTTTTAACCCCCGGCTGTAGCTGCCTTTCTGTTCAGTTTATTCCGTTTCCCCACTCAGTCGATTCAAAAACTGGATGGCCCGTGGACTGGTCGGCTGCTCCAGCACCTGATGTGGCGTACCCTGTTCAATGATTACGCCCTGATCCATCAGGATTACATGATCCGCAACCTCTGCCGCAAATTTCATTTCATGGGTGACAATAACCATCGTCATTCCTTCGGCAGCCAATTGCTTTATAACCTTGAGCACCTCACCTACCAACTCGGGATCAAGAGCAGAGGTCGGCTCGTCGAACAAAAGCACCTCAGGTTCGACCGCCATTGCCCGGGCAATACCGACCCGTTGTTGCTGTCCTCCCGACAATTGATGCGGATAGGATTCTGCTTTATCAGCCAGTCCCACCTTCTTCAGCAGCTCCAATGCACGTTTGCGCGCTTCGTCCTTGCTTTTTTTCTGAACCGTGACTTGCCCCTCCATCACATTTTGTATCGCAGTCATATGCGGGAAGAGGTTGTAGGATTGAAATACCATCCCTGTCCGCTTACGCAGCGCCAAAATGTTTTCTTGTCGAGGCTTCGTTCCTTTCGCAAAATTCAGGGCAATATCACCTACCTGAATTTCTCCCTGATCGGGAACCTCTAGCAAATTCAAGCAGCGTAAAAGCGTTGTTTTACCAGAACCGGAAGGACCGATAATCACAAGCACTTTTCCCTTATCGAGCGTCACGCCAATCCCCTTAAGCACTTCCAGCGAGCCGAACGACTTGTGTATATTCCGAATTTGGATCACCGGTACAATCTCCTTTATCTAATGGAATAACGGCTGAGACGCTTTTCCAAATCATTTTGCAGCACAGTCAATATCGTGCTAAATAGCAGGTAAATAACTCCAGCCTCGGTATAAACTAATAGCGGTTCGTAGGTGGTAGCTACAATCTGATTAGCCGTTCTGAACATTTCCACATAGGTGATGGTGGCAGCCAGTGAGGTATCCTTTACCAAGCTGATGAATGAGTTGGCAAGCGGGGGTACGGATACACGGGAAGCTTGAGGAAGCACGATCCGCCGCAGCACTTGCCAGCGTGTCATCCCCAAGGAATATCCCGCCTCCCATTGACCCTCTTGAATGGAAATAATAGCGGCACGCATAATTTCAGAACTGTAGGCCCCCACGCTAAGCGTAAAGCCGATCACTGAAGCAATAAACGGGTCCAGTGTAATACCAACAGAAGGTAAACCGTAGAAAATAATATACAATTGCACCAGCAAAGGAGTTCCTCGAATCACCCATACATAGAAGCCGAAGATCAGCTTGAGTATTCTCCATTTGGACAACCGGGCGAGTGCAGTGATTAGCGCCAGCACAAGTCCCAGAGCAAATGAGATCAGTGTGAGCGGAATCGTAAAAGAAACCCCTGCTTTTAGCAGAGGCAATAATGAATCCATAATAATTTGTATTTGGCGATCATCCATTGTACAGACATCCTTTATTATTTGGACACATCGGCTCCAAAATATTTTTCAGAAATTTTCAGATACGTACCGTCAGCCTTCATATCAGCCAACGCTTTGTTGACTTCCTTGATCAAATCTTCGCTACCTTTATTAAATACTGCTGCGCTGTGTGAAGCATCCGAAGATTCGTCCACCTTTTTGATTGGAGCATCAGGCTTTTGCTTTTTCAGATCCAGATAGGATAATCCGTCGTTGACGGTCGCATCTACCCGTTTGGAAGTGAGGAGGTCAATAGCTTGGTTGAATCCTTCGGTTGCTACAATTTCCGCCCCGTTGCTTTTTGCGATTTGAGTCAGGTTGCTAGTCAGAGATTGCCCTGCCTTTTTACCTTTTAGATCAGCAAATTTTTGGATGTCCGTATTATCTTCACTCACGATCAGAACCGCCTTGGAGACAATGTACGGATCGGAGAAATCATATTTTTGCTTACGCTCATCTGTAATGGACACTTCATTGAATACTGCGTCAAACCGCTTGGAGTTCAAGCCTGCAAATATTCCGTCCCATTGTGTCTCGATAAATTCCGGTTGCACACCCAGCCGCTTACTTACTTCGGTTGCAATATCGACGTCAAAGCCTGTTAATTTGCCAGCAGCATCATGGTACGTAAACGGAGCATAGGTACCTTCCGTACCAATTCTCAGCTTGCCGCTCGCTTTTACAGATTCAAGGGTAGCTGCAGCCGTTGTATCTGCTTTTCCATTATTAGAACCGTTCCCTCCGGTAGATGCATCATTCGTGCTAGCGCCTTTATCATTGTTGCCGCAAGCCGAAACCAGCAATGCCATCACGATGAGTACAATCGGTAAAAAACTAAATTTTTTCATGTTGTCCACACTCTTTCCCTTTTTCTTGATAACCTAGCACAGGCTGGTCATTGAATAGTACATCATTCATTTTCGCACGTCAATGCTTTTATCCAATAATCCCTATCCAAAAGGTAAGTTATATTTTTTATCATCTAATTCTATTCTAGGTTGACTCCATCATAGGCTGGCTATTCATCTTCACTGCCCTCGCAGCAACTTTTTTGTGTACCATTACATAAGAGATTTCGTATAATAGATTTTAATATACAGATTAGAAATATTTACCGGAGTGTGATCATGGATACCCAAAATACAACTTTATCCCCTGAAGGAAGGCACTCGGCCTGGGCTACCTTTACTTCACCTTTAAAACAATCCAAAGCGTTCACCCTCTTATGGCTTGGACATTGGATCGCGATGTTAGGAAGCTCCGTCACGACAGTCATTTTGCCACTGGTTATCTATTCTTTGACAGGCTCGACCACCATCATGGGATTGGCGATGACGGTTTATATGCTGCCAAATGTACTTATTCTTCCTTTCGCAGGAATGATCGTGGACAGAATCGACCGAATTCGCCTCCTTCTGTTCACGAATGTCGCCCGCTTTGGTCTGATGTTCGTTGCTTCGGTGCTGATGTTTACGGACGGGATGAAGTTACCGTTCCTATTCGTTGGGCTTGCGTTGTACGGATTGATGGATGGTATCTTTAATCCGGCTTATTCGGCCTTACGTGCACAAGTGTTTACACCGGACATCCGCAATGCTGCCAATGCGCTAAGTCAAATCAGCATACAAGCTGTTCGTCTACTCGGTCCTCCGCTAGGAGGCTTTATTGTATCCTTTTCCTCTCCCGGCGTCGGCTTTGGACTGGATTCTATCGCTTACCTGGTATCATTTGCCTGTTTTTGGATGCTAAGTGCTCATTTGGCTTCCATCATCGGCAAACGTCAGACCAGTTCAGAACAGGAAGATCAGGGTGGACAACATTTTCTCAAGGATTTTATAGCAGGCTTTGCTATTCTTAAAAGCCATCCTTGGCTATGGATTACGATACTCGCCTTTTCTTTCATTAATATCTGTTATTCAGGTATTATCGCTGTGCTCATCCCATGGCTGTTCAAGGTGCATCATGGCTATAATCCAGTCGTATACGGCATCGCAATGGCAAGTAGTGGCATTGGTGCCATGTTGGGAGCCTTTGTGTATGGATCACGCAAGCATTGGAAACACCGCGGTCTGCTCGCTTACTTAGGAGCTTTTGTCAGCGGTCTTGCCTTACTGCTGTTGTCTATAGTCACCTGGATGCCAGGATTGATTATGAGCATGATGCTCGAAGGATTTGGTATTATGATTTTTGCGATCATCTGGGAGACCAGCCTGCAGGAATTAGTTCCCGCTGAATCCTTTGGACGTGTAGCCAGTCTGGATTTGATGTTTTCCTTCGCACTGCTTCCTGTCGGCTATCTGGCCGTAGGTGCCGTGGCGGACAAGCTTGGCGGTATCCTCACCATTGGTATGTTTGCAACCATCGGCATGTGTATCGTGCTAGGGGTTCTCATTGTTCCTCATATCAGGCGTTTTCAATAGAACACGGTGTAAACTTCTCACAAAAAAAGCTGCTCCCACAGGTTCATCTTGTGAACCTTGCAGAAGCAGCTTTTTCCATTTTGCCTGCGCCCCATAGGGGCAAGTCTATTCACTGATTCGTAAAGTTAGCCTCTGCTCCGTCCAACGGAACGGAAGATCAAGCTTACAATTACGACCAGCACAATCGCACCAATTAATGCAGGAACGATGTAGAACGATCCGATTTCAGGACCCCAGTCTCCCAGAATCAAGCTACCCAACCATCCACCGATAAAACCAGCGATGATGTTACCAATCACACCACCCGGAACATCACGACCTGCGATAATTCCTGCCAACCAACCAATAATACCACCAACAATCAATGCCCATAACCAACTCATTTTGCGTCACCTCGTTTTAGTTTTTATCGTTGTGTTCTATTATTAACCACTCGAACTCCTTTTGAACACACAGAGACCAAATGGTTAATATTACCACTCAATGGTACGCTGATTTGGGGGCTTGATACCATCCTACGTGCCTCCCAGATTATTTATGCTCTTTGTGTGAAAAGTGTGTCTCCTATCCGTTTATCCTTGTATTCCTGCTTTTTTTGTGCCATCCTCACATTATGGCTTCACTGAAGTCACTTCATGCATAGGTTACAAAAATAACAGATTATTAAGGAGTGACCCCCTCTGGAGTGTCGAGTAGGATGTGCTGCATGTTGCATTGCCATTACGATTTCTTCCCCTATTCCCGGCATGCCAGACGGAAAACCCGCTGGTGTTCCTTGCCCTCAACTCACGCCTGATTACCGCTGCCAATTATTTGGAAAACCTGAGCGTCCTGCTGTATGCAGTGGCTTTCATGCGGATAAGGATACATGCGGAGACACTAATGAAAGAGCATTTGAACTGCTGAGCGAGCTGGAGAAATCCACTTTACCGAGTAATGCCTAAGAGAACTCATTCTATATGAAGGAGAATTTTTGATTATGAATGTTATTGAAAAAAGAATTGCCGAATTGAAGCAGTACGTTCCCGATCTTACCACCCCTAAAGATATGAATTTATTTTGGGACAAAACACTGAAAGAAGTTCACGCCAAACCTGTACGTGCATTCAAAACGCCCGTAGAAACACCGTATCCTCATATGATGGCCTATCGGGTCACTTTTGAGGGGATCGATGATACGCCTCTGCATGCCTGGTATGTACGTCCCCGATTTGCAGGAGATCAGAAGCTGCCATGCATCGTTCTGTTTCATGGCTACACAGGCGGAAAGGGCTATCCTGAAGATTATTCATCTTGGCTAATGCTTGGTTTTGCTGTATTGGCGTTAGATGTTCGTGGTCAGGGAGGAGAAACGGGGGACCGTCGGAATGACCCTCACGGAACCGTTAAAGGCTGGGTCACGAAAGGAATATTGGACAAGGATACCTGCTACTACAAAACGATTACAACCGATGCCCTTAGAGCCGTAGACTGGGCGGCGGAGCAAGCCGACGTCGATTCGGCTAAAATCGCAATCAGTGGCGCCAGCCAGGGCGGTGGACTTGCATTAATGGTGGCTGCGCTCAGCGATAAAGTTGCTACGACGGTAGCGGATATTCCCAATATGTGTCATATGGATTTTGGCATGATGAATTCTACCAGTTCACTGACAGAAGCTGCCGAATTCGCAAACCGCTTCCCCGAGCATTTGGAGCAGGTACTACATACATTGAGTTATTTTGACGTGATGAATCTAGCTCATCGCATTCGTATCCCTGTCATGGTATCTGTAGGGTTGAAGGATACAGTGTGTATGCCAGAGACGATTTTCGCTGCTTACAACCGCATTGAATCACCAAAGACGATTGAAATTTATCCGTTCACGGGACATTGGGTTGAAGGTTTCCACAGACGCAAGACGGCTGAATTTTTAGTTCAAACCTTAGCATTACATTGAGTTAACGGTTTCCTCCGGTGCATAAAAAAAGAACACCACGCATCCATCTGCGCAATGTTCTTTCTACTGCATCGGAGCCAATCTCGCTTCCATAGACAAGCTCCTCGACAGTTCACAGCGAAGCACCTCTCCTGTAAAGTTTACGATGCAGTTCTCTGTTCTGCTGTCGAATCCCCTGTCCATTTTCGCACCCAAACAAAATCCATAATCATTAGACCAAACGGAATGAAGGATGCAAACATAATGAAAAGAGGCCGCCGTAAAGGCCAATGCAGTGCGGTTTTTCCATAGATTAAAGCGACGAGGAGCAACAGAAAGCTCACCCGGTATATGTTACCAATCACCATAACCGTCTGGGTCATGCCCGCAGCTTGCAGCGGCTGGTGGGTGAATAGTATCGCCAAATACGCTATAGCTTGAATCCAGAGCATGAGCCGGACACGCCCTAAAGGTGTTCTTAACACAAATGTAATCCCCTCTCCATGAGCAGAGATGTTCTCTCATCCCTTATGCATCCTTTATTATAACGAAAAGATGCCCAAACTCCAACCTATCCAGTTTTGAATTTTGACCAAATGGGTTGTGTTTGATACAGTTGTGTAAGAGGTGATTGTAAAATGCTTAAACTGGGTATACTGGACCAGTCTCATATTCCTGAAGGCGGTTCTGCTCAAGATGCATTGTCTAATACAACAGATTTAGCGCGTGAAGCTGATCAACTGGGGTACAGCCGTTATTGGGTATCCGAGCATCATGCGTCCAAAACACTAGCACACTCCAGTCCCGAGGTATTGATTGCCCATTTGGCTGCTCACACATCGCGGATTCGTGTGGGTTCAGGCGGCATTATGCTGCCACACTATAGCGCCTATAAAGTAGCTGAAAACTTCCGGTTACTGGAGGCGCTCCACCCTGGACGCATTGACTTGGGAATAGGACGTGCTCCAGGCGGCTTGCCGCTGGCTACTCGCGCATTGCAGGAAGGGAAATACCAAGCTGTCGAACAATATCCACAGCAGATTCTAGATTTAATCGACTATTTCCATGATTCGGTGCCTGACAATCATCGGTTTGCTGGCCTTCATGCCTCCCCGATGATATCAACCGTTCCTGAATTATGGTTGCTTGGCTCCAGCGGGGAGAGCGCCAGATTGGCCGCGATGATGGGTGCCTCCTACGCCTTTGCCCAATTTTTCGGTACTCCGGGCGGCGTAGAAGCTACCGCGCGTTACCACGAGCAATTCATGCCTTCGATTTTAGGAGATAAGCCTCACTCCATGGCGGCAGTTACGGTAGCCTGCGCTGAAACTGAAGAGGAAGCTGAGCAGCTGGCATCCAGTGCTAGTTTGTATTTCCTTTTACTCATGCAGGGTAAAGAAATGAATTCTCTTCCATCGGTGAAAACAGCCATGTCCTATCCCTATACAGAATTTGATCGTGAACGACTGCGCCAATCTGCAGCATGGCGAGTTGTTGGTACTCCTGAGCAGTGCAAGGAACAGCTGCTAAGACTGGCTGAGCAGTATCGTACCGATGAATTACTGGTCGTTTCTTCCATTCATGACTTCAATAAACGTGTTCAGTCCTACCGTCTGCTGGCCAAAGCTTTTAATTTGGTATAAACACAGATGAACAGAGGCTCATTTTCATTAACATTAAAACCCCCGCCTGCCTATAAAGGCAACAGCGGGGGTTTGTTGTAATATAGATACCACAAAAGTCGAATGTCATATGGTACTTTAGTAGTATATCCATCGGAACTGAAGTATAAGTTGTTTACTTCTAAAGTTCCATCATCCATATACCAAAGGCGCATACGCTATACTTTATTTCTTCAAAAGAGTGCAACCAAAAGTCCCATCTCTTTACTCATTCCAGCCAAGTTTGTCATGGCTGAATTCTAGGGTTCTATACCCCATACCAGCTTACCTTGCTGATATACGGTGCCATGGTCCCAGTCTGTGAATGCTGTTTGGGTAGCACCATAGGAGTAATCGTTGGTCTCATCAAAATTGCTCCAATTTGCAGCATGAATACGGGATTGAATTTCCCTAGTTTCGCCACCGGGCTGAATCGTTCCTGCTCCATCTGTGAAAGAAATTTCTACATATTTATCTGCCTTGACCTTCGGCTTTGGCAATGTTACAAAAGTCGCTTTTACCTTTTCGTTGCCAATCTTGGCCCAGTCTACAAAAAACTGCTGAGCTTGTTTGCTCTCATCTGTATAATAGTAGCGAATTTTCAGATCACTCAGCTTCACAGCTGTTTTACCCGTATTTTTGATATTAAATTGAGGTCGGATCGCATTATCCTTGGCATTCGTATCATCGGTGCGATATTGAAGCACGATCCCTTCATTATTACCGCCTGGTGTACTTCCACTGTGATCGTTACCATTGTTTCCACCGCTATTTCCACCATCGTTACTACCGCCATTGTTGCCGTTTCCGCCGGTATTTCCGCCGTTGCTTCCTCCTCCACCATAACTGCTGGAGCCTTCCAGAATTGCCTGTTTTACGAATTTGCCGGAAGCTGTTAATTGTGAATCAGGCCATCCACCCTTGCGATCGGCACCAGGCAACAGCGCAGCCGAGGTCTCATTTTTGTCAGCAAGCGACCAATTGGCCCAACTGATTTTACGGCTAGCCAGAAAGTCAGTCCATACTTTGGATTCATTCAGGAAAGGGCCACCGTTACCCGAAGCGTCGCTTGTCCCCCACTCGGTAGCAAAAATGCCTACACCCTTGTTCAGTGCATAATCAACCCGATCGCGCAAATATTGTCCATGTGTTCCCGCATAGAAATGCACGGTATACATTGTATTTTTGTCTGGAAGTGGATGGTCTGCTGCATCATGTACATCCTGACTCCAGGTACCTGTTCCTACAATAATAATATTATCCGGGTCCTTAGCTCGAATAACCTGAGATACCTCGGATGCATAAGGTCGAATTTGATTGTTCCAGTTCACATTCCCATTCGGCTCATTAGCAAGTTCATAGATTACGTTAGGCAAATGACCATACTTAGTGGAAAATTCATTAAAGAAAGCTTTGGCTTCATTTTTATGAATGTTCGGATCGCCATCTGAGAGAATGTGCCAGTCAATAATGACGTACAGACCCAATTTCTGTGCTGCCTCAATGGCTTCCTTCACTTTATTTTTCAATGAAGGATTGGCAATATAACCGTTTTCTTCAGTGTACAACGCAACTCGAAACACGGAAATGCCCCAATCGTCCCGCAACCATTTCATAGTGTCCTGATTCACCAGATCTCCAAACCATTGGACGCCATGAGAACTAATGCCCTTGAGCTGTACAGGCTGTCCATTTTTATCCACCAGTTTACCGCTCTTTACTGAAAGTTGTCCGTAACGTTCCACAGGGATCGTCCCGGCCGCCTCTGCTGTTGACGCATTCCAGTTAAACCCATTCGTTAACGTTAATAGCAACACTGCTGTTAGCAGTACTGCTACTCTTTTTGCGATCCTTGGCAGAATCCATTGCCTGTTCATCATTTACACATTCCTTCCTTTTAATAAAGTAGATGAGACTTATCAGTACGTTGTTCTCCGCTTTTTCGCCCCTTCCTTCATACAATAAAAGGATCAGGTCCAACATTCGATGTCACTTACCTGTATATGGATGTTACTACTATTATAGTTAGTTACATGTTACATTTCGACTTTATGCTAGAAAATGAATAAGAAGTCACGGTTTTGGGATATGTACCCTTAGTTGGCTACTGTAGAGTACTGAAAGGACAAAAGTCTCATTTAGCTATTAGAAAATTTGGTCAATTTTGGCTGGTTAACAGGTTAAAAAGAGTCTTAATTGCAACTCTTTAACTTAAAAAAAGACTGCTTCCCGATGCCTAGGCTCGGTACAGCAGTCTTATCATGATCTTGTATATGATCGGATAATGTTAACAATATCGTCTTAACGTATGATGTCCTTATTACCCCTTAGCGGCAGCTTGAGGTTCTTGGGTTGCCTGATCTTCGTTCATATCGCCGCCATCCGTCGCTTGATCTGTCAGTACAGTCTCAGATGAGTTACCCATTACCTTGTCTATAAGTTGTAGCCAAGGTTCTTCACTGCCTCCACAGCTCTCAATATCACCGAGCAGGGACTCTAGCGTGGTTCCTTCTTCTGGCAAATCAATAACTAAACTGTCTTCGTCAACTTGGATGGTGCAGCAGGTTTTCATTGTAAATCCCTCGCTTAATTCTTATTTGAGCATGCAAGTATGCTTGCTCAGATGGGATGAACTCCCACGGATCCAGGGATAAGCCTTTTGAATCCGTCTGAAATTATAAACCTAATGCATCCCAATTGCAATGAACAAACCTTGAATTTTTAAGAATTAGCGAATTAGTTCAAACATTCAGCAAGCTCCGTAAAAATCACTCCAAGCGCATAAGCCCCCGCGTCTGGATAACCAAGGCTTCTCTCTCCGACCGCTCCGGCACGTCCCATACGCGCCACGATGTTTTCTGTCTTTTTGGCCCCTAGGACAGCGGCTTGAGCACCTCGCACAAAGGCTTCCTTCACGTCAACATTTGATTTCGCGCTCTCTACCCAGCTATCCGCACATGGCACTAATGCATCAATAAGCGTTTTATCACCCACGACGGCTCCTCTACCGAAAGAACGTTCACCTGTCGATTGTATGCCTTGCACCGCAGCCTGCATCATATCTGCGAATTCGGCAATGGTCAGTTCGCTTCGTTCACCCGCAGATCGTGCTGCCGCGCGAAATGCTGAGCCCCAGATCGGACCCGAAGCCCCACCGCAGTATTCCATGATGACGAGCGAGCATGAATGGAGAAAGCTTCCCATCGTCAAGGAATCTTGGTGTAGGATGTCGCTCCATTCCCGTTTCAGCTGACGGAACCCCTTGGCAACACTCATGCCAAAGTCGCCATCGCCTGCATGAGAATCAAGATCGCAGAAAGGCACCTCATTCTTAATGATAACCTCACTCATTTTGTCAACCAGGTATATCAGATTGTTCAACGTAATCTTGTTATCCTCAATAACTGCAAAAGCAGGGGCAGTTTCCACCTCGAAAGATACTTGCCGATTTTCGTCTGCTACAGTTGATAGATCTGTGAACACGACTTGATCAGCAGGTCCAGACACCTTGAACGCAGGCGTGTTGCTTTCATGGGAAAGTAAGGTTTGCAGTTCGTCGTCCAGCTTCATGATTGAAACTGAGATGCCCGCCATATCGATACTTGTCATATAATTGTTGACGAAAGATCGATTGATCTTGATTCCCTTCGCTGCTAGTTCGCGAGTGACCGCATAATTGAAAAGATACAGTTCTTGCAGAGGCGTACCGCCAAAACCATTGATCAGCAGTGCAATTTCTCCGCTGAATCCGTTTTCGATCTGCATGTCTCGAAGGAGGTCGGTTACCATTCTGCGTGCCAGCGTATCCGCATCTGTCAGCTTCTCGCGTCTGATTCCAGGCTCGCCGTGAATACCAACGCCGTATTCGATTTCATCAGGCCCGAGCTCAAACGTTGGCGAGCCCTTCGCCGGCACGGTGCACGACGTCAATGCAAATCCGATACTGCGTACATTCGCAGCGGCTTTCTCCGCCACTGCTTTGACTTCTGCCAAACTACGCCCCTCTTCTGCCGCTGCACCCGCGATCTTATGCACAAGTACCGTGCCCGCTACACCGCGCCGTCCGACCGTATATAGACTGTC
This sequence comes from Paenibacillus sp. EKM10P, assembly GCF_011800655.1. Taxonomy (NCBI): domain Bacteria; kingdom Bacillati; phylum Bacillota; class Bacilli; order Caryophanales; family Paenibacillaceae; genus Paenibacillus; species Paenibacillus sp. EKM10P. The sequence goes on along the minus strand of NZ_JAALET010000008.1, from coordinate 134,414 downwards.
TTCTACAGCGATGTCGTCTTCGACCTTTACATAGTCCACTTCCAAACCATCTTCAGCAGCCAGATGAGCGCCGTTTCTAAAGTTCATGATATCGCCGCTGTAGTTTTTGATAATCAGCAGTGTGCCTTTTTTCCCAGCTGTTGCTCGGATGGCCTGATACACTTGAATTTGCGAAGGAGAGGCAAAAACATCACCGCAGACCGCCGCATCGAGCATCCCCTTACCGACAAAGCCGGCGTGAGCGGGCTCGTGTCCGCTGCCACCACCGCTGATGAGCGTTACTTTCTCCGTGTTCAGTTCCTTTTTCTTGAGCACTTTATATTTTGGTAGAAATTCCAACTCGGGATGCGCGAGCGCGATACCACTGCACATCTCAAGAACCAAATTTTCCGTACGGTTGATGACCTTTTTCATGCTATTTTACCTCCGCTTTGTACTGGCTGCCGATCCGGTCGGCCGCAGCAATTGCCGCTGCAACCTGCTCTACCGTGATCGGAAACGGCATGGCATGAATCGATTCCTCCTCAATGCAGGCTTTAGCAGCTACTTCCATGAGTTCTTCCTGGCTGATATGATCGACACCGATATCGGCCAAGCAGACCGGCAAACCGATGGTTAAACAGAAATCCAGTACCTGATGTAATTCTTCCGTCGGTGCGTTTTCAAGCACCAGCTGTGCGATCGTACCGAACGCGACTTTTTCTCCATGGTAATAGTGATGCGTGCCTTCCAGAATGGTGAGTCCATCATGAATCGCATGGGCCGCAGCAAGTCCGCCGCTTTCGAAGCCAAGACCTGAGAGTAAAATATTAGTTTCAATGATATTTTCGAGTGCTTGTGTAACATGATTTTCATCGCATGCCGCTTTTGCTTTGGCACCGTCTTTTAAGAGCATTTCATAGCATAACGTTGCAAGTGCCAACGCCGCATTCGTACCTACGGCTGGCGCACACTGTCCCTCGCGTACTCCATTAGGCAGTCCAGCGTTGACCCTGGAGTAAGAGCGAGAGGTCGCACGGGCTTCAAAGTATGTCGACAGTGCATCACCCATACCTGATACGAGGAATCGGGTTGGTGCATTGGCAATTACAGTGGTGTCGACTAATACGACACTCGGGCTTTGTTTAAAATAGGCGTAATCGTCGAATGCGCCTTCTGGAGTATAAAGAACGGCCGAGTGACTTGTCGGCGCATCCGTCGCAGCAATCGTCGGACAGATGATAAGCGCTTCCCCTTGTGCCACACATTTCGCCGCGTCAATCGCTTTGCCGCCGCCGAGACCAACGATGCAATCACATCCATTCGCAGTGGCGATTTCTTGGAGTCTAGACACTTCTTGTCTGGAGCACTCACCCATAAAACCGCTTTCAATAAAGGTTACGTTATACTTTTCCGTAGTGGAATCAAGCTTATCTTTCACCCGCTCCACATCGGCTGGATGCGCGATCAGTAAAGCAGATTTGCCAAAGGTACTCACATAGTAACCCAAATTCAACAATTCGTTTTCACCTTGTACATATTTGCTTGGGCTGATAAAAGCTTTTCTCATCTATAATTCCTCCCTTTAATGGTGTTGGTTTCGTTCTGATTAAAACTATAAACGAACCATGTGAACTTTACATTGGAGGAATCAAGGAATATATTATAATTTGCAATCGTATTTTTTTGCACTGAAGCATGTAAATTGTACTTTTTTGTTGTTGCTTACAGGATAATTTACTATTAAGGGATGAGAATCTTGATACGTGAACATTTGAGCATCCAGAAAATCTTTGATTTGAAAAAGTGGGAGCAGTTGCAGGATTCATTAGCATCCGTTACCAAATTAGCCATTCTCACCGTCGATTATAGAGGGAATCCCGTAACTAGTCACAGCCAATGTCAATCGTTCTGCAAGAAGGTTCGCCAAGATGAGAATCTCCTTCCCTACTGCCAGAAATGTGACTCTCGTGGTGGACTTGAAGCGGTGCGTTCCAACAAACCTTATATTTATCTCTGTCATTATGACATCGTTGACATCGCGGTACCAATCATTATCGACGATAAGTACATTGGCGCCGTCATGGCAGGTCAGGTTCGCCTAGCCGATCCTTCGAACGCTTTACAGCTGGAACAAATCCTCACATCAAAAAATGAAAAACTGTACAGCTCCAAATGGGAGGAACTTAAGGACTACTATGCCGATCTGCCGACGATGACCTATCAGGAAATTCAGATGATCTCCAACATGTTATCCTTATTGTGTAATTATATTGTTGAAGAAGCAATGAACAAAAATCTTCTCGCGGAAATGTTCGAAAAGGCTTCGGCCATACAGTCCAGTCCGCAATTGTCTGATATCCTTCCTGGCTACTCGCTGAAGCATATCGAAAGCCTTAAGAAAGAAATGAATAATTTCTTAGCAGATGCCTATCTGAACTCCTCAGGGGATGAGGATATTCCGTGCGGAAATCCTGTACTCAAACCCGCCTTTGAATATATTTATGAGCACAAAGGTGAAACTTTCTCTCTAAAAGCCATGGCTGACTTGTGTCACATTAGTCCGAGTTATTTTAGTCGGCTGTTTGCGAAGGAAACGGGTGAGAACTTTTCCAGCTATCTTGCCCGCTTAAAGATGAAATGGGCGAAGCAGCTGCTCGAAGCTACAGATATCCCTGTATCCCAGATCAGTAGTGAGCTCGGCTTTAATGAGCCAGGGTATTTTATTAAAATATTCAAAAAATATGAAGGCACAACACCCGCGGTATACCGAAAGTATTACAAGGGATAAATATAAAAAAACAGATGATTCATGGGCCTATCATTACCATGATCATCTGTTCATAATGTTCTTGCCCATGCTACCTCTTCAGTGTGTACTGATCAGGCTGCCTGACCTTTTTGTTAGTAATTATATTATGGCGTGTTTCTTTAGAGCTACTGTAATGTTTCTGACTGATCCTGAGCATTCGTTTCATTGTGCATAGATTCTGACTTTTTCTTGCGAAATAATTTGGCAAAAAACTTGCCTATCACACCAAACACACCTACACAAGCAGCACCAATGAGGACAAGCACCTTAACTCCCGCGCCCTTAATAAAAGCAAGGATTAATGCCAACAAGCCTACCTTTTTAGCTACTGCCAAGCCGGCCCCTCCCAAAATCAGTCCGGTCAGGCCATACTCAGAAATTTTGTCCGTTGAAGCATTAAAATCTTCGTATCGCTCACCTGATTTGACTGTCAGCTTGGGTAATATTTTCTCATTCAAGAACTTCTTATCCGCGTCCAAATGTGCAGGATCGGACACTAATATGGCAGAGATATAACCCTGACGAGTGAGCACACGAACATTATAATTAATCAGCTTTTCCTTGTTCCCATCCTCCGCCAGCATAGACCAGGTTAAATTATGGGTCGCTTCATTATAAAAAGGCTCCACATCCCAGCCTGTAACATACAGACGATCACTTTCCGCTTTTTCCTTGTTACTCTCTTCCGTACCCTCTTTATAACTATCTAGAATGGCATCTGCATCGATGTCTTCTTTTTCATCATCCTTGATATGTCCAAGTTCATAGTATTCAAAAACAACTTCCCAATTTTGATTTTCATCCTTCGGAAATATACTCCCAATTTCCTTGCCAGATGGCTTTTCGTGATTCATCTCGCTTACCTTCGCAGTGTTAGCCGCATCCAAAAAAAGAAGAGATGAGTCTAAATCAACCGCAGCTACATTTCCCAGGTCTACCTTTCGGCCACCCTCAATCCATTTTAATTGTTCACTAGATGAAGCCCACGCATTTCCTCCACTGAGTAACACCAGACTAAGCGCCAACAGCGCTCCCAAAATCGTTTGGCCCCATCTCATTTTGTAGTTACATCTGTTATCTAGTCTCTTATTCAAAACTCATTACCCCTTTATAAATTCCAATATCTCCCGTGTCCTCAACCATATTAGCCACTGCTTCATATTTTGTCAATTCACCGTAGCAAAGGGCGCTTCCACGACTTTATACTCATTTTTATACATATGTATGCAAATTTTCTACTCTAATCGGACTGGTTTGACAAGGTATGGATGAGCGATATAAAAAGACTCATCATGGACAAGCACAATTGCGCAATCGCTGCAACTTATCCGTTCAAGTCTCTCTCACTTATAATTTCTTAAAAGACGTATTCCTTGATATGACAATCTTGTTGATCTCAAGCCTAGTCTCAAGCACATCCATCTAGCCTATAAAATGTCGAATTTCAGCAGGTTAAGGAATGCATACTTCACCAAACAAGCGACTATAGTCTTAGTGACTTTATTCCTGTTTTTATACATATGTCGTCTTTTTTATTTAAAAAAATGTATAGGCTTACACCGGATTGATTTAACAAATACTGGGGCATAGAAGTAAAGATAGAGGGGATGCATACTCCACTCCTCTATCTGATGTTCTAATCCACAATCATCCGTCCAGCTCCACCGCCCTGCCAGCGGCCTGTTGTGCGCTTCCCCCGTCCGGCTCCTTCCAAAATCAGCACTAGTTGCCTATGGAGCTGAGCATGTGAATATTCCTTATATTCCGCACCACTTCGGTTTGCAATATAATGCTGGATAGATTCTCTGTCCACAGCCTCCAGGTTCAGGCACATCATAGCAAACATACAATCCATCGGATCGGTTGTACCGCTTTTGAGCAGCTCGGATGCAAAATAGCGCAGCGTTTCTGGGCGCAACGTACTTTGATACAACCCCGCAAAGGGGGCACGGATATCACTCCATGTATTGAATTCAGTAGCCATATCAGCAAAATCCTGATAATTGGAGCGAAGCACAGCTCCATCTTTGAGTTTGAATCGGCCCAACTCCAGTTCATCCAATCCGATCTCAGCCTCGGCCTCTAGCACAATATCTGCATGATGCACGGTGAAATCCGGGCGATCGGTTTGTTCCAAAAAGAGCAGCTTCAACACCGATAGCCGCCCCGTAGCCACATATGAAACTTCCTGCTCTTGCTCCAGCAGGTATAATTTATTTTTATGCTTTACAATGCCTCTGCCTACGGTCAGCGCATGTTCCCCGACGGTCACATTCATTCCGGTAATAATACCATCCGAATAATCCTGATACCGGATATCCAGAAAGCTACGGGGGTAATCCCGCAGATTTTCCAGCATCTCGGTTTTGAGAATGCGACCTTTTTCAAACTTTGGAACGATATGCGTTAACATGGGGTTTCCTCCTTTCTCTATTCTTCTTTATTTAAGGGAACAGATAGCCGATTCACACCAGGCGCAGGAGGCGGAACAATAACTCCATCATCGGTGGTGGGTGGAGCTTTACTTACTCCAAGTAATCCAATAAATAGGCGAAAATTCTTTTCTATACATCTGCGTATATCCATCGTGCTTCCCCCGATTGAAGACTGAGGTTTAATCTCAGAGTTTATTGATCTACCTTTACATCCCGGCTCCGCGCCCAGCCTGCTCGCGCAGTATATAATTCAGCTCGCGCTTGTCCACAACATAGGTACGTGCAATCAGATCGTGAAGAGCCTGTTTTCTAGCTGTAAAGCCTGCCATGATAAAACCGATCCACAAAATGATACTCGATACAATTTTACTCCAGTAGCGGGCACTCGCACGTCCAAAGCTCAGCTTTTGGTTAAATTCATCTACTACAACGATACCAAGAGCCAGCTTGCCCACCGTAGCTCTGCATTTGGACGATTCCATGATCGCAAAATACAACCATGAAGCCCCCAAATTCATCAAAGTTTGTCCTAATAATTGCATAGTAAAAATAGCAGTCGGCCCGTCTGTCAGCATAGAGGTTTCTGCCGGAAATGGCACCCAATCTCCAATGGCCTGAATGATGATCCAGACCAGCCCGATGATCATAAACACAAATCCTAAAATAAGGCTGTCAATGATATAGGCCAAAGTTCGTTTCCAAAAACCTGCATACAGCATGTTATTCCCTCCAAGTGTTGTGTGCTTTTCTGATTTCTGCATTTGAATAATTCTTAATTTATTATTTTGTGCCGTCAAAGAAATCCAGCTCGGAGAGATCATTTTCGAAGGCAAAAAAGCGCTTGGGACCCAGATACAGCAATTCATCACGGCGGGTAATCGGTACTACATAAAAGCCCCAACGACTATCCCTGACAAAAACAAAATATTTCGTTTCCTCATTGCGGATGGAGTCCGTATCATCCTGCGGGATATCCCGACCGTACAGCTCTGCGATTTCCTCATACGGCATGGGTTCAAAAGCATCTGGCCGACTGCGGTACACATGGCGCTGACGCAGCTTACCCCCGTTGGCCGTCAGGAAGAATTCCACTTCGACCGCTTGAGACGGCCGGGAAATCGAACCGCGTACCCGGCTGCTTTCCAAACTCGCAATCAGTTCCTTCTCACGCCCCGTATGCGTCCATGCGCTGACCGTATACGGAATCGCTGGAATATGATTGGTAATGACAGGCTCAATGGTTCCCATTTTTTTAGCGTTCAGGTAACGGATAGCCCCGCGCAGACAGGCCATTTTCAACTCAGGTACTCGGCTCAGGTCTTCTGCCTTTTGTCGAAACTCAATACTGCGCCCCGGTACAAATTCCTTGAGTGCTTCGCGGAACACGTCAATCCGGCAGGACTGCCCGGTTAGCTTGATAATCGAATAATCCTGCAAGCGTCCCTCCAAATAAAAATCATCCAGAAACTTGCGCACAATATTGTAGATATCTGCCTTAAGTAGCTGCTGTACTTCACGAATATTAAACACTACATCAGGTAGACCATATTCATCACGGAACCGTCCATTCTCAATGACCGAAACCAGCCAACGATCCATTACGGCAATGTTCAGGTCGCTTTCAGCAGATAATACCTGCTCGGATTCAAAGCGGCTGCGCAATATCCCCGTACGTAGAAAAAATTCCTTTTTCATATTTTCTGCCGCACTCCACAGCAGATGAAAATTACTCAGTACCCGTTGATATTCATCCCGTGTAGCATGCTCATACCGTTTGAACGCGGTAGGCAAGATCGCCTCTGCCTCACGATACCGTTCCTCCAGCCCTGCATATACAGCATCTACACCAAACTCATCCACATGACGGTACAAATCTCCCGAAGGAATGCCGATTAGAGCATCAATATCAGTGTCAGGCAAACGCGTCTCCGCAGCGTAATAACCTGCAAATACAATTTTCATAAACTGCATAATCCGATACGTCAGATTATTTCCGCCAAAATTGGTATCCCCATTTTCATACGTTGTGTGAATATCCAGCTTGTAGGCAATACGCCCATCTTCAATCCGGAAGCGGCAGGAAGACAAATCTGTCGTGCCCCCACCACAATCAATGACAAGTGCCTGATACTCCTCACCGTCCGCAAAAGTTCCTCGTTCCATCTGGTCTGCCAACGTGTTGTACAGCACTGCCAGCCCTTCGTCCAGCGCATCCTCCGCTTCAATCCGGTAATCAGGCAAAATATCGCTAAACATCTCAATAAACTGGGGCTGCAGCTTGACAGGAGCAGAAAAGTGTAAATTGCGAAACCGACACTTAAATTGCTGCTCGGCTGTAGCAATCACATAACGGATAAACGCCGCTAAAATATCGCTGCGGGAAGCGGTTGCTGTATTCCCCTCAGAATCCATTAATTCTTCGATTCGCTTATAGTCATTGACCCAACGTTTAATTCCCCGCAATACCGTGGCACGGCTGCCTGCCACATCGCTTCCACGTAGTGCCTCCTCCCCAAATGCATAAACGATATGCTCGGGATTGGAGCAGTCCGCGACGCGAATGGCAGTCGGCAGCACTTCGATCCAGTCGCCTTCCGTACCTTCTGGACCAGGGAATGACACATAATTGATAGCGTCCAGCCTTACTGTGCTGCTCATCCCTGTATCAGGGGCCGTAACGTAGGAACTATCCAAATAAGCACCTGCCGTGGTGTTCGAGGTGCCAAAATCAATCGCCAGTACCGCATCGGTTGTTTCCGTGCCCCGAATGATCAGCTCTGCCACCGGGATTCGGTGACCCTGAAGTTTCAGCGGTAGCATTGGCTTATCTCCATAGTAGAGGTTATAAAAATATTCTGATTCCTGTCTTCGCAGAAACAGCAAGCTATAGCTATGATTGGACGTCTCTCGCAGTTCAGCATCGCGGTGACGAGAAAGATAATATACGCCTGTTCGTCCCTCATCCTTCACCAAATTTAAAACACCACATAATTCCCCTGTCGCATTCACCAGCAGCACATTAGATGAGCTCAGCCAAGGCAAATCGGATTCGATCCGATAGTTGTCCATGCGACCTGTGCGCACCCCCTGATACAGCGTGATTTTGGCGGGAACCCGGATACCGCCGTTCTCCTGCGGGCGGTCATTCCAGTTGCGCTGTAGTGCCGATTGCATACGTTCAAAACCGTCAGGATTGGGTCTGGTAATGAGTAGATGCTCCTCCGCGCTTCGAAATCGCAAAATTACGCGAATCAATTCTTCACGTGCCAGACGATTCGCAAAGCCCTCGACCAGTCGCTCTTTATCACATATCCCGCGCAACTGAAAGGTCGTCATTTGCTCCAATTCCGCCTGCGTGTATTTGGTCGTGAAGCGAGCGCTTTTTCGATCAGTGAGCGGGTCTAGCAACCTGTATGTATAGGGTCCGTTCATCGTTCACATGTCCTTTCTTAGCCATTTAGCCTTAATAGAGGGCGATAGCGTCAATTTTCATCGTAGGGTCTTCCTCCAAAATGCCGAAATGACTGGTCCAATACAATTCCGTCGTAAACCGTGCTGGAAGAAACAAATCGAGAATCAAATCCACTTTGATTCGTGAGAGCATCGTCTCCTCCTGGCCAATATATATGAGTAGTTCGTCTTTTTCCTCACAGTTGGTGTAAATGATCGAGCGATGGAATACGCGACGCATCGTTTGTTTTAGCAGATGAACAGCTTCCCCCGTCTCGTACAGGCGCAGCAGCCCTTCAGCAATCGCGTCCTGTTCCTCACGGTTTAATTGTCCAAAGGCTTCCTTTACCTTCGGGCCAAAGATGCCATCCGCAATATCACGCTGAACAAACCTTATATGATACTCTCGCCGATTCATCCCTTGATACAAATCGATCTCCGCCAGAAAATGCATCATAATATCAAATAGCGATTCTCTCAGCTCCAGATCCTCTGCTGCATCCGGTGGAAACAGATCCCGAAAAATAGAATAAAAGCGGTAGTACGGATTAATCTCCACTACCTGCTCCAAATGGGACGTATTCAGCTCAGCCAAGCTAAGCTCCATATACGGAGAATAGCTGACAGCGGGTACGAAGCGGAATTTATCTACATCCAGCCCCTGTTTCCTTGCGCGCATGAGCAAATCCCAAACGTAATTCACACCCATTCTCCTTCACACTTGTACTCTGGAAAATACATCTGCACTTCCGATACCAGAAAGCTCATTAAATCGGATAAAATGTAAGCAGGTGCGGTTGGCAAAATATTCTCAGAACCACGTCTGAACCCCAATCGCATGATCTGCTTGCCATCCTCTGTCCGTACATTATCGCTGACAAACGGATTTAACGGATACGTCTGAGTTTTGGTTACAAGGTTGCTTATATCATTTCGCCCTGCACCTCCCCAGATGTCCACACGCTCTAGCTCTAGCCCCTGTGCCGCTTCAAACGAATTGACGATGCGCGTGATCTCTGCTTTAGCCCGGACAATCACGGCCTGTTTTCCTGCATAGCGACCCAAAAAGCTGTCCTGCCGCCGATTAGACAATACCGGAAAAGTCTGACGACTAAGCTTGGTTGTAAATGGTTTCGTAACCTTCAACACATTCCATTCGCCAGATTTATCACGTGGTGTGACAATCGTCAGTTCCTCTTCTGTCCGCTTGATATAGCGGATATCACTTTCAGTCCCGTCAATCAGGTAACCATGCTCTGATCCTGTTTTACGCAAAGGCAGCACATGCTCATAGTTCACACGATCCATAGCTGGTATAGGAAAACCGCTGTTCTTTAGAGCCAGTCTTTCAATGTTCCACAGCGGAAAAACATCGGCTTTCTTATAAACGTCGAATTCCTCCAACGAAATCGAGATTTCACGGATTTCTTCATGAGCGGCCGGCTCGCCGTCCCCACCAATCAATACACAGTCCACAAATTTATAAGCGTATGGATGATTAATCGTTTTCCACGGCATACCATTTTGCATAAATGTATGATACAACTGCTCAATCTCCAACATATAAGATCGGTTATGCTCCAGACGAAAACGAATCGGGTAATTTGCAGTTTCCGTGACCAGCATTCCTAAGAAAATTCGTTTGCTGCGTACCAGTGCCGAGATTTGTTCGGTCTCCATTTCGAGAAAAAGCGTAAATAGCGGCATCTCCCCGCCTTCGCGCACCACCTCTGCCACATGACTGATGTCTACCTGTTTTTCTACTGCATCGGAGGGCAACACAGGATATAAAAATTCATGAATCGGGTCATAGTCCTCACGCGATGTCAATGACACATACACATCAAACTTTTCTTCCGTATTCTCAATTTCCTCAAATACCCGCCGTTCTAGCTGGCGGGTCATTTCTTCCTGATATTCGACGAGGTTCATAAATACCCCCGCCATCATATTTTTCAGTAAACGTCTCTGCTCTAAATCGTCCATCTTGCTCAAACGATCTTGTACCAGCTCTTTCACGACGTCTCACTCCCTTCCGGCTCCAGCATTCAATGAACATAAAAACTTATTTCCCGTTCGCAGCAGCCTGATCTTGACTCTCTGAATTCGACGCCCCGGCTGCTTTAGAAGCAGAATCAGCAGTTCCTTGCTCTTTGCTGGTGTCCGCCTTGGTCGAAGCGGCATTGCCATCCCCCGTACCACCGCTTTTTGCAGTCGGAGAGGCTTCCCTCTTCGCGGGCGTAGTACCCGCTGAAGCCGTCGGCGCAGCCTTCGCTTGCGATGCTGTGGCAGAGGTTGCCGCAGCGGAAGATGAAGCTTCACTCGCTGCGTCTCCAGCATCTGTGTCGTTCAACACTCCGTCAGACAATCCCAATCCAGCAGGAAGCTGTCCATTTTGCTGCTGCTCCGCGCTCTGCTTTTCCTCCGCCTTGGCTATGCTCCGCTCCAGCGCCAGAACACTTTCGAGCTTATCAATCTCCTGATAAATCTCCTGTGCCCCGCTATAAGCATCAATGGCCCCTTCATAATCGAGATCTTTCATCAGCCGATCCCCTTTGGCCTGAAGCTTGCCAGCTTGAATCTCCTTGAGCTGCTGCTGAATAGCTGTCAATTTATCATTGGTCTCTGTAATCTTCTTCTCCAGCTCTTTTTGCGCGGACGTATAGCCGGATTCCATAGCAGCCTTATTTGCTTTTTTGTACAGCTTGAGTGCATTTGTGTAATCGCCACCCTGGAATTTTAAATCTCCGTCCTTCATCCAGCTCGCCGTCTCGGCATAGCTGTCCAGTTGGTCGATTTTATGCTCAATGTCCTTCACATTAAAGGGTGGATATAGCCCGGCGCTTTTCCGTGCTTTATCGTAGCTGGCTTCAGCTTTGGTAAAATCGGCCTTTTCCACATAACCGTCTCCGTCGACCATCAATTGAGATACTTTCTGCTCTGCCGTGTACAACCGCTTGTGAATTTTATCATTAATCTTAACTGCCGCGTTTTTCGCTTCGCTGTAGGATTTGAGCGCTTTTGCATAATCACCAGCTCTTGCATAATCATCCGCGGCCTGAGCCGATTCGATCATCGTTTCCAGCGCAGCCGCTTTGTTCGCAGCCATACGCGCCAGTGTAATCCATGCTCCCCCGCCCACGATTACAAAGGCGAGCAACGCAATCAAAATCCGTTTGATCAGCTTACGACGGTTTTTAGGCTTTTCCTGGAAAACTTTGTTTACATAAATGGCGGCAGCCGTGTAATTATTCACCGTCCGGCGCTGTTTGCTCAGCAGGACCTCTTCCAACGTATCCGTCAGCATACCCGGGTCCTTCGCTTCCTCCAGCGCACCCAGCATTTCCGCCAGTTCAACGTCCTCCCACATCCCAGATGTAGCGAGCAGCATGACATCTCCATCTGCAAGCTGTGTCTTTTTGGCGTAATGGGCATGAACCCCATTCGGATTCCCCAAGTATTCCAGCAGATTCCCCCGTTCCTCGTGTGTACTGGTCGCTTCGTCTGGAATACGACCATCATCTGCCAGTGACTGAGCCAGGCTATGATCCTTACTGCGAAAATTAAGCCTTCCATTGCGAAAATGATATAGCCGCACATTACCGCACGAAACGTACACCATTTTGTTGTAGTTGGTCACTACCATCAGTAGACTGGCCTTAAGCCGGACACGACGGCTTTCAAATTGCAGCCATTCCTGCGCTTCACGCAGATCTCTCATCAAACGCCGCTTGGACATGGAAGGCTTCTCCATAAAGTTTTCCAGCACCGTTTTGACTACCATTTCTGCGCTGCGCAGCTCCTGATCCGAATCCAGACCGTCTGCGAGGACATAACAGGCCATGTCGTCCGTCTCCATGAATGCAAAATAGTCCCGGTTATCTATATAAGAGCCCGCTTCCGACACAAAGGCGGTACTAAAATCGCTGTTGTCCTTGCGCATCGCTACCCCCGTCTTTCTTGTTTCATCCTATCGCCAAAATAAGCACTGTCGCATTATCCTGACTTTTAAACCCTTTATCGTTAATGGTGTCGATCATGGCATCCGCCATTTCCTGCGGTGTTCCGCCCTTGCGCATGATCTCTTCCTGCTCAATCTCAGTCAGCGCCTCCTGAATGCCATCACTGCACAGCAGCACATAATCACCCGAATACAGGCGAATCGGTGCATTCCCCAGTTCCATGCTCTCAAAGCCTTCATAACCTAAGTAGTTGACCAGTTGATTGCGTACAGGACTCGTTTTAGCTTCCTCTGAGGTCATTTGTCCAGCAAGCACTCGTTCCTCCAGCAGTGTTTCCGCTGTATGCTTGGAATTGACTGTCTGAAAGTGACCATTGCGGTAAATTGTAATCAAGCTGTCGCCCACCGCTCCGTAATACAGCTGATAGCCGCACACAATGACCGCCGCGAGCGTCGTTCCCCCGCCCTGCCCATTCAAATTTTGCAAAATACCGCGATTGCTTTGGGTTGCAGCCTCTGCAAAATATCCGTTCAAATTCGTTGCATCTTCTAACTTGGCAAATGCCTTCGTAAAAGTCGTCACAGCCAAGGTACTGGACATACGTCCATTAGCCAGCCCACTGATCCCGTCTGCAACAACAGCCAGCGTACCCACAGGGGTGGTCATACTGGAGAAATAATCATCCTGCTCGCTCCGGCTCCCGATCGTTTGACCATTTCCAATCTCAATTCCACTCACGGTACGGCTGCCGGAACTTCGCGTCAGTCGTATACGGATGATGAGAAGAACAGCGAACAGCACCGCAGCTCCACATACAACAAAATAAGGCTGCATCTCGTTACCTCCCTGCACCATTGCCCACTTCCGTTCTAATTTTCGTTATCCCACTCGAAATGAGCGCCGCACAGCGGAATAAAGATAAATTTGCTGCGTCCGAGCTGAATCACGTCATAAGCAGCCAGCTCCACTGGTGAATATACCGCCTCGTTATTGTGATACGCCAAGCCTGACGAATCGCCTGGCAGCAAGTAAAAGTTGCGTTTCTTCGGATCATACACAATGACCGCATGATTTCTGCGGGAAATCGTGTTGTCTCCGATAATACGGACATGCATTTCCTCTGCGCGCCCGATAAAGTTTTTTTCTGCCATAATGCGATAGTCCTGACCCACCTGTGCTCCTTCGATACATACCAGCCATCCGGTTACCGGGTGAATCCCTACCGTCTCGCCTAAATACGGCATGGTTTTGTCATCGTCTCCCGCAACGTTTGTTTTCGCTGCTGGTTCCGCGCTCTTGGGTGCGGCTATATTTACTACCGAATTACAATAAGGACACGTATTTCCGTGCTTTCGTGTACTGAACATGTGTCCGTTCGGGCATCTTGTCAAACTCATAGTCGGTTCCTTCCCCCATTGTCTTGATTGTCTTTACAGCGATCTACGTGTTATGCAATTTCTTCTATTTAACGAGCAGCCTAGTATTGGCAATATATAACAAATCCCCTGAGTAAATTCGGTAAGGTTCGCCACTTTCCAGTTTTTTGGTGACACTTTCGTTCGCAGACCGTAGCCCGGTACCGTTGCCGGAATCCACATCCTCCACAAACCAGTCGCTGTTTACCCGGTTGAGTACCGCATGCTCCACACTTACCAAGGAAGCATAATCTGTACCTGCTAAATCAATATCCGCTTCAGAGCGTGATGTTGTTTTGCCGATTAACAATGAGGTTTCGCTTTCAATATACCATTCTTTAACAGACTCACCCTCTTCATCAATCAACACCAGCTTGGCAATCCGTTTATGCTCTGCCTTTGGCTTGGGCACAGGTACCACGGACACCAGATTGCGTAGTATGTATACAAGCACGCTAATCCCAATACCTATCGCGACCACAGTCTTCAAACCGCTGTAGCCTGTACGATTAAACACATAAAAGGCGATCGCCAGCATCAGCCCGAACATGGCAACATCTATGATGAAAACCCATCTGCTCTGCGCCGTTTTCACTGCTTGCTTCCCCCGTTTCTATCCTGAAATCATCACTTTTTACGAATACCAAAAAATTGGTTGAACATGGCTGAGGTATCCGTCGGATCACCGGATTTTTTCGTTTTTTTCCCTGGTGAGCCCTCCTTCGTTTTCGGATGAAAGCCGAAAAATTGCTCAAAATCAGTGCCTATGTCAGCCGGATTGAATCCTTTAGCTGTCCTACGCGTACCGCCTGAAGGTGCTGCCCCTCTCGCTTTATCTTGCTGTTCTCCGCTAGTTCCCGTAGCTTTTCGGATGAGCTCAGCATCGTATGCCTGCCGCAATGCTTCGTCACGCAAGGTATTGTAAGCCTCGTGAATCAGCTTGAACTTGCGCGTTGCTTCCTCGCTTCCCTGGTTGGTATCAGGATGATACTTTTTGGCCAGTTTACGGTAAGCTTGCTTAATCTCTGCCTCCGAAGCATCCCGGCCGACACCGAGCAGCTCATAGTAGTTGGTCATTGTCTGATGTTCCCCTCTCCGAAAAAAATAAATATTAAGAGACCCGTAGGCCTCTTAATATTTATCCACCCTTCACGTATGCGCCGGGTGAGTGTGTGTTTAAGCCGCGCTTAACATTAAGACGTTAAGCTTAAACCGGATATCCGCCGTCGATAGTAGCCAACTCGGTTTTGTCTTTCTTTTGTTTGATGTAGAGTGTAAACGCACCTACACCTTCTGTGTCGCCGAAGTGCTCGTTGTAGTCTACAACGAAAGCATTCGGGAAGTAGATTTTACGCACCACTTGATCGGCTGCGATAACTTCCAGTGTTACTTTACGGTAGCTGTCTGCTTTTTCAGCAGGAACCAGAGACCACAAAGCCAGTTTCAGCGTGTCATCCGCGCTGTCACCGTCTACTGCTGTGATGATTTTACCGCTGATGCGCAGCGTGGAGCCTACGTCAGTGGAGCGTGCATTGGAATCGTCCGGTGTATCGGTGTCATAAATAACCGTTTGGATGTTATCCAAGCCCAGCTCGATTGTTTCTTGTCCTTCTACTTTCAATCTGAATCCCATGTGTGTTGCCTCCTTGATATTAGGTAAAATGATGGCGGAAGAAGCAGGGCTTCTCCGCGATTTATGTATAAAGGCGGTTCTGGATAGAAACGCCTCTACCATCTTTCGTAGTGCTCGGATCATGATTTGACCGAGCTGGTTCCCTTAGTGATCATGACTTCCAGGTTCTTCACATTACCATTGAAGACCAGATCGATATGACACATATTGCTTTTCTCGTCAATAATGAAGCTCATATCATCTCCGTCCTGAATGATCGAGTTCACAGATCCTCTGCTGCTCAGCCACTTGCTCTTCTGGCTGCTCGGATTGTTACTAAAGAAGCGGACGATATTTTCGTGTTTGAAGTCACCTGTTTGGTAGCGCAAAATACGTTCAATGTACGTGCTGACCAGCGTTTTGTAGATGGAGTCAAAGCCGTCCTCGGACATCGCCATGCTTCTTGCCTTGTAGACAGTAATCCGGCGGATATCCTTATCCTGAATCTGAGCATTCTCGGACGAGAATACAAAGCCAAAGTTTTTACGGTTGATGGCATCCTTGATCGTGTTGGTGAACCCAGTGATTTCCTTGGCCATCGTCGTCACCGTGCGCAGACTGTTGTCTCCAGCTTCAATGTCGAAGCGTACACCCGGGAAGTTTTTATTGACCGTTTTGAACGTCTCACGCAGGTATTCAGGACATTGATAGGAAGCGACCAAGCCAGCGGCCACATAGGCAGCGCCCACATATACGCCCTCGATCCACAGCTTGAGAATATCTTCTTTTTCCTTGGAGAGCTGCACACCGTCTTCGGTCTGTAGCATTTTGCTATCAATAATGACACCCGATTTATCCTTCGGAATAATGGTAAAGTTCGGTACACACGGAATCGCAAATTCGCTATATTCTCTGCGTACAAGACTGGCGCATTTATCGACATATTTATCGATGCCTGCTGTCGCCATACTGTTGAAGGTCGTCTCTTCACCGGATTCAAAGTTAAAGAACATTTGAATTTTATAATCCTTCACGACTTGCAGCAGCATCGAAAGCGATTCCATCGAATTTCCGCCCTGCTTTACGACCTTCTCGTTGCCCTTAAAGCGTTCACGAGAAACTTTTACCTTACCGGCTGCTTCAAGCTCGATAGATGGAACGATCCCGAACCAGATGGTGTCGCTGAATTCATTTTTGGCATTTACGGTGTTCAGGTACGTTTCCAGACGCGGGATATTGCTACTTTTCACCAGCATGTCCAGCTTGTTATTCGCTACCAGCATTGTCGGCAGCATCCCTTTGCTCTTCGTCGCATATTGATCGAAGAACATTTTGACACCGAGGATTTTTTCTACCAGCGGCTTAACCGCCTTTACGAAATCATCCTTGGCATTTTTATAGAACTCCAGATACGTGTTGTAGTTCTGAACTTCAACCGCTGTGTCAACCTTAGTCTGAACAGCTGGCAGTGGCACAAACGTGCGAACCACCAAGTCTTTTACATAGTCAGAAGGCGTATCTGTAATAGAGTTGTAATCTTCTTCGAATACTTGGGAGAGATCGCCAGTGCTGTTCTCATCCAACAGCATCAGTTCAGTACTTTCGCTCTTCGGCGCTTCAATAATTTTCAGTTCGCCGCTTTCCCCAATGGAGAGCATACCCACCTGAATCAACTCACCGGCGTTTTCCTCTTGGGCCCCACCGAGCAGAAGTCGGGTTTTGATGTCCTCAATGGCCAGTGGCAGCATAGCCATAACGTTGTTATAGTTCTGGCTCGCTTCCTCGAACATGGCATTGAGCTTGTCACCCATATCAAGTTTCTTCGGATCGCCATCATCCAGCTTGTCGTATTCACCGTACATATAGTGAATTTCTTTGCGGACTTGACGAATATCGTCCATAACCTTTTTCGGTGAAATCATATCCAACAGATTTTCAAATTTGAAATCTACATTGGTGATTCCTTGACTGCGCTTAGTATCAATGAGCGTAAACAACATTTTCAGAAAATCATTGCTTTGATTGATACGAATTTCAGAAATGCTATCCTCATCAATTCCCTCAGGCTTTTTAAGGGTGTAGACGACCTTTTGATTGGCCGCGTTAAAAAATGAATACACGGTCGGTGAAAACTTATCCAAAAATTCGTCAAAGCTGCGCACCAGAAGGTGCTGATTAATTTCCTTGATCTTCTCATCGCTCAAGCTGTCGATACCCTTCACATCACCTACAATGGTGATCAGGTCCAGCTTTTCCGGGTTAATCTCTTCAAAAAGCATTGTCCGGTTGGTTTGATAAATGATTTCCATCGCTGTCGACAAATGAATAAAGTTTGAGTATAGGTCCATTGCTCCATATTCGAACATGGGATGTCCAATTTGAAACGGACGAATATTCATTTTTAGTTCATTTGCCTCCTCCCCCCTACTTAACATTTAAATTCGTCAAAGGATTGAGCTTATACCACATTTACGGTACAGGCATATAACCTCGAAAATCGGTCCGAAGCGCTATTCGGCTTTTAACGGCAAGGCATTCAAATGAGATAAAATTCAAAATCAAAAGTCATATAACACAGAAACTTCAAATTTATGATTTCGTATTCCTAACTTCAATCCCAATTTTTGCCGTTGATACGAGAGCTATCATACAAAGCACCCTTTAGTTTTGTCAATTTCTGTAGTCTCAGATTGAAATAGGGCATTTTGGCTCATTTTATGCGTGAATACGTAATTTTTATGATATGTTAGACCTGTTTCTTCAGGGAAATATTCACAAATGGAATCCAATTGCCGATAGAAGTTCATTGGATATTTCTGATAAGCGTAAAAGTATCAAATTCATGGCTAATGTGAGGGTTTTCAGCTGTTTTGATCCTTTATCCCTTATATACCAAGGATTAGGAGAGTTGGCACGCCCACATTGGTCTCGCCGATGGAGGAGCTTATGTTCAGAATAAGGAAACTAGGAATTATCATTTTCATGACTTTTGTACTATTTTTCCAAATGGGCTTAAACGGGGTCATTTGCACTGTAAATCAGGCTAATGCAGCATCTTCGGGGACTGCTCCGATTGAGGGTTACGATGCTGTTTTTGTACTGGATACCAGCTATTCCATGAGAGACACGGATCCCGAGGGTATTGCCGCCGAAGTCATTAGTATGTTTATGGACTTAAGTGATGCAGACCGTACACGCGTGGGTTTCGTCGCCTACAACCATCATGTTGTCGCCTCAAAACCACTTACCTCGATTGGCGTGGCAGCGCAAAAATCGCAAATTCAGCAGGAAATCAGAATGTTGAACCGTTCTGGCTATACAGATTTGGGACTTGGGCTGCGTAAAGGCTCAGAACTGCTAGCTGCCGGAGCATCCCAAGGGCGTCAGCCTTTTATGATTTTATTGTCAGATGGAGAGACTGATTTTGGTGCCTCTTCTGGTTCTCGGTCTAAGGGTGACTCGAATAACGATGTATCCTCTGTCATCAAATCTGCACAGACCAAGGGATACCCGGTGTATACGATTGGCCTGAACCATGATGGCACGGTAAACCGGCAAGAACTCGAACGGATCGCTTCTCAAACGGGAGGAGCTTCTTTTATTACGAGTAGTGCTGAGGATCTGCCGGAAATTCTGAATCGTATTTTTGCCAGTCAAATTCGCTCCAAGCTCGTTCCAGTTGCTGCAATTACGACCACTGGCGAGATGCAAGAATTAACGGTGACTCTACCGGACTCTAGTATGGAGGAAGCCAATCTGGTGCTTTTGTCGGAGCATCCCCTGCTGGAAACCCAGCTATACTCCAATTCAGAAAATGTCCGTAGGTACAAGTCGAGCCGATATGCAATTTTGAAAATTGAGCATCCACAAGCAGGTAAAGTGAAGTTGAAATTACGGGGCATACGCGGAGATTTGGTTAAAATCAATTTACTTGGCAGCTACCGACTGGAAGCTGAAGCTACTATAAGAGGAACGCAAACAACAGCAACTCATGGCGGCAAGCCTATGCAATTGCTGAAGGGACAAGCGACACCATTTCAAGCTCAGCTCCTATTACCGGATGGCCAAAATCTTACAGATGAGGCCGTATATACATCTCTTCAAGCCCATATTATAGTTACCCCTGTAAAAGGCGGTACAGCTAAAAAGGTGCCTATGACCTATAAGTCAGGAGCCTTTCATACCGAATATGCGTTCCCACAAACGGGTGATTATACATGGCAGCTATCTCTGGATAGTCCGCAGTGGTACCGTAAGGGAATTGTACATAAAGTTCACGCCACCAATGCAGCACCACAAGCTTTAAACGACCTGACGATACATCTGGTAAAAGAAGACGGTGATTCCCGTCGAAGTTTAGAGGATTTTATTGTTGATCCCAATCATGACAAGCTGAATTATAAGCTGGATTCAGGAGCCTCTGAGGATACAATTAATGCCGAGATTAACGGTAATGATCTGCTGCTATCTAAGCTTCACACAGGTGACACGAAGCTAAAGATTACCGCTACCGATCCAGAAGGTGCATCCAGTAGCGCTACACTGACCGTTTCAGTCCAATCCCGGTATACAGCCATTAAATGGACGGTAGCCATCAGCATTGTGATAGCTGCTCTTCTGTATTGGTTCTTGCGACCGAAGCCGCAGTTTGCTGGAAGAATCGAAGGATATTTTCTCGCTACAGCGAGTGGACAGGAGATTCCGGTAAAATCTTGGCCGCTGACCTCCTTTCCGGGTCATAAGGTCAGCTTGCAGGAGTTATTCCGTACGCTTGACGTTCACGAACCATTACCAGAAGCGGAACGAATCCTATTTTCCGCAGGTAAAAAAGGAACTCTGATCGTGAAACATGATACACGCTGTGCCCTGCAGCATGGAAAAATCAGATTGACTCGCAACAAAAAAGCGGTCATGGCGTATGGTGATAAACTGTACATCACGTTTGAGGACGGCGTCACTGAAATTGAGCTGCGGTACAAGGCGATTAAGCCGAACACTTCAGTGTACACCGACCATATTCAAGCTCCGACAGGATAACGCCCGTCGGAATAAAAAAGAGAAGCACCTACTCTTACGATTAACGAACCGTAAGAGTAGGGCGCTTCCCTTTTTTTATCCAATATTCCGCACGTAGTGCGGCTTTAAACCATCGAAGTGAGCGGCAACGCTTGTTAGCCTGTACCTCCAGGCCACGCCGAATCACGTACGGCAGTAGTGAAATCCCTGCATTTTCGATCCGAATCCGTTCGGTCCGATCTGCAAATAATCTGCCTGGCACGTCCGGTGGAGGTGATCCTTTTTGGCAATAATACAGCGTGGCGGCCAAGCTATAAATATCCGACACAGGTCCCTGCCGCGAACGGTTAGAGTAAAATTCCAGCGGAGAATAGCCTGCCGTCGTGAAGATCGGATGCTCCTTGCCTTCGAAATGCACAGCAGAGCCAAAATCAATCAGCTTGACGTTGCCATGTTCCCCAATCATAATGTTGCCTGGCTTAATGTCCCGATGAATAATTCCTTTGTTGTGTATATACTCCAAGGCATCAATTAAAGGCAGCAGCGTTTGGTACAGAAAAGCAGGATCAGACGTTGGCACAGCCTCTTCTTGCATCATTCGATCCAGCGTCTTGCCTGCACAGTATTCCATGACCAGATAAGCAGTTCCATTTTCCTCAAAGTGATCTATATAACCGACAACCCCCGGATGATTTAATTCCTTCAACATTTGCCCTTCACGCAAGAAATAATGCATAAACTCTACATATTTGGATTGCATAGAAGCGCTACAAGTGACCGTTTTTCGATCCATCCCCCGCAAAGCCAGCGCATTCGGAAAAAATTCCTTTACAATCACCTTTTCTCGGTTATCCAACAGCCTTGCCGTATACACGATGGCCAGCTCACTGCGGGACAAGGCGCTTCGAATTTGATATGTATTTCGCAGCTTCGTATTGCGGGCAAGCAGATTCCCGCTTGTATCCACGATCATGACTCGTCCTCCTGTCAGGTTCTTAGCTTATGTCTTTTGTATATATCGGCTTATTACACGTCTTTTTATTATACCGTAAATCAGGTTATTGGAAAAACAAATAACCTGCCATAATCTCCCTTAGAGAAATGATGACAGGTCTTTTGGCATTTATCTGGTCCTATTTTCTCAAATCGTTTAACCTAATTTTGTACCTGGCTTCATGCTGCGCACACCGTTGGTATTTTTCTTCCGTTCGCTGCGCAGTTTGCCTTTACCTTGTTCTGGAGTGCGAATGGTGAGGGCAATCAGGAACGATACGACGCACAGCACAGCAATTGTGGTAAAGGTCGGGATAAATCCGCCGAGCAAGGCAGCGATAAATGACCCCGCCAGCGCACCAAGGCCAAAGCCCTGATACACAATACCATAGTTTTTGCTTTGGTTCTTCAGACCGAAGAAATCAGCTACGATGGCAGGAAAGACGGTAATATTGCCACCGAAGCAAAAAGCAATTCCTGCTACACAGGCAAAGAACAGACCAAAATTCAGGGGTACCAGACTCAGTACTGTAACTGCAACTGCTGTTGTTAAAAGTGCACCTGCTACCACTTTCAGACGACCTACCTTGTCCGATAGCGCACCTAATATAATCCGACCCGCCGTGTTGAAAATAGCGACCATAGCGACCGCATTGGCAGCTGTTGCTACATCCAAGCCAGCCATCCGTACGCCGATATCTTTGACCACTCCGATCAGGTAGAGACCACTCATACAAGCGGTAAAGAACATGACGAACAGCAGGTATGCCTGCTTGGTGCGCAGCATTTCTTTAACGGTATAGTCCCGCTGTACAGCCCCATTTTGTTCCGAAGGTTTGTTTATGACTACTGCTTCTTTCACCAGGAAAGAACCACCGACGATCATGATCAGCACGATGATACCCCAATACAAAAATGCCTGCGATACGCCAACAGACTGAATCAGCGAACCGTTAATATACTTGAATATCAGACTGCCTGTTCCGTAAGCCCCAACTGAAATACCGGAGATAAGTCCTTTCTTCTCGGGAAACCATTTAATCAGATTTGACAGTGATGTAATATATGCCGTTCCATCCGCAAAACCTACGACAATACCTGCCAAAATGTACAGCAGCGATAACGAAGTTACCTGTGAACTGGGCATGAGCCCTGCCCCTAACACGACACCTGCACACAAAATCAGACGACGAAGTCCCCATTTATCCTGTAGCTTGCCTGCAAATAATGTAGCAAACGCCAGTGCAAAACTGGTAATTGAAAAGGTAATAGCGACCGAACTGAGGTTCCAGCCAAAGCGGTCCACCAACGGTTGATTAAATAAACTCCATGTGTAAATGGTACCTAATCCCATTTGAACAATAATCGTTCCCAGTACGACCAGCAGGCGATTTCCGCTGTTTGATTTCATATTGATCTCCTCTTTTCATTCCGGCTCTACAGCATCCATTTGTTATGATGATAACCGTGAATCCAGTACGCTTTGCGCCTGTGAAAGAGCAATTCTGTAAGGATTCTGTTTACACGGTTATTATAACCCTGCATGTCAGCTAGAAATCGTTTGAGGAATGAAATGCACATATAGCGGAATGAAATGCCTTTAAAGTCGCATAATTTGCCGAAACTCCTTGGCCTTACTGCGACTCACCGGAATTTCTGCTTCTAGTCCACGCAAGCGCAGGAGATACGTATGATTGAACCAAGGTACAATTTCACGGATTTGCGACAGATTAACCGTATACGATCGGTGACAGCGAAAGAAGTCCTGCTGCGGCAGGCGGGCATGAAATTCCGAAATGCTCATCGGCATCGTATATTCTTCGTGCCTTGTAAAGACACGAGTTACCTTTTCCTGCGCACACGCATAGTAAATATCGTTTGCATCCGTTACGATAATTTTGTCATTTTTCAGCAGATTAATACGCCCCGGAGCAGCAACGGTACTGGTTTCAGCAGCTCGGGGTTGCCCTGCCTGGACAGGTTCCTGTATTTGAGCGTTTCGCTGCTCATAAGCATTTTCGAGCTTATGCAGCATGGATGCGATCCGTTTTTCATCATATGGCTTGAGAATGTAGTCGAACGCCTCCAGTTCAAAAGCCTGCGCCGCATGTTCTTTATAGGCGGTCGTAAAAATAATATAGGGCTTTTTAGCAAATTTGCTAATGTTCTGTGCCAATAGCATCCCGTCCAATGAAGGAATGTTAATGTCCAGAAAGATCGCATCCGTCTCCTGATCTTGCAGAAACCGGAACACATCCAGCCCATCCTCAAAACTATCGGTCACCTCAATGTTGCTATGAGTCTGAATAAGATACTCCAGCTCTTCACGCGCTGGAAGTTCGTCTTCTACAATTATGGCCTTCATGACTTCTCCTTTGGTATGTCAAAATATACTTCGGTGCCCGGATCATGTTTAAGAATAATGACTCCTTCACCGTACATAAGCTTGAGTCTTCTGTGCACATTGTACAAGCCGATCTGTTTAGCCGGAACTTGATCATGATATAGGTTATCCACTACATCGTCCCGTATACCCACCCCGGTATCAGCTACAGAAATACGCACCTTTTCGCCACGGTCTTTTACAGAAATGGTTACTGTACCTGGCCCTTTTTTCTTGAGGATTCCATGATTAATCGCATTCTCAACTAGGGGCTGGATAATTAGGCTCGGAATACGCACGGACACCTCATCCATTACATACTCCACCTGAAGCCGATTGCCGAAGCGAGCTTTTTCAATTTCTACGTAATCCGACACCTGTTGAAGCTCCTTGTGAATTTCGATCAAATCATCATTCAGCTCCAAATTATAACGCAGATAGCCTGACAAATTGATAATCAGCTCTCGCGCCTTATCCGGTTTGGTGCGCGTCGTTGAGGCAATGGCATTCAACGCGTTGAACAGAAAATGAGGGTTGATCTTCGTCTGGAGTGCCTTTAACTCGGCCTTATTCGCCGCTTCCTTAATTTGCTCCACACGCGACACTTCCATTAACGTGGAAATGATCTGAGACAAGCCAATCGCCATCGTCTGCAACGGATACGTGATTTTATAAGCTTTTCGGTAGTAAATCTTTAGGGTTCCGGTTACTTCTCCCCGCTCCTCTAACGGGATAATGAGCAGAGACTGGATTTGGGGCGTTTTGTCGTCAGCAATATGGTTGCGGATCGTGATTTTACCACTGCGGATCGTCGATTTAGTCACATCGCTAATAATTTCATCCCCGATATGATAGCGTTCTTCGCCAAATCCGACATAAGCCAGCACATCTCGGGTATCCGTAATTGCCACCGCGTCTGCCTTGATGTCTTCTTTTATAATCGAGCAAATCGTATGCAAGGATTCCGCATTAATCGAACGAAAATAAGGCAACGTCTTGTTGGCAATATCCAATGCCAGCTTGGCCTGTCTGGCTGCGATATTCTCCTTTTCCCCCTCTACACTTTGGATCAATAGAACGATTAAACCGATACTGACCTCTCCGATAATCATCGGTAGACCGATCTTGGAAACGATGTCCACACCAAGGCCGTGAGGTTGTGCCATTACCAGAATGAGCAGCATCGTCAACGCTTCACAGACCATACCTGCGGCGATACCAACCAGCCATCTCTTGGAACGATTCACCCGGCGACCGATATATCCTGACACCACACCTGCCAGAATACTTGTAATCAGACACGGAATCGAGGTCACTCCCCCGATATCAATTAGATAACGATGGATCCCCGATACAATACCTGTAATGATCCCAACCCAGGGTCCGAACAAAATACCGCCCGCCATAATTGCAATGATTCGAACGTTAACCAGCGAGCCTTCAACTTCAATCCCGGTGTAGGTACCAAACAGGGCAAACATACAGAAAATCAATGTTAGTAAAGTCAGCTCTGCCGGAGAATGACTGTTCTTCTGCAAGGTTTCCTTAAATCGAGGGATACGTGTAATAAAAAACAAACAAATCAGCAACAATGCTGCGCGCTCAAAGAGCTGCATCAGCATTTCCAGCAAGGCGTTCACATGCGTTCCTCCCAAATAAAAACGGATATGCCTACATAGGTTGTATTAATAAAAAACCACTACTCACATATTTCAATTCCTACCCTGCCATTACGGGCACGAATAAGCACCTTCCCGCCAATCGGATATGTAAACTGCGGCGTGGTATGACCAAAATCGACATCTGCAATCACAGGAATAGATGTCAATTCTCTTTTCGAACGAATGATTTGCCGCAGCAATTCTTCTGTCATATGCGAAGCCTTCTGAAATCGACCTATGATGATTCCTTTAACCTGATCAAATTCAGGCTGGTGCAACAATGATTGCAAATCCCGGTCAAATGTAGCGGGAGAGCTTTCGTAATCATCCTCAACAAACACTATAGTTCCTTTTAGACTTGGCATGTATGGGGTTCCCTGTAACAAATTCAGAGTACACAAGTTTCCGCCCACAATTGTACCCTCTGCTTCGCCTTCATGAATCGCATATGGACCCGCATTGCGGTGAAAGCTTCTTTGATCCTGATCCAGATACCAAGTATCGTCACTCCACTCTGGCGACGATTGGATTTGAATGCTCCCCTCTTCCAACATTAACCTTTGGAAATAAGTCGTCGTATATTCATTTCCTCGCAACATGGCGAACGTCAAAAAGTGAGGTCCTGCATACGTGATAAGCCCTGTTCTGGCATAAATCGCATGGCTTAACGCCGTTATATCCGAATAGCCACATAATCGTTTAGGATGAGCGCCGATCAGATCATAATCCAGATGGGCTAGAAGCTGATTGGCATTATAGCCCCCAATTGAGGTCAGAATGCCCTTTACCTTTGGATCGACAAAAGCTTCGTGCAAGTCAGCTACTCTAGACTCTATCGAAGAAGATGCAAAATCATCGTTTTCCAGCACATGCTGCGAAAAGCTCACTTTAAACCCAAGCGTCTCGAGTCTATCCTGAGCAATCAGTCGATTTTCCTCAGAAACAATAGACAAGCTTCGGGATGGCGAAAGAATACGTATCTCGTCTCCAGCTTTTAATTTAGGTGCTTGCTTTCCCATCATCATCGTCATTTCCCCTTGTTCCAAAGCATTTAAACTGCCACAAATTATACCATCAACTTCCATCTAATTATAGCTTCTAAAACTCCCCACTTCATTCCCTTCTTCCCAATAAGAAGTAAAAAACCGGGGATACCGCTTGTTAGCGATAAGCCCCGGATCTCTAGTCCGATGATGATGCTTTTCGGTTATTTACTTTTGCCGATTTCACTAGAGCTGTTGTTCTCATTCTGATCATGGACCAGCTCTTTCAACTGAATAATCAATGCCTCCAGCTCACTAAATCCCGCCACCATATTGGAGGTTATATTTTGCTGCTCTTCTACTCCAGCCAAAATTTGTTCAGACGCTGCACTTGCTTGTTCTGTCACACTGGAAAATTCCATCATCTCTTGAACGACCTGAGACGAAAATTGTTGCATACTATTCGTACTGGACTCTACCTCCACAGCCTGCACCAATACTTTATTGGCATTTTGCAGGATATCTTCCAGTACAATTTCGGTCGAATGTGCCGACTCCATGCTTTGCTGTAATCTTTCCTGTCCCATGTCAAATTGGCTTACGACGGAATCCATCTGAGTTCTCAGCTGCTCCAAAATACCCTCCATCGCCACTGAGGTGTTCCCAACCATTTCAGCCAAATTACGCACTTCTCCAGCCACGATCGCAAATCCTTTTCCATGCTCTCCCGCTCTGGCGGCCTCAATGGATGCATTCAAGGACAGCAAATTGGTTTGCTTTGAGATTTGAGTAATATCTTTAAGCATGGCAGACATATTGTCACTCTGCAATTTAAACTCATCCAATTCTTCTTTGGTGCGACTCATCACCTGACCCAAATCTTTAATTTGAGATGTTAATGCAAGCAGTTGACTGCTGCCTCTACCGCCGGCATTTTTCGTATCTTCGGAGAGCTGCTTCAGCTCCCGGGAATGATCGGCAACCTCGCGCACATGCCGGTCAGACTGAGCCAAGTTATCGGTTACCTCAGTGATATTTGAAGCCTGCATCTCTACCCCTTCGGCAACCTCCTGAAACCCGATGGCGACTTCATTCGTCACAATGCCTGTAGCATCCACTTGATTCCTGAATCGTTCTGTAAAGCTATGTAATCCCGCTACAGCTTGCCTCACTTGCTCAAACAGAAATTCAATACGTTGCCTTGTGGCATCCATATTTTTATTTTGTTCCTCCGTTATCTTAAACTGCTTTTGGTTTAACACCGATACCACTAGCAATAGTAACCCAATCAGCCCTACAATAATAAATTCATGTACATAACGCAAAGAACCGGTAGCTGGCAGAGTTGCAGGCGTACCGATCGTAATTTGTATAAAAATATTACATAGATTTAAAGTCATAGCTACCAGAAAATATGGATAAGATGGGTAGAGTAACAACAATGAACAAATAAAGATCGTAGTCACTACCTCCACGCTAGATAAGTTCACAAATATACATATTAATGCACTATAAAATGTAATAATCCAAGGAATAAGCCGGATTCCTATCTTTTGTATATTCAGAATCGTCAAAACCGCCGCGACTACTAATCCTACACCGCTAGATATCCACATCGAGGGATTAGATATTGCCGGGACGATGCTGCTCAAAGTCATAATCCAAAAAATAATGATCACCAATTTGTTTCTTTGCCACAACAATTCATTCGTTCTGTCCATGATTGTGTACGCGCTCCTTAGAGATATATTAGGTATTTTTAAAATAAAAATGTAAATGCCATACTATATATATCGTCATATCAGAACGCGTATTGAATGATGGTCGTACTTTAAAGACAAAAACCGCCCCCTAACAGGGAACGGTTTTAATTCACGGTTTGATCATCTTCTTTAATTGGCAGACGTTCAATGTGCCTGCTGAATCCATTAAGATTCCTTGTTTTCGGAAGCCTCTTCAGCGCCTTCAGTTGCCGCTGCATCACCTTCCACAGCAGCATTTTCTACTTCGACTGCACGCGGAACGATCACGGATGCCAGCAACTCCTCTTCAGAGACATGCAGCGTCACGCCTTTAGGAAGCTTCAAGTCGCTTGCGCTCAGCTTGTCGCCAATATCCAGTGCGGATACATCCACTTCAATGGTGGACGGCAAGTCAGAAGGCAAACCTTCAACCTCGACTTCTGTTTCTTGAACTTGCAGAATACCGCCTGATTTTGTACCTATAGGTGTACCCTGATAATCAATCGAAACACGCACACGAAGCGGTTTGTTTTTGGAAATCTTCAAAAAGTCGGCATGCAACCATTGGTTGTCACGCTGTTGATAATCTTTAATAATGACTGGAATCGTTTCTCCGCCTTCTACTGTGAGATTAAAAACCTCTGAACGTCCGGTTCTGATTACTTTATTAAATTCCTTGGCATCGACATGTACAGGGGTTCCCTCGATTTCAGAGCCGTAAACCACAGCTGGAATCCGTCCTTTTAACCTCAATCCACGAATGGCCGAACCCTTCTTCTCTGTTCTCGGCTGGGCGGTTAGTTGAATACTTCCTCCATTAGAACTCATGATATACAACCTCCTTCAGGTTACCTTACAAATGATTTTCCTCCAAGAATCTTGCTTGTTTACCAGTCGTACTACAGAATATAAGCCAGCAAGCTGGCAAAACTAAACAAGTCCATAATTCTATTTTACCCCTTTTTTCTGAAACTGACGCACATTTGCATAAAAAAATAGCATTTCTCGAAATGATCGAAAAATGCTATTTCTCGTGTATATATGGCAACCAGGCATACAAGTCTATCCCGCCCGGTTATCGTTAACCAGTAATAAATATTCCTCTCTGCCACTATGAATCAATACCTGCATCACAGACTGGGTCGGATCTACATCAATATATCGATCTGCCTCCACATCCTTGGCATCCCAGTGATTCAGGCGGACAATGTAGCCAATTCGCTGTACATCAGGAGCCACCCGAATGCGGGCTACTGCCCGACCATCATCCCAATCGTGAAATTCAACATGTCCGTCCTGGTGTCCGGTGCCCCATACCCACACATTCCAGCCAGAGTATTGCCGGTCTGCACGCTCGTAGATCAGTTCAATCGTACGAAACGGAATAACCGCTCTATCGTTTCCTCGCTGGGCATCTGTCATTGCTGTACCTGCAATCTCTTGATTCGTCCCCTCATCTAAGCCCTTCGTTTCGTTATCCACTTGCTCGTTAGCTTGATCTTGCTCAGTCAAAAAGGAGGCTTGGGGAGGTCCAGCCTGATCATACAACACCATCATCGACCAGCGCGATACAGTCACACGATGGCCTACCACTTCATAGCGTGTCTCATTCCCGGCCCCGTGTGCATCCACGACCACATGCCAACGATCCGATTCCGCAGGCAATGATATTGTCTGCTCTGTATCCGAACCGTTATAAATCACCACAATATGATTCCAGGCATCGCCGTTAGCATGATGCCTCAATGCAAAAGCCACCACATGCCCACTGCTTTGTAAGACTTCCATATGCTGCTCCACCAGCTCACGCTGATCCATACGGAATGCCGGGTGACTGCGCCGCAAAGCAATTAAGCCCTGGTAGTAATCAAACACGGATCGAAACCTCGCCTTGTTATTCCAACGGATGGCATTCACTACATCAGAGCTTCGGTAGCTGTTATGGTCTCCATATTTGGAACGCAGCAGTTCATCCCCTGCATGGATAAAAGGAATACCTTGCGATGTCAGAATCATGCCGTTAGCCAACAGAGACTTACGTACAGTTTCGTTTTCAAGTAGGTTACTTTCATCCAGTTCCTGATACGGGTCTGCTTCAGCTACGGCTTGTTCGGCTGTCCTTCCATCTTTGGGGTTCCCCTGCTCCCATTGCGGAAAACGACAGTTCTCCCGTACATGTCTCACCGTCAAAATTTTATCCCACAAATTGAGATTATCGTGGGCCGTTACATAATTGACGGACTCTGATGGATGAGCTGTAAAGTCATAGATAGCTCCAAAAGCACCTTGAAGTACCCGTTCCTCCTGATTTTCCGCCCCCGTAGCAAACCCATTCCCGGTACCGTCGCTATCTCCCTTAATGGCAGAGCGGTAATTGTCGTTAAAAACGGCAAAGCCCTTATCCCGCTGCGTTCCTTTTAATGTAAGCAAAGGCTGCGGGGACTCCCCACCCGTCCAAGGCTCACCATAGATCAGCAGATCGGGACGTATTTCAGCGCGAAGCTCTCGGGTAAGCTGCTCTACAGTCGGTGTATCAATTAACGCCATCAAATCAAACCGGAAGCCATCTATGTGATATTCCTCTGCCCAATAGCGTAGTGAATCCTTGATATACTTGCGCACCATCGGACGTTCGGTTGCCAGTTCATTACCTACACCTGATCCATTGGTGAGCTTCCCTTGCTCATCCGTACGGTAATAATATCCTGGTACAACCGGCTCAAACGGACCCTTTTCCACCGAATACGTATGATTGTACACAACATCCATAATGACACCAATGCCAGCAGTATGCAGAGACTGTACCAGCCGTTTCAGCTCTCGTATACGCGTCTGCGGGTCAGCTGGATTAGAAGAGTAAGATCCCTCCGGCACATTATAATGCTGCGGATCATAGCCCCAGTTATATTCAGTTCCTAATTGCGAAAAGTCATTCACCGTATGAAAGTCAGCCACTGGAAGCAAATGAACATGTGTAATGCCCAGCTCCAGCAAATGATCCAGTCCGACACTGTTACCCTTGGCATCCGTTAATCCTGTATACGTAAAGGCTGCAAACCGCCCCTGAGCAGTAGATAAATCTTTTATACCCGTATTAAAATCGGGGTCCATCGAAAAATCACGCACATGAAGCTCATAGATAATAGCATCTGTCGTACGCTCAAGTACGGGGCCCTCATCCTGTTCCCATCCATCCGGGTTCGTTCGATCCAAATCAATGATAGCCGTACGTTGCCCGTTGGCTGATACCGCTCTGGCATATGGATCGGTAGCATAATGAATGCTGTGGTCCGCCCACTCCAGCCTGTACATGTAATAATATCTGTTCCAGTCGCCTTCCAGCTCTATAGACCATACTCCGTGACCATCACGATTCATGAGAAATTCCTGACCACCGCCGTGCTCCTGAACGATTCCTTCATGATCGTACACCCCTGCGTCGGTATACAACGCGATATGAACCTGCTGTGCAGTCGGTGCCCATACCTTAAATTTGCTGCCCGCAGGCGTATAAGTAAGACCCAAATCATAGCCTTCATATATGGGATATGCTGTGTGCTCAAGTCCCTTGAGCTGATTGAAATTAGACATTCCTGTTCACCACCCATTTCTATACATCGGCTTATAGCCTCTGTTCATCCATCATTTATGATGTTTATGACTTGTCAATATACCTCAGGATTTGCAAAATCCTCACCTCATAGGCTATCAAAATAAGACAAGCTTGAAAAGCTGGATGATTTAAATAAGGATGACGCTCCCATTTCAACACGCACACTCCATTTTATGACAAAACGATGAACAGGCTACAGCTTTCGCCTTCAAAGCATCACATTTATTTCCCAGCTTTCATCACGTTCAGGAGAGTCGGCGGTTATCCATTTGAAAAATTTCGTCAGCCATTCGCATAGTGGAGTTTCGATGCGAAACAAGGATAATCGTTTTGTCTTGTTGCTGTTCTTTTAACGATTTTAAAATAATCGCTTCGTTCAAACTGTCCAAATTGCTAGTTGGTTCGTCCAGCAGTAAGAGGGGCGCATCATGAACAAAGGCTCTGGCCAGCCCCAAGCGCTGGCGTTCTCCCCCAGACAGCCTGTCCCCCAACTCTCCGATTCGGCTGTCATATCCTTGAGGCAATGTCATAATAAAATCGTGTACTGATGCCTTACGGGCTGCTTCCACAACCTGTTGATGTGTAGCATCCGGCTTTCCAATTTTGATATTAGCTGCTATGGAATCGTCAAACAGGAATGTATGCTGATCGACGTAGCTTTGCAAGCTTCTCAAATGTCGGGTCTCAATGTCCTTCAAATCGTGGTCAGATAGTAAAATCCCACCCTTCTGCGGGTCCCTGAATCGCATCAGCAACTTCAGCAACGTTGACTTACCGGACCCACTTTTACCCTGAATACCTATAATTCGCTTGTGTGGTATCGTGAGACTTACATCATTCAGCACCGTTTGACCATCGTACGCAAAAGTCACCTTGTCTATCTGCGCTCCAGTAAAGCCAACGGTCATTCCATTCATATTTTCTTCTACCTCCGGGGTCTCCTCCAGCAGACTTAGCACTCGCTCCCCGCTTGCCAGCGTTTGAAGCAAATTGTTGGACAAATTGCTCAGTGCGACCACCGGACCAAATGAACTAAACAGAGCAATGACTGAAATCAGCATACTTGTAAAATCCATCTGTCCTTTAGACATGCCATACAATCCAGCTAGCAGCATCAAGAATGAAAATCCGACTACAGCTGTATCTGTGACTGCTCTTGTGATGCCTTCATGATGCTTCAAATCCTTCTGCTTGGCATCTAACTGATCCGTACGACGGTTAATTTCATTTAATCGTTGTTCCCCTTGCCCATATTGCACAATTTCCTTCATACCACGTAAGCTGTCCAAAAAATAACTGCTCAGCTGGCCGAAGCTGCTCCGGTATTCCATCCCTTGGCGCTTGCCGATACGTGACGTAAGTAGGGGAATAAACAAACCGACGGTTATGTAAGCAAGCGCAGCGATCCAGCCTAGTAAAGGCTCATAAGAGCCTATAAAAAATACCATGAGCAGTGAAGTGATGATGCCAATCATAACAGGCGCTATCGTATGCGCATAAAATACTTCCAGCAGCTCAATATCACTTGTAATCAGCGATATCAGATTCCCTTTGTCCTTGCCTTCAAGCTTGGCTGGAGCCAATCTGCGCAAAGCTTGAAGCACCTTGTCTCGCAGCACAGCCAACAGCTTGAAAGCGAGATAATGGCCACTCATTTGCTCGCCATAACGAAATACACCGCGCAATACAGCACATAGCACGATGACAGTCAGCAAAAATGTCATGCTGTAGCCTGTCGTGATGCCCGTTGCTGTCAGTAGGGCAAGGGCCCCGTACACAATAATGCCAATAGCACAAGCAAAGCCAAGCACTCCTGTAACAATCGTGATAAGCAGCACAGGTAAAAGAGGTCCTGCCAAGACCAACAATTGACCCATGATTCGTAAACCGGGTCTACGCATATACTGCACCCCCTTTTACAAACTGTTCCATCTGATGCTGACTGAGATACATCTCCGCATAATGTCCCTGCTTGCTCAACAGTTCCTGATGCGTTCCGGATTCTGCCACCAAACCATTTTGCAGCACATAAATACAGTCAGATTGGATCACATTTTCCAGTCTGTGAGAGATGAGAATCACTGTTTTTTGACCTGCCAGTGCATGTATGACCTCCATGATTCCTTCCTCACTCTCAACGTCAATGTTAGAAGTAGCCTCATCAAAAATATATACATGACTGTCGTGCAGCAACGCTCTGGCCAGTGCTAGACGTTGACGCTGTCCTCCTGACAGATTCGCTCCCTGCTCCTCTATCTCTGCCTCCAATCCTCCCTCGGAGAGAATGAAATCATACAGCTTCACTTGCCGCAACGCCTCCAGCATTTGTAGCTCATCCGCGTGCTCATTGCCCATTCTCAAATTTGCTTCGACGGTGCCTTTAAAAATATAGCTGTTAAAACCGATCCAGGTCATATGACGCATGCGGCTTTCTTCCGAAATGAAGGTCAGTTCGGTTCCTCCGATCGTCAGGCTTCCTTGATAACCCTCATGATGTCCAACGATCAATCCGGCTACCGTACTTTTACCTGAGCCTGATTCTCCAACAATGGAAACGAAGCTGCCTTGAGGAATGTCCATGGTTATATTACGCAAGGTATCTCTTTCGTCGTAAGCAAAATTTACCCGTTCCAATCGAATGTCTGTAGCTTCTATGCTTTGTTGTCCTTGTACAAGATCCTCTGTACTCAACATTTCGAATATTTTGTCACTTGCTGCCATTCCGTTCATGGCAATATGAAAGTAGGAACCGAGCAGACGAAGCGGGATGAAAAACTCTGCCGACAGCAACACAATGATGAGCGCTCCCGCCAAGCCAATGTGACCCGAAGAATATTCGCTAACCGCGACCAGCACACCTGCGGCGGCACCACCAAATGCGATAAGATCCATGACAGCTACGGAGTTTAACTGCATGGTCAGGACTTTCATTGTCATTTTGCGAAAATCCTCAGCCGCTGTGTTCATTTCCTGATGTTTATTCTGATCTGTCCCATAAATTTTGAGCGTAGTCAGACCTTGTACATTTTCCAAAAAGCTGTGGCCCAAATTGACGTAGCTGCCCCAATATTTCCGAAACAGCTTTTTAGCCATCCGCATAATAACAATAATGGACACTGGAATTAAGGGAACGCAGATCAATAGAATGATAGCCGCTTTGAAGCTGACAAAAGAGAGGGTGATGAACAACGTTACAGGTGCAAGCAGACTATAAAATAGCTGAGGCATGTATCTACCAAAATAGGTTTCAAGCTGCTCCACCCCTTCTACAGCAACCTGAATAACCCCTGAGGTGGAGGTATGATCCGTATAAGAGGATCCCATCTTTAACAGCTTGCTGTAAATCTGCGAGCGCAGCGTTTTTTTAGCATTGATTGAAGCCCGATAGGACAACATACTGGCTGCGTAATTACTCAGGAAGCGAACGGCAATGGCAGCAATAACAATGACTGTCATGGATAGAATTAGCTGGCGAGTTACTTGTCCTTCCCATGCTTGCTGCATCACAAAGGCCATAGACAAAACGGCGGCTATACTCCCTAAAAGACCGATCCACTGTACGAGCACACCCAAGATGATATATTTTCGAGAATGCTCCACCAGGCCTAGTAGACGACTGTCGACCATTTTAGACCTTTTTTTCGGAGTAGGGACGGCTTCAGATGAAGACGGAGTTTCCGCCTTACCTTCCCTCACAGTTCCGACTCGGAATATAAAATAATAATATTTGAACAGGATGACCAAAACGATGAGCGCCTTGCCCCACACAATGGGGGTAAAGATAAAGCCTGTAATGAGCATAGCTGACGCTAAGCCCAATGACGTAAATTTTGTAGACAGCTTCAACGACCTGGTTTGTACAAAACTTTCCAGATACTTATGGTACAAAGATGTATTCGAAAACCACTGATGAATCCTTTCAGACCCCCGCATAAAGAAAAAGGTTGCCAGCAGCAGAAACGGTGTAGTCGGCAGCAACGGCACCACTACGCCAATCACTCCAAGCGCCAAAAATAAAAACCCTAAGGTAATATAAATCGGTTTCACTGTAATCCCCCTAATATATATACTGTTAATGATATTTTATAGATAATGATAATCATTATCAATATATATAATTTAGTCAGGTTGTTATGTGATGTAAATCACGCATATAAAAATCCTCTTGAAGTTCAACTCTACAGAACACTTTTGTGCTCATGTAGATGTTTTGTCTTCAAGAGGATTATCAAAATAAGTGCGTGTTATTGCGTTGTTTTACGAACTTATAATATCATATTGCTCCAATATCTGCCGATGTAACGGGTCATCTGCAGGTATGGACGTATAACGTGTCAGCGCTTCACTCACCCCTTGGCTGCGAATCACCTGCTGAAGCTCAACCGCTTCGGGGTCTTCTGTAATATCAAATTTACAGGCGGCAGCCATTCCCAACGCCAGATGATCGGTCGGGATACCATACTCCTGCGCTTGCAGCGCGGGACGTACAAGACGGTCATTGGGAGACAGCTTGCGCAGCGGTGAACGTCCGACCCGAGTAACCTCGTCTGTCAGATTAGGATTGCGGAAGCGATCCAAAATTTTAGCGATGTACTTCTTATGCTCCCCTTGATTCAAACCGAAGCGCTTTACAAGCACCGCTCCTGTTTCCTCCAGCGCCCCGTGTATGGAGTCCACCACCTTGGTATCCTTCATGGCCTCCTGGATCGTGGCATAACCTGCGACATAACCAATATAGGCTGCCACGCAATGGCCCGTATTCACCGTGAACAGCTTGCGTTCAATGTAAGGCTCCAGATCCTGCACGTAAAGAATGCCTTCAATCTCTTGATGATCAGGAGCCATTTGCGAGCGATCCACAACCCACTCGTAAAAAGGCTCTACCTGCACATGCAACGGGTCCTCATGATGCTGAATCGGCACAATCCGGTCTACAGCGGCATTGGGAAAATAAACCGAAGCCTCTGCCTTGGCACGAGTCGCCTCATCCAGTAGCGCAAAAACATGCTCTTTCAGTTGGGCGCTGCCTCCAATTGCATTTTCGCAAGCAATCACATGCAGCGGGCCTGCCCCTCGCTCTACCCGCCGCGCTATGCCCTCGGCAATACCTGCTGCAATATGCCTGAGGATGCTAACTCCTACCGCGGTCGTGACCAGATCAGCATGGTCTACCGCGTCTGCTACAGCCGATGCATCTCTGCCGTCAATCGCGGTTACATTCGTAACTGTCTCCGTATCCTTCGTGTCATTCGCCAACTCTACCGTATACTGCTTGCGGCGGCGTAACTCAGATACAAGGGTCTCGTTGACATCTGAAAAGACAACCTCATAGCCTGCACGCGACAAAATCAGCCCAATAAAGCCACGACCGATATTTCCTGCTCCAAAGTGAACGGCTCTCATAACTCCAGCTCACTTTCGAACAGATCTATAATTTCCTGTGCGGTCACCGCGTTGCGAAGTTTGTCCATATTCTCTTCCTCCGCACATACCACAGCGATACTCGTCAAAATCTCCATATGATCGCCGCCTTGGGCTGCAATACCGATCACCATGTATGCTTTTTCTTCCCCGAAATCTACGCCTTGCGGGAACTGAACGATGGAGATGCCAGTGGATTGAACAAGCGTCTTGGATTCCTTGGTACCATGTGGAATAGCCAGCCCGTTCCCAATATAGGTGGATACGATCTCCTCGCGTTCAAGCATCTTGTCAATATACTCACTTGTAATATGTCCTGCATCCAGCAGAATTTGTCCTGCCATACGAATCGCCTCATATTTGTCTTTGGCGGTTGCGTTCATTTTTATTTTGTCTATCGTCATAATACTCACGTTAGATTCCTCCCTGTCCCTAATTTACTGTGGAAAAATTCAGCCAGCTCACTCGATATATAATTGGCAATCTGATCCCTGCTACCGTGTTCCAGTAGCGTAATCATGTCTTCCTGCAACAGTAATGCACTAATCTCGCTCAATACCTCCAAGCTTTCTTTCGGCAACTCACGAGGTCCCAACATCAGCAGAACGCATTCTACCTGCTCATCTACATCCGCCAGCAGCGGCTCAGCCAGCCTATACAAGGTCAGCGAAGGCTGGCGAACATAGGGACTGCGCGTATGAATCAAAGCAACGGAGGTATCAGAAATCACCTGACTCCCTTGACGCTCTCTTTCTACAAGTTGTTCAGCAACAACAGAAGGCTCTGTGACATTTCCCCGCACTGCCTCCAACATGCAGATAGCCTCTATAGTGGCTGACATATCCATCCCTTGATTTTCCAGCGGGTATACTTGAAATTGCTGTACAATGTGTACAATCTCCTCAAGGCTTTTCCGTAGACCAGTAAGCCACTCCATGCCCTGACTAGGCAGAACAGCCTGTTCCTGACGATGGTCATTGAGTTGATTGAGTGTAATATGCTGGATGAAATGACGCAGACGGTCACTCTCCTCTTGCGTTAGCAGCGGGCTGATTTTGAGATATCGATCCGGTTCAAGCGGCAGCTCCACTGTCGAAATGATCAGATCATAATCCTCCTTGGGAATTCGCGTCGCCTCGTACCATGAGGCCCTATCCACGATTTTGATCTGTGGCAGCTCCTTGGCCAGTCTGGTTGCCAGAAGTCTGGAAGATCCAATCCCGCTCGTGCAGACTACGATCGCCCGCACCTCCCGTTGCAACTGTCTCAGCCGCTCCAGCGAAGCGCCAAAATGCATGACCAGAAATCCGATCTCTTCATCTGGTACTTCCATTTCGGTCATATCCGCCGCAGCCTTTTTGACCGAATCGAATAAACTGCCGTAATCCTTGCGGATTTGCTGAAGGAGGGGGTTGCGGATGGACCTCCCTTCCCTCAAACGTTTGAATACTGGAGTCATATGGGCAATCAGCCCTTCACGCAGAACGCGGTCCTCTGCCAATGGTGTGCCAGTCTCTGCCTCCACACGACGAATCAACTCATGAACCGACTCCAGCAGTACAAGATCATCCAGTGGCAGCAAGCGGGTGGAATGATCCTCAGCATCACGGAACAGCAGCCCGAAATAACATCGCTCCGATTCTGGAAACTCAATATCCAGCGCTGCTGACAATTCTCCACATATGCGTTCCACCATAGCTGTGCGCAGCATGATATTCTCCTCTGAATCTGTTTTCGAATACGAGAGACGATGATCTACAACGTACCCGAGTCGTAGACGTGCCAGTGACACGCAAATTTGAATCAGCAACTCCATATATTTGCTTTCCACCATGTTTTTCAGCCATTGATCATGAGGCTGCCAGAGGGCGTTCTCCACGGTTAGCAAGTTCTCCCTGCCCATCATCTCCAGCAACTTTTCAGTGACACGTGTCACCGGACGAAGCTCCTCACGACCGGAAAACAGAGCCGATTCATCCAAATATTCGAGAGCCAGCTCAGAAATCGCCCGTCTTTTGTCTATCTCCCGTCCTGTAATCTCGACACCGTATCCCCGTCTGCGCACTAGCACGAGCCCTCGATCTGCAATCCAGCCTCGTAATTCGTCCAGATCATGACTGACCGTAGTTACTGTGACTTTCAAATCCGATGCCAGCGCCAGTAACTTGATCGGCTCCTGTGTATCCAGCAGCATGCACAGCACTACAATCTTTCTCTCCTCAGCCGAGTAATCGTCTGACTTCGTTTGCAGCAACTGCTCCCGTAGACTTGCAAGCTGATTCGGGTCGGCATCCACATAGATACCGATCCCTGATTTTTTCTCCAGCTTTACCTCATGAGCCGCCAACCAGCACTCGACTGCGCCAAGTTCCCGATGGACCGTCCTTGTGCTGACATTAATCTTCTCGGCAATTTCTCCGGCCGTAACCTCATGGGGCTGCTCCAAAAGATACTCCACGATGTCAGATTGTCGTTTCGTAATATTCATAAGCGCATACCGTTCCTTCCCAAGCTCTATTCCCTTTCAGCAGGAAATACAAACTGTACACAGACGGCTGACTTTATAGGGATTAAGAGTCGGATTTCAGACGGTCAACCAGCGCTTCGTATTCAGGGCTTTTCAGAAAATTGTCAATGGAAATGTGCTCAGCATTCGGGGCTACCGTTTTAGCCCGGTCTGTTAATGTTTTTTGCGTAATGACAATGTCTGCATCCTGTGGAATTTCACTGATTGCCGTATTCGTTACCGTAACGCCCACGCCCGCCTGTTTCATTTTTTTGCGTAAAATTGAAGCTCCCATGGCACTTGAACCCATACCTGCATCACAGGAAAAGACAATTTTGTTCACTTCGGATTTATCCTTGAGCATTCGATCTCCGGCAATCTCAGCAGCACGATCAGATGCGTGGTTATCTTCCATTACAGTGGCGTTAGCACTTGCACCCTTGCTTTGATTTTTCATATCTTTCAGGCGGGATGCAGCTTCCTCCAGCCCCTCTTCCTTTTGCTTACCTGTCTTGAGCAATACTGCGGCAACAGCAAAGGATACGACTGCAGCAGCGATTACACCGCTCAGCATCGGCAAATACCCGCCTTTTGGTGTCATCAGGAAATAAGCAATGATACTGCCTGGTGAAGGAGCAGCAACCAGTCCGGCACCTGTCAACATAAAACAGAAGGTTCCCACAACGCCCCCTGCTATAGCAGCGAGAATTAGAATCGGCTTCATCAAAATGTAAGGGAAATAAATTTCATGAATCCCGCCGAAAAAATGAATGATAACTGCACCAGGAGCAGACGACTTCGCAGAGCCTTTACCGAACAGGCAATAGGCCAGCAAAATGCCGAGCCCCGGACCAGGATTGGATTCAAGCATGAACAAAACGGATTTTCCTGTTCTTGCAGCTTCCTCCAACGCAATCGGGCTCAATACTCCGTGATTCAATGCGTTGTTAAGAAATAATACTTTTCCGGGCTCAATAATGAGGTTGACAAGCGGCAAGAGCCCTGCATTTACGAGAAACTGTACCCCTGTCGACAATACTTGGCTGATGGTTTGAACGACCGGACCGATCGCTACATGCGCTAGCAGTGCTAGAATGGCACCGATAATCCCAGCCGAGAAATTATTGACCAGCATTTCAAAGCCTGATCTGACTTTGCCTTCAATGGCCTTATCGAACTTCTTCAATATCCATGCAGCCAGCGGACCAGCTACCATCGCACCCAGGAACATCGGGATATCGGCCCCCACAATGACACCCATCGTCATAATGGCACCGATCACACCTCCGCGCTGTCCGTGAATCATCGTGCCTCCTGTGTAACCGATCAGCAGCGGCAGCAAATAATTTTTCATCGGATCAACCAGTTGTGCAAAACCCTCGTTCGGGAACCACCCGGTCGGAATAAAGAGTGCTGTAATTAATCCCCACGCAATAAAGGCTCCCATATTCGGCATCACCATACCGCTGAGAAAACGGCCAAAACGTTGTACGGCGACACGAGCGCCACCGTTTGGACTGGACTTTGTGTCCACTGTGCTCATATTCATATCCTCCTTGTGAGTAAATAGCATCACTACCTTTTCTTAAAATTCATACTAAATGACAGCGCTATCTTCATCAACGAAATGAAAACGTACTTTCGTCATGAACGTTGATGACAACATTTAAATTTAAAATAACGTATTATACCTGCATAATTCTTCTTAATATGAACGATAACAATAGAAATTAGTCGAAAAAACAGTGCTGTAAATCTGCACCTTATGTAGAGGAGCTCACCTCTAAATCTAATAATCGACGTAATTACGCCTTCTAAAAGACAACAAAAAAATAGCCGCCATGTCAGATCATAGCGACTATTATATACACAAAACGAGCGGACTAACGATGCTTTTATTCAATTCAATATCCATATAAAAATTTAGAATAAAGCGCTAATATTCCATCTTATATTGCTCATTATTGTTCATCCGAAATCAACTGCTCGTACTGATCCGCAGACAGCAGCTTGCTCAGAGCTTCCTCGACATCATTGCCCATCTCTACTTCAATCATCCAACCCTTTTCATAGGGAGATTCATTCACCAGCTCAGGTGTGCTTTCCAGAGCTTCATTTACTTTCAATACGGTTCCCGCCACCGGAGCAAAAAGGTCGGATACGGTCTTCACCGATTCAATTGTACCAATCTCTGCCCCCTGTTCAATCGTTGCTCCCGCCCCAGGTAATTCCACAAAAACAATATCACCCAGTTGATGCTGTGCAAAGTCTGTAATGCCGATCCGCAACGTCCCGTCTGCTGTGCGCTGAACCCACTCATGTTCGTCTGTATACCAAAGTTCCCGTTTCACTTCACTCATCCTGCTTTCGCCTCACTTCCACATGAATAAAATGCTTTTAATCACCTGTATTAGACAGGTTAAGATTATGACAACATGAACACTCATGTCAATAATACTAACAAAAATACTTCATGTTATCTCATATAGCATAGAATATTAAAAAATGATAACTTGTAACAAACGCTTACATATCCTTATTTATACATTAAATGTTTTTTGGATTGTTTTATATGACATTTTTATTGACATTTTGAATGAATTTGCGTATTAATGGGTTATAGCAAATGCTTTTGGAAATACCCCGACAACTGCAAACGCGGATGAACGCGGAGGGAGAGACTACCCAAAAGATTCGCATAGCTGTTGTCGTTTCTGAGACAGTTGTGCACGCGAACTCGGATCAAGTTGTTACCTGCAAAACCGGGTAACCTACCGTTGATCCAAAAGGTAGCGCCGAAGGAGTAAACTTGCATTGCAGGTGAATCTCTCAGGCAAAAGGACCTCTGCCGGACGCATCTCTGGAGAGCATTCGCGATTAGAGCGGATCACCCAAGGGGAAACCTGGTTCACACCGGGGTAACTTTCTGGTATCAAGGACAGAGCTGAAAGAAGAGTATGGACTGCCGTCTATACGTTTCTTTCAGCCTGTCTTTTTTGTTTAGCCGATTACACTGGATAGGAGTGAAAAAATGTCTAATTTGCGAAGAACACCATTATTTTCGTCCTACGGGACGCAGCCCGGGGTTCGTTGTATTGACTTTGGCGGGTGGGAGCTTCCCGTTCAGTTTAGCGGCATCCAAAAAGAGCATGAGGCCGTCCGGCAACGCGCGGGTTTATTCGATGTCTCGCACATGGGCGAGTTTTTGGTTGAGGGCAAAGAAGCCGAGGCTTTTTTGCAATGGGTAACCACGAATGATGTCAGCCAGTTGGAACCGGGCCAGGCACAATATTCACTCCTGTGTTACCCCGATGGAGGCGTAGTGGATGACTTGCTTGTATACTGCAAAGGACCAGAGCGCTACATGCTCGTTGTGAATGCCTCCAACATCGACAAAGATTGGGATTGGCTCATGCGCCACGTACCTGCATCGGTTCATCTGGAGAATGTGTCTGATGCGATCGCATTGCTGGCATTACAAGGACCGGAAGCAGCACATATTGCCGCAGCCGTGACAGATGCAGATATTACGAATCTGGCATCTTTCCGATTCCATGAGAACGTGCAATTGTTCGGAGCAAAAGCACTCGTCTCCCGAACCGGATATACCGGGGAAGACGGTTTTGAATTTTATATACCTGCTGAGGAAGCACCCGCCGTGTGGAATGGTTTGCTTCGTTGCGGTGAATCGTATGGGCTAATTCCCGCTGGGCTTGGTGCTCGCGATACACTGCGGTTTGAGGCACGGCTGCCGCTGTACGGACAAGAGTTATCTGCCACCATTTCACCGCTTGAGGCTGGTTTAGGTTTCTTCGTCAAGCTGAATAAAGGAGATTTTATCGGCAGAGAAGCACTGCAACACCAGAAAGAACAAGGAATTCCTCGCAAGTTGATCGGGCTGGAAATGATTGACCGCGGTATCCCGCGCGCTCATTATCCAGTCTTCGCGGAAGGCCAACACATTGGTGAGGTCACAACGGGGACTCAATCGCCCACCTTGAAGCGTAATTTGGGGCTAGCCCTGGTGGACAGTCGTTTTAGCACCCTATCTACACCGTTAGAGGTCGAAATTCGAGGTAAACGCCTGCGTGCGGAAGTGGTCCCAGCCCCCTTTTATAAACGGTCACGCTGATCTTAATCCTCTTCACTCTAAAAAAGCGATCATGTCAGATACGAAATTCTGGATTTTCCAACTAC
This sequence comes from Paenibacillus sp. EKM10P, assembly GCF_011800655.1. Classification (NCBI taxonomy): domain Bacteria; kingdom Bacillati; phylum Bacillota; class Bacilli; order Caryophanales; family Paenibacillaceae; genus Paenibacillus; species Paenibacillus sp. EKM10P. Next base: position 90,234 of record NZ_JAALET010000008.1, on the reverse strand, counting down.
GATTATGTATTAGCTAATTTACTATCTAAATTTTGCTTTTCGAAAGGAGCCAGAACTTATGAAGCAGCATCGCTATCTCCCCATGACCGAACAAGATCAAACCGAAATGCTGCGTGTGGTGGGCGTATCATCCATTGATGATTTATTCAGTGACATTCCAGAGGCAATTCGATACCAAGGGGAACTCCCTCTTTCCTCTCGGCTCGACGAAAGAGCCCTAACTCGCCACATGGCCGAGCTGGCCGGGCACAATGCCAATACAGATACACATGCCAGCTTTCTTGGTGCAGGTATTTATGATCATCATATTCCGTCCGTCATTCAGCACATCACCTCACGTTCCGAATTTTACACAGCCTACACCCCCTATCAGCCGGAAGTAAGCCAGGGCGAGCTGCAAGCCATTTTTGAATTTCAGTCGTATATTTGCGAATTGACAGGCATGGCAGTAGCTAATGCCAGTATGTACGATGGAGCGACAGCTCTGGCGGAAGCGGGCTCACTGGCCGCCGCAGCCACGCGCCGTAAACAGCTTATTGTATCAAGGTCTGTCCATCCAGAGGCACGCCAGGTATTGGCAGCCTATGCGCGCGGATTGGACTTGGACATCGTGGAGATCGGCTGTTCGGACGGCGTAACGGATGTCGATGCGCTTGCCGCGGCCGTATCGGAACAGACGGCGGCTGTCTTGATCCAAAGCCCCAACTTTTTTGGAGCCGTGGAAAATCTGAAGCCGATGGCTGACCTGATCCATGCACACAAGGGGCTAATGGTCGTCAGTGCCAACCCATTGGCACTTGGCTTGCTGGAGGCGCCCGGCAAGCAGGGCGCGGATATTGTTGTAGGAGACGCGCAGCCGCTTGGGATCTCGTCCTCCCTCGGCGGTCCGACCTGCGGTTACTTTGCCGTTTCTCAGGCACATATGCGTCGTATCCCTGGGCGTATCGTAGGCCAAACCACAGACCGTAACGGCAAACGCGGCTTCGTGCTGACCTTGCAAGCGCGGGAACAGCATATCCGCCGCGAAAAGGCCACGTCTAACATTTGCTCCAATCAAGCGTTGCTTGCATTATCTGCATCTGTGTACTTGTCCGTCATGGGGAGACAGGGCATCCAGGAAGTAGCCGAGCTGAATTTGCATAAAAGCCGCTATGCGTTAGAACAATTGCTGAGCTTGAAAGGCGTAACTGCCTCATTTCACGCACCGACCTTTAACGAGTTTGCCCTTAGGCTGCCTGAAGGTACGGATGTGAGCCAACTTCAGGACAATCTGCTAGCTGCCGGATTTATCGCAGGCTATGATTTGGGCCGGGACTATCCGGAACTTGCGGGTCACATGCTGATTGCCGTGACGGAGCAAAGAACCAAAGAAGAGATTGACCAATTTGTACACACCTTGGAGGGATTGCTATGACACACACCGGACCGGACCAGAAACAAGAGCTGTTGAAGGAACACGATCAAGCGCTCATTTTTGAATTGAGCCGTCCGGGTCGCATCGCTTATTCCCTTCCCGAGTGCGACGTTCCTCGTCGCCCGGTGGCAGAGCTTTTGCCGGATTATGCGCTGCGCAGCGAACCTGCGGCATTACCCGAGGTATACGAAGTAGATGTTATTCGCCATTATACCGCCCTGTCCCAGCGCAACTTCGGCGTCGACAACGGGTTTTATCCGCTTGGCTCGTGTACGATGAAATACAATCCAAAAGTGAATGAGGATGTCGCCCGTTACGCAGGCTTCGCTAAAATTCATCCATATCAGCCGGAGAATAGCATCCAGGGGGCTATGGAGCTGCTGCATACGCTCCAAAACGATCTGGCTGCGTTGACCGGCATGGATGCCGTCACGCTCCAGCCCGCTGCTGGCGCCCATGGCGAATGGACCGGGCTGATGATGATTCGCTCGTACCACGAGGCACGTGGTGAGCGACGTACCAAGGTGCTCGTGCCGGATTCCTCGCACGGTACGAACCCCGCCAGTGCAACCGTCGCGGGCTTCGAAACAATCACCCTTCCCTCCACCCCTGAGGGGCTGGTGGATCTGGACGCGCTCCGCCAAGCGGTAGGCAACGACACCGCTGCGCTCATGCTGACCAATCCGAACACGCTGGGCTTGTTCGAGAAGCAAATTACTGACATTGCCGCGATCGTGCATGACGCAGGTGGTCTGCTTTACTATGACGGGGCAAACTCCAATGCCATCATGGGGATTACCCGCCCCGGGGACATGGGCTTCGATGTGGTGCATCTCAATTTGCACAAAACGATGAGTACTCCGCACGGTGGAGGCGGCCCTGGCGCTGGACCCGTCGGCGTAAAGCAGCGGCTGATACCCTATTTGCCCAAGCCGTTTGTCGTACGTGATTCGCAGGGTGTGTACCGCTGGGATCGGGAGCAGGGAGATTCTATTGGGCGGGTCAAAGCCTTTTACGGAAACTTCGGCATTCTCGTCCGAGCCTATGCCTATATCCGCAGCTACGGTCCTGATGGCTTGAAGCGAGTGTCCGAATGCGCTGTACTCAATGCCAACTACATGATGCATCGGCTGGCTCCGCACTTTGACCTGCCTTATCCTGGGCATTGTAAACACGAATTTGTCATGTCGGGGCGAGGTTTGAAGAAATTTGGAGTACGCACGCTGGATGTAGCCAAACGATTGCTTGATTTCGGTTACCATCCGCCTACCATTTATTTTCCGCTAAATGTAGAGGAATGCATCATGATCGAGCCGACGGAAACAGAAAGCAAAGAGACGCTGGATGCTTTTGTCGACACTATGATTCATATTGCGCGCGAAGCCGAGGAGAACCCTGAGCTGGTGCTCAATGCACCCTATACCACTCCAGTCACACGCCTGGATGAAACCACTGCAGCCCGTAAGCCTGTGCTGAATTGCGCATGTAGTTAAGGTTAAATTCAAACACAACCATCCAAAGCATACAAAAAAGCCGGTATCTGTTGAGATACCGGCTGCTGTATGTATACAGCAATTTTTGTTGGAAAAAGATATAACCTTTGAAAATGTGATGCCCTTCCTTATGCTTCGATGCTTTGAACCAATTCAACAACCTGCTCGGCTGTTTGCATATCCAGAGCTTTTGCAGCCAATTTCTCCATGTCCGCACGGGACAACTTAGAGATTTGACTACGTGCTGGCAGAATGGAAGTTGCGCTCATGCTGAACTCATCCAGTCCCAGACCCAGCAGCAACGGAATTGCTGTTGTGTCTCCTGCCATTTCACCACACATACCAACCCAACGTCCTTCACGGTGAGCGGCATCAATAACCATTTTCACCAGACGCAAAATGGATGGATTATATGGTTGATACAGGTAAGAAACCCGCTCGTTCATACGATCCGCTGCCATGGTGTATTGAATCAGATCGTTAGTACCGATACTGAAGAAATCCACTTCTTTTGCGAATTGGTCAGCCAATACCGCTGTGGAAGGAATTTCTACCATGATGCCCAGCTGAATTTCTTCAGATACGGATACACCCTCGGCTACCAACTTTTCTTTTTCCTCCAACAAAACAGCTTTAGCTTCACGGAATTCGTTCAGCGTAGCAATCATTGGGAACATAATGCGCAGGTTACCGTGCACGCTTGCACGCAACAAAGCACGCAATTGAGTGCGGAAAATATCCTGGCGATCCAGACACAGACGAATAGCACGGAATCCGAGGAACGGATTCATTTCTTTCGGCAGATCCAGATAAGGAAGTTCTTTATCTCCACCGATGTCCAAAGTACGGACTACAACCGGTTTGCCTTCCATTCTTTCCAGAACCGTTTTGTAAGCTGTATATTGTACTTCTTCGGATGGGAGCTTGTCGCGTCCCATGTACAAGAACTCCGTACGATACAAGCCAACGCCTTCACCACCGTTGTCTAGAACACCAGCTACATCGTTAGGCGTACCAATATTGGCTGCCAGTTCGACATGGACACCATCGACGGAAACCGTAGCTTCGCCGCGCAGCTTACGCCACTCTTCGCGTTGCTTGTCATATGCCACTTGTTTAGCGCGGTATTCTGCAACGATTTCTTCGGTAGGATTCACGAACACGTGACCATCCAGACCATCGACGATAATCAAATCGCCGCTTTTAGCTTGAGACAATATATTTTTTGTTCCTACAACAGCAGGAATTTCTAATGAACGAGCCATAATAGCCGAGTGTGAAGTGCGTCCGCCGATATTCGTTGCAAAACCCTTAACAAATTCACGGTTCAGCTGAGCTGTGTCGGAAGGTGTCAAATCTTCTGCAAGTACAATCGTTTCTTCGGCAATTTCTGCAGGGCTGACAAAATGAACACCAAGCAGATGATTGAGCACCCGTTTGGTTACATCACGCATGTCCGATGCGCGTTCTTGCAAATATGCACTTTTCATGTTCTCAAACATGGAAATAAACTGTGTAGCTACTTCATTCAAAGCATAGTCAGCATTAAGCTGCTCGTCTCTGATTTTAGCTTTAACCGGATCGATCAATTCAGGATCATTCAGAATGAGGAGGTGAGATGCAAAAATTTCTGCTTTTTTCTCACCCAGCTCACGAAGCGTTTTCTCCTTAATCGATTCCAATTCGGTTTGAGATTGTGCCAAAGCCGCATCCAATCTTGCGATTTCAGCTTCAACATCACCAACCGCGCGTCTCTCTACAGCGTAATTCGGATGCTCCAAGATAAACGCCCGGGCAATGGCTATGCCTGCCGAAGCGGCAATCCCGGAAATTTTAAGCATGAATTTCGCCCAGCCCTTCGTTAACGATTACATTTTCAAGAGCTTTCAATGCTTCAGCAGCTTCAGCGCCTTCGCAGATAATGTTAATAGTATCCCCTTGTTCCAGACCAAGAGACAATACACCCAGAATGGATTTCAAAGTTACTTTTTTACCGTTAGCTTCGGCGAAAGATTCAGCACCGCTGAATTTGTTAGCTGTATTTACCAGCGCAGTTGCAGGACGTGCATGGATACCGTCTTCATCCGTAATTCTAAAAGTTGTTTGCATAATTTGTTCCTCCCACTTTCCTAAAAATAATATTTGTTTACACGCAGCATACCAGATAATTGATCAGACGGCCTAAGCCGCCTAATCAACTAATCCGAAACACATAGAGTTTATTTTATCGTAATTATACCATCTTCGCCAGCCTTCAATACTCCAGTTTTGTTTAAAGTTACCGAAGATCCTTCTGGAAGGTTGGTAAAAATGACAGGTGAGATGATGGATTTAGCGTTTGCCTTCACGTATTCCAGGTCTACTTTCATAATAGGCTGGCCGGCTGACACAAGATCGCCTTCGTTCACCAAAACGTCAAATCCTTGACCTTTAAGCTTCACTGTATTCACCCCGATATGAACAAGCACTTCTTTACCACCATCGGATTGAATACCAACCGCATGCTTGCTTGGGAATACATTAAATACTTTACCATAAACAGGAGAAACAATGGTTCCATCATTTGGCACAACTGCAAATCCATCACCTGTCATGCGTTCTGCAAAGACCGGATCGGGAACGGTCGAGATGTCAACCAATTCACCGTTTACTGGCATCACGATATCTTCCACAACGATTGTTTGCTTTTGTTCTCCGGCTTCCTTTTCCTCTTGTGGAGCTGGTTCTGAAGGAGCAGGTGCAGGTGTACGTCCTGCCATGATATCAGCCATTTGGGTTTTAATCGTATCGGAACGGGTACCGAAGATCGCCTGTACATTGTTACCAACTTCAAGGACACCTGAAGCGCCAAGTTGTTTCAGACGAGCTTTATCCACGTTTGATTTTTCATTAACTTCGATCCGAAGACGTGTAATACATGCATCCAGATGCTTGATATTCGATGAACCACCGAAAGCAGCCAAAATGTTATGTGGAAGCTCGTCACTGCTACCGCTTGCTGCACCCTCCACATTATCTGTAGCTTCTTCACGTCCTGGTGTCTTCAAGTTGAATTTCCGTATGATGAATCGGAATCCGAAGTAGTAAATAACCGCCAAAATCAGACCGACGATAATTACATACCACCATGGCGTACGGGTTGGAATAATCCCGAATATCAGGAAGTCAATAAATCCACCTGAGAACGTCATACCGATTTTAACATTCAAAATTTGCATCGTCATAAATGACAAACCTGCAAATACACAGTGTACTGCAAACAGCAATGGAGCTACGAACAGGAAGGAAAATTCCAGTGGCTCCGTAATACCTGTCAGGAACGAAGTCAAGGCAGCTGAACCCATGATACCTGCTACATATTTTTTGTGTTCCGGTCTTGCTTCATGATACATCGCAAGTGCTGCTGCCGGTAATCCGAACATCATGAATGGGAACTTACCTACTTGGAACGTACTTGCTGTCAGTGCCACGCCGTCGCGAAGCTGATTGAAGAAGATCTGCTGGTCACCGTGAATGGTTTGACCTGCTTTGTTCACATATTCACCAAACTCAAACCAGAACGGTGAGTACCAGATGTGATGCAAACCAAACGGAATGAGCGCACGTTCGATAACCCCGAACAGGAACGCCGACAAAGTCGGGTTGGAATACACCATAAAGTGAGATACTGCGTTAAGCCCTTGTTGAACTGGGGGCCAGATCAAAACCAGTGCCAGTCCGACAATCAGTGAAGATACTGCCGTTGCAATTGGAACAAAGCGCTTACCCGCAAAAAAGCCCAGGTACGAAGGAAGCTCGATTTTGAAAAATCGGTTGTACATAGCAGCGGCCAGTATACCGATGATAATCCCGCCGAACACCCCGGTTTGAAGTGTAGGAATACCCAACACATTCGCATAACCCGGTACTTTTTGAGCAATCAGACCAGGTGTAACACCTACAGCTGTACCCAGCGTAATGTTCATTACGAGGTAACCGATGATCGCAGCCAAACCTGCTACACCTTCGCCGCCCGCCAGACCGACGGCTACGCCGACTGCAAACAACAGCGCCAGATTATCAAAAACAATTTGTCCGGCGTTCATCATGATTGTCGCTACCGATTGAACCCAGCCCGCATTTAACGCAGGGATGTACTGGAGAAAATCAGGATTGACCAGCATGTTGCCGATACCCAATAAAAGCCCCGCAGCTGGCAAAATGGCTACTGGAAGCATTAACGCTTTACCGACACGCTGTAAAACGCCGAAAAGCTTTTTGAACATACCTTCCACATCCTTCTCTGAAATTTAGAACAGAGGCAAAACAACAAAAAAGGCATGAGCCGATTTAAGTATGTTTGAACACAACCTTGAGATATAGCATACCCCAGTAGGCTGTAAACAATCATAACTTAAAACAACTCATGCCTGATCGAATCAGTAACACGTTAAAATGTTTAGTTGTTGTCTTCCTCATTGCAAAATTGATTATAGCACCACGCTAAATGCGAGGCAATACTTTTTTACTCGGGTTTTATCACAGTTTGTTGCTCTCCCTGCTCCTTGCGTTGGGACAAACGCTGCAGATGCATCGTTAAATAGCTAACTTCAGCTGGATACACCGGTTTACGTAGCCTTTTCTCCATAATCTTCGTAAGTTTCCAGGCCAGCATATACATTTCTGGATATTCTTCATTCAAAAGCTTGTCCAATCGGTAAATCTCCTGCACAATTTCTCCTCGTCGTACACGTTCAATCGCAAACCTCAGATGAGTCAGCAGTCGAGAATAATCAAGGGATTGGAGAGGAATTCGATAATCCAGTGTCGTCTCGACAACCTGAACCATGTCAGCAATCAGACGAGAATCCTTCCTAACCTCGGAGATATGTTGGTTCGTCATAGCACTATAAATATGCAGAGCTACGAATCCGATTTCATCTTCTCCCAGATCCACGTCCATCTTGTCCTTGATCAAAGCAACAGCCTGCTCAGCCATCTTGTATTCCTGAGGATATATTTCCCTAGTTTCATACAAGAATGGATTATGAATCGTAATCCCCTGTTTTTGACGGTTGATGGAGAAGGCAATATGGTCAGTTAAAGCTATCAGTATGTGCTCATTTAGAGGCTTCTTTGCTTGAAGCTGAACAAGATGAAGCACCTCACCGATGACCTCAATGAGCTTTTCATCCAGCTCAGGAAGCAATCGTTTGTATTGCTCCTGCTCTTCATGGCTTTTTAATATAAATAATTTTTCAACTGAATCCAACGAGATAAGATCGCCAGCTCTGCGATTGAAACCGATTCCTTTTCCAATCACAACAACCTCATCATGCTCGGGATGCATCCCTATAATCACATTGTTATTCAGCGCTTTGGCCACTTTTAGGCTGCTCACATCCGCACCTCTTTTATCAGAACCTTGATCCTAAGAATTATAGCATGAAGCTCAGAGGAATCCACGTTAAAGTACCAAATATTCCGCTAAAGGTCAATAAAAAGAAAACGCTTTTCATCACAATTTCCAGGAAATGCTGTGATGAAAAGCGTTCTTTTGAAGGCTGAGAATCTACTCCCCAAAGGCTTAGCGTTATTCTTTATCCGTTAGTGCCACCTCAACCGAGGCTGGATTGTGTAGCTTGTTCGCATCATCGGAGGAAGGTACGGAATGAATGCCTTTTTTTCCAGTGGTTAGTCCCTTGATCAACTGCTCTACATCAATACCGGATACACTCTTAAGCATCTCAGGAGCCGTCGCCATCAGTTCGGTGATATAATTGCTGACACGCGTTGCCCCTTCCCCTTTACCCGTATCCACAACAGTCAGTTTATCAATGGATGCAATCGGTTCGGCAATGCGTCCGGCCAAATCCGGCAGCATTTTCACGATAATATCGAGCACGGCGGCCTCTCCAAACTTCTGGAACGCCTCCGCCAGTTTTTCCTTGGCCTCAGCTTCCGCGAGACCACGCAAACGGATGACATCTGCATCGGCTGTACCTTTGGCCCGTTCTGCATCCGCTTCTGCTTGCCCGTTTAGACGTTTTTGTTCAGCTGACGCTTTAGCCTGTGTTTCAATCGAGTATTGCAGCGATTCCGCCTCACGCATTTTACGCGATTTGTCAGCTTCCGCCGCTTGTTCTACTGCGTACCGATCGGCTTCCGCCTTCTTTTTCACTTCCGCATCATATTGCTTTTCACGTACCTGTATTTCCTTGGCTTGAATATCAATCTCCCGTTCCTTACGTACCAACTCGACTTTCATCTGTTCTTCGACGGCAGTCTGCTTGGCACGGGCCTCCTGAATGTGATAAGCCTGATCGGCTTCTGCTCTGGCAGTATCCTGTTCTTTCTTAAACGAAGCCACCTTCAGTTCCTTCTCCTTGGCTGCCTCGGCAATATTCGTATCCCGCAACAGCTCGGCCTTCTGTCCTTCCTGTTCTGCTTGTGCCTTCTGAATTCGGGCATCCCGCACTGCCTCGGCTTCTGCAATCTCTGCATCCCTTTTCACAGCAGCAATTCTCGGCTTACCAAGCGCATCCAGATACCCATGTTTATCACGCACGTCTTTGATGGTGAATGAAACGATCTGCAAGCCCATCTTTTTCAGATCGCGCGCAGCCACGCCCTGTACTTCCTGCGCAAACCGATCCCGATTACGATATACTTCCTCTACCGTCATGGAGCCGAGGATTGCCCGCAAATGTCCCTCCAGCACTTCTTGAGCCTCTCCTCTAAGCGCTTCCAGCGGCTTTCCGATGAACTGCTCGGCTGCTGTGGCTACATCCTCAATGGAACTGCCAACCTTGATGATCGCCACACCATCCGCAATCACGGGTACTCCTTGCTCTGTATATACTTCCGGTGTAGTTACGTCCAATTTGTGAGACAACAGAGAGATAAATTCGGACTGCTGGAAAATAGGCCAAATGAAAGCGCCCCCACCACGTACAATTTTAATCTTGCGACCAGAATCATCCTCGGAAATATTTTTATTTCCCAGAAAAGAACCTGTCACAATCATTCCTTCATCCGGTCCTACCGTTTTGTAACGGGCCCAAAAAGCAATCCCTAATATGACAATAACAATGACAACAATTCCAGGGATCAACACAATATCTTGCAAACTTGACACTCCCGATCACGCTCCCTTCAAGTTAAGCGAATGCGCCGTCTATGTGTCCAGGTACGCTACGCGGACGACGCCCTCTGCGACCTCAACCACGACAATACGGGTTCCCGCAGCAAGCGGTTTGTGATCAAAGCTAGATGCTGTATGTATGGTGTTGCCTGCACCCAAGCGGATCATAACTTCCCCGTAACCAACCTCAGGTACAGGAATGGTGACCTCACCGATTCTGCCAGTTAGTTCACGCATTGAGAAGCCACTGGATACCTCTGAATTCGCCATAGGCTTGATAAACGCAAAAAACACTAGCACTCCAATAACAAGTGCAATCCCTAAAGCAAGCACAACGACCCAGCCCATGGTCAGCCCAGTATACTTTGTCAGTAGTACTCCAGCCCCGCCAAAAGCAGTCATAGCCCCAAGTAGAACGACAGGTCTGAACCAATCAAGGCCCGGCAGTTCTAACGCCCCATCCAGCCAGCTACCGAGTACATCCCCGATCAACACGCTAACCACGGTAAAGATTGCCCCTCCTGCCAATAACCACCAAAATAAGGTTTCCATGCGACTCCTCCTTCCATGCACCTTTTCAGTCTGGTTTCCAGTCTATAACTATGTTTACGTATTCAACCTTAAAAAGTTTCAAAATTTACCTCCTATATTCCAAATTAAACCCAAAAAAGCACGTTCGTACGTCTAATGACGCACAAACGTGCCTATTATGCTCCAACCGCTGTTTACAGGGATGCTTTGTAAATTTCGACTACATCTTCGCGATTGAGCTTGTTAAAGCCACCGAAAGGTCCGAATTTCACAGCTTTATCAGCCATTACATCAATTTGGGACGCATCAATATCGTAATCAGCCAGACGGCTTGGTGCACCAATCGAGCTCCAGAAATCACGCAACGCTTGAATACCCTCCAACGCTACTTCTTCATCACTCTTACCTTCTGGGTTTACATGGAACACATTCACAGCCAGCTGTTTGAAGCGTTCAGGCTTCACATGCAGGTTATGTTTCATCCAGTTCGGGAACAGAATAGCCAGTCCTCCACCATGCGGAATATCATAAACAGCAGACACAGCATGCTCAATATTATGCGTAGCCCAGTCACCTGTCAGCCCCATGTTCAGGAAGCCGTTCAGTGCCATCGTACCACAATACATAATGGTTTCACGCAGCTCGTAGTTTTCCAGATTGTTAACCAGTCCCGGCGCCGCATCTATGACCGTACGCAAAATCGTTTCACACCAGCCCAATTGAACCGGAGTATTGGATTCCAAATGGAAATAATGCTCGAGCGTATGTGACATCATATCCACAATTCCGTAAACCGTTTGATTTTGTGGCAGAGAGTATGTGTTCACCGGATCAAGAATGGAAAACGCAGGAAACGCATGTACGCTACCCCAGCCCAATTTTTCCTGAGTTTTTTCGTTTGTAATAACAGAACCTGCGTTCATTTCAGAGCCGGTTGCAGCCATGGTCAGAACCGTACCTAATGGCAAGGCTGCTTTGGGAGCCGCTTTACGCTCTGCAAAATCCCACATGTCCCCATCATATTTTGCACCGACAGCAATAGCTTTGGAGCAATCCAGTACACTACCACCGCCCACAGCCAGTACAAGGTCGATTTGATTTGTTTTACACAATTCAACACCCTTATGTACCGTAGACAAGCGAGGATTTGGTTCTACACCCGCCAGTTCTGTTACCTCTGCACCAATTTCACCAAGCAATTTTATTACATTATCGTACAAACCGCTGCGCTTAATGCTGCCGCCGCCATATACAAGCAGTACACGTTTTCCATATTTAGGAACTTCACGCTTGAGAGCCTCCAATTGTCCTTTACCGAAGATCAATTGTGTGGGATTATAAAATTCGAATGCTTTCATCGCAAACGTTCGCCTCCAATATTTCTAAAGTTTAATGTTAAGAAACTACTCTATTATAACCTTTATGGTTACAGGAAACAAATTGCTTTATTTTCAGAAAAAAAACCATACTCCTTAAGGAGTATGGTTACATTTCACATCTTGGGAGGGTTCTCGTATTGTATTATGTGGAAACATAAGCAACTTTATTCTCCCAAGGTATAGCCCAATTGTTTCATAAAACGGCCAAACGCTTGCTGACCGGATGGATTCCGTTTATACACTCCTGCGTGCTCTAAAATTTCACTGAATTTCAGTCCAACCTCATTTTGTACGGTACGAACAGCCGTCTCCTTATCAGACAGACGACCGAACCGGGTATTCAACTGGTAAATCCAGTCTGCATGCTTAAACAGTGGATGTCCTTCCTGCTGCATAGCCACGGCCAATTCGTCGTCCCCACACAAGATATCAGCAATTCCATCCAGCTCATCCTTGAGTCGACCTGGTAAGATGGCAAGCCCCATCACCTCGATCAGACCGATATTTTCCTTTTTGATATGATGCATCTCGCGATGGGGATGGAAAATACCTTCCGGATATTCTTCACTCGTTCGATTGTTCCGCAGTACGAGATCCATCTGATATCTTCTTTCAGAATCCCGGCGCACAATCGGCGTTACTGTATTATGCGGAATCGTTTCCCCCTCCAGCTCGGTATGAGAGAGAACGTCTACCGATGGATCACTATAACCCTTCCAGGCTTCAAAAGCAGCATTCCCCGCCTCCAACAGTGCGTCGGGATCTGTTGACGTAAAACGAATGACCGACATCGGCCAGTTTACAATACCTGCCGTAACCTGCGGAAACTCTTCATTATGGTATACGCCGTCCACATCCGCTTTTTCAATTGGGAATGTATGACGACCACCCTGAAAATGATCATGAGTTAGGATCGACCCTCCGACAATAGGCAGATCCGCATTAGAGCCAATGAAATAATGCGGAAACGCTTTCGTAAAGGCCAGCAACCGCCGCAGCGTATCCTTTGTAAGCTTCATGGGTACATGATCATGATGGAACACAATGCAATGCTCGTTGTAATACACATAAGGTGAATATTGAAAAAACCACGGTTCCCCATTCAATTCGACCGGAATAATACGCAAATTTTGACGGGACGGATGGTTTACCCTCCCGGCATATCCAACGTTTTCACGGCACAATTGACATTTGGGGTAAACAGGCGGCGGTAAAAGCTTCGCCATTGCAATTTCCTTGGGACTTTTTTCTGGCTTGGACAAATTAATCGTAATTTCCATATCTCCGTAAGGCGTTGACTGATTCCAGTACACATTGCTGGCTACCCGATCCATTCGAATGTAGTTCGAATCTATGGATAATTGATAAAAAGCATCTGTAGCCGCTTCTATACCACGTTCAGCCTCCGTTTGATGAAAGTCACGGATGACTTCAGACGGTCTCGCCATTAGCTGACCCATGATTTTGGAATCCAGCAAATCACGATACGTATCCGTGTTTTCAGGGATAAGCCCTATGGCAAAACCATAATCTATCAATACATTAAGCACAGGCTGGAGAGCTTCGGGGGCAATAATGCCCCCTGCTTCCCCACCGGAATAAGGCTCCGAAAACCCGAACTGCTCCAATAGCAGATTACGACTGTAATCCGTATCTTGCAGACCAATCAAGCCCTTCTTATGTGCGAATGCAACCAGTTGCTCCACCGCATATAGAGCCGATTGCTGTACAGTTTCGTCGATGTCATGGGCCAGGTGCCGGGAAAGTTCCCGGTCTTGGTCTTTATCTACAGATTGGCGCTCGCTCATATGTCATCGTCTCCCGTCTATTCGTCGCCGTAGCCTTGAGGATGCGACTGATGCCATCCCCATGCTCCGCTAATAATATCCTCCAGTTGGGTACGTTTTGGACTCCAGCCCAGCACCGAACGGGCCTTGTCAGAAGATGCAACCAATATTGCTGGATCGCCTGCACGGCGGGGTTCTGTCACAACTGGAATGTCGAGTCCAGTAACCTTGCGTGCCGTTTCAATAACTTCCTTCACAGAGAAGCCCTGCCCGTTGCCCAGATTGAATATGTTGCTGTCATTACCTTTACGCAAGTAATTCACTGCGCGCACATGAGCATCCGCCAAATCACTTACATGAATGTAATCACGGACACACGTACCATCAGGTGTCGCATAATCCTCACCAAACACAGCGATATGTGGACGCTGTTTTAATGCTGTCTGGAGCACCAATGGGATCAGATGGCTTTCTGGTCGGTGATCTTCACCGATTTTGCCGCTCTCATGGGCACCAGCCGCATTAAAATACCGTAAAGACACGTATTTGATGCCTAATACTTTATCAAACCAGGACATCATGCGCTCCATCATCAGCTTTGTTTCACCATACACGTTAGTTGGCTCAGTACGGTCACCTTCTTCAATCGGCACCTTTTCCGGTTCACCATAGGTAGCGGCAGTTGAGGAAAATACGATCTTGCTTACGCCGGCATCTTTCATCGCCTCCAGTAAGCTCAACGTACCAAATACATTGTTGTCATAATACTTCCCAGGATTTTGCATGCTTTCCCCAACCAGCGAGTTGGCTGCAAAATGAATAACAGCGTCGATTTTATTTTCAGAGAACAGTTTGGACAGAAGTTCTTTATCTCTCAAATCACCTTCATACAACTTGCCTCCAAGTAATGCTCCTTTGTGTCCGGTTTGCAAGTTATCCAGCACAACAACTTCTTCTCCCAGATCCAACAGTTCTGCTACGGTATGCGAACCGATATATCCAGCTCCACCTGTGACTAAAATGGCCATGTTATTCGTCCTCCTTCAGTTCTTTAACTCCGTCTCCTGCCTTGCATACATAAAAGCTGGCTTCCAGCCCTGTACGGGTCTGATAAGCTTCGCCGACTTCCTTCACAAAACGTTCCACATCGTCCTCATGAACCAATGAAACCGTACAACCTCCAAACCCAGCCCCTGTCATGCGAGCACCCAGCGTGCCAGGAATGCGTCGTGCTTCTTCCACCATAACATCCAGCTCGGTGCAGCTGACCTCATACAGGTCACGTAATGAATCGTGAGAAGCGTTCATTAACTGACCGAAAGCTGCAAGTTCATTCGCCGCGAGAGCTTCGACAGAGGCCAGCACACGAGCGTTTTCCTCCACCACATGCTGTGCCCGGCGGCGAACTGTTTCATCTGCAATATGATGCTGGAGCTCTCCAAACCGAGCCTCATCCAGCTGTGCAAGGTATTCCAATGACGACTCCTGCTGCTGCAGAATGGACAGCGCTTCGGCACACTGACTGCGACGCTCGTTATAGGCTGAATCTACCAAACCGCGGCGCTTATTTGTATTGCCGATCACAAGCTTATAAGCTCCCGTGCGGAATGGCACTTTACGGTACTCCAGCGTATCGCACATCAGCAGAATTGCATGATCAGCCGCTCCGTTCGCTACAGCGAACTGGTCCATAATGCCGCAATTGACACCCACGTAATTGTTTTCTGCACGCTGGGATAACAAAGCAATTTCGACTGTGTCGGTTTTCTGCTTCTCGGTAGTCAGGAAAGCGTAGCCGGTCACGACCTCAATCGAGGCTGAGGAGGATAATCCAGCTCCGTTCGGTATTTCTCCATGATAGAGCAGATCGTATCCGCTAGAAGGATACACTCCCTTTTGAGCCAACTCCACCAGCACACCCACCGGATAATCCACCCACTCATCCGTTTTGCTTTTACCTATCTCTCCGCGGGGGATAGGCACTTCGTACGACAGGTTTGTCGAAGCAAAATGAATTTGGTCATCATTGCGCGCACGAAGGATCAGCGTCGTACCAAATTCCAGCGCAGCCGGGAGTACATAACCACCATTATAGTCGATATGCTCTCCAATCAGATTGACGCGCCCAGGTGCATGAAATATCAGCAGTTCATTGCTGCTTTCACCATATTTTTCAATAAAATGTTTCTTTAATTCAGTAGAGTTCATATCCGCATCCACCTCATTTACCGTTAGTAAAAGTCTCCCTGATTTCCCTGTAATATCTTAATCAGGTTGACATCTCTTATGATTTCAGTATAAATGAAAGCGTCACACAATGTAATGCATCCATGTGTTTAAGCTATGGATAAATGTGACTTGGACATGTACAATGTAAGTATACCGCATCCGCTAAACTATTCACAAATGCAGGAAGGATGACTCTATTTTGCAAGCGCATTCATATAGTTATGCTGTCGCCTCTAATCCGGTGTTTTATGAAAATAGCCCGCTGCATGTGCTTTTTGCAGGAGAGAGCCAGACCAAATCCGGTCATGCTGTGGGGCCGAAAATCTATGATTACTATCTGCTCCACTTTGTAGAGTCGGGCAAAGGCATCTTTCGAACAGAACAGCACACATATCAGCTTAAAAAAAACGATTTTTTCCTTATTCATCCCGGTCAGCTGGTGAGCTATACCTCTGATGAAGAGGAACCGTGGCGCTATCGTTGGTCTGCCTTTACCGGACACCATACGGAGCAGGTGGTGCAAGAGGCAGGACTGCGTGTTCATCAGCCTGTTTTCCATGCTGCTGATCAAAGTCCTATTCCCGGTTATCTGGAACAAATGCAATTGGCCTTTTACAGCAGAAAATCTAGCTCTCATCTCTCAGCCTTGGGCTACTTGTACCTAATTATGGGGGAAGCAAGTAATTACCTGAGTGACTGGACTGATCCGTCTGGGGCGGATTCGCAAATTCGACGAACAGTCAAACAAATGGTTCAATATATGTCCACTCAGTACGCACATCCCGTATCCATTGAGCAAATGTCTGAAGGGCTTGGTTATAACCGTGCATACTTATCACGAATATTCAAAAAGGAAACGGGCGTCTCCCCCGTCACCTATCTGCTTAAGCTACGGATCGACAAATCACGTCAACTGCTACGTGAACGTCCTGAGCTGTCGGTCGAGCAAGTGGCTGCATCTGTAGGTTTAACCGATGCTTTATACTTCTCACGTCAATTCAAACGTTTCTGTGGTCAGTCTCCAACCGAGTACCGGAGCAAGGTTAAGCAGTATCCTCAGTTGTAAAGTAAGCTTTAGCAGGTTTCCCTAGCTCCCTGCCAATAACAAACAGCCCGCATCCTTCAAGCGAATGCGGGCTGTTAAGTATATATCGTATAAGAGAATGTGAAATTAGGTTAATGACTCCGAAATGCCTTTTGTCATTAGGCTGTGCCGCCGTCTTGTCCGTTCCCGGCATTTAGAATCGAATCAATCCGGTCCAGCTCTTCCTGTGAAAACTCCAGATTGGATAAGGCCTCAACATTTTCTTCGATTTGGCTTACACGGCTAGCCCCAATCAGGACAGAGGTCAGACGTTCACCGCGTAGAGCCCATGCCAGTGAGAATTGAGCCAAACTTTGTCCACGTGCAGCAGCCATCTGGTTCAAGGCGCGCACCTTGCGAAGAGTTTCAGGCGTCACATGGTTCTCATTCAGGAAAACCGATGTGCTTGCTGCACGTGAATCCTCGGGAATTCCGTTCAAATATTTATTGGTCAGCAGTCCCTGAGCCAGTGGACAAAAGGCAATGCTGCCTATCCCGTTTTCGTCCAGTACATCTTGTAATCCATTTTCAATCCAGCGGTCAAGCAGAGAGTATCTCGGCTGATGGATCAACATCGGTGTGCCAAGCTCCTTCAAAATACGAGCTGCTTCTGCCGTTTGCTCTGCACTATAATTAGACACACCCACATACAGCGCTTTACCGGAACGTACGATATGATCCAGTGCTCCCATCGTTTCTTCCAGCGGCGTATTCGGATCGAAGCGGTGAGAGTAGAATATATCGACATAGTCCAGCCCCATTCGCTTCAGACTCTGATCCAGACTGGATATCATATACTTGCGAGATCCCCAGTCACCATATGGACCTTCCCACATATGGTAGCCTGCTTTGGTGGAGATAACCAATTCATCCCGGTACGGCTTCATATCACTGGCTAACACTTGTCCGAAAAATTCCTCAGCTGAACCCGCAGGAGGACCATAGTTATTAGCTAAATCAAAATGCGTAATGCCCAGATCAAAGGAGCGAGTAATCATGCTGCGACCATTCTCCGCGTTGTTAATCCCGCCAAAATTGTGCCACAAGCCCAGCGAAATAGCGGGCAGTTTAAGACCTGATCTCCCTGTACGGTTATATTTCATACTTTCATAACGATCTTCGCCAGCTAAATAAACCATGCTATCACAGCCTCTCTCGAAACATTGTTATGTCCATCACAACATCATCATAGCGCTTTTATCCGGGCGTTGACAAGAAAACGATTACAACCCCAATTGATGAGCAAGTTTTTCCATAACCTTACCGATCGGTTCAGTGATCAAAAGATCCGCCTTGTGATCATATGAGGTGGGGTCTGTATTCAGCAGCACTGTATGTTTTCCGCGAAAATAAGTAATCAAGCCTGCCGCAGGATGGACTGTTAGTGACGTTCCTCCAATTAACAGCAGATCTGCTTGAGAAATGGCCTGAATGGATTGCATAAGGGTATCTTGATTCAACTCTTCCTCATATAAAACGACATCCGGTTTAATCATTCCTCCATCTAACGGACATTTAGGTACAATCTCGGAACTGTTCATCACTTCATTTAGACCGTAAAAGCGGCCGCATTCCATACAGTAGTTGCGATGTATCGAGCCGTGAAGCTCCATTACATTCATACTCCCTGCAGCCTGGTGTAATCCGTCAATATTTTGCGTCACAACCGCTTTAAGACGGCCTTGCTTTTCCAAAGACGCGAGGAAATGATGACAGCCGTTCGGCTTCGCATCGGGATGCAGCATTTTGCTGCGATAGAAACCGAAGAATACTTCAGGATGCTTCACAAAAAAAGAGCGGCTAAGCATAACCTCGGGAGAATAAGGTAATTTTTCCTCGCTCTGATACAAGCCTGCTGCTGAACGAAAATCTGGAATACCACTTTCCGTCGATGTCCCTGCTCCGCCGAAAAAAACAATATTCTGCGATTGCTGTATCCAATCCGCCAACGTATTAACTTTCATGCTCTACGCACCTCCAGCTCTTTATATCTACGAACCACCTTATCCGCATCCAGCAAATGACCGGAACGCTCCGGTTCCGGCGCAAATCCAATGGCTAGCCGTACTCCGGCACGCTTGCCCATCTGCATATCCCCATTACTGTCTCCGATCATTACCACGTCCGCTGGCGACAGTCCTAGTAACGCGCAAGCTGTTTCAGCCATTTCCGGGTCAGGCTTGCCGTATGTAACCCTATCATGTCCGATGATCTCGTCAAAATAGGATGTCAGTCCCATCCACTCCAGATGCTCTTGTGCAGCCTCTGTACTGTCAGAGGTCACAACCGCCAGCTTCAATCCGGCACGGCGACTCTGCTCCAATAAGGTCCGCAACCCCGGAAACACCTTCGCTGCCCGATGTCGGCGGACGTCAGCCATCGCTGTTTTATTAAATTCGCGGACAAGCCGCACAGCTTCATTCCACGGAACACCGGCAGTATAAAGCTGCCAAGCCAGCACACCTGTACTTTCATCCACCGTCCCCATTGCCAGCGGACCAGAAGGATCGTAACCGATCACACGTCCCTCCTGATCGTGAACAGTGCCTAGAATGTTGCCTTTCTCCATCGTAAAACCGGCTCCCGCCACGACAAGATGCTGCTCCATCATATCCAGTATAGAACGAGCCCAAGGGCCCCACAACTGAATAAAATCCAGTAGTGTGCCATCTTTATCGAATAAGATGCCACGGCATGAGTATCGCTTCCCCTGCACGATCAGCTCAGACATGCATCACACCTCCTTTACGGGTTCTTAGGAGCTGAATCTACACTCTCTTTCATCCAGTCCTGTAAAGCCGTTACCGTCTGATTCCATTGCTCAACGGCGCTAATTTTCGCAGGGTTATCCCCTTTCTGGGCACCGTAACTGCCAAATTGGGCATGGTTCCCCCCTTCGACTGTAAAATACAGCGTGTTGGCAGGTAAATAAGTTCTCCCACTTTGGACATTTTTCATCTGGATGACTCCATCATCACTTCCTAGTAGAGAAATCACTGGCAGATTTTTATCCTTTAAATTACCCTTGTTATCCGGGTAGGAAGCAAGGAAAAATACACCTTTAACCTGATCAGGATGTGCAGCTGCATATCGGGCCGCCATCACACCACCTAACGAATGTCCGCCAATAACAAAGACTTCCTTCGGGTACGCCTTTAGCACTTCATTCGCCAAATCCGGTGAGATCAATGCAAGGTTCAGTGGCATTTTTACAATGATCACATGGTGACCCTTTTCTGCCAGACGGCGTGCCAAGGGCGCATAGCTTTCGGGTTTAACCAACGCTCCTGGGTACAAAATGACTCCTGATCCACTTCCTTCGGTAGGCTCAAAACTTAACCAATGCTCTTGCTCATCTACTTTCACAGTATCTGCTATTTCGGCTAATGCAGCAGCAGCCGTCTCGTCAGGCTGATAAGGCGTAAATACCTTCCATGCTCCCCAACCCGCAATTAGCACAATGACAATTAGGATGCCTAAAAGAATTTTCCATATTTTCCGAGATCCGCGTGTTCCATAGGAGTTGTATGATCTTCTTGTTCTTCTTCTCATCGTATAAGTTCCTTTCGCCTTTCGTACCTCGTGATTCGTAACTTGAATCTAAATGGTGTCGCTGTATTTGTTAGCATAACTATAACCTTGTTAGGGTAACATCGTTGCCTGTACAGGGTCAAATTAGCACACGTTTCCAGACATAAGCCCATCTTTATTCCGTGTTCAAGCTTTCGCCACATAAAAAGGACATGATAACGCTTACTATTGTGAATAAAATCACAATGTTACAATCCAGAGTATCGTACCTTGTTCCATGTAAAGAATTATTTTTTAAATAGTTTAGTCGGCAGAAGCCGTTCGGAGGGAAACACATGACGACAAGCCATGATGTACAAGGGGAAAGCTTTTTTCTCAATTTGCGATTTCTGTTGATTATATGCGTATTTGCAGGAAACGCCCTGGAGCCATTAGTCGGTTCACTTCATCTTGCCCAACAATGGTTCAGCTGGATATTCATGTTTCATATGCCGTTGTTTGTTCTCGTTACAGGCTACTTTGCCAAAACCACTTTGACGGGTCTCGCAGGACAAAAGGTTCTGCTTCAGATCGGTATGCAATATCTAATTTTCCAATCCCTTTATTCAATTTTGGATGTCGTAATCTTTCACGTTCCCCATATCCATCATTCTTTTTTTGCTCCTTATCTGCTGCTTTGGTTCCTTGCCAGCCACATCTGCTGGAGACTGCTGATGCTATCTTTTCAGAAAATACCACCAGTCTTCCAACTGGGTATATCCGTGCTGCTGGGTATCCTTGTCGGATATCTCCCTGTAGACGGTATATGGCTAAGCGTATGCAGAACCTTTGTTTATTTGCCTTACTTTGTAGCAGGTTATCATTTGCATTATGCGGACGTTCGACGCTTCTTCACAACACCTATCCGTATCATCGCCGGTATTGTATCTCTTTTTCTTATGGTACTGGCGGGAACGTCGTATTTTGGCATCCCGGCAGGCTGGCTATATGGCAACATGACTTATGGTGAACTGGGCCATACCGAATGGTACGCAGGGATTTACCGTATCGGCATTTATGGAGTTCAATGGATAGCATCTATGGCGTTTCTAAGCTTTGTTCCAGCCGTCACAGGACGTATAACCGAGATGGGACGACGTACATTATATGTCTTTTTGTTGCATGGCTTAATCGTCCGTTCCGTTGTTGCAAAGGGGGTCTACGAGTATATAGATACTCCTGTGGAAGTCATGTTGATTCTAGTGTGCGCCACAGGTCTGTGCTGTCTGTTGACCATGCCTTGGGTTCGAACTGCAACACGGCCTCTGATTGAGCCACAGGTAGAGTGGATGTTGAAGCCCGCTCCTTATCTTTTTAGACGGTCTGCGTAACTTTTTATCCATTGATATGTCACAATCAGCACGCGACAACCCACTTACAGACGAGAATGGAAGTGGGTCTCCCCCTCTTTACTTCGCGCATAGTGCCTGTTTCATACAGGCAAGATGTGGTAAGTAAATGATACGCGCAACAAAAAACAACTTTTTAATAAGGAGTGATTTGTAATGGCACGTAATCAAAATCAGGGTAAAATGAGTCGCGAAGAAGCAGGCCGTATGGGTGGGGAAGCTACCTCCAAGAAGCACAATAAGGAATTTTATCAGGAGATTGGCAAGAAAGGCGGACAAGCAACCGCAAACTCACATGATAAAGAGTTTTATCAGGAAATCGGCAAAAAGGGCGGCGATGCTACAGCTGAGTCGCATGACAAAAATTTCTACAGAGACATCGGTCGTAAAGGTGGCAGAAATTAAAATATAGTTTTATATTCCACCCCCCTTTAACATAAAAACAAGCCTGAGCCCTTCCGTTTATTACGGAATGGGCTTTTCCTATTTATCCGATAGGCTAATATATCAGGATATCAGAGTTTTGAAGAATCCAATTCAAATCCTTACAGATGCAATATATAGATAAATAAAACTGTTCCTATCTATATATTGTTGCTTACAGAACACTTCTATACTTTTTTCAAAATCCTCATATATGTAGAAATATGCGCACAACTATGATAGACTCTTTAGAAAACATCTGCGCTATTACGGCGTTCATTGAACGCCATACCATTTTTATACTTTGGGGGGAAACCAGCATCATGACAGCTAAGACGAAAATGCGTTCCGATATGATTAAAAAAGGCTTTGACCGCGCTCCTCACCGCAGCTTGCTGCGCGCAGCGGGCGTCAAAGAAGAAGATTTTGACAAACCGTTTATTGCGGTATGCAACTCGTATATTGACATCGTACCGGGCCACGTCCATTTGCAGGAATTTGGCAAAATTGTCAAGCAGGCCATTCGTGAAGCAGGCGGTGTACCTTTCGAATTTAACACTATTGGTGTAGATGACGGCATTGCCATGGGACACATCGGTATGCGTTATTCTCTGCCAAGTCGTGAAATTATTGCAGACTCTTTGGAAACTGTCGTTTCCGCTCACTGGTTTGACGGCATGGTATGTATTCCTAACTGCGATAAAATTACCCCTGGTATGATGATGGGGGCATTGCGTGTTAACATTCCGACTATTTTCGTCAGCGGCGGTCCTATGAAAGCTGGTAAAGATAAGAACGGACGCTCTATTTCCCTGACTTCCGTCTTCGAAGGTGTAGGTGCATTCCAGGCTGGCAAAATCGATGATCAAAGTTTGCTTGAGCTAGAACAATACGGCTGTCCAACTTGCGGCTCCTGTTCAGGAATGTTCACAGCGAATTCTATGAACTGTCTCGCAGAAGCGATGGGACTGGCTATGCCAGGTAATGGCACCATCCTCGCCGTAGCAGAAGAACGCAAAGAATTCGTCAAACAATCTGCGCGCCAATTGATGGAATTGATTAAGCTCGATCTCAAACCACGTGATATCGTGACTAAAGAAGCCATTGATAATGCATTTGCACTGGATATGGCAATGGGTGGTTCTACGAATACCGTATTGCATACATTGGCACTTGCCCATGAAGCTGAGGTTGACTACCCTATCGAACGCATCAATGAAGTCGCGAACCGTGTACCTCATTTGTCCAAATTGGCACCTGCTTCCGACTATCACATTGAGGATGTTCATAATGCAGGTGGCGTAAGCGCAGTGCTGAATGAGCTATTGAAGAAACCGGGCGCATTGCATGGTGACTGTATTACTGTAACTGGGAAAACCCTTCGTGAAAACGTAGAGGGTCAGGAAATTTTGGACACTAACGTCATCCACAAATTGGACAACCCTTATTCCGAGCGCGGCGGTCTAGCTGTATTATTCGGCAATTTGGCACCACAAGGCTCCATTATTAAAGTCGGTGCGGTTGATCCTTCTGTTGGCGGTTATCACAAAGGCCCTGCCATCTGCTTTGATTCACAGGAAGATGCACTGGCTGGCATCGCTAACGGTAAAATTGCCGAAGGACATGTTGTTGTTATTCGTTATGAAGGTCCTAAGGGCGGACCTGGTATGCCTGAAATGCTCGCTCCGACTTCACAAATCGTGGGCATGGGGCTTGGTGCCAAGGTTGGTCTGATTACAGACGGACGATTCTCAGGTGCTTCCCGTGGTATCTCCATCGGTCATATTTCCCCCGAAGCAGCAGAAGGCGGACCTATCGCTTTTGTTGAGGACGGCGATATCATTGAGCTAGACCTGAACAATCGTAAGATTGAGCTTCACATTACGGACGAAGAATTCGACCGTCGTCGTGCCAATTGGAAAGGCTTCGAGCCGAAAGTAAAGACAGGCTACCTGGCCCGTTATTCCAAGCTGGTGACGAACGCAAGTAACGGCGGAATTATGAAAATCTAAGTGCTTTGCCAATATAGATTATTATATGAATTACTAAAAAGCCACTCGACCCCTACAAAGGATTGAGTGGCTTTTTTTATTAGATCAACTGCTTGATTCTGTATCCGCTGTTTGTGAAGCCCTGATCGAAGCATACATAGGGTCACCTTCTTCTATCATTTCACTGTTGAGTGTATGAACAACATCCCTTTGATCAGTTGGATCAAAAGCCTGGTCTGCCCGGTGCGAATCTCCCGGTTGGAAACGATCAAACAAGGTATCAATGGGCATCACGATTAGTTTCGGTATCATGACCTCTTTTTTTTCATTCAATTGTTCTGAACCCGAAGGATGGATAATACGAAATAACAGCTTTAAATATACAGTAGATACATGCTTAAACAGTCCTTGGGGAAGCTCTCGAACTTGAAAGCCTAATTTTTCAGGTCCTCGATGAATCATACTTACTGCATAGATCGCCTTTACACCCTTCATACCAGAATCATGTACAACCCGTTGAGTAAGATCAGGCAGTTGCCTTTTCACAACTCGAATCAATTGAATCGCTAGATGTACCAAGGACTTTGCCGACGATCCCAATTGAAACAACATTTTATTGTCAAAATGAAGCTCAATTATAGGATCCCCTTTTTCCAGCAACCTACCATTCTCCATGTTAATATTGGGTCCATGATAGATACGGCGACGATAATAAAAGATCGTGTTATCCTTGCTAACAGGACGAAGGCGGAACAAGGCGTGAAAAAGGCGCTCGTATTGTAGCCATCCGAATACCATCGTTCTTTTCATCCAATCTGTACTGGACAAGCAGGAGACAGTGGAATGATAGCCAGATTGACGGCAAAACAATGTATCCACGCGGACGCTGCGTAATTGCCGTTCCTGGGCGACCCTCAATAGCTTCTCTAGCGCAATGAGCATATTCTGTGGCGCTTCTGCGTCTGCCCCCAATGTCGTACCACAGTCATGGAGCAGCATCACCTCGCCACCCCTCAGCTTTTTGAGCATTCTTTCTGCTAATTGTTTCGCTCCAATGCTGGCCTTCCAGTCACCAAACATAGAGGACCATAATACGATTCGACGACCATTGTTTTTGGAAATATCAAAAAAGTTCACAATCCCCCAAGGTGGACGATAAAAGGTCGTTCCTTCGCCAGTTACTCGACGAATGACTGACTCTGTCTGGGCAATTTGTCTTCTAACAGTAACAGGCCGCATAAGCCAATTCGATTTGTGCACATAATTGTGAATACCGATCAGATGACCTTCATCATGCATGCGCTTCAGAAGCTCAGGGTGTTTTTCGGCATTCAACCCTACAACAAAAAAAGTAGCCTTGGCATCAAAACGCTTGAGTAAATCGAGCAACTGTGGTGTATAGACTGGATCAGGACCATCATCAAAGGTTAGCGCATATTCTTGGTCACTTTTGCCACGTCTAAACACCCGGAAACCAAATATACGACTCACCAGCGCCGGAATAAAAGCATAAAAAGTTGAAATGTAAAACATCCATAACAGCAAAGTCTGCACGTTTTATCCCCACTTTTCTATTCTGAACTTCCAAGCAGGCCTCCTGAAGAAAACTCACTTACTTATATGTTATCACAATGATGTAAGCATGCCGAGATTTTGCCATTGCTACTGGTCAGCATTGAGATTCAATTTAGTGTACAATAAATAAAAATCTTAAAGGAGTCGTTGTATACATATGCTTCCATTGTACAAAAAATATTGGCGTACGGTTTTTGATATCGGTCTGATCGTATTAACCGTGTATTTAATTATGTTCGTATCCAGCAAACTGTACCAGCTAGCCGCACCTGTGTTCCTTTCATTCGTCGTGTTTTGGTGCATTGAACCTGCTGCCCGTTATTTTCATCGCAAAGGCATGAAAAAGCCTTTTGCCTCCGCACTCTCCGTATTGCTGTTTATCATCTTATTAATGGCTATTTTTTTCGGATTGGGCCTGATCCTGGTTACTCAATTTACAAAAGTCGCGCAAAACCTCCCACATTATACCCAGATTATCCAAACGGAATTCACGCGGATTCTTCATCTTTCTCAAGATAAAATTGCTGCCTTGCCTCCGGGTGTTACCGAACGTGTAAATGATTATTTTGCGACTGCTACCACCATTGCTACGAAATGGGCACAGCTAGGGTTATCTTTTTTCATTCAATTTCTCAGCTCTTTCACTGTTTTTATGGGCAACTTTGCGGTTGCCATCATTTTAGCGTTCTTTTTGAGTATGGAAATTAATCTCTGGAAAGGAATTGCCCGCAGTAAAACACCGAAGACACTAAAAACGGCGTACCTTTTTCTAAAAAATCATGTACTTAAAGCCATTTCCGCCTTTCTCAAGGCTCAAGCCTTACTGGTAGGAATTACCTTTGTGCTCGTATTTATAGGTTTACTCATTTTGCAAGTAGATAATGCCCTATCGTTGGCGCTCGTAGCAGCTTTGTTTGATATTCTGCCGTTGTTGGGTGTGCCTGTTATCTTTATTCCGTGGGCAGTGTATTTGTTCATCACGGGGAATACCGGCTTGGCCGTAGGCTTGCTTATTGTCATGGCTGTCACCGTGATTGTGCGCCAGTTGGCGGAGCCCAAAATTACTGGTAATTCCATCGGCGTCTCATCTGCCTATCTAATGCTTTCCTTTGCCATTATATCGTTATCCATCTTCGGATTGGCCGGATTAATCCTATCCCCCATTCTGATCATTTTGCTCAAGGAATTGTGGCAGCAAGGTTATTTGCAGCAATGGATTCGGTTTCCGACTGAGGAATTTGACGAACCTCCTTTTATCGTCAAAATTCAGGAGGAAGAGCGTGAAGCTACTCGCAGGACTCAAGAGGATTGAGCTAGCAGATCCATGACTTGGCCGAACAGTGCTGTGGCCTGATTTGCAGCATGCGTTGAAGCATTTTGCACAAGAACGGCAACCGCATAACGTGGCCGCTCTATCGGACCGTAACCAATAAACCACTGGTGATTTATGGGGCGACCGTTTTTTAAAGCTTGGGCCGTACCCGATTTACCGGCCAGCTTCCAGATTTTGTTACGCAAGGAGGCACCTGTACCGTGTGTCACAACTTGTTCCATTGCTTCACGAAGCGTATGAGCTGTGGATGTGCGAATCGAGCGGCTGCCTTGGGGTAAAGGAGCAGCGTGAGCAGGTAGCTCCAGCAAGGTGCTTCCGTCTGCGTAGCTGACGCGTTTTACGATGCGCGGTGCATGTACTTGACCATCGTGCAGCAAGGTGACGATGAGGTTAGCTGCTTGGAGAGGCGTCACCAGCACATCACGCTGGCCGATAGCTGTCTGCACACGTACGCCTGGATCAGATGCATTCGTATGGGAGCCGAATACGGCTCCCTTTTCTTCGTGATCCAGCGGTCTGAATTGAGCTAGCCCTGCCAGATCCCGGTCCTGCCAGCCCACGGTTCGACTCAATCCTAGTGCAGAGGCTGCGGCCTGAATTTGCTCAGCGTTAAGCCGTTCGCCGAGATGGGCGAACACACTATTACAGGATACGGCAAGCCCTTCCTCCAGGTTCAGGGTTCCGTGTCCTTCTTTTTTCCAGCATGACAAGCCGTACTTGCCATAGGCTCCATGACAATGAAATTGCTCCTGCGGTTGAACCACACCTGATTCAAGTGCAGCCGCAGCCGTAACCAACTTAAAAATTGAACCAGGCGTTACTGCTTTGAGAGCACGATTAGACCAGTCTGTTTTCTGCTGCGGATCAACATGAGCGGGATTATAAAAAGGACGAGACACCATCGCCATAACATCCGCGTTACCTGCATCAAGCACAACGACTGCTCCTTCTGCCAAGTGGTTAGATTCTGTCAGCTTCTCAATCTGTTCCTGCAACGGGAGATCAATTGTAGTCTGCACCTGTAATGGATAGTGACTATTGGATGGAGCACTGACACGAAGCGGGGCATGAGTCAATGGACGACGTTGAGCATCTACAAACCGAGAGACGAATGTCTCACCAACGCCGCTTAGCAGCGGCTCTAGCGTTCTTTCCAGGCCAGCTGCCCCCATCGGCAGTTCACTTGCTCGTTCACCACGTTCATACATAAAACCAAGCCATTGTCTGCCATTGGGCAAGTCCCTATAACGTTGCGCATACGGTACAAGCTCTATGAGCGAAGGGGCTAACTTCAGAAGTCTGCCCGCTTCATTCGGATGGATTTGTACAGGCTCTCCACGTCCATCCCTCCATATGAGCGGAGATTGCAGTCCCTTCCATTGCGTCAACAGTTGCCCTTTACTCGTATGCAATAACTTGGCCAGTTCCTGTCCATGCGAAGCTGCTCGGCCATCTACATCGGGAAAAAGCACTGGCGTCCATACGACTCCTCCAGTCAAGGGCTGCCCGTGTCGGTCCGTAAACTGTCCACGCCCAGTATCAATAGCGATTCCTTCCTGTCGCTGACGTACAGACATTTCTTTAAGCGAATGCCCCCCATACAATGACAAATGAATGCCTGCTGTTCCCTGAATCCAAGCCAGTCGGAAACATAAAATCAGTAGCGATACCATGATCCCCAGGGCTATATATGCAATTCGACGTTGACGAATGAAACTGCTATGACGCCTAGACACATTCATCCTTCTTTCATCATTTTTCCAGTAGTATGTCCGGTGATGGAAAAAGAAAACCCACTCAACATGTAATGTTGAATGGGTTACCAAATTTATTGGATATCTAGTGATGAATATGGGCTCCAACCTAATATTTCATCTAACGAATAATAGACCGTTATAAAAATAGTAATGGCTAGAACCACCCAGGCCCACTTTGTGTTTGTATTCATAATCTGCTTTCCTTCTCAAGAGATTTCCCTGATAACCTTGATTTTACAACACCTACACTGTAAACCTTGAAAGCTGTTCTTTCAAATTCACTGAAACTCCTTCCAGCTTATCAGACAAGCCTACCAGCTGATTACCGATATTGGCCTGCTCATTACTGAGAGAAGCGACTTCCTGCGAAGTAGCAGAGGATTGCTCGGCTACCGCACTAACATTGGTCATTGCCTCAGACAAAGTAGTCTGCGATTCACTCAGATGATGAATGGAGGCGGTGACTGTTCCCAACCGAAGCGCGAACTCGCCCATTTGCTGCTGCACCGATTGGAAAATGTCCGTCGTTTCTCGTACGGCTCCCATCTGCTCTCGGAACAGCGGGTACACTTCAGATAACGCCTGTACCGTTTCATTCATCTCATTGACGATATTATTCGTAATACCTGTAGCTGTACGAATGGCTTGACGTGATTGTTCTGCCAACTGACGGACCTCATTTGCAACCACCATAAAACCACGCCCGGCTGTCCCTGCTCGTGCCGCTTCTATCGTCGCATTCAGGGATAGAATGTTCGTTTGTTTAGCAATATCCTGCAATACGTCCAGCACCTTAAAGACATCGGAAGTTGTCTTCTTCAGTTCATCTACTTTGCCTACCAAAGCATGCGTAGTTTCTTCCGTAACCTTAGTCTTGCTCAATAGATTTTTCAGCTGAATTGTCCCTTTTTCACTGGACTGTTCAACTTCTTGTGCGACCAGACTCATTTCATAATTAGAAGTCATAACCGTATCCATTTGCTGGGATATATTCCCCGTTAATCCGCTACCACGTTCCGCCTCTGTTGCTAAACTGGTGGCACCATGAGCAATCTCTTCCGTCGCAGCTGCAATTTCTTTGGCTGAAACGGCTGTCTTCTTCGAGGCATCACTCAGTTCCGTCGCTGTATTCAGTACCTCCTGTGCTGATGCATTCGTCTGTTCTACCAGCAGTGTAATTTGCTCCATCATTGTATCAAAGCTAGCGGACAACTGCCCAATTTCATCCTGAGCCTTATAGTTCGTTCGGATTTGCAAGTTGCCTTTGGCGCCTTCAATCATTAAATCCTTCAGGTGTGTCAGTGGACGAGCCACGAGGCGCACGATCCACAGGCCGATGAACAATGCAATGAGTGCAGCCACCGCAGCAAATACCCATGTCGTAGTTAGAATCCCCTTAGCGTCCCTCACCAGCTCAGATACAGGTACTACACCCACGAGAATCCATTTGGAAGTTCCCAGTGTATTATGAACTGTAAGCACACTTTGCTCTTTGCCATCTGCTACCTGCTCCATAATTTGATTTCCTTCGATCCCTTCAAGCTTGGAAACGTAATCCAGCTTTGTCTTTCCCCCGGCCAAGCTCTCATTGTTAGAACCTACAAACTCCCCCTTGTCTGTCACAAGGCTAATCATACTGCCTGAGCCCAAATTAACACCTTTCAACTCGTCCTCCACCGCACTGGCCTTTAAATCCATAACCAGAACATAAGTCCCTCCCAACCCGGACATGCTGTTCATGGATCGTGCCAGACGAAAGGTCTTGCTGCCATTGTCATTCACCTGCGTAGGTAGCCAAACCATTCCCTTGTTTTTCAAAATATCCTTAAACCATGCTTCCTGCCGTACATCCTTTTGTGTTCCGGTACCCATTGCAGCTAAACTGGTTTCTTCCGGGTACAAATACAATGAATCAATCGCTTTATTTGTAAAAGCAATATTGGTTAATTTCTTGTTTACTTCTCCCATAGCAACAAAAGATGCAAAGGGATTTTTATCTTGCTTTACAGCCTTTTGCAACTGATCACTTAATTCAGTATCGAAAAATACCTGTGTCGATGTGTCTTGAAAGCGCTCTAAAATAATATCAAGCTTTTCCGAAGTTTGCTGAACCGTTTGCTGATACGCTGTAGCTGCATTTTGCTCAATCGTGCTTTTAGCTCTGTAGTACGAGAGCATTCCCAAGCTGACCACAAATAACATAATGGCCGCAAAAAAGATCAGAAACAACTTCATCCCAACCGAACGGATCGGATTATAGTTTTTGACTAAATGCATAAAATCCTTACTGTATCTTTCAGGCTTAAGTAAACGCTTTAAATTGTTTGTGCATTTACGTAAGACCTCAGCTACCCAGGGAGTACCCTTCGAAGACATCACAACCGTCTCCTCCCCTTTATCCGTTGTTACTTTACTTCCTTTTAAACCTTTCATTTGATCCTTTTTCTTGGGTTGCCTTTTTGCTGTATTCCCCTCTTTTTTCCGAAAACCCATTCCTCTCACCTACCACTATATAATTAGTTTCTTGTTCCACGTCATCCATTATGTATCTATTATCTATATAGTCTCTATCGGAACTATTCGACAAGGAATGTAGCTTTCCTTTGAGTACCCACTAAATTTTGTGAAACTTTTTTCCTAGAAAACTATTCAAAAAAAAGCCTCTCCAACCGATAGGAGAGGCTTTTGAATCTTTTAACTTGTGACTTAAGACTTATTTACTTCTTTTTACGCATCATATCAAAATATGATACAGGCTGATCTACCTTCATTTTGATTCGTTGAAGCGGATGACGTGCAGCATCTAATTCGTTGCCTTCCTCATCCCAGATCGTTCCGACCGTTTGCTTGAAAAATGTTCCGTTCGGACCGAAAAATTCAATTTCATGACCTGGTTTAAAATGGTTGCGTTGTTGAATCGTTGCGATGCCACTTGCAGCATCGTAGTCCATGACCAGTCCGGCAAAATCATAAGGGACCGCTTTTTCTTCCGGCTCATAAATATGATCCTCATGATCCGGTGTATCATAGAAAAATCCTGTATTTAACGGACGATTGGCTGCCTTGTTAATTTCTTCAATCCATTCTGGTTTGAGTACATAATTTTCCGGATCAGCCATATAGGAATCAATCGCTTGCCGGTAGACATTCACGACCGTAGCCACATAGTGGATGGACTTCATACGTCCCTCCACTTTAAAGCTGTCTACACCCACATCAATCAGATCAGGAATATTTTCAATCATACACAGATCCTTGGAACCCATAGAAAAAGCATTATCGCTCTCTTCAAACAATGGAAGCTGGTTAACGCCAAGCTGGAACTGTTTTAGTACATTGTTGTCCTGTGCCTCTTCCTCAGATATCCAAACCTCACCTGGACGGGCATCCTCAAACAAATCATATTTCCAGCGGCAAGACTGACAACATCCTCCACGATTAGAATCTCGGTCTGTAAAATGATTGGATAACACACAGCGACCGGAAAATGAAGAGCACATTGCACCGTGGACAAAAGCTTCGATTTCGATGTCCACATGCTTTTTAATTTCTTCGATTTCCTCCAAGCTGGTTTCACGTCCAAGTACCACACGCGGCAGTCCCTCGTCTTTCCAGAACTTTACCGCTTGCCAATTCAGCGTGGACTGCTGTGTGCTCAAATGCACTTCCAATCCGGGAACTGCCCGCAATGCCACGGATACAATAGCCGGATCAGCGACGATAACAGCATGAATTCCTACTTCATACAGATTGCGCAAGTATTCCTCAATTCCGGCAATATCTTCATTGTGAGCATAGATATTAGTCGCCACAAGCACCTTAGCACCGTACTTGTTGGCGAATTCCACACCTTCACGCATTTCTTCAAAACTGAAATTATCGGCGTTAGAACGCAGACCGTATTTTTGCCCACCTATATATACAGCATCCGCGCCATAGTGAACGGCAAACTTCAGCTTTTCTAGATTTCCGGCAGGAGCCAACAACTCCGGCTTAGCCAAACGATTTCGTTTACCTGTATATTTTCTCGTTTTGGTGATCGTTCCCATGACGTTCCCCCCTCTGTAAATTCATTTTGTAATTAATAAACCTGCTCTTTGTAGAAAAATCCGAAGGAAAGTTCCCGTTCAGGGTCTTGAAGGCGGCGAACCTCATCCAGCCAGCTTTCATCATAAACATAAGCATCCGGGTCGGCTGTATAACTGTCTATAGCTTTACGGTAAGCACGGACAACTGCCTCATTGTAAGCGGTAGGTTTCAACAAGCCCTCGATCTTAAAGCTGTGCACGCCCGCCTCCATCAGAATATGCAGATCCTCCATGATACAAAAATCATCCGAACTCATAATATGTGTCCCGTTGATATCTTCGTAAATGGGGAACTTCTCTTCCTTCCGCTCTGCTTCAATCAGAAACAAGCCACGCCCTCTACCGAGATCACCTTCTACCGTGCGACCTTGGTGCAGCATATAGCTTTGAACAAGCTTACGCTTGGAGTGATAAATATTGGTCATTCCATGTACCTGAACCTGTGCTTCTATGTTCAACTTTGGAATCATTTCCGTAATTTCATCCATACTGAGCTCACGAGCCAAGATGACACGTGACGCCCCTTTTTCACCCCAGTAGTTGGCGGTTGCGAAGTTGGTAGAAATCATCTCTCCGTTCCAGAAGAGTTTCAGATGAGGGGCATATTCCTTCACAGCCATGAGCACTGCTGGATCATTAAACTCAATGGCGTCTACGCCGCATCCAGCTATGGTCTGCACATATTCGGGAAGAAGTGGCAATAGCTCATTCGTCATCAAATTCGTCATAGATACATATACCTGCGCCGCATGCTTCCTTGCCTCTTCCACAACCTCACGGATTTGGTCCGGGGTAAAATGTCCTGGCAGTCGCATGCCAAAGCGGTCATCTCCAATCAGCAATGCAGTTGCTCCAGCCTCCAGCATATGGCGGGCATCCTCCGGAGAGCTGGCAGTTGCCAGCAGTTCGGGTTTGTAAGCCATAGGCTCACCTCCTAATTTGTCTTACGGTTACTTATCTGAATGTTATGCAAATGTTCTTTATACGTTTTGGCAAATAAATGTTTATGTGTCCCATCTTTTTTGGTCACATAAAATAAATAATCTGTAGATTTTGGCTGTAGAGCCGCCACTACTGATTTCAGACTGGGACTTGCAATCGGTCCTGGCGGAAGTCCCTGATGCATATACGTATTATAAGGACTTTCTACAGCCAAATCCTTGTAATACAGTCGTTCCTTTTGCTTGTCCAGCATATATTGAACTGTAGCATCAATTTCCAGCTTTTTATCCTGTTGAAGGCGGTTATAAATAACGCCAGCTACGATAGGCCGCTCATCGTCTACAACCACCTCGCGCTCTACCAGAGAAGCAACTGTCAGCAACTGATGCAGTGTTTCACCGCGTTGCTGCAACCCGGCATCCAGATCAGAAATGGTATCCAGACGTTTTTGCGTCTGCTCCAGCATCGTCTGAATGATATCCTTGGTTGTGCTTCCTTTTTTCAGTTCATAGGTTTCCGGGAAAAGATAGCCTTCCAGCGCATAGCGAAGCCCCGTCTGCTTTGGTATGTCCCGCACCAGCGCGACGTCAAAAGCGGACGGATCGTTGGCCAGCTGCAAAAATTGCTGCCGGTCCGCCAGTCCTTCCTTTTGCAGCTTATCAGCCATCTGTCTAATCGTAAAACCCTCCGGGATTGTAAAACGAATCATTTCCTCTTTGACTACATCCCCAGCCGATAGCTTGGCAATCAACTGATCAAAGGTTGCGCCAGGCTGCGCTTCATATTTTCCAGCCTGAAATGCGTTTCCTTGCTGTTTGAATTTTACATAAGCCTTAAACACAAGCGCATTACGTATAAGTCCCTTTTGCTTCAGCATATCTGCAATAGCCGATGTTCCCGTACCCCTTACCACCGTAAAAGCAACGGGTTGTGTTTTCGGCTGAACAGGCTGCATGGCATTCCATATATAGAGGAGTGCACCTCCTGCTATGCAAACAAGCAGGAGAAGCAACGTAAGCATCCTTGTCCTTCGCTTCACATCCACCCAACTCCTTCACAGCCAAAAAGGGCGGACTGGTCCGCCCTTTCAGGTTTGATCTCCTCGTTATCCAGACTTACAGCTCTTCCGGCAACGTACATTCGTCGTACAGCTCAGAAATATCTTCCCACTCATCATCATCTTCAATGGTGGTGATGGAGATTTCGCCGTCTGTGGATGAGCTTACATGATATAATTCATGTTCGCCAGCAGCAGCGCCAGGTCTACGCAATACGGCGTACCGTTGCTCACCTACCTTGAACTCTGCTTCCAACTCCATGCGTAACGCATGACCCTGTTCATCCTGCAACTCTATGTCACCATCAAAAGCTTCTTTCAAATCAGAGGTCCAGCTCAGGTCTTCACGTGAATAGCTCGTCATTTCCCGTCTTCCTCTTCTTCTTCCTCTACAAATGTATTAAAGGTCTCTTCGACGATTTCCCATTCGGCATCGTCTTGGATCACAAACAATTTAATATCATCGCCTTCTTCCTCGTAACGGAAGGCGTACACATCGGACTCATCAGCTTCAGGGTCCACTGGCGCAACCATCATGTACTTCGCTTCGGAACCATCTACCTCAAACTTCATAATGACCTCGAACTCTTCCTCGTTGCCCTCGTCATCGGCAATATAAATAATTTC
The DNA here is from genome assembly GCF_011800655.1 of Paenibacillus sp. EKM10P. NCBI lineage: Bacteria > Bacillati > Bacillota > Bacilli > Caryophanales > Paenibacillaceae > Paenibacillus > Paenibacillus sp. EKM10P. The sequence goes on along the minus strand of NZ_JAALET010000008.1, from coordinate 54,482 downwards.
CGGCTCTTCTTCCATACCCAATTGATTTTCAGCCATTACGAAATCCCCCTCACCTTGTACTGTGTGCGTCCAAATAATTTTGCAAGATCAGGCTTGCGGCCAGTTTATCTACCACCTGCTTGCGTTTTTTGCGGCTGACGTCGGCCTCCAGAAGCGCACGCTCTGCCGAACGCGTCGTCAGCCGTTCATCCCAAAGGTGAACGGGTAAACCCAGTAACTCCTTGAGCCGGTTCGCAAACTCAATGCAAATCTCACCGCGTGGACCCACGGTTCCGTTCATATTTTTCGGCAAGCCTACAACAACCTCACCAATTTCATGTTCACGAACCAAATTTGCAATTTTACCGAACTCGCTGTCGTCACCGCGTCGTTCTATGACTTCCAATCCTTGGGCGGTCCAGCCGAAGGCATCACTTACGGCGACCCCAATTCGGCGATCCCCGTAATCCAATCCCATTACTTTCATGCCTGTCTCCTAACGATGCTTAGCGAGATAGAAACGAACCAGCTCTTCAATCAATTCATCGCGTTCTTTTTTACGCACCAGGCTTCTAGCATTATTATGCCGTGGCACATAAGCCGGATCACCGGATAGCAAATACCCGACGATTTGATTGATCGGATTGTATTCTTTTTCTACCAACGCATCATATACGGTCAACAAAATCTCCTGAGCAGAAGCTTCCTTCTCATCCGCCTTGACATTAAATTTGACCGTTTTGTCCATGGAATCCATTGTTGACACCTCGCTTCCACAAAACATGTGTACATGTTTATGCCAGCTTATTCTTTTATATCATACCATAAGCAAAGCCCTTCAAGGAAATGTCTAAGTCCGTTTTTTTCCAAAAATCCGCAAAAATTATCGAACTTTATCCTTGTGAGGCTGCTGACACCAATTCATGTGCACGTTGAAGTGCTTCGTCCAGCTTGCTGGCATCCTTACCCCCGGCTTGCGCCATGTCAGGTCGTCCGCCGCCACCGCCGCCGCATACGGCCGCAATTTCTTTCACGAGCTTACCTGCATGAAGTCCTGCCTTGGTATGCTCAGCTGGGACAGCAACGACAAAATTAACTTTGTCGTCCATTGCAGCGCCTAGCACCAGCACAGCTGCAGGAAGCTTACTTTTCAGCTCATCAGCAATTGCACGCAGCGCATCCATGCTGGAGGCCTGCACGCGTGCAGCCAACAACTGCACTCCGCCAGCTTGCACAACCTGATCAGTCAGTTGACCCGCCTCAATAGCGCTCAGCTTGCTTTGCAGTGATTCATTTTCACGACTGAGGTCTTTGATCTGTTGCTGCAAAGATTCGATGCGTTTTGGCACCTCGGACAGCTTGGATTTAACCAGCCCAGCCGACACCTTCAACAGCTCTAATTGACCTTCCATGTACTCAAAACCAAAACGTCCGGTCACTGCTTCAATACGACGTACACCTGATCCGATGCCGCTCTCGCTAACAAGCTTGAACAAGCCAATTTGCGAAGTATTGCTGACATGACATCCTCCGCACAGTTCGATACTGTAATCGCCAACCTTAACGACCCGTACGATATCACCATATTTCTCACCAAACAGCGCCATCGCTCCAAGAGCCTTAGCTTCGTCAATCGGTTTCAGTTCAATAGTCACATCCAGTTGGCTCCAGATGGCACGGTTAACCCGCAGTTCAATATCTGCCAGCTCTTCTGGGGTAATGCTACCAAAATGGGAGAAGTCAAAACGCAGACGCCCAGGTTCTACCAAGGAACCCGCCTGATTGACATGGTCACCCAGCACTTCTTTAAGCGCTTTGTGAAGCAAATGTGTAGCCGTATGGTTTTTCTCGATTTCTCCACGTGAAGCTTGATCTACTTCAGCTTTTACCGTATCGCCTACGTTCAGCTCACCAGCCTCTACAACGACCTGATGCACATGCTGACCTTGCGGCGCCTTGAACAGCCCTTCAACCTTCGCGGTTACCGTTCCGCCACGCAGTAAGCCATGGTCACTGACTTGTCCGCCGCTTTCGGCATAAAAAGGAGTCACATCCAGCACGACCTGACAGGACTGCCCTTCACTAACACTCTCCACCAGCATATCATTATATACAATTGCCACAATTTTGGACTCAGTTATGAGGTCATTATATCCAACAAATTCACTTTTAACCGCCAGATCGGACAAAGCTCCGCCCTGAATCTTCATGCTGGCATTGTCTTGGTGAGCGTCACGCGCACGTTGACGCTGTTCCTGCATCGCTTCATCAAAACCTTCACGATCAACTTTCAAGCCCTGCTCGTCCGCATAATCCTCTGTGAGATCAAATGGGAACCCATACGTATCATACAGCTTGAAAGCATCTGCTCCGCTAATGACATTGCGGCCTTCGGCCTTTGCCTGAGCACTGATATCAGCCAAAATAGCTAGTCCGTCTGTCAATGTTTCATGGAAACGCTCTTCTTCTGTTTTAATCACCTTGATGATGAAATCACGCTTGTCCACGACTTCAGGGTAGTACACGCCCATGATGTCCCCAACGGTTTCCACCAGTTCAAACATAAATGGACGGTTCATGCCCAACATCTTTCCATAGCGAACAGCCCGGCGCAGCAAACGGCGAATGACGTAACCCCGTCCTTCGTTGGAAGGAAGTACACCGTCACCAATCGCGAAAGTCACGGTACGAACATGGTCAGCAATGACCTTGAGAGCCACATCACTGTCCACATTGTCGTTATATTTAACTCCTGCCATGGCAGCCGTTTTCTGGATTAGTGGCTGGAAGATATCCGTATCAAAATTGGAATCGACATTTTGCAAAATGGATGCAAAACGTTCCAAACCAGCTCCTGTATCTATATTTTTATTGGGAAGCGGCGTGTAGCTGCCATCTTTGTTATGGTTGAATTGTGAGAATACGAGGTTCCACACTTCCAGATAACGCTCATTTTCTCCCCCTGGATACATTTCAGGGTCTGTCATGTCGTTGCCGTAGGCTTCGCCACGATCATAAAAAATTTCCGTACAAGGTCCGCAAGGGCCTTCACCGATATCCCAGAAATTGTCTTCCAGTTTGATGATACGTTCAGCCGGAAGTCCAACTTTTTCATTCCACAGCTTATACGCTTCTTCATCCTCAGGATATACCGTTACAGCCAGACGTTCTGGATCAAAGCCAATCCATTTCGGGTCTGTCAGAAACTCCCATGCCCATGTGATGACTTCTTCCTTGAAATAGTCGCCAATAGAAAAGTTCCCAAGCATTTCGAAAAACGTATGATGACGACGCGTTTTACCGACATTTTCAATGTCGTTCGTACGAATACATTTTTGCGAATTGGCGATACGTGGATTTTCTGGTTTTACGCGTCCGTCAAAATAAGGCTTAAGCGGCGCCATACCCGCATTAATCCATAGCAGGGAAGGATCTTTGTGTGGAACAAGCGGTGCGCTTGGTTCAATCACATGTCCCTTACTTTCAAAAAACTCCAGCCATTTGGAGCGGATTTCACTAGCTTTCATATAAGTAGCCTCCTAATTATGGTGTCACTGGTTTCTGGCACAGGCCATAAAAAATAGAAAAACGCCCCTGAACGGATCAGGGACGATTGTATCGCGGTACCACCCTGGTTATCGCCGTCCCCTCTGTACGAAATGCCACATGTGCAAGCGCACACCAACATCTGCTTAACGGACGATCGATCGCCTTGTTTTCACTGGTAACGGGAGCATCCCGGCGGGTTCAGCCCGCACTCCGAAATGAGCTTTCCCTACTGGATAAACACATTTAAACATACTCAATTCAGTATATCCGTGTCATTTAGCCGTGTCAACGCGATTTCAGACAGCATGCATCCGGGATATAGACGAAATTAGATTGTTTTTCGCTTCACGTAATATGCAAAAAAATGCTGAAGCCCTACCTTCAAAACAGCCATCACTGGAACTGCCAAGATCAAGCCAGCAATTCCCGCAATTTCCCCACCCACTAGCAGAGCGAAAATAATGGCTAACGGATGCAGATGCAGCGTTCGCCCTACCACCTGAGGGGATATTACATTACTTTCCAGAACTTGAATACAGGAATTAACGACTACCACTAAAAGCACCATTTTTAAAGAAACCGTAGAAGCCATAATTACTGCCGGGGCAGCGCCCAAAAAGGGGCCCAAATATGGAACAATATTAAAAAGAGCCACAACTCCGGCCAGCAACAGCGCATAAGGCATGCCAATCAGCATATATCCAATATACGCCATTACGCCAATAATGACGCACACCAGCAATTGGCCCCTGACATAGTTGCCAAGCGCCTGATCAATTTCCTTAAGCACCGATACAATCGCCTTACGACGAGAACGCGGGAGATAAGAAACAATCGTCCGTTCAAACACGTCAAAATCCTTTAAAATATAAAAAATGAGAAAAGGTACGATGAACACATTAAACAACATGTTGATCATCCCACCGATGTTGTCCATAAAGGTAGAAATCCCAGTAGCCATCCGATTCTCCAGTTGGAAAAACCATTGATTCATCCCCGTACGCACCCCTTGGGGTAAAATACTGCTGTCCATATTCGTCATTAGTCCCTGTGCATGCATGGTCAGCTCTGGCAGATGCTCATTCAGTTCATCCAGTTGTTCAATGAACATCGGAATCAGATTCATCAGGATCACAATAAGACTGGCCAAAAACACAGCGTAAATAAGCAGTACAGCTACACTACGAGGCACCTTTCGACCGCCCAGCATACTCACTACAGGATTAAGTACATAGGAGATGATCATCGCTACCGCAAACGGAGCAATGATTGTTTTCAGAAATTCATACAAATGAAAAAACAAAGGTCTCAGCAGCCAGATAAAATATAGAATGACAAGTCCCAGCAGCGTCCATATGCCGTACCGGAACAGTCTACTTTTCGTTAATTGGTCCATTTTGTGCCCCCTTACCGGACTAGCCTCCTTTAAGTATATGCCTGTACCTGTACTTTAATCCTTCCCGCCAGTCTGAGATGTCCCATTAATAACCATTGTGAAAAATTGATGAAAATGGATGAAAACAATAAACAAAGTCATTCGATCTGACGATATAAGTACAAAGCACTATCCTAAGCTTTCACATTTCTGAAACATCGGGGGTCGTTACATGAACTTAAAAATGAAGCTTATTCTCCTTTTCACTTGCATTGTAATCGTTGCAGCTGGGCCTTTGTCCGTCATTAGCATGACAAGTGTTAAAAATCAGGCCAATCATGATATCCAAGAGCTTATGAACAGCAAAGCTTCCGAAACCGTCAATCAGCTCGACGGATGGACAGGCGGCAAAGCTGAAATTATTGAAACATTAGCTGCGAGTCTGGAATCCAGCGATATTTCATCAGATGCCAAAATAGCATCTCTGAAAGCAGCTTTCCAAAACTATAAGGATCAAAATATTTCCAACATTTATGCAGGGTATGAAGATGGATCTTACTGGGATGGATCTGGCTGGTTTGAAGAGGGTTACGATCCTCGCGCTCGTCCGTGGTACAAGGACGCCAAAACCAAGGGAGAAATGTACTATTCCTCACCTTATACTGATGCAGGCAGCAATGACTTCACCATTTCCATTGCTAAACCTCTCAAGGATGCCAACGGCTCGATCACCGGGGTAGTCAGCGAGGATATTATGCTCAACGATATGACAAAAATGATTAAAGGCATAGACTTGAACGGATTGGGCTACGCATTTCTGATTGACCAAAAGGGAGTCGTAATCGCGCATCCAGACAACAAGCTGGCTGGCAAAAACCTCAAGGAAACCCCCGAGTTAGGATCATCGACCGCGACCCTGCTCAGCACAGCTTCGGGAAAAACAGACTATAGCTACAATGGCAGTGACCGTCAGCTTTATTTTAAAAGAATGCCTAGCACAGGCTGGATTGTAGGCCTGTCTATTTCTAAAGATATTGCTTTTCAGGAATATTACTCTACTCGTAATCAGTTGATTATTACTGTTGCTATCATTTTAGTCGTTGCTATGCTGCTGGCGATCTGGGCGGCAAACAACTTTATCAAGCCGATTCGCAGACTCCAAACAAATGTCAAACGGATAGCTGAAGGCGATATGACCGCTCGTGTGGATATTAAGGGTAAAGATGAAATTGCCAGTCTGGGGACAGATTTTAACCTCATGTCAGACAATCTCTCTCACCTGTTGCGCAAGGTATCAGATACAGCTAGCGATGTCAGTTCTGCTTCCCATGATATGCACCAACACGCCAAAGATACTGGAACCATTGCGTCACAAATCTCCAGTGCAGTTCAGGAGCTAGCGCAAGGAGCCAGCGACCAAGCCGAGGCGGTATATTCCGGTTCTGAGAAGCTGACACACATGACAGGCTCCATCAACCAGATTGGCGAAAGTGTCAAACGGACCCAAACTGCTGTATTCGAAACAGATTCTGCTGTGCTGGCCGGCTATGAAACTGCAGAGCGTCAAGCGAAGCTGGCAGCCGAATCCAGACAAACGACCACCGCGGCAGGAGAAGCGGTAGATTCGCTCACGCTGAAAACCCAGGATATTGGGCGGCTGGCCGGGGCCATCCACGATATCGCCGCACAAACAAACCTACTGGCCCTCAATGCATCCATTGAAGCGGCACGGGCCGGGGAACACGGACGAGGTTTTGCCGTCGTCGCGGGAGAAGTGAGAAAGCTGGCCGAACAAGCAGGTAGCTCCAGTGACAGTATCATGAGTAAGCTGGAAGAAATTAAAATTGCGGGAGTACAAAGCGCGGAAGAAATGAAGAAGGCTCTTGCTGTAACTGTAGAGCAGGAGCATGCTGCCATTGCAACGAGACAGGCGTTTGAATCCATACGTGGCGCTTCTCAGCACATGCTTGCCCAAATTGAAGATGTTTCTGCTGCAGCAGATCATCTGCGTGTAAATGCCGGACATATTTCTGATGTCATCTCCAGCGTTGTCGCTGTTTCTGAGCAAAGTGCAGCATCTACCGAGGAAGTAGCTTCCTCAGTACAAGAACAAGGTCATGCTATGAACAATATTGCCGACCTTTCTGCCAAACTTGATTCTCATGCAGATCTTTTATTGGAAGAGGTCAAACGCTTTAAATTGTAAAACTAGCCATCTTCACAAGAAAGGATATACAAAAGAGGGTGCCCCCAGGCCAATAGCCGTTCGGGACACCCTCTCCATTTTTTATTAAGCATGATCCAATCCACTTAGCTATATGTTAAGCCATAGGGGGAAGATCACACCTCTTCGTAAACAGCCTGTCCACTTCCCGAGTCAAGCTTAGGAAGAAGCGTGAATTTGCGGCAAGTCCTGTTGTGCCATCTCATCTCCAAAGAATAAGTCGTCCAGCGAACTGAGCGTTCCATCCTCTTCCACTTGGTAGACAGACATTTTTTCACCATTCACTTGAAGTTCGATAAAGCATCCCCAGCAATAAAATTGATGGGAGCCAATTTTTCCGATATCTTTGGAATTACAATTCGGACATCTCAATAAACTCACCCTATCCATTAACAGAATATATGGCTTTTTCCAGACGCTGCTCGCTTAACGGGGGAACCATAACAGCATTTTCCCCGATGGACATATCTTCGGTGCAGGGCAGCCATTTCCGCCCTTCAATAATATCCGATACAAAACCATCGCTGATTTCCAAGCCTATTATGTTATTGCCCATTTCCTGGTCAAAATAAACATCCGAGATGTGCCCGAGCATAAGCCCTTCCTCTGTTAGCACGGATAAATCCTTCAGTTTACCGGGTCCAAGCAAGTACGTATGTTGTATATCATGGGCCTCTGTTTTACGGACGGCCTGCTGATTGCGAATCATAATCGCATCCTCACCATAAGCAACGATGTCATCCCAGGCCACCATTTTGACATGAGATGAAAAAAGCCCTTTACCTTCTAGCTCAATCCCTGTAATTCGCCAATCAGCTGTCAACATAAAGTCATGTATTTTACCAATCTGCTTCCCGTCCTCGACATCGAAAACAGCAAGTCCGATCATGTCTTGAAGCCTCATATATAGGGTCCCTCCTTACTATGCAGTCCGAACGAAGGTGCGGTGTTTTTCCTACATGCCTGTCAATACCTTGCTTCCGTTCATGCAATGAAATGGAAACCGCTCCTCCCTTCTTACTAAAATGCGGAGAAATCCCTAGTACCTAGTACGCAGCCGCTTCCATATAGTTTCAATTTTCTTGGCCGTGTATTCCATTTCTTCCGTAGTATTACCCAAACCGAAGCTAAATCGAATCGCTGAATTCAAAACATCTTCAGGAAGATCCATCGCCTGCAACACATGTGATAGCTCTAGAGACCCTGAAGTGCAGGCTGAGCCGCTGGCCGCTGCGATTCCTTCCATATCGAGATTCATCAGCATGGTCTCTGTACCAATGGCCGGAAAGCTAATATTTAGCACATTAGGCACAAAATATTCAGGATCGCCATTGATTATAAACTCATGACTGCCCAGAGAGCTTTCCAACGCTTTTAGCAGCGTTTGGCGAAGAGCCATATCATGTGCTCCTCGCTCTTCAATGGAAGCATTGGCAAGAGTTGCGGCTTTAGCCAGCCCAGCAATGCCGGCGATGTTTTCTGTTCCTGCACGGCGTTTCTTCTCCTGAAGTCCTCCATACATTAGCGGCTGAATGCGTGTACCCTGACGGATATACAGTGCACCCACTCCTTGCGGTCCGTTAATCTTATGGCCAGACACACTAAGTAAGTCAATCGGGAGGTTCCCGCAGTCGATGGATATATGCCCGAAGGCTTGAACTGCATCTACATGAAATATAATTCCATGCTCTCTCGCAATCTGTCCTACTTCTTGGACCGGCTGAATGACGCCCACCTCATTGTTGGCATACATCATGCTGATCAAAAAAGTATCCGGGCGAATAGCTGCCTCAATGTCCGCAGGATTCACACGCCCAAAACCATTGACTGGGACATAGGTCACCTGGTATCCTGCTTTTTCCAGCTCATCGCAAGCATGAAGCACGGCGTGATGTTCAATCGCGGTTGTAATAATATGGCCGGAAGTACGACCATCTGCCGTAGCCGTCCCAAACAGGGCCAGATTATCACTCTCTGTCCCTCCGCTCGTAAATATAATTTCTTCAGGCTTGCAGCCCAAAGAGGCCGCAACGGCATCCCGCGCTGCGCTGACGGTGCGCTTGGCATCGCGGCCAAAGGCATGAACGCTCGAAGCGTTGCCGAATTGGCCGGTCATGATATCCATCATAGTCTGCGCAACCTCAGGATGCATAGGAGTCGATGCGGCATGATCCAGATAAATTCTGTTCATGTTATCCACCTCAAATATAGAACATCTTGTTTTTAGTATTGCCGAAGTTCCATTATATACTTCTTTATTGATATAATGCACTTTAAAAGTTTTTGTAAGAGCATTTCAACTGCAAGTATTCACGGAGACCCCCTTGATCCGATTATCGGTGTAAGAAGACAGATACCTCGCAGAGGTCGTACTATAAAAAGCTTTGGCCAAAGCTCAAGCTGCTTATGACGAAATCAAAAAAGGGATTGGTCCGTAAAAAATAACTCTCAGACATGCTCAAGCTTGGTAATTTACAGGATAGACAATTTTAATGTATTTTATATAGAATTAAAGCCCCATATAATGGGGCTAAAACGTTTGATAAACCAAGATCTTTCTCGTTATATACATAATTGGAAATCAAATATAAAACATGTAGTTATCCAATTCATCATGTTCTTGGTATGTGATCAAGTCCTTGAGTGTAGTTGAATCCAGCACTTCAGCAATGCTGTCACGAATTCGCAGCCAGAGCTGGCGTTTTGCCGGATCGTCTTCTTCCGTAAAATCAACTGGAGAAATCGGGCCTTCCAGCACACGAATGATGTCTCCTGCTGTTACGCCTGACGGTTCATTCGCCAAAATATAACCGCCATAAGCACCACGGATACTTTTTACCAAACCTGCATTACGCAAAGGCGCAATGAGCTGCTCAAGATAATGCTCTGATAGCTGATTTTTTTCGGCAATACTTTTTAAAGAAGTTGGACCTTCGCCAAACCTGGCCGCAAGCTCCATCATAATGGTCAGGCCGTAACGGCCTTTCGTTGATATTTTCAATTGTGGCACCTCGCTTATATTAACAATTCCGTTAAACACGCGGAATAATTGGAGTTGTAAACCTCTCTATTCCGATCCTAACCCTCAGCTTATGTTAACATATTAGGGCAGGTAAAGGGAAACATTACGGTAACAATCTTAAAAAAAGTTGCTTTCGAGCGATTAGCAACAGATTTAGCCCGTTTTATGTAGCTTTCTTGCATCGTTCGCCGTGTCGTTTGTTCATCCAAACATCGTAACTTATTATCGTTTATGTTACAATAGGTGGGTTCTACAACAATATTGAAAGAATTGGGTGATGACCATGGCTAAAGCCAATCATGAAACCCGTGTCGTCGTCGGCATGTCCGGTGGCGTCGACTCATCCGTTACCGCGCTGCTGCTAAAGGAGCAGGGCTATGACGTAATCGGCATCTTCATGAAAAATTGGGATGACACGGATGAATTTGGCCGTTGTACGGCTGAAGAGGATGCGGAGGATGTGCGCCGCGTCTGTGAACAGATCGACATTCCTTACTATACAGTCAATTTCGAAAAAGAATACTTCGATAAAGTATTCTCCTATTTTCTTGATGAATATAAAGCTGGACGCACACCCAATCCAGATGTCATGTGCAACCGTGAAATTAAGTTCGGCGAGTTTCTGAACAAAGCGCTGGATTTGGGAGCGGATTATGTTGCTACTGGACATTATGCACGGGTTGTAGAGGAAGACGGCCGCTTTACTTTGCTGCGAGGTGTGGACAGCAACAAGGATCAGACTTATTTCCTGAATGCATTAAGCCAAACACAGTTGTCGCGAGCCATGTTCCCGATCGGTCATCTGCCGAAACCAGAAGTGCGTAAAATCGCAGAAGCTGCGGGACTTTATACAGCCAAGAAAAAAGATAGCACGGGCGTATGCTTTATCGGCGAACGCAATTTTAAGGAGTTTCTGAGTGGATATCTGCCTGCAAAAGGTGGAGATATGGTGGATATTGCTACGGGTGAAGTCAAAGGACGCCACGATGGTCTGATGTACTATACACTGGGTCAACGACAAGGCTTGGGCATTGGCGGCTCAGGTTCAGGCGAACCATGGTTCGTAGCAGATAAGGATCTGGAGAAGAACATCCTGTATGTGGTACAAGGTGATCGTCACCACAGCCTGTATTCTACCAGCCTGATTGCCACGGATGTAAACTGGATTGAAGGCGCAGATGCACGTCCATCTGGCGAATTCCGCTGCACAGCCAAGTTCCGTTACCGTCAGCCTGACCAGCAAGTCACTTTACAATGGCTTGCGGATGGAACTGTGCATGTCGTATTTGATGTACATCAAAAGGCCATTACTCCTGGACAAGCTGTTGTATTTTATGACGGGGAACGTTGTCTGGGTGGGGGAACTATTGATAAGGTTGAAAAACTTCAGCCTGAAACGGTTTGAATGAATGACAATTAACATTGAATAGCCCTAATAAAAAAGTCGTCTCTCCTGATTTGGGAGGAGCGACTTTTTTCTGTTACATGTTTTTAGCCATAAGTCGAAGGGAATTGGTGATCTGCTCTTTATTATGTCTATCATGCTGAACAAACATTTCCTGTAAAAAGGTTTCCAAAGTATACAGGCTATTAGGAATTGGACGCACAAAAGCCGATTCTGGAACCGTTTAGAGTTTCGCAATCATTCGCTTACGCTGAGCAATAGCTTCATTTAGCATCATGTGGTTTCATATTTCTACCGAACGCTACAGATGAGTCGTTGAATGCCTGTACAACGGGATGTTCTTTGAGCGTGACTTGTCCCTTATCAATTATCTGTATAAGCGTCTTAGTGAAGCTTTTGTCCCAGCCCATAATATGACTGACCATATCTTGAATCGACCATGTACCTGCTATGGGTTCACAAAGTAACTCATCTGAGTACGGAGATAAAGCATTAGCATGGATAAGGACTTCTAAAAAAACACTAACTTATTCCCTCTGTAATTCTTTCAACTATTTCTTTATCAAAATCGTCGAGTTCAGACATTAACTGCTCGTACTGTTTTATAGATTCAGAAGTGTTCAATACTCGAAGCACGGCAATACTATAGTGTCCAAGCGTATCAATACCAAAAAGCTTATTTACCTTAGGGTCTCTGAACTGGCTAATATGTCTCAATTTTTCGATTATTTTCTCATTGCATAGTTTCTTTTTAGCGATCTGACTCATTGCATTCAACTGTACCTGATTATGCTGGATATCCAAACATTCCACCAATTGATCGTCGCCTATTTTTCCCTCTCGTATTTCTTTCGATAAAGTAAGTAGCTTCATTTTGTTATCTCCCATCAATCTAGTTTAACTGGCCCATAATTCTCTAAAAGATACTGCCGTTCATCCCTGTAATTGTTCCAAAGGTGTTCTGCAAGGTCCTTATTTCCAATCCTCTCTGCTTCTTTTATCTCGACCATGTAGGCTCTAAGTTCCATAATAATCCTATTTTTGAATTCATATGTTACATCCAGACTAGGAAAACCTTTAGCTTTATCATCAAGAAAATGTTGGTACTCATGCCGCAGTGCACTAATTGAAGCATCCTCATATATATTTAATTGCCCAGGCTTCCCTGATCCCTTGGGGGCATACGCCATAATGTCTCTATCTAGAATCCTAACTTCAACTCCGGCTCCTTGCGTATTCTTAATAATGGTACTCCACTCTTCTGGATGAGAAAGTCGTCCGGGACCATATATATCCCTAAATGGATCAGCATCATTCTTACCTAACATCGTATCAGATAAACGATTCGAAGTCCCTTTAACTTCAATAGTAGCCCCAGATTTCACCTCATATTTTAATGACGAGCCCAATCCAATCTTAGGTTTAATTACCGAACTGACTCCCCCAAATATTCCCGCTGTACCGATCATGTTAGCCCAATGTTCCTTTGACCATGCATTTGTAGGAAACATTGCTTCTCTGATTGTTCCATGTACACCAAAAGTCCAGAAGTTAAAAAAATCATTCCCTGAATCAAACTGCTTGGATGCACGCTCTGCATATCCTTGATACAAACCTTTCGGAATTCCAAACGTCCAATAGTCTAAAAATCCACTTACAGAGTCATAGCGTTTTTCGTACCTGTCCTCCGCAGCAGCCATAAAATCCTCACCAAGCTCTACCAAACTATCTGCTGATTTTTCCAAAGCATTTCTAGTATCTGGAGTAGGGATAGCACATGAATTAGGTGGTGGTGGTAAGCAGCTTGAATCAATATTACCTGCTTCCAGCAAATCAGCTAACCTGAATTTATCCGCATGACGACGCAATTCTTTTGCAATAGAATCTGTCAGTGTAACAAAGTCATTCATATTCTTCTGAGATGTTTGGAAACTATAATAGAACTGCTCTTTGGTCACTCCATCCCAGAATCGTTCCATAGATGAAATTTGTTTTATTAAATTGATATTCATTTGGGTCACTTTTTGCTGTGCAAGTTCGAATTGCTTGGAGATAGTCATAAGCTGCTCAGGTGTTACTTTAATAGTTGTCATATTATACCTCTGTTGAGAGTTCGTCATGACATAATAACACTCTTCAAATTTATGGAGAACCATCTTAATTCCTAATTGTTATAAGAAAGATTAACCTTATTGCCTATGTCTAAAGACTTAAACTTAACTTTTTAATTGTTAAACCTGAAGAAAATTTCGTGACCAGAGGCATCATCAGTAGAAAAATCGCTAATAAAGACCATACATAAGGAATTTTGATAACGCCCCCATTTGGGTATATGATGTAGACAAGATCATTACTTCAATTGAAAAGGAGCGTGCCTTTATGTCTGATTCATTAGGAATGCTGACACCGGGTAAGAAAGTTTCTTTGAAAGAATGGGACCCCAAGGATACGAAGAATATTAAAAATAAAGAAGAAATCCGACAGGAAACAGATCAATTGAAGGAACGCTTCGCAGAATTACAAAGCAAATTATTTACAGAGAAAAAACAAGCCGTTTTGTTTGTATTCCAGGGTATGGATTGCAGCGGAAAAGATGGCGTGATCAAGCAGGTATTTTCTAATCTTAACCCTGCCGGGGTGACTGTACACAGCTTCAAATCACCTACGACTGAGGAATTAAGCCATGATTTCTTGTGGCGCGCCCATAGCGTAACTCCAGGACGCGGATATATTGCGGCGTTCAACCGTTCTTACTACGAGGATGTGCTGATTACGCGTGTTCACGGACAGGTATCCGATAAGCAGGCCAAGCAGAATATGAAGCATATCAAGCATTTTGAACAGTTGTTGCTGGATAGTGGTGTAAAGGTGGTTAAAATCTTTTTACATATTTCAAAGCAATTTCAGTTGGAAAAGCTGATTGACCGGATTGAGAAGCCTCGCAAAAACTGGAAGCTTGATCCGAGTGATTTGCAGGAACGGAAATTTTGGAAGCAATATACCCAATACTATGAGGAGGTACTAGAGCTAAGTGCAACCAAGCAAGCACCTTGGTATGTTGTTCCTTCAGACAATCGTTGGTACAGAGATTATACTGTACTGCGTATTGCCGTCCAAACGCTAGAGGAAATGAAGCTGTCTGACCCTGATCCACGACCTGAACTCAAAGCCCTTTTACCTGAATTATACAAAGAACGAGATAAAAAATAGTTAAATAAGCACAGCACTAAGCTTCCGCCCTCCTATTCACGGCTGATAACGCCTTGAATGAGGGTTTGGAAGCTTTTATGGTGTGCTCACATGTCATTTTGAAAATTTATAAGGTATAACTGACCCTGTACCCGATTGCTGCAGCTATAACTCCTACTATTACAGAAGATAATACATACATAGCCATACGTCGGTATTTATTGTGTTCCATCAGTTGAAGAGATTCATAGCCGAATGTAGAAAAGGTGGTGTAGCCGCCACAAAAACCGGTTCCCAGTAGCATCCAGAGTGCAGGAGACAAATTGTGTTGCGCAAACTCGCCATACAGCCAGCCTAGCAGCAATGAACCGCTAATATTAATGATCCACGTCCCCCACGGGAATACAGTACCCAACCTTTTTCCGGCCCACATGCCAAGCCCGTATCTCGCTAGTGTACCCACCATTCCACCTGCTGCCGCCCACCAAATCATAAATGTTCCTCCTTGGGGGCAACCTGTGTCATTTTTGTGCCTAAACGGATACCTGCCCACGTCAAAAACAAACCCCCGCCTACGCTAAGCAGCAAGTACAATATAGCCGTCAGCATACGATCGTGAACCGTGAGGCGTACAGCATCCACTGTAAAGGTGGAAAAGGTGGTAAATCCCCCTGTAAAGCCTGTTCCGATGGCAAGTCGCCAGCGGGGGTTGATCCGCCACGATCGCAAGGTCACCGTAAAAAACCAGCCGAGAAACAGGCAGCCAAGCCAATTCATTAACAGGACGCCAAATGGAAAGTCTGCCCCAGCCGCAGGCAATAATAATTGTATACTGTAGCGAGCAGAGGTTCCGAGCGCTCCACCTGCTGCGACGAATAGTACGTCTTTCATTTCTTTTATTCCCTTCTTCGCTCTTGCAAGATCATCGTGTAACCTGACAATATCGTACACACTTCGTATATTAAAGTCACATATATCAAGACTGCGACTCCCGCCAACGCTGGTTTTGCCTAATTTTAGACTCATTTCCTTGCTCAGTGGCCTGGTAAAAGGTCTGGCCTGCTATCGAATCGGGTAAATATTGCTGCCTTACATAGTGATTCGGATAATTATGCGGATATTGATAGCCAACATGGCCGAGTTTTTCCGAGCCTTTGTAATGTGCGTCGCGCAGATGTAGCGGCACCTCGGCCGATTTTATATCGTCCATGGCCGACATGGCCCGTGAAATCGCCGTGTATACGGCATTCGACTTGGGACTTTCCACGGCGAACAAAATGGCCTGTGCAATGTTCAGTTTGGCCTCAGGCCAGCCGTTATTGCGGTAGGCCTCAAGCGCACTCACCGCTTGCACCATCGCCTGCGGGTTCGCCAGACCAATGTCCTCGCTGCTCGCTGCAATGAGGCGGCGAATAAAAGTCATCGGGTCCATGCCGAGCTTCTCTACGGCATACAGGAACCAGAACAGCGCCGCGTCGCTGGAACCGCGAATGCTTTTGTGAAAGGCAGACAGCACGTCATATTGTGTGGACTCGTCTGCCTTGACAATCGGGCGGCGGATGGATTCCTCTGCCACTTCCAGCGTCACATGAATCGTGCCGTCTGCCAGCGGAGGGGTCGTGAGCGCCGCTAGCTCCAGTGCGTTCAATGCACGGCGGATATCGCCGTTCGCCATCGACGCGATGTGGTCCAGTGCAGCTTCATCTACCTGAAGCTGCATATAGCCGAGCCCCTTGTCCGCATCGCTCAATGCGCGGCGCATAGCAGCCAGCGAATGCTCCCGGGTTAGCGCTTCAAGCTGAAATAACGTAGAACGGCTCATTAAAGCGCCGTTGACGTAGTGAAAGGGGTTTTCCGTCGTGGCGCCGATAAACACGATCGTTCCCTTTTCCACCGCAGGCAGCAATGCATCCTGACGCGAACTGTTAAAACGATGGACCTCGTCAAGAAACAGAATAGTCTTTTTGCCATACATCGATTTATTCGTCTGTGCACGGTCAATGACTTCTCTTACATCCTTTACAGATGCTTCTACTGCATTTAGACGGACGAAATCACCTTGCGTGTGTTGAGAAATGATATGTGCCAGTGTCGTTTTGCCGCATCCCGGTGGCCCGTACAGCAATATAGAAGAAACCTGATCGGCCTCTATAGCTCTCCGCAGTAGCTTGCCTGGACCCACAACATGCTCCTGTCCAATATATTCATCCAGCGATGTCGGACGCAGGCGGTCTGCAAGCAACCGATTGTTTGGCGTTGACTCCTGGGAATATGAAAATAAGTCCATTTCATTCACTTCCTTATCATTTATGAACGAACACTTTTTTTCATTGAAAACAAGTTCGCCCATACAGCTAAAAGACATGAAAATCCAATCGATCTACTGTATTAAAACGATTATAAACCGCCTCTTATTCTACCATATCGGTTAACAAGTTGCAGATAGCCTGGTCACGGTATAACTGTAGCCTTACATGTGATTCAACTAAAAAGAAAGAACAGCCTAGGACGAAAAATGAATTTCGTGGCTGTTCTTTGGTTGGCATGACCTTCAGCGTTCTAATTACTCCGTTTGCGTCTGTACGTAACTTGGAAGTGGACCGTCATGCAATAGCCACAGCTCATGCAGCGCACGGGTACATCCCACATACAACAGCTTGGCATCCCAAGTCCGTTCTCCATAATGATCCTGGTCGGCATCGGCCATAATAACTGCATCAAACTCCAGGCCTTTGGACAGATATACAGGCAGTACAGACAAGCCGCCTTCATATTGCTTTTTACCACCATCAATCAAATGGACATCCAACCCCGCACTGGTGAAAACCTCATGCAGCTCTACAGCTTCTTTTAAGGTACGTGTCAGTACGGAAACAGTACGATACTCCTTGGAGGAAAGCTCTTTTAGAGCGGTAAGTAAACTCTGTTCACGCATGGACGAGTCGTAAGACACAGTACGCACCGGATCACCGCTACGAAATACCGGAACCGCTGTAATGCCGCCACGTACTCCCTGCTCCAAAATTGTATTTGCAAATTCTATAATTTCCAAAGTTGATCTATAACTCCGTGTAAGTGCAAAATACCCTGTTTGTTCAGGCACAAATAGTGAACTCATTTCCTCCCATGCATGTACACCACGATATTCATGAATTCCCTGCGATAAATCGCCCAGTATTGTAAAGGAATGCCCTTTTACAAACAAATCCAGGAGGGCGATATGAAAAGGTGAAAAATCCTGCGCTTCATCAATGACCACATGGTCAAAACGTTGAGATGATTCTACCTCATGAATCAGCACGTGAAGATACACCAACGCAGTCAGATCCTCTTCACGGATGATCTGATTTCGCAGGTCTGACTGTGTGGCCTTAAAGATGGGAGCCGGCAAAGAAGCCTTCATTTCCGCAGCGGTCTCTGCAGGTAATCCTTTAGTTGCCTGAAAAAGCTGCTTATAAAGCGTCAGTGCGTCATATTGTGGCCATTTTTTAGCATACGCCTTTTCCCGAGATCCGGCTTTTTTCTTTCGTTCCTTGAGCGCAGCCGCCGAAGGTGACTTTTTCAGTTCCATTTCAATCCAGCGATGGACTCTTGCCAGCACACGCTCCTTCCGCTTCGCGAGCGGATAGGGCTTATATTCCTCATTGAACCAATTCAAAATCTCAGTTCGCGGCAGCACCGCCCCATCCCAAGGTGAAAAGTCGCCCTCAGGCACCGAGATAGGCTCCAGTCGTTCCACAAAATCCTGAAGCAGCTTCATAAAATGAACCGATCCCTTAAATCTACCCGGCGCCTCATCCATAGATTCCGTTCTCAAGCTGCCACTTTCAAACCAATAAGATAACGTTTCGGTAGGATCTGCCAGAGGTAAATCCAGCCCCAGCAAGCCTAACGCCCAGTCTGCAAATGTACTTTGCTGAATATTTCCAACCCCCAGCTCTGGAAGTACATCTGAAATATAATCGAGAAACATGTGGTTTGGTGCGAAAATAACCATTTTGTCCGCCGACACCTGATCCTTGTATTGATACAGCAAAAATGCGAGTCGATGGAGCGCTACGGTCGTCTTGCCACTACCGGCTACCCCTTGAATAACGAGGGCTGTATTTTTAGCCGCGCGGATGATCTGATCCTGCTCCGCTTGAATGGTAGATACGATATCCCGTAAACGGTTATCCTTGTTCTCTCCCAAACGATAAACGAGAAACTCATCAGAAACGGCAGGCTCGTCACTTTCACGATTGTACGTATCAGCTACCCGTTCCAGGATTCTTTTACGAATGACAACGTTGCGTTTCAGATACACCAAGCCCTCGACAGTTCCCTCAGGAGCTTCGTAGGACGCCGTTTCTTCACCACCTGTAAACGAATAAAACAAACTGGCAATCGGTGCACGCCAATCAATCACCAGCGGATATGCTGACGTTTCTTCACGCTCCACCCCGATCTTACCGATATAAAGTGGCTTGCGCTGACCTCTACCGCGCTCGTCAAAATCCATACGCCCAAAATAAGGCTCCTGCGAGCTTTTGGTCAAAGCCTGGCGTTTTTCCTCCCGTGCAGATTCCAGTACTTGCTCCGTAAAGTCATGCCCGGTGTACACTGGCGTATTGCGAAGCCGTTCCAATCTCCGATCAATTTCCTCCATAGCAAGCGACAGCCTATGCTGTTCTTCTTGATAGGCACTTTGAAACTTATTCTCCATTTCAGTTACCTCCTAAGAATATCAAGTCTCGATTTCTGCATCTCATCCACTTGCTCCGATACAAAAAAAGGAAAGTAAGCGTAACACATTTGACCACAAAAATCCAACCTTATTTCCTAATACGCCCAATTCCCTACTCTTTCACAAAAGTATGAAGCTTTTCTCCCATCTCCACAAACTGCTTTTGAGCCAACTCGCGGTACACCTGATGGGTTTCTAATAACTCGGCATGGGTTCCTGCACCAGTCACATTGCCTTTGTCCAACACGATAATTTGATCGGAGTGGACCACCGTAGACAATCGGTGTGCAATGACAATCGTCGTGCGTCCTTCCATCAAGTTCGCTAAGGCCTTCTGCACCTCATGCTCGGATGAGCTGTCCAGGCTAGAGGTAGCCTCATCCAGCATGAGGATGTCAGGACTGCGAAGAAGCGCACGCGCAATGGCGATCCGTTGTCGCTGCCCGCCGGACAGCTTCATTCCCCGTTCCCCTACCTCCGTATCGTAGCCTTGAGGTAGATCCATAATAAATGTATCCGCATACGCCATCATGGCAGCTCGTCTGACTTCTTCCAAATCAGCTTCGCGCCCCAAGCCATACGTAATATTATCTCTAACCGTTCCGGTCATCATCGAGCTCTCCTGTGATACATAACCAATCTTCGAGCGCCAGGAGGACAGTGTATATGACGATATCGATTCGTCTCCATAACGAATTTCCCCTGTATCTGGCACATAGAAGCGCTCCAACAATGAAAACAAGGTGGACTTCCCACTCCCGCTCGGTCCCACGAATGCTGTCGTTCGGTTAGCCGGAATGACCAGGTTTGCACGATGAAGAACCTCTTCACCTTCAGTATAGGAAAAAGCGACATCACGAAATACAATATCTCTGCTCTCTTTTGCCGCTTCCTGCTTCAATTCAAGTGGTTCCTCTTCATGGTCTAAAATAGTCTGAATCCGTTCAGTGGCCCCAACCACCTTTTGCAGACGTGAATACAAGGTCGTGAATTGGGCCATCGGTGTAATTACCTGAAACAGTAGCAAAATAAAAGCCACCAAATCACCCGCGGTCAGTACACCCGATGCAACGCGAACACCACCAACACCCAGTATAATAACGAGCACCGCAGTCAGCAAAAAGGTAGAAATGGGACCTACAAGGGCCAATATACGCGACTCCTGCAACCCGAAGCGGAACATACGGTAAATGCGATCCTCCCCGGCCTGTGCCTCTCTGCTTTCCGTTCCGTAGGCCTTCACCAGCCTGATTTCGCCGATAACCTGACTCAGCACAGAGGTCAGATCTGCCATCTCATCCTGTTGTTTTTTGGAGATACGATACATTTTTCTGCCTACCGGAAATAAAATCAGGGCTGTTAGCGGAACAATGGTCAGAATAATGAGCGTCATCACCCAATCCAGATAAAATAACAATGCAATACCACCAATAATGGCAATCACATTAGAGATCAGATTCACGAGATACTCGGTAATTAAGTTCATAATCAGGCTTGTATCATTAGTGACACGACTCATCGTATCTCCTGACCGATTCCGGTCAAAGTATGGAATGGGTAGAGATAAAATTTTATGCCATAAGCGTTTGCGCAAATTAGCCACTATTTTGTGCCCGGCGTAGTTCAACATATAGATCGAAACTGCCGAAGCTACCGCTTGAAGCACAAAAGCGCCAAGCAAACCAATAATGACCATACGGTTCAGTGAAGAAAAGGTTAAGCCATCGATCAACCCTTTAGTCATCATTGGTACGATTAAACCAGCAATCGTCTGAACCAGGGTCAGTATCAGGGCGATGATCAGAATGGCCTTGGGCGGATGCGCACTCGCAATCAGTTTGATAAACCGACCCATACCAGCCTTGTCCGGCCTTTTACCCGGCTTTTCCTTCATCCGATCTTCCTGCTCATCTTGTCGCCCATGTTGTTCTTTTTCCATAAACCATCAACCTCGCTTCCTGTCTGACCATTCTTGTTCAAACAACAACACCCGCGCTCTGCGCGGGTATGAACAGTACAACCTATCTTCGAGTTTACTACACCAGAGAATGAAGCACAAAGTTAGCCACAAACAGTACAGAAATGATATATAATGCGACAGGCACTTCCTTGCCCCGTCCTGCTGCCAGCTTGGCTACGGGATATGCAATAAAACCAAATGCCATCCCGTCTACAATACTGTAAGTAAAGGGCATCATCACCATGATCAGAAATGCAGGAAAGGATTCAGTAAAATCACTGAAATCCATCTCTCGCACATTTTGTACCATTAGGCCTCCGATAATGATTAATACAGGTGCAATGGCACTGTCAGGAATATAAGCCAATAGTGGAATAAAGAAAAATGTCGCTCCGAATAAAATTGCAGTTACCAGCGGGGTCATTCCTGAACGTCCGCCTGCCGCAATACCAGCCGTCGACTCCGCAGCGGCTACCGCGGGACTGCTGCCCAGAATACCAGCAAAAATATTGGTCACAGCCAATACACGCAAGCTATTCTTAAAAGAATCCGGTCTTCCAATCATGTTGGTCTGTGCAGTAATCATTCCAACATTCTCAAACAACACAATCAGTAACAGCAAAAAAACAGCGATCCAGAAGGCTACCGAAGCGATACCTGAAAAGGAAAGCTCCCCAAACAATTGCCCATACTGTCGCACCGTTTCAGAGGTTCGTACCGTGCTTGTTGGTTCTACAGCTCCCAGTACGTATGCAAGCCCAGTTCCTGCCAAAATGCTGATAAGCAAACCGCCCTGAACGTTACGTACAAATAATACAATCGCGAGTAGCAACGTTACACAGGCCGTAATCACCTTGGGATCATTGAAATGACCAATAGCCACAAAAGTCGTTTGATGTGCAATTACGATCCCACTTTTTTGCAGACCGATAAAGGTCAAAAACAGACCAATCCCCACCGTAATTCCATGCTGCAAATTATAGGGAATCGCCTGACTGATCAGCTTGTACAATGATGTAAACGCCACAACGGCAAATATCACTCCTGTGACGGCAACCACCATCAACGCTTCCTGCCAGCTCAGCTTCATGGAATGTACGAGTGTGTAAGTGAAAAAGGCATTAATTCCCATACCTGGTACAACGACCATGGGAGACTTTCCGCCAAAAGCCATCAGCAGACAGCCGATCATCGAGGTCAGCAGCGTCCCGAGCATTGCCCCTTGAAGAGGGATCCCGGCATCTGCCAAAATGGTTGCATTAACCATAATAATATATACAACGGAAAAATAAGAAATGGCACCCGCGGCTAATTCCTTTTTCCAATGATGCTCGGGCTTGAAACCGAGACTTCTGGACCATAGCCCATCCTTCATACCAAAACCCTCCAGCAAGTTGTTCAATCTGTTTGCAGTAAGCTGCTTTTTTCAAAACAAAAAGAGCTGTAGCCTACTGTGACACCAAGAAGTGATGCACAGAACTACAGGTCTTAGGTTGAAACATACTACTGTAAATCTAACGAATGTACTGTCATGCTACATTTCAAGCTTATACACCAGCGTGCTCTAACAGGTCCTTGACAGCTACGCTGACCATAATCAATCCTGCTACCGGAGGTACAAAAGCATTGCTTGCAGGTGGTTGCTTCGCTTTCCGGATTTCAGGTGCGTTGGCAGGTACAATTTTTTTGGTAATTTCTTCACGCGGCTTCATTGGCTCCTCATCAGAGAATACAACCTTGACGCCTTTGGTAATACCTTCTTTGCGCAGCTTGGTGCGGATGACACGGGCAATCGGGTCCATTCTTGTCTTGGAAATATCGGAAACTTGAAAACGGCTTGGGTCCATTTTATTCGCAGCACCCATACTGGAGATCATCGGAATTCCCCGTTTCAAGCATTCTTTAATCAAATGAACTTTGTAAATAATCGTATCCGAAGCATCCAGCACATAATCCAGATCGTACTTGAATAGCTCCTCATATGTTTCTTCCGTATAAAACATGTTCAGTGCAATTGCTTCACATTCAGGATTAATCAGCTTCACACGCTCTACCATCAGATCAGCCTTTTTTTGACCTACTGTTGTCGTCAGCGCATGAATTTGGCGATTAATATTGGTAATATCTACGACATCCTTATCAATCAAAATAATGCGTCCAACACCCGTCCGCGCCAGCGCTTCCACTGCAATCGAACCGACACCGCCGATACCCAATACAGCTACCGTGCTATTTTTCATAACCTCCAGACCTTCCGTCCCGATGGCCAGTTCCGTGCGTGAAAATTGATGCAGCATATGGTAATCCTCCCTCACTGGTTTAAACTCTATGCTTGAACTCCAGCATACAAACCACGAACCCATTATCCATAAAAGGGTAACGGGTTCAAGGCATTTTATAATCTATTTACATGCCAACAGATGGCAACTTGCACTTGCAAAATCCAACGCTTGTTTTAAGCTTTAGGTGCAACAGGCTTCGGAGCAAGACGAATATGAAGCTGATCCAATTGAGCTTGATCCACTTCGGCTGGTGCATCCATAAGCAGGTCTGTCGCGCTGGCCGTTTTCGGGAATGCAATGGTTTCACGCAGATTTGTACGACCTGCAAGCAACATAACAAGACGGTCAAAACCGAAGGCAATACCACCATGTGGAGGCGTACCGTATTCAAATGCATCCAGCAGGTAACCGAATTTATCCTTCACTTCTTCAGGCGGCAGATTGAGCGCTTTGAACATTTTCTCCTGAACTTCACGTTTGAAAATACGCATCGAGCCGCCACCCACTTCGTAGCCATTCAGCACGATGTCGTAGGCCTGAGCACGAACTTGACCTGGATCTGTGTCCAAGAGGGCCAGATCTTCTTCCTTCGGACGAGTGAACGGATGGTGCTCCGCTACATAACGTTTTTGTTCTTCGTCATAGCCCAGAAGCGGGAAGTCTACGACCCAGGCAAATTTGAATTTGTTATCGTCGATGAGCCCCAAATGACGGCCAATTTTCAGACGAAGCGCGCCCAAAACATCAGCAACTACTTTTTTATTATCCGCAGAGAACAGCAACAGGTCGCCTTCTTCGGCTCCCGTACGCTCTTTCAAGGCTTCGATTTCTTCCGGTGTGAAGAATTTAACGATAGGCCCCTTGAATTCGCCTTCTTTCACTTGGATCCAAGCCAAGCCCTTTGCTCCATAACGTGCTGCAAAAGGACCCAGGTCATCAATGTCCTTACGGCTCCACGTGCCACATCCTTTGGCATTAAGGACTTTAACTTCGCCACCCTTTTCAATTACGGAAGCAAATACTTTTACCCCACTGGTTGCCACGATATCATTGACATTTATCAACTCAAGACCAAAACGCAGGTCAGGCTTGTCAGAACCATACTTGTCCATTGCCTCTGCATGTGTAATCCGTTGGAATGGGGTTTCCAGTTCTACCCCAACTGTTTCTTTGAACAATTTCACCATCAGACGCTCCATCATAGGCAGCAAGTCATCCTGTTGCATGAAGGAAGTCTCAATGTCGATCTGCGTAAATTCAGGCTGGCGGTCAGCACGCAAATCTTCATCACGGAAACAACGTGCCACTTGGTAGTAGCGCTCCAGGCCGCCTACCATCAGCAATTGCTTGTACAATTGTGGCGATTGCGGCAAGGCAAAAAATTCGCCTTCATGCACTCGGCTAGGCACCAGATAGTCACGTGCACCCTCTGGGGAGCTTTTCGTTAAAATTGGTGTTTCTACCTCAATGAAATCTTCACCGTCCAGGAAGTCGCGGAATACTTTTGCTGCTTTGGAACGCAGTTTCAACGTCTGATGCATTTCCGGACGACGCAGGTCCAGATAACGGTATTTCAAACGCAGCGACTCGTCTACTTCTACGCCGTCTTCAATGAAGAACGGTGGTGTTTTGGATGCATTCAATACTTCGATTTCAGTGACACGCACTTCAATCTCACCTGTAGGCAGGTTCGTATTGATCGTTTCTGCATCACGTTTGACAACAGTACCAGTAACCTCAAGCACATATTCACTGCGAACACGATCCGCAATTTGCAGTGCTTCACCGGAATAGGCCGGATTAAACACGATTTGTACAATTCCGCTACGGTCACGCAAATCTATAAAAAGTACGCCCCCTAAGTCACGACGGGTCTGTACCCAACCGTTCAATGTAACTGTTTCTCCGATATGCGCATGAGTCAATGCGCCGCATTGATGACTCCTTTTCATAATACACACTCCTGTTAGGTTTAGTAGTTAATGCTATATGACAGCCAGAGGGAAGCTCCCCCTGACTGATGTTACATCATGTTGTTTAGCCTAATTCTTCCACCAGCTGATCCAGCTTAACGGTACGTTGCTCACCGGTTTCCATGTTTTTCAGTGCAATTTCACCTTTAACCAGCTCATCATCACCCAGAATCGCCGTATATCTTGCTTTAAAGCGATCTGCCGATTTCATCTGAGCCTTCATTTTACGCCCCAGATAATCTCGCTCTGCGGAAAATCCAGCTTGACGCAGCTTGAACAGTTGTTTGGTCACTTCCGTTTCTGCCGCCTCACCCAAAGCCACCATATAGATATCCAGCGGCTTGGCTTCGTTCAATTTGACACCCTGATGCTCCAAAATCAGCTGAATTCGCTCAAGCCCAATGCCAAAACCAATCCCTGGCTGATCCGGTCCGCCCAGATCTCCAACCAATCCGTTGTAGCGACCGCCTCCACCAATCGTATCAATAGCACCAATGCCTTCGGCTTTGAATTCGAATGCTGTCAGCGTATAATAATCCAGTCCTCGTACCAGGCGTGGGTTCACTGTATATTCCACACCCATCGCATCCAAATTTTGCTTCACTTTCTCAAAGTGAGTGCTGGATTCCTCATCCAAACTATCCAAAATCGAAGGTGCCCCGCCAAATTTGTCCTGATCATCTTTGCTATCCAGCACACGCAGCGGATTACGCTCGATGCGCGCTTGGCTCTCCTTGGTCAACGTATCCTTAATGGGCATCAGGAAGTCCACCAAATGCTGCCGATAAGCAGCACGGCTGGCAGCATTACCAACGGAGTTGATTTCTACCTGTACTCCTTTCAAGCCTAGCTCTCGGCAGAATTGATACCCGAAAGCAATAACTTCTGCATCCAGCGCCGGGTCCATCGCCCCGAATGCTTCAATGCCAAATTGGTGAAACTGGCGCTGACGCCCAGCTTGTGGACGCTCATACCGGAACATTGGGCCGATATAGTACAGCTTAGTTACATCCGGTTCACCATACAGTTTGTTCTCCACATAAGAGCGGACAACCCCTGCCGTTCCTTCCGGACGCAGCGTCATGCTCCGTTTGCCTTTATCCTCAAAAGTGTACATTTCCTTTTCCACCACATCGGTCGTTTCACCCACGCCCCGAACGAACAAATTCGTTTGTTCGAACATAGGTGTACGAATCTCTCGGTAATTAAAGCGGCGGCTAATCTCACGAGCTTTTTCCTCGACCACTTGCCATTTTTCTACACTGCCTGGCAGCAAGTCCTGTGTTCCCGTCGGTTTTTGAAAGGCCATTTACGTATCCCCCCGTCATTGTATTTCTTATAAAAACAAAAAATCCCTCGCCCTGTTATCATTAACAGGGACGAGGGATTGTCGTTTACAAATCACCCGTGGTACCACCCACATTCCGGAGTTTACCAGACCACTAGCATACAAATGACTCAGTGTCCGTCAGCATTACACTGACTCCGCTCATACGTATAACGCCCGTAACGCGCAGTACGGCTATTATGCAGGATGGTCCGCTGTTTGGCATATGCCATGCGTTACTCAGCAGAGATTCCTCATTGTTCGCCGCCTGTTCTCGGGGAGGTCATTCGTCCGCTCATCAAGGGAATTTTTACAGCCTGGAAATTCCTCTCTGCGCTTGTGGGTTCGGAGTACTTGGTCCCGTCATCAAATCATTTTTCATTATTTTATGATTTTAATGAACTGCTTCGACAAAGTCAAGACATTCCCCCTAGAATCAGACAAATAAGTCTTATAAAAAGAAAATAACCTGCGGA
Source organism: Paenibacillus sp. EKM10P (assembly GCF_011800655.1). Classification (NCBI taxonomy): domain Bacteria; kingdom Bacillati; phylum Bacillota; class Bacilli; order Caryophanales; family Paenibacillaceae; genus Paenibacillus; species Paenibacillus sp. EKM10P. The sequence continues at coordinate 26,995 of NZ_JAALET010000008.1, read as the reverse complement.
AACGGTCCGCAGGTCTAAAAGATATATCAAAAGGGGGTCATGCTGTTATTATAAACAACGAATATTAAGGAATGATGTTTCGAATATTACAATTGTATTACAGCCACTCTAGTGTGACTAATTTCCTCGTATATCGACATTTTTGTGACATTCGCTCCCTTTTTAATCCAGCTGCGCCACATATGCACGATTGGAACGAAGCTTATAAATGATCTCATCATAATCGGCATCATTCACCTTGGCGGACAATACATACCGTAATTCATCATGATCACCGTTAATATACACATCTGTCGCACGGAGCAAACCTCCGTCATGATTCGTTGTTCCGCTCCGATCCTCATTCAGATCCCTTTGGGCTGCGCTAGAATTAATCTCGTCATTCTTCGCATCGGGTAGAATATTCTCGCCATAAGCCCCTGCGGCTGGAATCGCCGCACCCGCAGAACCTCCTGTACTCACAGAGCCAGTATTGTTATAAGGGACCAACGGAATTAAAACCCTCGTCTCCCGACCGAGCGTCTCATCCAGAGCACCTACTTCCAAATGTTCAGTTCTATAAGCCTGAAGCGAAGCTCTAGCGCCCTCAGCTTCATCTTCTGTGCGAAAATAAGCCTGAATCTGTTTAGCCATATCAAATCCTCCTCGTTTGGGAATTGTACTGGCATAAATCTAGGAAGCATTCACGGTTAAATTACAATGCCTTTAACAACTCACGCACAAAAGCGGGCTCATCCTTAGGAGTCCGAGACGTAATAAAGTTACCGTCCACCACCACCTCTTGATCCTCAAAATGAGCACCCGCATTAATCAAGTCATCTTTCAATGGAGGGTAAGCTGTAATCGTCCGGCCTTGTAACAAATCGGCACTCGCCAAAATTTGCGGCCCGTGACAGATAGCTCCGATCGTTTTTTTGGACTCATTTATTTCAGTTACAAACTTCAGAACATTTGCATCCAAACGCAGATTTTCCGGTGATGATCCACCAGGAATAACAACTGCATCATAGTCACTTGATTTCACATCTGCAATGGCTTTTTCAATAGTGTAGCTTGCTTTGCCTTGCTTACCGTTCACTTTTTCACCTTGTTTTAATCCAATAATATCTGCCTCATGTCCAGCCTTTTTCAGTTCATCATAAGGGACCTTCATTTCGGAATCCTCAAATTGGTCAGCCAACAAAAATGCAATTTTACTCATTATCGTTCAGATCTCCTTTCCGGTTATCCTTAAAGCGAGCTTAAAGTTAGGTTTGTTTGTTTACCACGCTTTGTTATTACCCGCTTGATCTGTGTTTATAACAATTCCAAGCAGTGAAAAAGAAAAAGGAGCCCGTTGGCTCCTCCCTGATGTACTGCTACATAATTATTTTCGATCTCTTTATAACCGCTTGAGACAATACGTCGTTAATGCTGCATTTACAAATGGCTTACCTACGCGGTAGGGCACCGCGTCCTGGCTTGTCCACAGCTGTAGCAACATGCTGTAATAACGCATCAGCATTACGAGTAAGGTTGATTGCCTCCCGCATACTACCAGGATAAAGTAGCACCGCGCTTTGATATCCGTCCATTTTTGGGGTCTGACGCATAGCTTCGTCTCTCCTATCACCCTTAAGGCTTTCCAGATGGCTGCTTACCAACCGGGATGACATTATGGTCCCTCTAAACGGCTATTTTATTCTCTTCTACTCAAGTTCTCAGATCATACCAAGAATGGATACCTACGAACGTTCGCTGTCCAAAATCAACGTCACTGGACCCCAGTTGGTCAAGGAAACATCCATCATAGCTCCAAAAATCCCCGTCTCGACCTCCAGGCCCTTGGCTCGAAGCTGGCTGTTAAAGAAATCATACAGCTTCTCCGCTTCCTCAGGTTTGGCCGCTCCCATAAAGTTGGGCCTTCTCCCTTTACGGCAGTCACCATACAACGTAAATTGGGAGACAGACAAAATGGCCCCACCGACATCCAGAACACTATCGTTCATTTTTCCTTCAGCATCTTCAAATATACGCAATCCCGCTGTTTTATCCGCCAAATAAACGGCATCGGCTGCCGTATCTCCCTGACCAATACCAACCAGCAGCATTAATCCAGTTCCGATTTTGCCGACCACCTTTTGATTCACTGTTACCTGAGCGTCTTTACAGCGCTGAATAATGATCTTCATTGCCTATCCGCTGCTCCTTTACTCTTCCCCTTACAAGGTGTTCACAGTCGTACCATGGCTCTTTCAGCCACCTATGAGTCTTTGTACCCAAGATGTATTACAAAGGCTATATAAACCTGCGTGTATGCTTCACAAGTTTATTGCATAATCCGATGCACGGTGTATACATCCTTCACCCGTTTGATCCGTTCGACAACAGAATGCAAATGATCCGTGTTACGAATAAGAATTGTAATGTGAATCATTGCCATTTTATTTTTATCTGTACGTCCTGTCACGGCCGAGAAGCTAGTTTTATTCTCAGAAATGGCCTGAAGCACCTCGTTCAATAAACCATTGCGGTCATGCCCTGTAATCTCAATATCGACACTATAATTGACCTCGGCTGCTTCTTCCCACTCCACTTCAATCACACGCGCCTGATCTTCGCCCACCCCCGAAGGAATATTCGGGCAATCGGTACGGTGAACAGATACGCCGCGCCCGCGTGTTACGTAGCCGATGATGTCATCACCCGGTACGGGATTACAACATCGTGCAAAGCGAACGAGCAAATTGTCGACGCCTCTGACGCTGACACCGTTGGTCGGTGTTTTTTTCCGATCACCCTGCGGTTTGTACTCCTTAACCTCGGTCGTCAGCTCAATTAGACGTGCCTCTTCTTGTTCCTTGCGCAGCTTCTCTGTCAAACGTGTACAAACCTGCGCTGCGGTTATACCGCCAAAGCCAATCGCAGACAGCATATCTTCAGAATCATTAAAAGAGAACTTTTGTGCCACATCCTGAAGTTTGTCCTCGCTCATCCACACGGATGGCTCAATATCACGCTTCCTTAGCTCACGTTCCAGACTTTCGCGGCCTTTTTCTACATTTTCCTCACGCTTTTCTTTCTTGAACCATTGCTTGATTTTACTGCGCGCGTGAGAGGACTGAGCAATTTTAAGCCAGTCCTGACTAGGTCCATAGGAGTGCTTGGACGTCATAATTTCCACGATATCGCCAGTTTTCAGACGATAATCCAAAGGAACAATTCTTCCATTTACCTTAGAGCCAATCGTTCGATTTCCAACTTCTGTGTGGATACGGAAAGCAAAGTCCAGCGGAACCGATCCAGCCGGTAACTCAATGACTTCTCCCTTAGGAGTAAAGACAAACACAAGGTCTGAGAAAAAGTCCATTTTGAGTGATTCCACAAATTCCGAAGCATCCTTCGCCTCGTTTTGCAGCTCCAGAATTTCTCGGAAAAAGGTGATTTTGTCCTCAAAGTTTGTGTTATTTGCCCCGTTGTTTTCTTTATAGGCCCAGTGGGCCGCAATCCCGAATTCAGCAGTGCGATGCATATCCACTGTGCGAATTTGTACTTCTGTAGGCTCTCCGTTGGGACCTACTACGGTCGTATGGAGGGACTGATACATATTAGCCTTAGGCATGGCAATATAATCCTTAAACCGCCCCGGCATCGGTTTCCACAACGTATGGATAATCCCCAATGTGGCATAACAGTCTTTAATGTTATCCACAATAATTCGAATCGCAAGCAAATCGTATATTTCATTGAATTGCTTGTTTTTTGTCGTCATCTTTTTAAACACACTGTAAATATGTTTAGGGCGTCCAGACAAATCAGCCTGAATCCCCATCTCTTCCAGCTTCTCTCTGATACGCTGTATGACATTATCAATAAATTGCTCGCGCTCTGCCCGCTTCTTATGCATCAAATTAGCGATGCGGTAATACTGCTGAGGATTCAGATAGCGCAAAGCAATGTCTTCCATTTCCCATTTAATCGCTGAAATACCCAATCGGTTTGCAACCGGACAGAAAATTTCCAACGTTTCATAAGCGATTCGACGCTGGCTTTCTTCCGATTGATATTTCAGGGTACGCATGTTGTGCAGACGATCTGCCAACTTAATGACGATGACACGAATGTCCTGCGCCATGGCAATAAACATTTTTCGATAATTTTCGTTCTGCTGTTCTTCCTTGGATCGGAACTGGATACGCTCCAGCTTCGTCAGACCATCGACAAGCATCGCACATGTATCGCCAAAATGCTCGCGAATCTGCGCCAAAGACACCGTCGTATCCTCCACAACGTCATGTAAAAGAGCGGCGATAATGGAGATGGTATCCATCTGCATATTAACGACGATATCAGCAACCGCAAGCGGATGCAGAATATAAGGTTCACCGGACTTACGAGTCTGGCCGGAATGGGCCTGCTCGGCAAAATCATAGGCGTCCCTGATGCGGATAAGATCTGCTTCTCTGGTATAGGCCCCGGCCTTTTTAAGTAATTGCTCTATCCCCATTCTGCTCTATTCCGTGTCCTTTCTATGCAAAATGGAACCCGCCGATCAATGTCGCGCAAAGGTTCCCTTTTAAAAGTGATTTCCTACAATTATGACGCTTAGCACGCCACACGTCAACTATTACAGGTTTGGCACTGTCGCATTATTTTGTCACACATGGTTAAGTAAAATCAGGATTGTTGACGAAATGAAACGAATTATATTGAAAAAATTACGAAAAGTAATTAATGTATATAAGAATAATTGAAAGAACTAAGGAGTGAACTGCGTTGCAACGCGAAATTCAAGTTAATGAAAAGCTTCCAGCAGGACCTGGGATCCTGCTCAGCGTACAGCATTTGTTTGCCATGTTTGGCAGCACCGTGCTGGTGCCCAATATTTTTGGCGTCGATCCCGGCATGATTTTGCTCATGAACGGTATCGGAACATTGTTGTACATATGGATCTGCCGTGGCAAAATCCCTGCCTATCTCGGCTCCAGCTTCGCTTTTATCGCTCCTGTCAGTCTTGTGCTTAAAAGTAACCCTGGCAGCAATGGCTATGCAATGGCCCTGGGTGCTTTCATCGTTACAGGTATTATTTTCTGTCTCGTCGCACTGGTAATTAAATACGCCGGGACACGTTGGCTAGACATCGTTTTTCCACCAGCTGTCATGGGATCAATCGTAGCCTTGATTGGTCTGGAACTGGTTCCGGTTGCTGCAGGCATGGCAGGCATTATTAATGCCGATCCTACTAAAGCCTGGACGCCAGATCCCAAAACGATCACCCTTTCCCTCGTTACGCTCGGTGTTACTGTTCTGGGTGCGGTGTTGTTTCGCGGATTTGCCAAAATCATTCATATTCTAATCGGTATCGTGGTGGGCTATGTGCTTGCTTATTTCATGGGTATGGTCAATACGCAGGCTATTGCGGACGCTCCTTTGTTCGCTCATCCCGCAATTACCACTCCAACCTTTAATGCCTCGGCTATGCTGACGATTCTTCCGGTTGCTCTGGTCGTCATCGTAGAGCATATTGGTCACTTGCTAGTGACGAGCAACATCGTCGGACGTGAGTTGTCCAAAGATCCTGGTCTCCACCGCTCTTTGCTGGGTAACGGGATTTCTACCATCATTTCCGGTTTTGTTGGTTCTACACCTAATACGACTTATGGTGAAAATATCGGTGTTATGGCATTAACTAAAGTGTACTCTGTATGGGTTATTGGCGGAGCGGCTATTATTGCCATTCTGTTGTCCTTCTCGGGTACGTTCTCAGCGATTGTTTCTAATATTCCGTCTCCAGTTATGGGTGGCGTATCCTTGCTATTATTCGGTGTGATCGCTGCCTCTGGTCTTAGAATCTTCGTCGAGCAAAAAGTTGATTTCGCCAAGCCAACTAACATGCTGCTCGCCACCATCGTGCTTGTGGTCGGAATCAGCGGTACTACGCTCACTTGGGGTGCGGTCACCTTGAAAGGTATGGCCCTGGCGACAATCATCGGTATTATTCTGAGTTTGTTCTTCAAGCTGGTTGATGTGCTCGGCTGGTCGAATGATAAAACGCAGGAACCTTTAACTGAAAAAACACCAGATTAATATCTATTTTTCAATTTTAAAACGCCGCTCCATGTTAGTTATGGATGAACACGCTCAGGCTGTATAGACAAGCGTGTAAGTATCCTTCTTACATGGAACGGCGTCTTTTTATGCACGGCTTTTTTATTTATTTTTAAAATAAGATATCACACACGAAAACGGGATACGACCTGATTAAGCGTATCGGAAACACCTGTAAGCGACTTGGCAGAGCTATCCAGACCTTTCAGGTCCTTTAGCTGCCGTTCGGATCGTTCCGAGACTTGGCCTGTACGTTCAGCTGAAGCTTTCGCAATGTCTGCAAGATAACCAATGGAGGCTGCAACTTCCTCTGAGCCTGCCGACATTTCTTCAGAGGCAGATGAGACCTCCTGCACTTCTATCGCCACCTGCTGAATATCTTGATTCATCGCAATAAAACGTTCTTCCACCTCACGTAAAATAGATACGCCTTCATCCATCTCCAGAGCCCCCTGCTGCATTCCTTCCAAAGCGAATTTGGTTTCTTCCTGCATGGATCGGATTCGACTTGTAATTTGCTCCGCAGACTCGCTTACGTTTACGGCCAGCTTTCCGATTTCTGAAGCCACTACAGCGAACCCTCGGCCATGCTCCCCAGCACGAGCGGCTTCAATGGAAGCATTCAGCGACAGTAACTTGGTCTGCCCACTAATATCCTGAATCATTCCAATAATGCTGCCAATTTGAGCGGACCGCTCATTTAACGAGCTTACTACCCTGCCTGCCTCATCCATAGACATTTTTGCTTTATGCATTCCTTGGCTGACCACGTTCAACCGTTCATTTCCTTGTTGTGCTTTAAGTTCAATCTCAGTGGTAGCCTCGGATACATGCTGTATAGATTCAGCAATACGCTGTATGCCAACAGCCATTTCTTCCATCGCAGTCGCACTTTCTGCTGCTGCGGCCAACTGAAGCTCTGCCCCTTCCTTTACCTGCGCCAGTTCTCCTGCATTATGGTGCGCATCTTTAGTCGCTCCGGAAATCTCCTGAGATATTTTTAAAGATACACCTGAGATTACACCTGACTCTTCGCTCAAGCGTGATGCCATTCCTCTGGTTGCAACAATCACCTTATTGATCCCATCAGCCATTTGGCCAAATTCATCTTTACGATGATGTGGTAATTCAACGGTATAATCACCAAGTGCCATACGATTGGTCATCTGCCTAATTTTTTTAATTTCTTTGATCATGCCTGAATTGTTAATCAATACCGCTCCCATAATTAGTAAAATACCTATAACACTAACAATCAGCAGAAGTTTAAGCATTTCATTCGCAGAGCGATTCAAATCCGATTCTGGCAGTAATACACCAATTTTCCATCCGGTTTGTGGGAGTGTTTCGTACATTATCCGGTAGTCCTCATTATCAATGTGTATGGATAGTTGTCCAGACATACCACTTTGAATAGATTGTGCTGCTTCCGCATTCATCGTGTTTTTTAACGGCTCGCCTGCTTTTAAGGACTGAAGACCGGATGACAGAATGGCTCCATTCTTATCCACTAAGATCGCACTACCTTGAGTACCAAACTTCATTTTTTCAATATACGTCTGGATACTCGTCATGTTTAGGTCGCCTGTAATGACACCTAATAGTTTCCCCTCCCTGTCGTAAAATGCTTTCCCTGCCGTAATCATATTGATGTTCAGCTTGCTATCGTAAAAAGGCTCTGTGAAATTTATATCTTTACCACGTTCCACGGCTTCTGTATACCAAGGCTGCGTTAAATAGTCATATTGCGAATCGTCATATTCAGTCGATTGCTTGACTAGCTCGCCGTCTCTATGCACATATATTGAACGGTATGTCACTCCTGGGTCATACGCATCTTTAGCAAAATAAATCCCTAACCCGTAAGTCATATCATTTAATGTCAGCTCTTGTTCAAAGAGTCGTCCATAGCCCTCAATGTTCATTTCTGTTCCCAGTTGTTCCGCACTCTTAGTCAGCATCGAAACAAGCAAAGCATGACGATCTACGTTAGCTGCAATATCTGCTTGAGCCCTCGACAAGGAATGAGCAGCATTTTGGCTTATTTCCGTATCCAGCTTCTGTTTGGCAAAAAAATAAGACAAAAAGTTGATTAAAATCAGCGTTATAAGTACTAACGGAACCAAGGTAGAAAGTGTCCGTGCTTGTAAACTCTTAAATTGAAATATACCCAATGTATATCCCCCTCTGTTTCTTTTTACACTTTTATCGACATTTATTTTATTTTTTTATAACTATTTTCCAATAAAAACCGTGGTAATTTGTTACAATAAAATAATCCAATTTAATTACAATCAAAAAATAGTCCGATGGAGCAACTCTTTAGATAAAGAGATGTTCCATCGGACTATTTAGGCAATCCATGTATAAATATTTCCCGGGAAACCCCGGTTTCTAAACACTTAATACTTAATACTTAATACTTAATACTTAATTAGGGTGAATACATCTACATCAGGCAGCTTTGCCCGTCCGTTGAGGTCAGACAGCTCGATAAGAAAGGCAGCCCCTGCCACATTGCCACCAAGTTGGCGTACCAAGTTAACGGACGTAGCGATGGTTCCACCTGTAGCAAGCAGATCATCAGCAATCAGAACATTTTGCCCCGGCTCAATCGCATCCTTATGCATAGCTAGAGTATCCTTACCATATTCCAAACCGTATGCTTCCTCAATGGTTTCTCCAGGCAGCTTGCCACTCTTACGGATGGGAATAAAACCAACACCAAGCGCATAAGCCAGAGGTGCACCGACAACAAATCCACGTGCTTCCGGACCTGCAATCAAATCAATTTTTAAATCAGATACCAGTTCCTTCATATCGTTGATCGCCTTGCGATACAGTTCACCATTTTTCATTAGGGTCGTAATGTCCTTAAAACTAATCCCTGGTTGTGGAAAATCGGAAATTACCCGAATATATTCTTTGTAGTCCAACTTAGTTCCTCCTACTGTAAACTTCTAATTAGTATATACATTTTACAAAACTACAAGGTAATATCTCAAGACGCACCTTTCATAAGCGACATGATCCAGCTCGTCATCTGGGTGGTGTCCGCATCCAGTAAATACCGCTCCATCTCAGCCATATTGTACAATTCCTGATAGCGCGGAGAAGCAGTTAAATCCCGCTTGGGCGGATTGGATACAAAACAAAATTGACCATCTGTACGAGTCAAAAATTCAAGATCCTCGAAGATGTCCAATACCTTGGATAACATGCGCACTGAACACGAGCACTGCCTGCTAAGAGCAGGTAGCATTGCTTTTTCATCAATTAGCTGTGTTCCCATTCGAGAAAGCACAATGTAAATACGCTTAAACAGCTCCCTATCGGGGCTCACGAGCCGGCCGCCACGCTCACTGATCGAATGAAGAAGAAACACGTTCTCTACATTCTCAAAGGTAGACCATAATGCATGAAACTGCTCGGGTGTATCTGGCGGCTCCAGTACGAACAGCGACTTCACAGAGTGCTGTGTATCTTTTCGACCATCACTAGGAGTAACGCTGCCATCTTTATCGTATAACCATAAGTATTCAGCGCCCACGGAGCTCGATGTCCGAAGCCGGGATGACGGATGGATCAACACCGCAACATCATTCTTTCGTTCCTCTAAGCTTGGATGGAAGATCCTCAGCCCTCGCTCCAGTTCGGCAAGTGGGTCCGATACTCCACGATAATCAAAAATTTGCGGAGCCTGCACACGAATATCCTGCATCATCAGCTGAAGTGAACGTTTACCGTTCCACTCGTTAATTGATAACTCGCCCAACAGATCTATGTCCGTTTGCTGCTGTAAAAAATCAGCCAAATCGCCACGTCGGAAGGCAATCGCATCCAACGATAAACCATTCTGCTCCAATAGTAGCTTCACATGGTTTTTCTCACGTCCCATTTTGCGAGCCTCGCGCAATTGAAGCCCCTGTAATATGAATCGTGGAGAAGGATTTCCCATCCCAAAAGGCTGAAGTAATTCCAGTTCTTCAACCACTTGTAAAGACACCTCATCCAGACGACAGACCATATCAGCCTCAGCTATAGGGATAAAATCCTCCGGTGTCAAAATGGAACCTGCATAGCGGTTAAGCCGTTCTTCGAATAATTCCAGATTGTCACGGGACAGCGTCATCCCCGCTGCCGAAGGATGTCCACCAAAATGCTCCATGAGCTCATGGCAATCTGTAAGAGCACTGTAAATATCCAATGCAGGAATAGAACGAGCAGAGCCTTTGCACATGCCTGTCTCCGCATCTATGCCTAGAATAATGGTCGGACGATAATACCGATCCAATAGCTTGGATGCCACAATTCCGACGACACCAACATTCCAGCCCTCACCAGCCAAAACAATCACAGATGGAAGCTTGCCTTCATTTAGTTTGGATGCTAATTGCTGCTCGGCTTGCTCCACAATGTGTTCGACCACTTGTTGACGCTCACGATTGAGCAGATCCAGCGCATGCGCAAGCTGGTCTGCTTCCTCCTCTTTTTCTGTCGTCAGCAGGGAAACTGCTCGTCCCGCATGATCCAGACGCCCGCTCGCATTAATCCGCGGTGCCAATGCAAATGCGATGTTGACCGAAGTCACTGTGGATATCTCCACACCCGCTACATGAAGCAACGCCCGAATTCCTGGAAATGCAGTGTTTCTCATGGATTGAATCCCTCTACGTACTATCGTCCGATTCTCACCATGTAGTGGCATCAAATCAGCTACCGTACCAATAGCGGCGATTTCAAACCATTCCTCGGGTACTTCACTCAACAGCGCCTGAGCCAGCTTCAGAGCAACACCAACGCCTGCAAGGCCTTTAAACGGGTAGGGACAATCCGGCAGCTTCGGATTGATCAAAGTATAAGCCTCGGGAAGCACAGCAGGCGGCTCATGATGGTCAGTCACAATCACATCGATTCCTAAGGAAGTCGCATAAGCAATTTGCTCTACTGCACTAATTCCCGTATCCACTGTAATGACCAGCGTCACTCCCTGCTGATGTGCCCAATCTAGAGCATGATTGTGCAGACCATATCCCTCATTAGAACGATGGGGAATGTAAATATCATAAGAAGCCTTCAGAAAACGCATAAGCTGAATCATCAATGATGTACTGGATACGCCGTCCGCATCATAATCGCCATAGATTAATATATGCTCGCCGCGCTCCAGAGCCTGGCGAATTCTCGGCACGGCCTCTTTCATGCCAAGAAGCAGAAATGGGTCGTGTACATCGTCCACACTTCCGTACAAAAAGCGGTTTGCTTCCCCGGCCGTAGTGACGCCCCGGTTCACTAAAAGCCGGGACAACAATGGTGAAATCCCCAGCTCTTCTGTTAACGGCTGAGCCGCTTCCAGGTTAACCTCCGGGGTCTTCCATCTGTACTGCGAATGAAGCAATCCTATTCACCTTTCTTTCATAGTCGGCCTGCCTTATTGAAGCAAGGACGACGCATCATTATCTGGCAGTTCATAGTTGGATTTATAAGGATACCCGGCTTGGTAAGAAATGAACTGCATTTGTACATGAGTCACCTGTGGAAAACGGGCTAACAGTAAATTTTTGGCTCGATCAGCAATTTCCTGCGCCTCCTGCACCGTAATCCGCGGGTTAACACTTATCGTTACATCCACTGTTATGAAATGACCCGTTTCCTGAGCATGTAAGTGTTCAACCGTTACAATACCATATACCCGTTGAATCGTCTCCATAAAGCGCTGGGAGTCTTCCTCCTGCAAGGGCTGTGCAGGCACCTGGTATGCGGTATTCATTACCATGAGATATCCTTTACGCAACACCAGACAGGCTACCAGCAAAGCTGCAGTTGGATCAAGATATAACAATGCAGGCCACTCCATTGCCTCGCCAGTCATTGCACCGATCATGCCGATCAATGCAATCAGCGATGCATATAGCGAGTACCGTTCATGGTTAGCGTACCGATCCGCTTCCGCTTTATGGCCGTGTTTAATCGAGTAGCGATATTGAAACTGAAACAACGCTTCTCTCAACACCAAAGCAATAAACACGGTAATTAATGCGTACAAACCGGGAGCTTGCGGTTCCGAACTGCTTAATGAACGAATAGCAGAAATAGCTAGTTGAAGTCCGCTCATCAGCACTAAAATAGCCAGCACCACAGATATAACCGTCCGAACTTTTTCACCGTTCCGCAACCGCGCCAGCATTCCGTGATCTGTACCACCCTTGGAAAACAGCATCTCCTGCAAACGGGAAGCACTATCCGCAGCCGTGTGCAGTGCATCCCCCATCAACGCCTTGCTGTTTGCTGCATAACCGACGGTTCCCTTTAGAACAGCCAGCGCGAGATTGCCTACAATTCCGCTCAACGCCGCAGTTTCTAATGATCGGCTGCGTTCGCTATTCACAACGTTTCCCCCTCAATCCTGAACTAACCATTTCCCGATAAAGCTCCAATCCAATATAACCGAATTCTTAAAACCTTAGAAAACCGCGCCCAAGCAGACGCGGCTTTCTCTTTAATTTATACTACTGGTATTTGCGTAACTTAAGACTTTGCAGTTTTGGCCGCTCCACCAGTTGTTGACGTCTTTTGTTTTCCCTTCAAAGCTACCCACAGCGGGCTGGCAATGAAGATGGAAGAGTAAGCACCGAACAGCAAACCGATAACCATCGCAAGCGAGAACATCCGAATGGACTCGCCGCCAAAAATGAATAGGCAGACGGAGGCAATAAACACTGTAAACACAGTTGCGAGTGAACGCGTCATTGTCTGTGCAATACTGTGATCGACGACTTGCTCCAAGTCGGTTCTGGACTTTTTCTTTGCAAATCGCAGATTTTCCCGAATACGGTCAAAAATAACGACGGTGTCATTAATGGAGAAACCGACAATTGTCAGAATAGCCGTAATAAAGGTCAAATCCACCTCAAGCCGGAAAATCGAGAATATACTAATGACGAGAAACGCATCATGCAGCAGCGAAACAATTGCAGCAACCGCAAAACGCCATTCAAACCGGATCGAAATGTAGATAGCAATAGCCACAGAGGCCAGCAAAATCGCCCAGATTGCATTTTGCTCCAGCTCTTGCGCCATTTCCGTATCCACCGTATTGACCTCAAATGATGCCTTCGGATCAAGCTCTTTGTTAAAAGAGGTTTTGAATTCATTCACTTGCTGATCCGTTAATACCTGTGAAAAACGAATGCCGAAACGCTCTTTACCTGGTGTATAATCCACCTCTTTGCCGATCCCGTTCTTGTTCAGCAAAGCTTGAATCTGTTCTTGTGTAACTGTCTTAGTCAAATTAACATCCACGTTGGAACCGGAACGGAAATCAACCCCGTAATTCAAACCAAATATCGATAAGCTCAAAATACCAAGCAATGTGATAATAATCGAGAACGTGTAAAACCACTTGCTCATCTTGACATATTTATAGTCCCAATTAAAGCGCACTGATATCACTCTCCTTCACACCAAAATACTTGGCCTTCTTCACAGCATCTGCTTTAACCAGCAGATTGAGCAAGAAGCGCGAGAAGAAGATATTTGTCAAAATACTCACGACAATATCAACGATGAGCACGAGAGCGAATCCTCGAACGGAGCCTGTACCCAGACCAAACATGACGGCTGCCGCTATAATTGTCGTAATATTGGCATCCATAACAGTACGGAACGATGCCTTACTGCCTGCAATGACAGAAGAACGAATCGTTTTGCCTGACTTGATTTCTTCTTTAATCCGTTCATACGTAATGATATTGGCATCCACCGCCATCCCGATCCCGAGCACGAAGGCTGCGATACCCGGAAGTGTGAGCACGAAACCGCCCAAATAAAAAATCGCAAGCACCAGCCAGGTATGAACGATGAGACAGAAGCTAGCTATCAGTCCCGGTACACGGAACATTGCAATCATAAAGATCAGAATGATGACCGAACCGATCAAACCGGCACGGATCGTCTGATCCAGTGACAACTGACCCAGTGTAGCTCCTACACTCTGAGAATATTTTTCCGTCAGTTTAAGCGGAAGAGCACCCAGGTTGATCGTATCTGCTAGCTTGTTCGCCTCATCACGTGTGTAGCTACCTGTAATCGAAGCACTGCCATCCGTCAATTCACTACGGACTGTAGGTGCAGACAGTAATTCATCATCCAGGAAAATAGCCAACTCTTTATTCATAAGTCGCTTTGTGATTTCTGCAAATTTAGCTTTGTCTTTTACTTTGATACTAATCTCAGGCTTGTTCAGCTGATCATAGCCTACCACTGCACCATTCTCCACAAAATCATTACCGCGGAGCTCAATTTTGCTGTATTGACCCGGCTTTTTAGCATCTGCTGCCGTTGCACTACGGAAGGTTAACTCTGCGGGTTTTTTCAGCATGGAGCGGACTTCCGCCTCATTAGAGACACCAGCAAGCCGCACGCGAATCCGATTGCTCCCCTCAGTTGTTACTTCCGGCTCAGTCGTACCAAGCGCATTAATACGTCTCTCCAAGCTTTGTGCTGTTTGTATCAGAGACTGGCTGGTTACACGCTGCCCGGCTTCCAAAGGCTGGGCTTCATATAAAATTTCAAAGCCTCCCTTTAAATCGAGGCCTAATTTTAAACTTTTTAGTAGGCCCGGGCTTGTCCCGACCATAACACCAGTAGTTATGAGCACGACCACGATGAAACTTAGAATTCTTTTCATTCCGTCCCATGTTCCCCTTTCATTCTCAATATTCCTATTATAGCTACCCCTCAAAAAGCAGTCAATTTGAACGCAAAAAAAGACCCCCTTCTATTCGAAAGTGGAGCCCCGTAATGCGGACATCGTCAAATAGTTCATAAAGCTCGTCGCTTTAAGGGAAAGTATATCGTTAACGAGCTTGTGCAGCGGAGGAATACCCTCCTTTTCATATTTATGGCTGACGCAATTCCACACGTCCTTACTGGTGACATGTTCATAACCTACAAGGATCAGCTCGTCTGCCTTACTTTGACAGAGTATCTCAATTGCGTCATCCCAATCCTGCTCATCCAGCTCTTCCATACCCACGATGGTCGTTCCTCCTCCCAGCGACTATCGGTTCCGCAGATCAGCAATTAGCGGGGTTATTGACTGCTTTATAGAACATTTCTGTCCTGATCTTGGAAAACCCTTCTTTTCATCGAAAAATAGCCGTAAATCAACAATATATGCATTCATTTCGCTCGTCAATAGCAGAATTCACCACTCTCCCTCTTGTAGTCTGGATCACCTTGTTTCTAAGCTGAAAAGCTTGTCATGAACATGGACAGGTTCAGCATATCTTCTAAAGAAACACATAGACGCAGAATTTCATTTTGGGGAAGAGGGAGTTGCGATTGAAAAAGCAGACATTCATTCATGGAGCAATTATTTTATTGGCAGCGGGAATCATCAATCGGCTACTGGGTTTTATTCCCCGAATCGCACTCCCGCGTATCATCGGCCCCGAAGGAGTCGGCTTGTACCAGCAGGGGTATCCCTTTTTTATTGTACTAGTGACTCTTATTACCGGCGGCATCCCTCTTGCGGTAGCCAAGCTTGTAGCTGAAGCTGAGACGGCGGGGCAACCCGAAATGTCGCGGCGTATTTTGCACACTAGCTTGCGCTTCACCATTACACTCAGCCTGATCGCCATGGCAATCTGTCTTGTGTTTGCACCTTGGATCACAAGCCATCTCCTGACCGACAGCCGTGTGTATTATACATTCGTGAGTATGAGCCCAATGATTGTCATTGTTGCTGTTTCCTCAGCTTATAGGGGCTATTTTCAAGGAAAACAAAATATGATCCCTTCCGCAAGCTCCTCCATTGCGGAAACCGTCATGCGCATTTTTTGCGTCATTTGGTTTGCTTACTTGTTACTTCCCCATGGGGTAGCCTACGCTGCTGCGGGTGCAATGCTTGGTGCTTTGGCGGGTGAATTCATTGGCATGGTTGTGCTGCTGTGGCAATACGCCTGGAATCAGCGAAAAGATCACATTCTTCAACCGAAGGCGCCTTTACCTTCAGAAGTTCATACCGAGCAATCATCCGTTTTGTCACGTCTTATGTCGATTTCCGTTCCCGTTACTGCTGGAAGGCTTGTCGGTTCCTTATCTTATTTGCTCGAATCTATCTTATGCATGCGTAGCCTCGCCGTAGCAGGCATTGCAACTGGCGTGGCAACTGCACAATATGGAGCCATGCAGGGCATGGTTATTCCTGTGTTATTACTACCTGGAGCCCTTACCAGTTCGCTGGCTGTTTCACTCGTGCCTTCGTTATCCGAAGCAGCAGCAAAAGGGCATATTACCGCCATTCACAAACGTTTGCATCAATCGCTTCGTCTTGCTTTAGTCGCAGGAGCGCCATTTGCCGTAATTATGTATGTATTAGCAGAGCCGCTGTGTCTGCTGCTCTACAATAATGGCGATATTGCGGGCATGCTTAAACTCATGGCGCCCTTTGCACTTTTTATGTACATTCAGGCCCCGCTTCAGGCAGCACTTCAGGCGTTAGACCGTCCTGGAAGCGCCTTATTGAACACCTTTGTCGGAGCCATTATCAAAATTGGGCTGATTGTATGGCTTGCTTCCCAGCCTCAGTACGGTATCTACGGAGCTGTCATCGCCATCTGTATTAACAGTGCTATCGTTACCCTCCTACATGGCTTCAGTGTCAGCAGACTGCTTCGCTTTCGTGTACGTTTACTTGACTTCTGGAAAACCGGGATAGGCATGATCATTATGGCGGCAGCGGTATTATATACCTACAGACATTTAACGATTTTCGATCAAATGTGGCTCCAGTTTATTTTTGCCGCAGGCTTGGGAATTATTCTGTACCTTTTCCTGATGACCTTGATCAAAATGATCGACTGGGACAACCTCACACGCATTCCAATCCTGAGAAGATGGTTTAAAGCATAAAATAAGCTAATCTGAAGATTCTCCATAGACCGGTGGTGTAATATATACATCCCCTCTATGGTTGACCGAGCATAAGAAAACATCCTTAAAATCTTTGTGTCCCTTCGCTTGAATCTGATTTTTAAGCCAAAAACGGTTCATATCCATCCGTTCCAAATTTCGATCCAGCACCTTGCCATCCATAATTAATGGAATCGGCAGTCCCTCATATCTAAACTTTCCACCGATTTGTGGAGAAGGGTGGACTCTATTTTCCTGGTGCTCTTTGCTTATCAAATCATTCTCGCTTTGTTCCTGCTTTATTTTTTCGCGTTTAGCGCCATCGTAAATATCCTTGCTAATCACCGTGAGTTTACCTGTTGTTTCCAGAATGACATATTCAACCTCGTCCAAACTTTCTATATTTTGTTCACGAAGTTGTAACAGCAAGTCATCTAAGTTATAACGCTGCTTCGCCATTTCGTCCTTGTTTAGTTGTCCATTGGAGAACAATACACTGGGCCTACCATCAAATAGTAAGCGCAGACGCCGACTTTTCAGACTGAAATAGGAAATCCCGATTTGCAAAATTAACAGCACTCCTAAAGGAATCAACCCTTCATAAAGTGGACGTTTTATATCCTCCAGGCTGAACACAGCAATTTCCGCAATCATAATGGATATGACGAGATCGAAAACAGACAGTTTTCCGATCTCCCTTTTACCCATCAAGCGCATCACCAGATATACAATAAAATACATGAGCAGCGTCCGAAAAATATGAGCAAAAATATCGTGACTCAATAGGTTCGCCTCCTCTCCTGTACTTGCGACAAGACATTAGTCGTTCATTGTACACGTATTCTGACCGTTCCTCACTTGGCTCATACAAAAAACAAAAGGCTAAATTATTGAAATAAAGAGAAAGACTGCTTACGACTTGGTACTAACCCGGGAAGCTTGGCCATAGAATGATAATAGTTCAAACCTTGGTACAGGAGGAATTATCCATGGAGCTCATTCGCCGCTGGTGTTCGTTTCGTCTGGCCCATCCCATTTTATCCGGCTTATTTTATGCCTTTGCATGGATGCTGTTTGGCGCATTGATTCTTTCAATACTCTTGTGGATGACACAGATGCAAGAACAGGATTTATCATTGTATACGTACATCGTCCACGCATTCGCCATGCTATCTGGCGGCTTCGTCGCTGGTAAAAGATCCACGAACAAAGGCTGGTATCAAGGCGGTATTACAGGCATTCTGTATGGACTAATCGTTCTTCTGGTCGGTTTTTTGGCATTGGATGCAGGCATGAACGGTAAAGACCTGATGCACTTAGGAATCGCGTTTGTCATAGGAGCAGGTGGCGGGATGTTTGGCATTAACTTCAGCAAGTAAGTCGACATGTATGCAACACAAAAAAACCGAGCCTCCTCTAAGGCTCGGTTTTTGCATTACAATCGCATATTACGATTTAGAAACAACTTCCTCAGTTGCAGTGTCTTTTGCAATCGCATTACTAATTGCACTGCGGTCAAAGGTCAGCTTTGTCACATCATTCACACGCAAAACAACCACATCGTCCGTAATCTCCACAATTGTACCGTGAAGACCTCCGATTGTAATTACTTTATCTCCCTTTTTCAAAGCTTGAAGCATCGATTGACGCTGCTTTTGTTTTTTCTGATTCGGACGAATCAGCAAGAAATAGAAGATTACAAACATCAGAGCCAGTGGCCAGATCATTTGAAAAAGTCCGCCAGCTCCACCAGGTGCAGCCGCAGCTGTAGCAAAATGAAACACATTAAATCCCCCTTTCGTATACTCTCCCCTAAAACTTAAAAGCCTTTATCATTATCATGAAGACCGTACTGCTCAAAAAATTCATCGCGGAAATCAAGCAGCCTGTCATCCATAATCGCTTGTCTGACATTACGCATCAATTGTATTAAGAAATGCAAGTTATGATACGTTGTCAGTCGGAGCCCGAAGGTTTCATCTGCTTTAATTAAATGTCGCAAGTAAGCACGTGAATAATTGCGACAAGTGTAGCAATCACAAGCCGGATCAAGCGGGCCAAAATCGCTTGCATAATTCGCATTCCGAACGACAAGACGTCCTTGACTTGTCATCGTTGTCCCATTGCGAGCAATTCGGGTTGGAAGTACACAGTCGAACATATCCACACCACGAATGGAGCCTTCAATCAAAGCATCCGGCGAACCTACGCCCATCAGATAACGTGGTTTGTTGGTAGGAAGCAGAGGAACCGTATAATCGAGCACTTCATACATCAAATGCTTAGGTTCACCTACACTCAGTCCACCAATAGCATACCCCGGGAAATCCATGGAAGTCAAATCTGCCGCACTTTGCTTACGCAGATCTTCATGCATGCCTCCTTGTACAATGGCGAACAGACCTTGATCATGAGGACGCGCATGTGCCTCCAAACAACGCTCAGCCCAACGGCTGGTACGCTCCAGTGACTTTTTCACGTATTCATACTCAGCCGGAAACGGTGGACATTCATCGAAGGCCATCATAATATCCGAGCCAAGTGAGTTTTGGACTTCCATTGCCACTTCCGGAGAAAGAAACTTCTTATCTCCATTTAAATGAGAGCGAAAATGAACACCTTCCTCTGAAATTTTACGCATTTCACTTAAGGAAAACACTTGGAATCCGCCGCTGTCTGTTAAAATAGGACGATCCCAATTCATAAACTTGTGCAGTCCGCCCGCTTCACGGACAATATCATGACCAGGACGAAGAAACAGATGGTACGTATTACTCAAAATAATTTGAGCATCCATCGCTTTCAGTTCCTCAGGGCTCATCGTTTTAACAGTTGCTTGAGTTCCCACAGGCATAAAGGTTGGAGTCTCAATCACTCCGTGTGGTGTGTGTACACGCCCCAGACGTGCTCCTGATTGCTTGCAGGTCTTAATATGTTCGTATCTTATTGCTGGTGCCATATTTTCTCTACCATCCTTAATTAATAAATGAACATAGCGTCCCCGAAGCTAAAGAACCGATATTTTTGGTCAATCGCCTCCTGGTAAGCATGCATAATATTCTCTCTGCCAGCTAGTGCGCTGACCAGCATAACCAAGGTGGACTTAGGCAAATGGAAATTCGTAATCATTGCATCCACCACACGGAATTCATAGCCTGGATAAATAAAAATCTGTGTCCAGCCACTGCTGGCCTGTAGCACACCATCTACGAAGTTATTGCCCACCGTCTCCAGCGTTCGGCAACTGGTTGTTCCCACTGCCACGACTCTCCCACCGCGTGCCTTGGTTGCATTGAGTACATCTGCCGTTTCCTGTGACAATGAATAGTATTCTTCATGCATAACATGTTCTTCAATCGTATCCACCGACATCGGTCTGAACGTCCCTAAACCGACATGAAGTGTGATAAAGGCAACCGTAACGCCCTTCTCTTTAATTTGGTCCAGTAATTCATCTGTAAAATGTAACCCTGCCGTTGGTGCCGCAGCAGAACCTTCGTGCCGAGCATAAACGGTTTGATACCGCTCACGATCATCCAGCTGTTCCTTGATATACGGAGGAAGCGGCATCTGCCCCAAGCGATCCAGAATCTCCTGAAAAATACCATCATATGAAAATGAAAGTACCCTTCCGCCCATATCTCCTTCTTCCTCAATAACTGCCTTCAGCTCATCACCGAAAACAATAACAGCTCCCTTTTTCAGCTTT
Source organism: Paenibacillus sp. EKM10P (assembly GCF_011800655.1). Taxonomy (NCBI): domain Bacteria; kingdom Bacillati; phylum Bacillota; class Bacilli; order Caryophanales; family Paenibacillaceae; genus Paenibacillus; species Paenibacillus sp. EKM10P. The sequence continues at coordinate 6,282 of NZ_JAALET010000008.1, read as the reverse complement.
TTGCCGGGTTTCACCAATGCTTCCCATCGGTCTCCCTCCAGTTGTTTAAGCAGCAGAACCTCGGCCTTAGCCCCAGTGTCTTGCTTGATGCCAAACAAACGTGCAGGAATTACCCTGGTATCATTCAGAACCAGCGTATCCCCTGGCTGAAGATACTGCACAATATCCGAAAATGTATGATGTCCCACTTCGCCGTTGTTTTTGTTTAACGTCAGTAATCTAGAAGCGGTCCGCTCAAGCAAAGGCGTCTGTGCAATTAATGTTTCAGGTAGTTCAAAATCGTAGTCGTTTACGTTCATATATTGGTCAGTCCTTAACTATATCCACATTTTTGTAATAGTGTTGCAAAATTTTCTTGTAATCATACCCCTGCTCTGCCAAACCGTTGGCCCCCCATTGTGATAAGCCCAAGCCATGACCATTCCCTTTACCTGTAAAAATAAAGCTTTGCGTTTTGTCGATGACTCGTGCATGGCGATCTTCATTCATGACGACCACCCCGTTACCACTTGAAGTGCTGGTGCCAGATGCAGACAGAATTTGGGTGCCTTGTGTGCCGCTTACATGAGTAGTAGCTCCATCAGCGCCTAATACAGTATAACTGCCGGTACTCGCAATATCAAACAATGTGCTCGGCAGTCCCCCCATCGCTGAGCGATACATGTCCGGATATTTCACTTTTAAAGGAGTGCCATCTGCTTCAACCTCCAATACTCGCCCTGACGGACCTCGTTTGGTGACATCAAGGTGATTAATAGAGGATGGTACCGTGCCAGTTATTTTTCCTTGCAAGGACTTAGCAATTTGAGCTGCTGTAAAGGGGCCTCTAACCCATGCATAGTCTCCGGATTGAGGCACCTTTTCCAAAACAATCATCTCTTCGCCCGGCTGCGCCTTTGCTACGGGTGTAACCGTTGATTGGATTTGGGGAATAGGACGCACATTTGTATTTTCTGCAGTGACGGTGATTTTGTCTAACCCTGCTTCTGTAACTCCCTCTAGCTCCTTAGCATTATCCTCGCGAATATAGCCTGTCTTGCCACTGGAGAGAAGTACGTGATACCACTCTTGTGCTCCTTTTTGTGCCGAAGTATCTCCCGAGCTGTCCACGCTCGCAAACGCTTCACCACCACTATTCCACACCTCGGAAGCATCTGCTGTCACACCGCCCGCATTAGAAGAGAATACAGCTTCGACTACTTTGCTGCCACTCTTAATAACTTCACCAGCTGTTGCATCTACAGCCTCGTTGACATTCGCATGTTCTGAGCTCTTACCGTTGTAAGCTTGGCTTAGGGTGCCATCTACCACATTGCCGATCTGAAACCGATTGCCTTGGGCAAGCGCATAACTGCGAGCAGCTACCGCTTGAGCCTTGAGCGCTTCATCTGGCCATGAAGAATAGACCTCTGCTCCTACTACGGAATACAAATACTGCTCCAAAGGGACTTCATTTACAAGCGCCAGCTGTCCTGACGTCATGCCAATCTCCATGTCGCCGCGATATGTACGCTGTGATCTTTCGACCACTTGGATTCCATTATTACCGCCGTTGACAATTACCTTGCTGTTATTAGAGCCACTTAGCATGTAATGAGACATCGCCTGTGAGCCTGTCGTTACTCCTGCTTCCTGTCTTAGAATCAGACCAGTTTGAGTAGTATTCACTTTGGAAAGGGTGAGTCTGGGCTGCTTGCTCTCCAGTTCTGTTTTCAAGGCCGACAGCTTGCTGTCATTACTTTCTTCTCCAACCCATACAGCGTACTGGCCTCTTGATTGAATTACTGTAAAAGCATCAAAGCCTGCGGCAGCAATAGTCGTGCGAACAAGATTAGCCTCCTGCTCGGTTCCGTAGCTTCCCGTCGACCAATGTTTGTTTCCCTTAACTTCGGCCTGTGCTCCGGTTGCTGAGGAAATCCGCTGCACAGCAGCCTGTGCCGACTGTTCACTAGCATATAATCCCGCATACACTTGATAGACAGAGCTACCGTTTTTTGAACCGATAAAAACAGTAGGTTTATCATTAGTCTTTTGCAGAGCTTGAGCCGCTTTTATCGCAGTCGCTTCATTTCCTTCAAGTACCTTCACTCGATAGCTGTCTACACTAAAACGAGCCGTACTGTCCGGCAGTCCCATCCAAGCCTGAAAGCTTCCCCCACTGTTCTGGCCGACACTCAGGCTTCCTGATGATTTCAAAGTTACAGCGGGGACTGTCGCTTTATATTTACTACCTAGATCCGCAAAGATCACTACACGAATCTCTTCTTGGGCAGCAGCAGCGTGAACGCCCGAAGACCAAGGTATGCAAGCTGTAGCTAATACCATAATAACTGCTGCTCGTTTGAAGCCGCCTGTCCACGCTCCGAAAGTTTTTTTTCGGTTCAATGTTTCTCCACTCATTTCTAGCTCCCCCAATTCTAGCTGACTAGCACTTTTATTACATGATTTATCGGATCTCGACCTGCGTATTTCCCTTTAAATACATCGGCGGAATAAACCAAATTTTGAACCCGCTCGAATCGGACTTACACACTTCTTACCTCAATTTATCTGTCTATCCATTTCATATCGCCATACTTACGAATAGCATTCAATGATTTTTAAAAGGCACCATGGTTTTCTAGTCACCGTGGGTCTGTTGGCATTGGAATTCCAAGGTGAGCATATGCCGTCGGAGTCACTGTTCGTCCCCGAGGTGTTCTTTGTAAAAGACCAATTTGTAACAAATAAGGCTCATACACATCCTCAATCGTCTGGCTCTCTTCGCCAATGGTCGCAGCAATGGTGTCCAATCCTACAGGTCCGCCCCGGAATGAATGAATCATAGCCTTAAGCATTTTATGATCAATTTCATCCAGCCCGAGTGGATCTATTTGAAGTCTCCTTAGTGCCTCAGCAGCCAACTCTGAATGAATAATACCGTCTCCAGCCACTTGGGCAAAATCACGTACCCTTTTTAACAGTCGGTTGGCAATCCGCGGTGTTCCCCGTGAACGCAATGCAATTTCCTCCGCAGCATCCCCGACAATCTCAATTTCCATAATATCCGCATTCCTAGACACGATGTAAGCCAGCTCGTCTGTCGTATAAAACTCTAACCGACTAATAACGCCAAACCGGTCACGTAATGGCGCAGAGAGCAACCCAGCGCGTGTAGTAGCACCTATAAGAGTAAAGGGAGGCAAATCCAAACGCACCGAACGTGCACTCGGACCTTTGCCAATCATAATGTCTAACGCAAAATCTTCCATCGCCGGATACATCACTTCTTCCACTGTACGATGAAGGCGATGAATTTCATCAATGAACAAAACATCCCCCTCTTGCAGGTTGGTCAGCAATGCTGCCAAATCTCCTGGTCTTTCAATTGCAGGGCCTGAAGTCGTACGTAAATTAACCCCCAACTCATTGGCGATAATGTTAGCCAGCGTGGTTTTACCCAATCCAGGCGGTCCGTACAATAATACATGGTCCAATGCTTCTTTACGCATCTTGGCTGCTTCAATATATACTTTCAGATTTTCCTTAACCTGATTTTGCCCGATATATTCATTTAGATAACGGGGGCGAAGGCTTAACTCCGCCGTCTGGTCTTCCATCATCAAATTGGCGGAAATAATCCGGTCATCCATATTCCATCGCTCCTCTTTTTACCAGAATCCTATCCACGGACATCAGCGTCCTATCCGGCAAACAACAGTTGCAAAGCCCGTTTCATCAAAATGTCGGCAGAATCATCAGGTTTCGCATCTTTCTTCATTTTGCTCCATACCTTATCTAACTCAGCATCCGTGTAACCGAGCGCCTTAAGCGCCTCACGCGCCTCACTCCAATACGAACCTTCGCCTTCTTCTACAACAGGCTCCGCAAACAATCCGGTAGCCATTCCCAACGCCCCAATACCGTCCAGCTTGTCTTTCAAATCTAGAATCATGCGTTGTGCCGTCTTTTTACCGATTCCCGGTAATTTGGTGAGAAATGTGATATTCTCCTGGTAAATCGCCGTCACCACATGAGCAGGCGTACCGCCTCCCAAAATCCCAAGTGCCACACGCGGTCCAATACCAGATACATCGATCAGTTTACGGAATAATTGCTGCTCCTCACGGGTTGCAAACCCAAACAGTAAAATAGCATCTTCCCTTACATGATGATGAGTGTAAATAACCACCGGTCCTTCCGTTTTGGCGAACGCGTAAGGATTGGGACAAAATACCCGATACCCTACACCCTGCACATCCAAAACGACATATTCATTTTCCAAGTGAGCTACAGAACCACGCAAGAAATCTATCATTTTCGTAATACCTCATTTAATTTTGAATTTAGTCCATAGGAATGCGCATGACAAATAGCCACTGCCAAAGCATCCGCTACATCATCCGGTTTGGGCACAGCCTGGAGCTTTAGAAACATTCTAACCATCTCCTGTACCTGCTTCTTCTCCGCCTTGCCATACCCTACAATAGCCTGCTTTACCTGCATCGGCGTGTATTCCCCTATAGGCAAATTACGTTGTTTGGCAGCTAATACCAGCACTCCACGTGCCTGACTTACGGACATAGCCGTTGTAACGTTGCGATTAAAAAAGAGCTTCTCCAATGCTACCGCATCCGGTTTATACTTATCAATTAATTGCAACATGCCTTCATATACATGAAGCAGCCTGTCTTCTTCGGGGGTGTGTGCCTCCGTCTGGATGCAGCCATACTGCACAGGAACCACCTTACTACCAACCTTGTCTACAAATCCGAAGCCCACGATGGCAATACCCGGATCAATTCCTAGAAAACGCAAAAAAATCTCTCCCCTATCGCTCAAACATGACGTAACTAACCAACAGCCAGCACTATCGTCAATATACATGACCAAATCCCATATAAAGCGAACATATGTGTCGTTCTTTTTATTATAACAAAACTTTGTATCTAATAGAGGAAAAAGTTTAACCATGAGTGAAAACATAAAAAGAGACGCTACAAACCTCACCTCGTGGGCAAAGCCTAACGTCTCCGTACTTGGTGTAATCAATAATGCTGCTTTAATACCCTCTGTGTTCGCTCCACTGCAAAATCACTAAAAGTGGAGATTACACTGTTATACTCATTTATATCCTGTACACGGATTCCCTGCTGAAGTTGTTTATATACCCCTTCCGGCAAGGCCGTCTCCATGGACCCTATATCCAATTGAAAAAAGGTACGAATTACTTTTTCCTTTTTTGGTAGCCCTTCAAACAGTGTAAGCTGCCCATCAGTGCTTAAGCCCATATATGCGCGCTCTTTGCATGACTCCGACAAATCTTCCACTCTGCGCTCCAGCCACACTTCTCCCTTAGTATTAAGCCTTCCCTTCCAATCGGGATGTTGCTTCAGCAAATTTTCCAGCTGCTTTGAACTTAACGTTCCCAAGGAAGTGGTCTCCGTGCCACATACGTAGGTAGTTAACAAACGGGTCTTCCTGCTTATACCGGAAGCACGAATACTTTGCAATAGCTGCATCTGTGGGGAGCGGTCTTCGGTCGGGCTATATGATAACTCCTTCATTTCCACCTCTGCCATAACGGGAGTAGCCAGTGGTTGCGACAGCATAGCCTGCATATGATTCGAAAACAGAACGCCCAAACCTGCCAGTAAACAAGCCGCACTAAAAATAGTACATGCCCACACTGCTCTTCTCCACTGTTTCCAGCGCCGTTTCATCTGTTTTTTCCAACTTAATCGCTTCACAGTAATCCCTTCCGTCCCACTTTTTGTGTTAGTGTGACCTGAAGATTACTGAATTATACAAAAGATAATAACATAAACAAAAAAGCCGCTGCTTCCAGCGACTTTCTTTTGAATCGGGATGACACGATTTGAACATGCGACCCCCTGGTCCCAAACCAGGTGCTCTACCAAGCTGAGCTACATCCCGAAATAGATGCCGGTGAGAGGACTCGAACCTCCACGGTTTCCCTCACGATTTTGAGTCGCGCGCGTCTGCCAATTCCGCCACACCGGCTTATGAAGTTAATGGCGCGCCCTGAGAGATTCGAACTCCCGGCCTTTTGATTCGTAGTCAAACGCTCTATCCAGCTGAGCTAAGGGCGCAAATATGGAGCGGACGACGGGAATCGAACCCGCGACCCTCGCCTTGGCAAGGCGATGCTCTACCGCTGAGCCACGTCCGCAATACAATTATATTCATGACGTATAAGTGCATGAATGGTGAGCCATGAAGGACTCGAACCTTCGACACCCTGATTAAAAGTCAGGTGCTCTACCAACTGAGCTAATGGCT
>NZ_JAALET010000077.1:0-468 GCF_011800655.1 Paenibacillus sp. EKM10P | reverse complement strand
AGGGATCACCGTATAGGTGTCTGTGCCCTGCGCGGTGATCAGCTGGGCTTGCTGCTCAATCGTAAAGTGCTGGAACACCTCACGCAGTGTAATTCGGCTGCCCAGTTCCTGATGGATTTTGGCCACCAGCGTCGTGGCCCGCAGGGAGTGTCCACCCACATCGAAGAATGAGTCGGTGACTCCTACGCTGGACAGCTTCAAGACATCCTGCCAGATTTGGGCTAGCTTGGCCTCCAGTGGCGTCCGCGGTGCCACATACTCCAGGCCTCCTTCAAGGCGTGCTTCCGGTGCTGGCAATGCCTTCCGGTCGATTTTCCCGTTTGGCGTCAGTGGGAAACGATCCAGCTGTACCACATACGTCGGGATCATGTAATCCGGCAGCTTCGGCTGCAGCGCATTCCGCAGTTCCGGTAGACTCAGCGACTCCGAAGCTACGATATAGGCACACAGATCCTTGTGTCCGTCCTC
>NZ_JAALET010000076.1:0-474 GCF_011800655.1 Paenibacillus sp. EKM10P | reverse complement strand
CAAGCTTTTGCCGAGCCACAAGTAAGCTTTAACTATCTCGGACAGTTGGATCAAGACTTGCCAAACAGCGATATCCGGATGTCTCCTTACTCGATGGGATCGGTCATTAGTGACCGGACGAAGATGAAATATGCGCTCGATGTGAGCGGGATTGTCACGAACGGCATTCTGAAATTCGACATTCGGTATAACGGCAAAGCCTTCCGTAAGGATACGGTCCAAATGCTGGCCAACCTGTTGAAATCCAATCTGCTTGAAGTGATCGAGCATTGTGTGACACGGGAGCGGACCGAATTGACTCCAAGTGATGTACTGTTCAAAGGTCTGACCCTGGAGCAATTCGATACGATTAAGGAGCAGACAAAGGCGATTGGGGAATTGGAAAATGTGTACCCACTGACCCCCATGCAAAAGGGAATGCTGTTCCATAGTTTGATGAATGCAGAAACCGGCGTGTATTTTGAGCAGGCAACC
>NZ_JAALET010000075.1:0-492 GCF_011800655.1 Paenibacillus sp. EKM10P | reverse complement strand
AGCAGACGTACCGGGAACTGGTTCAGACGGTAATCCCGGCGATAGGCCGCAGCCGTGTTCACCAAGCTGCGATGCTCGATCATGACACCTTTTGGACGTCCTGTTGTCCCCGACGTATAGATCACATACGCCAAGTCTTGCGGCTCGTTAATACGTTCAACATCCGTGGTATCCCCGGTGTACAGCGACTCATCGTCCAACGCCAATACAGTATGCAAACGCAGCTCTGTTGATGGTTCGGATGCTGCTTCGCTGTCAGACTTCGAATCTAATTTCAAGCTCATGCTATCATTCAGGCGGTCTCTTTCCATCGTTTCAGCACCAGCCGCTGTTTCCAGTTCAACCTCAGTCTGCCCTCCGACCAAGGCCAGCCGGCTTTCCGCGAGCCATGCTTGTGCACGCTCCTGCAAACCGATTTGCGTGAGCAGCACCGTCGCACCGCTGTCCTCCAGCATAAAGCGGATCCGTTCGGATGGATAGTCTGCATCCAGC
>NZ_JAALET010000074.1:0-517 GCF_011800655.1 Paenibacillus sp. EKM10P | reverse complement strand
GGAGCCAGGCCATGTACCGGATTGCGAAGCAGCAGCAAGTCACGATCAATACGCTGATGCAGAGCGTGTGGGGCCTTATTTTGCAGCAATATAACAACAACGAGGATGTTGTATTCGGCAGTGTCGTATCTGGACGTCCGACGGATATTCCGGGTGTAGAGCATATGATCGGCCTGTTCATTAATACCATCCCAGTGCGGATTCAAAGTGAGCGAAATGCCACGTTTGTGGACATCATGCGCAAAACGCAGGAGCAAGCGCTGGCTTCAGGCGTCTATGACAGCTTCCCGCTGTATGAGATTCAGGCGCTGACCGAGCAGAAGCAGCATCTAATTAACCACATTATGGTGTTTGAGAACTATCCGGTCGAGGAGCAAGTCGAGCAGCTGGGTGAAGTTCGTCCATCCGCGTTTGACATTACGAATGTAGAGGTTGTCGAACAAACGAACTATGATCTGGACTTGATTGTGATGCCAGATGAAACCTTCCGGATCATGTTTAGATACAACGCGAATGT
>NZ_JAALET010000073.1:0-521 GCF_011800655.1 Paenibacillus sp. EKM10P | reverse complement strand
AGCACCTGGCCTGCACCTGTCCAGTGGTGCACCGCCAGTCCCAGCGCGGTCAGCAGCAAATCATTGACCTCGGTGTTGTAGGCGCGATGAGCCTGCTTCAGCAGTTGCTCGGTTTCAGCTTCGGTCCACGCTACGGTCAGCACTTCGCTGTCTGCGTTCAAGGAGCCCTCATAGGCAAAATCCTTAGGCAGCGGCGTAGCTTCCGCTTTGGCCTGTTCCAGCTGCTTCCAGTACATGTCCTCCGCTGCCGCCTCTGGACGGTTGGCGTAAGAGGATAGCTCCCGTGCCCACATTTGGAAGGAATCCGTTTTATACGGCAATCGTACGGGTTCACCCTTGCTCGCCTGCTCGTAGCCTGTCGAGAAATCTTCAAACAGAATCCGCCACGACACTCCGTCCACCACCAAGTGGTGAATGGCGATCAGCAGATGGTCGCCCTCAGTGGTACGGAACCATCCCAGCTTCACCAACGGTCCTGCGGACAGGTCCATGCTGCTTTGAATTTCCGTTGCCTTCGCTTC
>NZ_JAALET010000072.1:0-538 GCF_011800655.1 Paenibacillus sp. EKM10P | reverse complement strand
ACCTGTTGTCCTTCGACTACGCCTATCGGCCTCGCCTTAGGTCCCGACTTACCCTGAGCGGACGAACCTTCCTCAGGAACCCTTAGGCTTTCGGCGGATCTGATTCTCACAGATCTTTTCGTTACTCATACCGGCATTCTCACTTGAATGCAGTCCAGCGCTCCTTCCGGTACACCTTCAACCCGCATTCAACGCTCCCCTACCCCTGATGCAAGCATCAAGCCATAGCTTCGGTGGTGTGTTTAGCCCCGTTACATTTTCGGCGCAGAGTCACTCGACCAGTGAGCTATTACGCACTCTTTCAATGGTGGCTGCTTCTAAGCCAACATCCTGGTTGTCTGTGCAACTCCACATCCTTTCCCACTTAACACACACTTGGGGACCTTAGCTGATGGTCTGGGCTGTTTCCCTTTCGACAATGGATCTTAGCACTCACTGTCTGACTCCCGGAACTAAATCTATGGCATTCGGAGTTTGACTGAGCTTGGTAACCCTTGCGGGCCCCGCACCCAATCAGTGCTCTACCTCCACGATTCTT
>NZ_JAALET010000071.1:0-556 GCF_011800655.1 Paenibacillus sp. EKM10P | reverse complement strand
TAGCGGCGGACGGGTGAGTAACACGTAGGCAACCTGCCCACAAGACAGGGATAACTACCGGAAACGGTAGCTAATACCCGATACATCCTTTTCCTGCATGGGAGAAGGAGGAAAGGCGGAGCAATCTGTCACTTGTGGATGGGCCTGCGGCGCATTAGCTAGTTGGTGGGGTAAAGGCCTACCAAGGCGACGATGCGTAGCCGACCTGAGAGGGTGATCGGCCACACTGGGACTGAGACACGGCCCAGACTCCTACGGGAGGCAGCAGTAGGGAATCTTCCGCAATGGGCGAAAGCCTGACGGAGCAACGCCGCGTGAGTGATGAAGGTTTTCGGATCGTAAAGCTCTGTTGCCAGGGAAGAACGTCTTGTAGAGTAACTGCTACAAGAGTGACGGTACCTGAGAAGAAAGCCCCGGCTAACTACGTGCCAGCAGCCGCGGTAATACGTAGGGGGCAAGCGTTGTCCGGAATTATTGGGCGTAAAGCGCGCGCAGGCGGCTCTTTAAGTCTGGTGTTTAATCCCGAGGCTCAACTTCGGGTCGCACTGGAAACTGG
>NZ_JAALET010000070.1:0-558 GCF_011800655.1 Paenibacillus sp. EKM10P | reverse complement strand
AACAGCTCCCACACCGACACATCGAAGGTGAAGGCCGTCTTTTGCAAGATCGTATCTGCCGCACTCAAGCCATAACGTTCATGCATCCACAAAATCCGGTTCAGCACGGAATGGTGCTCCACCATCACGCCCTTCGGTTTTCCGGTCGAACCGGAGGTGTAGATGACGTACGCGACATGGTGCGGCCCGGCCAGTAGCTCCAAATTTGATCCGTCTTCGTGATAAATATTCTTGCCATCCTGCTCCTGACGATCCAGCACCAGCACCTGGCCGTCGAAACTCAGCGAGGCTTGCTCCGCCAGATGCGCTTGTGTCAGCACCAGCTTCGCGCCCGAGTCCTCCAGCATAAAGCGGATACGATCGGCCGGATATTCCGGATCAATCGGCACATAGGCTCCGCCGGCCTTGAGGATCGCGTAGATGCCTACGATCATGTCCAGCGAACGGTGAATCAGAATGCCCACCGGCTGATCCGGCTGAGCCCCTTGCGCACGCAAGGTCCGGGCCAAACGGTTAGCCCGTTCGTTCAGCTCCGCGTAGGTCAACGACTCTGCACCA
>NZ_JAALET010000069.1:0-577 GCF_011800655.1 Paenibacillus sp. EKM10P | reverse complement strand
TGGGAAATCTCATCTTGAGGGGGGCTTCACGCTTAGATGCTTTCAGCGCTTATCCCTTCCGTACATAGCTACCCAGCGGTGCTCCTGGCGGAACAACTGGTACACCAGCGGTACGTCCATCCCGGTCCTCTCGTACTAAGGACAGCTCCTCTCAAATTTCCTACGCCCACGACAGATAGGGACCGAACTGTCTCACGACGTTCTGAACCCAGCTCGCGTACCGCTTTAATGGGCGAACAGCCCAACCCTTGGGACCTACTTCAGCCCCAGGATGCGATGAGCCGACATCGAGGTGCCAAACCTCCCCGTCGATGTGGACTCTTGGGGGAGATAAGCCTGTTATCCCCAGGGTAGCTTTTATCCGTTGAGCGATGGCCCTTCCATGCGGTACCACCGGATCACTAAGCCCGACTTTCGTCCCTGCTCGACTTGTAGGTCTCGCAGTCAAGCTCCCTTCTGCCTTTGCACTCTTCGAATGATTTCCAACCATTCTGAGGGAACCTTGGGGCGCCTCCGTTACTCTTTAGGAGGCGACCGCCCCAGTCAAACTGCCCACCTGACACTGTCCTCGTACCGG
>NZ_JAALET010000007.1:0-222164 GCF_011800655.1 Paenibacillus sp. EKM10P | reverse complement strand
CGACTTGCATGTATTAGGCACGCCGCCAGCGTTCGTCCTGAGCCAGGATCAAACTCTCCATTAAAGACCAACCGAAGCTGGTTATAGAAAGAGCGATTAGCTCATTTTGAAACTGACGAGATAAAATATCTCTTTTTTGCTTCCATTTCATACAGCCAGATGGCATGTACCAAAATTTCAGCATTGGATTTTATAAAAAAATCCGTACTCACTCGTTGTTCAGTTTTCAAAGATCAAACTTTATTTTCTCTCACTTTGTTTCACCACCGCGTCTCAGCGGCGACTTAAATAATGTAACACATAACCTCATTTTTCGTCAAGCATTTTTTAAAAATTTATTTCCTTGCTTGATGCAACACCCTTTATCCTGCTTTACACAGTTCTAAATTATTCGTGTTGCTTAATGGGGCGAGTTATAACTTAGCACATATTTTACATACTCGTCAAGCTAAAATAATCATTTATATTTTTTAATCTCCTGTAAATTCTAATCACATAAGAAAAAAGGAAGAAAAGATCATTTATCGACCTTTCTTCCTGATAAAATAACCTCCGCTCATCAAAGAAGGGAGTAGCGCAGTTCACGATTTTGTCCGCGATCCCTAAATTCCCCGACGGCTGATTCTCTAATAAGCGAACGATAAACCAGTTTACGGAGCACGACGGTAAGATCTAATTGTAGATTCTTGAGCTCAGGATGATTCATAAGTTCATCTATAGACCAAGGTTCCCGTCTGCTGCCTAATATACGGAATAGCGGAGAGGAGCACTCCTCCATTTTCGACATGACTGAAAATTCACAAGCAAGCAGTACCAGTTCAACCCGTTGCTCCAGAGTCTCCGTACTTAATGTGAGCTCGTTATACAGCTTCTCAATTGTTCGATCCAGCGGCTGCATCTGAACCCATAAGTGAACCTTTGGATAAATCCCACGTTCAATGAGTTCAATAGAAGCCCAATGATCCAGTGCCTTCAGAACACTTTGATAAGCGTCAATGATCCGCCCTTCTCGCACTGCTTTCTTACCCTGAACGTAATTGACCAGAAAGCGGGAGAACTCATGAAATCGCTTCTGCTCCCGCAGTGGATCGTTAAATTCAATAATTTCCTGTCTTAAAAGACGTACCCTGTCATCCCGTTCCCAGACCATACGACCTTCTAGCACATAATCTATAATGTTGGCTTGTTCACCTGCGATAATCCAACCCTTCAGACAACTAAGCGTTGTGTACAACACTTGGCATTTTAATCCATTAATAAATAAGTGTTGTATAGATTGAACTGGCTCCCGGCCTTCTCCAATAATTAGAATGAGTTCATCAAAGTCATACAACATCGAACCGTGAAAATATTCTCCCGGCTTTCTGTACGAAATAACACCTATTGAATCTTCCTGCAACAATTCATCATGCATCAGGTTTAATTTGGTTAGCTGCACTTCACCCTCCATACCTGCAAGGCGGCTATAACCGCTAAATTGGATATTTGGATACATGTGATCATTTCTACATAAATAAGAGACTTCCTTCTTCAATTGTATAATTTTTTATCTTATTTAATTATTTCTTTCAGTGTTATCCAAGCGTCTTCATCTGCAAAGCTCCGACTCCACACACCAATTCCGCCCAGGTTCAGTGATTTGGCAAGTTCTACTCTTGCCTTCAGGGATATCTGATCCTCTAGCCAAATCTTTTTGACCACACCGTCTTCGGTATATTCGACATAATTCTGACCTTCAGAAGCTCTAAATTTGGGCTTCAACTTAAATTGGGCTACGATATCTGCTGCTGACTCCATACCAATTGATTTGGAGGTGACCTTAATCTTCCCTTCTTTGGGAGTCTCGGACCAAACGCGGGTATATAACGGAATACCTAAAACCACTTTTTGAGGCGGCACTTCGTCTTCCTGAATAATCCGCCGAATTGACGCTTCTGTCCATGGTAATGAGGCGACGGAACCAGCTTTTGGACTAGCCGCCCAATGCTCATCATACGCCATTACCATGAGATAATCTGTTATAGCACCCAATGCCTTTCGATCCAAGAAAACAGACCACATCTCACTTTGAGATTTAGGCGTAACATCAATGGACAGTATCAAATCATGTTCCCGGGCCATCGGTTTAAGTTCCCGAAAAAATTGGGTGACATTGGGGCCATCCTTCGTATGGACATTTTCAAAGTCAATATTAATACCATCCAGATCATTTTCTTGGGCAAGTGAGATTATCTGATCTACAATCGATTTTCGACGTTCAAAGGTAGATAGTGCCTCTGTTGTTATTTCGGGGTTAAAGCTGTTGCTCAACAAGCCCCATACCTCCATGCCCTTACGATGTGCCCAACTGACATATGCTGGGTCCGCCTTGCTTTCTACAGTACCCTCATGATCAACGACGCTGAACCATGTAGGGCTCACCACATTTACTCCAGGCATAGGGTCAAATTTGGAAGGATCAGGCTTACGATTATAGACGGCTTCCCAAGCGAGATTCACAGGTTTACCCTGCCAATGCTTCTCCGAGATTGACAAATCGTCCTTAACCGAAGGTATCACAAGTTCTTCTCCTTCAGAGATACAGTCTGACTTCATGTATCCTGCATAACCATTGTCTAACTGCACAAAATACCAATCGCCCTGTTGAGACCAGATGCGTACTTTCGTCTGCTGTGATACATCTGCCAAAATAAAAGATAGACTAGAGGCTTCTTTGCGTAAAGCAATTCTAGCATCCTGTTGCCCATCTTTCTTTTCTACACTACCTAGCCTGACCTTCTCTCCAGCTTTCATCAGAATGACAGCACCTGTTACAGGGTCTTCGTGGATGGATATACCATATACTTCACGTACAGCCTCAATGGGGATATATACCTCTCCACTGATTATCTGAGGGGCGGCGCTAAGTGCATATGTTTTACCATTCAGTTCGCCTTGTGTCTTTGCAACATTCATATGGAGCAAGCTTTGTCTCGTTGCCATAATGACGGTTTGGCTGTCATCCTCATAACGAATGGTAGGGTCAATTTGACCTTGTATCAATTTAAGCGGCATCAGCATGTTTTTGCCGGAGCTTTGAGCTTCATATCCGGTCAACTTGCCCTTCATAAAAATAGGTCGGACACTCCCCTGCCAATCGGGTTTCTCGTGAAGAGGATTACCATACCATACGACAGTAATTGCGCATATAATCGCTGCGAATAATAGCAGGCTTGCCGCTCCTTTGAATCGAGAACGTTTACGGCGGCGTCTGGAATGATTTCTGGCCAATATTGAACCTCCATTGTAAGAAATTTTGATTTCTGTATTTTGTAACTTTAACAGATTACCTGAGACAAAAAACAAAGTGATTTAAACAAAAAAACGCGGTAAATCCCCACTTATGGGGAATTCCTCACGTTTCCAATCCATTACAATATATACATACCGCACTAAAAACTTTTATCCCTTGTTTCGCTACGATTGTTTGTTACTACAAGCTTTGCATACTCCGTGTAACTCCATACGATGTCCATGCACCTCGAAGCCTGTTTCCAACGCGGCATGGCGTTCCACATCTGCCAAATACGGATAACTGAAATCTTCAATCTTTCCGCATTTTTCACAAATGATGTGATAGTGCTCCGAAATATTGGCATCATAACGACTGGCGTTATCTCCATAGGTCAACTCATGTACCATACCCGCTTCTATAAACATCTTTAAGTTATTATAAACCGTAGCCACACTCATACTTGGAAACTTGGACTCAAGCGCACGATATATTTCATCTGCAGTCGGATGCCCCATAGATTCCATTAAATAGTTTAATATGGCATGGCGCTGGGGTGTTATGCGTACACCTGTCTTCTTCAGAAGTTCCAAAGCATGCTGGACGCGTGCTGCCATATATGTCCACCGCCTTATCCCTTACTTGCAATCCTATCAATTACCACGCATCTATTTACAATTCACTTCTAAAGCTACTCACATTGTACGGTCTACTCAAGAATCTTGTCAACGCGCCGTATTGTCGCCGGATGTCCGTACAGAAGTATCGGTCGCAGGAACTTCAGATTCACCCGGAGAACTTCCAGTTGCATCGGGCGCAGTCGATCCTCCAGAATCATCCAAGTCGGGTAACGACGGCATCAGTAACTTTTTAATGGTTAAATTGCTGTTCCCCTCTACGTTAATCACATATTTGCCATCCCCGTTTTGACCTGAAATGCTTTTACTGTCTATCTTAAATGGAAAATCAGACTGAAGATTACCATAACTGCTTGAACCCTCTAACTGAAAATCTCCATTTGATGGAAGATCCAATACGATATCACCGACAGCACTGTATATTTTCCAATCTCCGCCCACCCTCTCGCTATGCACTTTGATAGCGCCATTAAGCGAATTTGCATTCAGCTTGGCTGTAGAATTCAGCACATTCATGTCACCATTTTGAGTATCAACGGTAATATCCCCTTCCGAACGAGCGACCTGAATGTCACCTATCATAGTGTGGAGTGACAAGGTCCCTTCAATATCCCCTGCCTGCATATCGCCACGGTTCGTGCGTACATCCACATCTCCAGAAATCCGATGCAATCTAATCTGACCGTTCAGGGTGCCTCCTTTGACATTGCCGATAGCGTCATTAACTGTGAGATTCCCATTACCGCTCTCAAGCCGGATGCTATCGATAGCGTCAACCCCATTTAAGGTAATATTCCCGTTGGAGGTTCTAATCTGCATATTGAAGCGCCGATCCTCTGGCACGGTGATCAACATGTTCATTCGAGGCTGACGTTTACTTGATGCTCCGTATGACTGTACCTCCGGACGAATCTGGATGGTCTTGCCATCGGTAGAAGTCAGTGAAGAAGCTTGAGCAATCTTGTCCGCTTCGGCAGCAGGCGCTTGATCCACCCATAGAGTCCCGCGTACCTCTATATTGGACACCGGCCTTCTGATTAGTGTTATATCCCCATTCACTGAATCAACTACTAAATCGGACGTCTGCATAGTTACAGGTATCAGCATACCACCCATATCATACCGATTCTCTTTAGCCTGGCTAAAATCCATAGAAGCCGATGTCAGATTGAGACTAACCCGGTTCCACAGGTACATATAATGGTTTTGCTGGGTCACGATAAAAACCGAAGCAGCCACTACCAAAGCGGACAGAATCCCCTTTAAGTCAGGTCTGAAACGTCGTCCGTTGTCAGGCTTGCCCTCTTTGCGATAATACACGCCAAAAAAAATCAGATACTCCAGACCCCAAAGCACAAAGATTACAGGCCACCACACAAGGAGCTGGAGCATATATTCCGTGTTCTGAAGCACATCTACAATCAGCAAAATGCCTACAGCCATCAACAGAAGCGAAGAGGTGTAGCGGCCGACTCTTATTTTGCGGTGCACGCCTGCTTCACCCTCTTTCTTTCAACTTTTTACGTTTAAAGGATAGAAAGGCTTCCCTTAGAAAAAGGAATAAACCGATAATCATTAATATAATGGCCAGCGTCAGGAACCCATAATCTTCGAAGAAAATGCTTAACCAGCGAGGTTTCATGCGGAACAGAATCATAAGTCCACCGCCTGCCACCAATAGCACAGCAAAAGCAAAGCCTCTTTCCCACGCATAAAATGGACTACTTTGCTGACCTCTAGCATCCATTCGTGCATATTGATCTGGCTTGCGCCGATAACGAACCATGTAATCCGCTGACTGTAAGACATCATATACATTATAAAAATATAAAACGGGTATGAACAAGCCAAGCAAAATTAGTAATGGGATGTTAATCCTCAATCCATCGGAGGAAACATACAGCATCGCAAAAATATCTAGCAGGAGCAATACAATAAATGTAAGCCCCCTAATAAATAGTCCTAAAAAAAGATGTCCCATTCCAGGTATCAGTGCTGCCATGATAATGGCAATTACTTTGCGAAATTTAGCGTATTGCAGACGCCCCCGCTGTTTCTGTCCATGTGGCTGTTCAGCCTGTCCGGACTCTCCCGACGGTAACGGTTGTTCCGAGTTCATGCCATCCTCCCCTTTGAATTCCATACGTAGCTCCGCTGTAAAATACTTTGATGGTTACATAGTACCCCAATCAGATTTGATAGTAACTGTAAAAAAAAGGGTTATGATCACTCAACGGAGACGGCAGCTATATCTTCCCATTGTCGTAAATCAGCTGCAATACGCACCGGATTAAAGTCATGTCGGGCCAGCACCTCCAGGGAAACCTCCATACTCTGACGATCCGGGTGCAATTCATGAAATGGAACATTTTCATGTTCTTTAATCATGATTTTACGTATTTCCACTTTTTCCTGCTCTAAATAAGTCGAAATTTGATCGAGCAATCCGTGAGAGGACAATCCGTACAGTGTAATAAGATGAGGCTTGCGTCCACGCATATACCGAAGTTCTAATTTGTTGAACACCCATAAATTTAAAAATACGAGCACAGTTGCCGCTATAGAGGGTAAATAGAAGCCTGCTCCGACCCCAAGGCCAATGGCAGCTACGACCCAAATGGAAGCCGCCGTTGTGAGTCCAGTAATGGATTTACCTGTGAACATAATCGTACCTGCGCCCAAAAAGCCTACGCCAGTAATCACCGCCGTAGCCAAACGAGCTGGATCTATACGCACATTAGCTTCTTTAATAAAATCAGCAAAGCCGTAAATGGAGAGTAGCATAATCAGCGCCGATCCAAGACTGACCATAATGTGAGTCCGTAAACCAGCAGCATGATTGGAACGTTCTCGCTCAAAGCCAATGAATCCACCGAGAAGCATGGACAGTAATAGCCGTAAAATGATATGTGAATCATCTATAATCCACGGATTATTCATTCGAGTCTCTCCTCCCGGTTATGTCGTGCTTCCCTGTCCGGGCACGCGGTTTGTGAGTATTATTCCACGTTATGCAAATGGTAGGTGGTTAATTCCACGCCTGGGGCCACTTCTGCTGCGGAAACAGGACGAAAACCATGTTTTTGATAAAGCGTCACCGCAGGAGTGTTTAAAGTTCCAGTGGTGACGATAAACAGGGGAACATTCCGATATTCATTCAAAACATGCTTCATTAAGGAGTCCGCAATCCCTTTGCGAAAATGATCTGGATGAACCATCATACGTGTAAGGGTAAGCGAACCAGATGACTCAGACTGCACAGCTAGTGCTCCTAGCAGTTCATCATCCTC
This sequence comes from Paenibacillus sp. EKM10P, assembly GCF_011800655.1. NCBI lineage: Bacteria > Bacillati > Bacillota > Bacilli > Caryophanales > Paenibacillaceae > Paenibacillus > Paenibacillus sp. EKM10P. The sequence goes on along the minus strand of NZ_JAALET010000007.1, from coordinate 214,965 downwards.
CAGCCACCCATAAAAAGACTCCCCGCAGCTTCTCAGCGTCTCCAATGTATCCATCAGTGGAGGAATCTCATCAAATCCAATCAGTTCAGCTTCCAGTCTATAAGCGACATGCTGAAGACGCCATATCTGACTGACAATATTATCATCTTCCAATGAACATAGGGTAACCATGCTGTTTGCCCTCCTAAGGAAACTCATCATATGTCATCACGCTTCTAATACGTGTTTGATGCCCCATTCGTGTCTTTGCACCTATGCAAAAGGGGCCTGTCCCTAAAAGACAAGCCCCTGTCATAACTATGCCATTAACGGTTCAACACTTCTGTCAGCAACTTATTAGCGAGGCCAGGGTTAGCTTTGCCCTTGCTCTCCTTCATCACTTGACCGACCAAGAAGCCGATGGCCTTTTGCTTGCCAGCTTTGTAATCCTCGACCGATTGCGGGTTGGCTGCTACAACTTGTTCGACAATTGTCAGAATTGCACCTTCATCACTGATTTGCACAAGCCCTTTTTCTTCAACAATTTGCTGTGGCAGTTTATCACTTTCCAGCATTTCCTTGAAGACCGTTTTGGCAATTTTACTATTGATCGTACCCTTCTCCAGTAGTCCGATCATTTCACCCAAGCCCCGACCTGTCAATTTAACCTGCGACAATTCTACATTGGCACTGTTCAAATAGCCGAGTAAATCCCCCATAATCCAGTTGGATACGGCTTTGGCATCCTTGGTGTACTGAAGACTATCCTCGAACAAATCAGCCAATGGCTTGGAGGACGTAATTACCTGTGCATCATACTCAGGTAATCCATATTCCGAAGTGTAACGTGCTTTACGCTGGTCGGGTAATTCAGGAATCGAAGCACGGATACGCTCTTTCCACTCCTCATCAATATGCAGTGTAACGAGATCCGGGTCCGGGAAATAACGATAGTCGTGCGCCTGTTCCTTACCACGCATGGACAGTGTTTTACCCTGTGCCTCATCCCAGCGACGTGTTTCCTGTACGATCGTTCCACCTTCGTCCAGCGTCTGTTCTTGCCGGAACTGCTCATATTCCAGTCCGCGCTGTACGCCCCGGAAGGAGTTCATGTTTTTCAGTTCCGCTTTGGTTCCCAGCTCTTTTTGTCCATGCGGACGAAGACTGATATTCGCATCGCAACGAAGCGAGCCTTCCTCCATCTTCACATCGGATACGTCACAATACTGCATAATGGCACGTATTTTTTCCAGATAAGCCTTGGCTTCTTCCGGCGAAGATATATCCGGCTCCGAAACGATTTCAACCAATGGTGTGCCGACCCGGTTAAAATCAACCAAAGAAGCATAGCCACCATCAACGTGGGTTAATTTCCCCGCATCCTCTTCCAGATGCAACCGGGTAATGCCGATACGCTTGGTTTCGCCGTTCACTTCAATATCAATCCAGCCATGCTCACCAATCGGTTGGTCATATTGCGAAATTTGGTAAGCCTTCGGTGAATCAGGGTAGAAATAGTTTTTGCGGTCAAACTTGCTCACATCAGCGATGGTGCAATTGAGCGCCATTGCCGCTTTCATCGCATAATCAACGGCTTGACGGTTCAATACCGGCAATACTCCCGGATGTCCTAGACAGACCGGACATGTATGAGAGTTTGGTGGTGCTCCGAAGGATGTCGAGCATCCACAAAATATTTTGGACTTCGTATGCAATTCCACATGGACTTCAAGTCCAATGACCGTCTCATACTTAGATGTAGTTGTAGACATGAATAGGTTCCCTCCTTTTTGGCAAATTACAGCTGCGGACGCTGCTTGTGAAATTCAGTATTTTGTTCGAATGCATGCGCTACGCGCAGTACAGAAGACTCGTCAAAGGCTTTCCCGATAATTTGTAGTCCGACTGGCATTCCATCTGCAAGACCACAAGGAATACTGATCGCCGGCACGCCAGCCAAACTCACTGGAATCGTCAAAATATCGTTCAAATACATTGTCAATGGGTCGTCTACTTGGGAACCGATTTTGAACGCGGTAGTCGGTGCAGTAGGCCCGATAATCACATCATATTGTTCAAATACACGATCAAAATCCTGTTTGATCAGTGTGCGCACTTTTTGAGCTTTCAAATAATAAGCATCGTAGTACCCGGAGCTGAGTGCATAGGTACCGAGCATAATCCGACGCTTCACCTCAGGACCAAACCCTTGCGTACGGGACTGATGGTACAGATCGAGCAGGTTATCCGGATTGTCTGCGCGTACACCATAGCGCACGCCGTCAAAGCGGGCCAGATTGGACGATGCTTCAGATGAAGCCAGTAGGTAGTACGTTGCAACTGCATATTCCGTGTGCGGAAGAGATACCTCTTCCCATACAGCGCCCAATCCTTCCAGTGTTTTCAGTGCATCAAGCACCTTTTCCTTGACCTGTGGATCTACGCCTTCACCAAGATACTCTTTAGGCACAGCGATACGAAGTCCCTTCACATCTCCGGTTAAAGCGTTCAAATAATCAGGAATGTCTACCTTCGCAGAAGTGGAGTCCTTCTGGTCATAACCTGCAATGGCTTGCAGGACATAGGCTGAATCCTGAACATTTTTTGTAATTGGTCCGATTTGGTCTAAAGACGAAGCAAAAGCCACCAGTCCAAAACGGGATACCAGACCATAGGTTGGTTTTAAGCCAACTACGCCGCAATAAGAAGCGGGCTGGCGAATGGAGCCACCTGTATCGGAACCGAGCGTGAAATAAGCTTCACCTGCCGCAACAGCTGCAGCCGAGCCGCCACTGGAACCGCCGGGAACACGTTCTAAATCCCAAGGATTACGTGCAGGGAAAAAGCTGGAGTTCTCGTTAGAACCACCCATGGCGAATTCGTCCATGTTCATTTTACCAAGTGTCACCGTTTGCGCTGCGCGTAACTTACCGACAACTGTGGCATCGTAAACAGGATCAAAATTTTTCAAAAACTGACTGCCACATGTTGTGCGCAGCCCTTCCGTCACGATATTATCCTTAATACCGACCGGCAGACCAAACAACAACCCTCGTTCCTCTCCCGAAACCAGCTGATCATCCAGCTGACGTGCGGATGCCCGAGCCCGTTCCTCGTCGACAGTAATATAGGCCCTGATCTTCTCTTCCCGCGCATCAATTGTCTCCAGAGCGTGCCCCACTAGATCACTCACGGAAATTTCCTTTTGATGCAGCTTGTTATGTATTTCCGGCAATGTGTTATTAAACAAGCTCAATTTGCATCCTCCTTTCAAATGTGAAATCTATTCCAGAACAGCAGGAACTTTAAACTGTCCATCTTCTTCTTCAGGTGCATTACGCATCACTTGCTCATGCGTCAAACTTTCGCGAACTTCGTCGTCTCGCATGACATTGCTGACGTGCAGCACATGAGTGGTCGGTTTTACCTGCTCCGTATCCAGCTCATTCAGCTTCTCCGCATAATGGAGAATGGCGTTTAATTGCCCTGTCATGGTTTCTTCCTCAGTCTCGGTCAAATTCAATCGGGACAGCCTGGCTACGTGACGGACATCTTCCTTGGAAATGTTCATTCAAAACCCTCCTCATGTATATATAAAAATCCAATAAGCGACTGGAATCGGATTTTGCAAAATCCTGGTATCAAAAATGTTACACCGAACTTTGAAATAACGTTTTTAATTATAGGATAGAACCCTATACAATTCAATCTTTGACGCGGTACAGAAGCAGACTGTACATCAATGAGGTAAATGTTACTAAAAGAATATAAAAAAAGCACCTCTCGGTGCTCTTTCAAGAAAACTATAGCAGCTGAAATCGTGCCCATTATATATTGTTAAAAAGAGTCGGCAACAGCCGATTCCTATATCCAAGCACGCAAATTAACTTGTTTAATAAAATCAGCCTGTGACAACAATTCTGCCGCGGTTTCTTCTTCCTCAGTCTCTACTGAATCATGACCACCGTTCATCACATGTCTGAACAGCTTCTCATTATGAGTAGCAAGGGCGTAATCTATCAGCGCTTCACGCTCAATCCGCTCAGCTTCCAGCTTGAGAATACTTTCTTCCAGCTCAATGTCCCCGGATGGTACGAAAAAATTGCGATTCACCTTCGGTACGCGAATGACATAGTCAAAAGCATTGTCCGCATTACGGTCGTAAGCAATGATATAACCATGTTCGCCCACAGGAAGATTCTGCTCAAAAGCATCCGCGACGATCATAATTCTAGCTCCTAAATGATGCATCGTTAGCCCCCCCGTTTGTCTGAACTTATCTGCTAAGTCTACTAAAAAAAAGGTAGCTTGTCTATATCATCTATGTATCTTCATAATCGACCGTCTCCACGTACAAATCTATGCTCATTAAGCCGTATATGCCAGTTTTGCGTAAGGGTTCCGCCCTGCCGTTTCACCTTTTTCCAAGTTATGATCTTCGGTTCGGAACCTACCACAACATCTTCAATATCTACTATTTTGGGAAGACGGAAACTACCTTCTTTCTCACGGTGTACCTCATATATATGTTTTCTTTTCATTCTTGCTCCCCCTTGTGATCTGACGGCTTCATGCCTCTTTATCCTCTTAATGGGCAAAAAAAAGAACGCAAACCGGGATTCATCCACAGCTTGCGTGCTTCGCGAGTTTAGTATGTAACTTCAATAAATTTATGTTAACAAAAATAAAAACCTTTGTCTATACATAATTTATATTTTGTTGTCGAATTGAGGCAAAACCTGTCACTTCTTTGATTTTGCCTCAATTAATTAACGTTTATCAAATTTACCGGATATACGGATTGTTGGCTTTCTCATAACCAATGGATGTTTTGGGTCCGTGACCACAATAGACCGTAACGTCATCTCCAAGCGGAAACAATTTATTCTGAATGGAATCGTACAAATCCCGTTCCCGCCCCCCCGGCAGGTCGGTACGTCCGACACCCTGACGGAATAGTACATCCCCGGAGAAAAGATCTTTGCCACACAAGAAGCTAACACTTCCGGGTGAATGCCCCGGTGTATGGAACACCTTGAACGTGTGCCCGATTAGATTTAATTGCTGACCTTCCGCCAAATCATATTCGGCAGGTCCTGTCGAGATCGGTGGAGAAGCCTCTGGCCACATCAGGGAGCCATTCAGCTTAGGAGATGTGAGCCAGTCTTGCTCCAAGGCGTGCAGATAAACCGGGCATCCTTTCGCATTGCGAATCTCCTCCACTCCTCCAATATGGTCAAAATGGGCATGGGTCAGCAGGATAGCTTCAATGGTCAGGGATTCAATCGCTCTCAGCAAAGGACCCGGATTCATTCCTGGATCAATAATAACAGCGCGCTGTGGATCATCCCCTTGAAGCAAATAAGCATTCGTTTGAAGTGGACCCAGATTAAAGCTGCGAATGGATAAGGTCATAAGTTAAAATCCCGAGATCAGCTCGCGTAATTCCTGAACAATCACAGGATGAACCTCGGTTCCCTCCCCATATTTTGCAGCCATTTCTTTGCGAGCAACTGCGATTTTTTCTTGATAATCATCGGCTTCCCGATCTGGATTTTCACGTTTGAATTCGATCATAATTTGTTGGACATGTGCAGGACGTGGTCCCCAGTGACCCAGTACGTGGCCCCCAGTATCCGCAAAAATCACAATCGGCACAGCACGTCCGCCCATCGTCAGGAAGTCGTCCATCAGCGCCTGATGATTTTCCAAAATTAATACTTCAGTTGGAATACCGCTATTCTCCAGCGCGCGGAACACAACTGGCACATTGCGTACTACATCCCCACACCAGTCGGCAGCCAATATAAGCACACGCAGATCATCACGATGGTTCAGGCTTTCAAAAAACTCCCGATCCTCTTCGCTGCTCCACACAAACTGATCGTATCCGGAGCGGAAGGCTTCTTTGTTCTTTTCCATGCCCTCCATAAATTGTTCAGGACTCAAGCCCTTGCCGAAATATTGCGATACGTTAGTACGGCTCATGTTATACACTTCCTTTTTTGTTTTTGGCTACAATCCATTTGATAACAAAATAAATGATCAAGAGCGCAAGAGCAACTAGCAAAATGGGTTTGATGTAAGGTGCTGCCACTTCGTCAATTTGCTCCCACTTGTCTCCCAGCAGCATACCTAAATATATAAACAAAACAGACCAAGGTATAATCGCCAGCGTCGTCAAAATAATAAAGCGCCATACGTTCATTCGAGCCAACCCGGCAGGGATTGAGATCGCGTGACGAACAACAGGGATAAAGCGAGCTGTAAAAATGACCCCCGTGCCATATTTATTGAACCAGGCTTCAGCGTGGTCGACATGGCTTTTTTTAATGAGTATGTATTTCCCATACTTATCTAATACGGGTCTGCCACCATAGCGTCCAATCCAGTAAATGAACAGTTGGGCCAGCACCCCGCCAATCGTTCCGAACACGACTGCGCCAAAAAAATTAATATGACCTGAGGACACTAAAAAGCCGCCGTAAGCGAGGACAATTTCACTTGGAATGACCTCCACCATCAAGCCTAGCATAATACCAAAATACCCAAGACTACGAATGATCTCAAACAAATAATTAATGATACTAGATATATGGTCCATTTTTTCTTCCCACTCCCTGCCTGTTTCTCTATTTTCATTAGTGTATCACAGCGACAGAACACGCCGCCACTTCGCTCAAATAGGGAGGTCAGTGACCCCGGCTCCTCTGCCCGCATAAGTTGTGAGAGAGAGGAGGGGGTACAATATGCCTCCCGGCAAATTCCCCAAACATGACAATTCACAATCCCGTTTGCCCACGGCTCGCGGGATCCGCCGCGCATGCTGCAAAGAGCTGTACCGAACCTGCAAACGTCTGCCTGTTCACATTGCTCCTGATCTGGTCAAGCAGGGCGAGGAGCTATATTGCCGCAAGGTCGTCGGCCACCTCATCTGGATTGCGGAAAACCATAGCAATCGCAAACTACTGTGCGACTGGTGGGACGAAGATGTCAGCGAGGAGCTCGCGGCATTGTGGAAGGTGGATCGCGATGTTTTGTGCACCGCTTTTAGAAGTGCCTATGGCGGGTAGAGGTTTTCGTACAGCAACCATGAACTGTAATCTACAAAAAAGTGGAGCCACCCCGCAGTGGCTCCACTTTCACTATATTCTTAGCTGTGTGTCTGCTTCTGCCCCGCTCCTTCTGGAAGCAAATCCGCACAAGCACGTTCCAAATAAGGATCAGCATGTATAAAATCCCGAAATGCTGTGTACTCACGCCACAGAACGGACCGTTCTCCCGCTTGGCCTTTGACAGCACGAATCAGAATATTTTTAGGTGTGTGCTCCATGTCGATAAATTCCAAGAGCTGTGTCCGATACCCCATCATATCCAGCAGCTTGGCCCGGATTCCATCCGTTGCCAGTGCAGAAAAACGCTCCTTTAAAATGCCATGGGAGAGCAAAGGCTCCAAGACCGGGTTTTCCAGTTGGCTAAACAGCTCATGCTGGCAGCACGGAACTGATAAAATGACAGACGCTCCCCAGCGGACAGCCTTTTCCAGCGCTGCATCTGTTGCTGTATCGCATGCATGCAAGGTAACGACCATATCCACCTGCTCCAGTTCATTGTAGTCTGCGATATCTCCGACCAGAAACTCCAACTGTCGATATTGCAGCTTTTGCGCCAGAACATTACAGGTTTCAATAACATCTGCCTTTAAGTCCAAACCGACAATCTGCAAAGGTCGTTTTTGCTGTACTGCCAAATAGTGATACAAGGCAAAGGTCAAATACGATTTGCCGCAGCCAAAATCCACAATCGTCAATGGGCGGCCTACCGGAAGGCTGGGCAATACATCCTGCACCATTTCGAGAAAACGGTTGATTTGACGGAATTTATCGTATTTGCGGGCCAGTACCTTACCGTCCTCATTCATAATCCCCAGCTCAATCAGGAAAGGAATACGTTCTCCTTCCTCAAGCACATATTGCTTTTTGCGATTATGAGACAGATCGGCTTTACTTTTGCTCGGTGACTTTGTCAGAATGGATACTTTATATTTTTTACTGATCAGCACCTGATAGTCTGCATCCTTGGCACATAGAAGTCCTTGGCGGAATGTGTCCTCAAACAAGGCAGTCATGCGCTCATTAGCTTCATCAGGGGTCAGATTTTCATGAATGACTTTGTTGCTGTAATGAAAGGCAAACTGGTAATGCAGTTTGTTTTTCAATTCCACAGGTTTGATTTGCACTTTAGTAAAAGAAGCATCCTCACGTTTGCGCAGCTGACTCAGCGTTGCTGTTATGAGGGAGCCTCCCGTGGTCAATTGGTATACAAGTTCGCGCAGTGAATCCAAAAGGTACATCTCACTTTCTTTCATGTAATTGGGTGATCTCGGACAAACCCTCGATGATTTCCCGGCGTGAAATTCCACCCCGCTCTAGCTCTGCATCGGTCTTATCCAGTAACTGACTGTAAAATGCCTCTGCTTCCGATCCCAGCTCTGGCTGCTCCCATGCCAATCCAAACCAGACATCGGCGGCTTGGTCCAGTCTGTTTTCCCGCTCATAATGAACAGCCAGTAGCTTGCTGGTTTCAGGAGAAAGCTCATATTCATGAACCAGTTGTACGATACACGCTATTCGTTCAGGCAGGACCTGTAGATCACGATTCGCGCCATTCAGATCGCTGTACAAATATAAATGAAGAGATTTCATTAAAATTCGTATGCCCTCGTCTATTCTGCTGGTCTCCATGTATATAACAGCTTCTTCTTCCAGAATGCGAGCCACTTGCTGAAGCTCATCCGCTTCCATCCCAGGGCCCATTCGGAAAAGCTCAATAATTTGTTCTGGCGGCAATCGTCTGAGCAAATCTGAACGAAGGCGAAACTGCTTGTTGAGTAGGTCATCTAGCTGTTTTAGCGCTTCGACGTGTTTATTTTCACGCCTCAGACCGAGCACTGATGCTACTGCTGATGTCAATTCTTCCATCATACTAAGCAAATAATCTTTTCTAAGCAAGCCGTTCCCTTCCTTTCATCCTGATGCCTAGAGAACCAGCAACCCTGTCCCTTCTGATTGTAAGACATCCTTGTCTAAAAGCCAAATGCCGCCATCATGGCGTAATCCTATTTAGTACAATTACAAATCATTTATAGCATCAATGATCCGGCACTCAGAAAATCACGTATGACACGTAACATTTGGGTAGCACAATGTTTTGTAGCCGGTCATGTGATCAACTTCAAATACAAGTATTCGAAAATTTGATATTGATTCTCCGTTAGCCTCATGTTATTTTTGTTTCATGAGAAACAAAAATAATCATTGTAATGCATTAAATCGCAAAAATAAAATATAATATTTATTTTCGTAAGAAACAAAATTGCGAACTAATTACGGGAAGGATGTTGAAGTATGGGAAAACAATTTAGTTCGATACTACCGGAATATAAGGAGTTCATACAGCGACAGCATATTTTCTTTGTAGGATCAGCACCTGTATCTGAGACGGGGCATGTGAATATTTCCCCCAAGGGATATAATTCTTTTCGTATATTGTCAGATCATAAGGTAGCCTATCTCGACTTGTCGGGAAGTGGCAACGAGACAAGCGCACACATTATAGAGAACGGACGGGTAACCATCATGTTCTGTGCATTTGAAGGCGAGCCCTGTGTATTAAGGCTCTTTGGTACTGGCACAGTCGTGTTGCCCAACACAAAGCGTTGGAATGAGCTGTATCCTCTCTTCAATCCACTGCCTGGAGCAAGACAAATCATTGTTGTAGATGTTCATATGGTGCAACATTCATGTGGTTTTGCAGTTCCCTTCATGACTTACACGAGCGAACGGGAAAAGCTGAAGGACGTAGCGATTCAGATGGGCGAAGAAGCACTTAAAAAGTATGCATACGAAAAAAATTTAGAAAGTATTGACGGTTTGCCGACAGCGTTTGCCTTGAACAAAAACAATATGACTTAGGCATTTTACACATCAACCGATATGAAGCAACAAGTCAGCAAAAAACCGGATCTCTTCTGTTACCACATCAGAAGGTTCCGGTTTTTAGACTTACCCTACTCTACTTTTTCAAGTTCTGGTCCAAAAATGACAAGATGGCATTCGCTAATAACTGTGGTGCTTCGAACAAGCTCATATGTCCAGACTGCGGTAGGGTAACCTGAGTTACTCCGGCCCGATCTGTTGTAAACGTCCGGGCTGGAGGAACCGCCTGATCCTGCTCGCCTGCTACTAAAAGAGCTGGCAATGCAGAAGCCGACAGCACATCCCGACGGTCCGGGCGCTCGCGCATAGCCAGTGATGCTCCTACGGCTCCTTGTGGAGGTGTTTTGTAGCCAATTTCTTTGACTTTGAGTAGTTGGTTTGGCATCGACTCCACATGTTCAGGAGCAAACAACCCCGGTACGAGCCCATCTACAAAGGTTGTAATTCCTTCCGTTTGAATGGTGGATACAGCCTTGTTCCGCTTTTCTTTACCTTCGTCCGTATCTGCATAAGCCGTCGAATGAATCAATCCAAAGGCCGTAAGACGCTCTGCATGTCTCTGGGCCGCGGAAAGGGCTAAGTAGCCTCCTAGGGAGTGACCAAACCATGCAGCCTGAGGAATGTCCAATTGTTCCTGAAGTTTAAGCACATCGTCTGCCATTTGATCAATCGTATAGGCTCCGAGTGGAGCATCGCTGCGTCCGTGTCCACGCAAGTCTGGAACAATACAACGATAGCTTGGGGATAGCAAGGGAACAACCTCATCCCAATAGGAGGAGCTTCCGCAAAATCCGTGCAACAGAATGATCGGATCTCCTTTTCCTTGTTCGGCATAGCAGATCGTCGTTCCTTCGCATAATACCTTTTCCATGTGGAACCCTTCCTTCTCTGTATATAATCTATTGGTTCTGAATATATTAGTGAGTAGAACATGCTGATGTATATTATTAAGCAGACCATCAATATCTGAAACGGTAGCCCGCTGGAAAATCTTGCGAAGCTGTTTTTAAACCAAATTCACAAGCCGCTGCATCTGCAATATATGCAGCCATCGTCATGACCAGATGAAGCGACGTCATCTGGAGTGTCCAGTAGGGTTTGGGACTGCGCTCATTCACAATCGCGGCCACGCTATAATGCCCGACGGACGGCAGAGACAGCCCGACCGATCGCGCAGGGGTTAGCGGTTCACGGGCAACAAGGAACATTCCCGTTGAGCCATGCTGTCCAAGACAAGCATCTATGGCGATCACATGATGATCTTGGGGAATACGCTCCAAGTATGAAACCAGATGATCCGCATCACAAGGCTCCGTCATGGTGCCAATCACATGCGGAAAGCCTTGCTCCTTGAGCATGGTGCCTACCAGTGGCCCGAGTGAGTCACCCGACGAGCGATCTGTACCGATACATACAAAAGTCAACTTATCTATAGCATGCTGATGTTGAATTTCTCGAAAAAACGGTGCGAGTCCGTCGCGATCTGTTTTCTCTACATTAGGTTCTAAGGGCGAGCGACCAGATGTAGAAGCTCGATTATACAAAGACAACTTTGTCCATCCTCCTTCATTCAGTTGTATATCGGTAATCTGGCTATCAGTACATTCTACAACAAAAACATGATACAATACAGGCAACTTCCCCTGTTATGAAAGGATGGAACATTAACGATGGATTTGTCTGTACCGTCTCATGCCAATATTGAGTATATGATTGAGGGCATTAAAACCAAGCTTCGTATGGCGAGTGGTGCTGCTATGCAGGCTTCCGCTTTCTCGCTAGAGCAATACGAGGACATCCATGATGTCTACGATATGGTGATCAGCAAGCCTAACCTCAGCATTTCAGAGGTTGAAGCCATTGTCTCCGAACTGGGTAGATTGCGTAAGTCCTCGTAAATCAGCTTGTAGGACAGACAGCTTGGCTATTTTAAGTTTGTCACCACAAATAAAGCTCGTATCTCCGGTCGTCTTAACAGACGCGCAAGGGATATGAGCTTTATTTTTTCGATGCATATACGTATTTTCATCCACTTCTTCCTTTACCCATGGAAGCTTCAAGGCAAATCTACTAATACCAGTTCAGATACTTCCTCATTCCCTGTAGCTAGTATCTTTAATGTACAGTTATTCTGAATTCGCGCGGCATCGCCAGGTTTTAACTGAAATTCCCCATCCTGACACGTAACTTCAACATGACCGCTAATGATATAAATGTGAGTGCGGCGCTCCTCTTGCTGCGGATATTCAAGCTGCTGTCCCTTTTCCAATCTGCTCAGATACAGATTTATATCCTGTGCAATCGATAGGGCTCCCTCCACCTCTGAACCAGACACTACGGGCTGAAGTCGATTTAGGCGTTCACTGTGCTTGAATCTCTGTACCTGATAAGAAGGCTGAAGGCCAGGACTCTCGGGTAGAAACCACATTTGCAAAAAACGAACCGGTTTTTCATCCCCAGGATTTCGCTCCTCATGTTCAATCCCAGTGCCTGCACTCATAACCTGAATCGAGCCGCTTTTCAGATCCTGTTCGTGACCCAAGCTGTCGCTATGATGCAGAAGGCCTTCAATTACATAGGTGACGATTTCCAAATCATGATGCGGATGTCTTTTGAACCCTTGCTGCGGTTTAAGCTCATTATCATTATGGGCTAGCATACATCCAAAATGGGCATTGCTCGGATCTTCATAATCTGCAAACGAAAAGCTAAATTCACTATGAATCCATCCCTTATTTGAGGTATGTCTCTCTGCTGATGTCACTATTTTAATCATCTTAACACCTCCATGGATTCCAGTTCCGTAAAGCAGCCCTTACTTCGTGATTCCTAATCCACTTCCGGCCCTGGCATTACAAACGCTGTAATACGATCCCTTTACCCCGCACTTATATGCGTCAATCAGCCTATTGTCTCTGTCTGGTTTTGCTCTCCCGTTCATTATTCGTTAAGTTAATAGTACACAAAATGAATCTATCACAGCCATAAGGAGGCGATTTACTACATATGCTATCCCATGAACCTCAACGATTCCGATTCTTACCAAGCTTTTTGCGTCGCAGTCTGTCTGCATCTATGATCATGATCGCCGTCTTACTTCTCATTGCCTATTCAATAAGATGGATTGGTACAGCTCCTTTTCTATATTGGGATGAGCGTATTCAGGATATTGTTTTTCCAGACACAGCTGCTGCTCATTACCAACTGCTACCCGTCGCTATATTCATTACATCGTTAGGCTCATTCCGCATATCATTACTGATAGCAATCGGTACCGCAATCTTGTGCTGGGTCTATCTCCGCTCAAAAGCGTATTCCTTTGCCATCCTAAGCAGCTTTACGGCGATGTGGGTGCTAAATACGATCATAAAAGAATTTTTACAACGGGAACGCCCGTCTCTTCAACATTTGGTGGAAGCAGGAGGTTACAGTTTTCCCAGCGGTCATGCGATGATTTCCATGGGATTTTACGGAATGATATTTGCCATTTGGGCTATAGAACGAAAGGTTCATAAGCGTACATTCTTCCTTCCGTGTGTTCTTGGTGCATTACTCGTTCTCTTGATTGGCCTCAGCCGTGTATATTTAGGAGTTCATTTTCCTACCGACATTGTAGGTGGCTATATTGCAGGTATGATCTGGCTGGTATTTACCGTTCCCGTGGTCTATTGGCGAGCGCGTCTGTGGCGTTCCTTCCCTTCATTTCCTCCCCGACCATAAGCGCTTTAAGATAGCTTTTTTGTTTCACTCAGGGTCACAACGTTTATATACGAAGTAAGCAAGGCAAAGAAATAACGAAAGCTCAGCATTCATCAAAAACATTATCGTTGTGTGAACTCAGGATAAAGGAGGCGATCCTTGTGTGGGGAATTGTCCTAAGTATTGTAATGGCTATTATTATCGGATTGATTGGCGATGCACTGGCTGGTCATGAAATGCCTGGCGGCATTGCGGGCTCTATGATTGCTGGCTTTGTAGGAGCTTGGCTCGGTGCCATGATTCTAGGAGACTGGGGTCCAGTCATCGGAGATTTTGCAGTCATTCCAGCCATACTTGGAACCGCATTGTTCGTGTTCTTGCTCGGACTTGTGTCCAGGCTATTAAGAAGGGCTACCTAACATTTATATATATTTTTTATTCTATAAAAGGAGTGATATATCATGAGTAACATTGACAATCAAAATATGGCAAGCACTTCAGGTTTTGCAAAGGGTTTATTCATTGGAGGTTTGATTGGTGCTGCGGCAGCCCTGCTGTTCGCTCCAAAGCCAGGCCGTGATTTGCGTAGCGATCTGTCCGAAAAAATGACTGTTGTCTCCGATAAAACCAAGGATGTTGCATCCGTAGTCAGCAGTAAAGCGACGGATTTGGCCAAAACCGTTTCTACCAAAACAGCAGATGTAGCCAAAACGGTAGCCGAGAGCAAAGACAACATCGTATCCAGCGTAACTAAAGCCTCTGCTGATGTTGCTAATGAAGCGGCTAAAGCAGATAAAGAAGTTATGGATGCAACTGCTCAGGCAGCCAAGGACACTCAGAAGCAATTAAATGCAAATTCCTAATACGAATACATTCCGATTACAACCAAAATGAGCTCCAAACACTGAACAGCCAGCATGCAAGAAGCTGGCTGTTTTTAAATGATAGAAAGGCTGGGATGACAATGAACAAACCAAGCTCCTATGGAGATGATCTTGCTCGGAACAACAAGAGAACCTTTCACCCCCTACAGACACAAGATCAACCAGACAAGGTTTCATCCAAGCAGACCTCACCTACTCATGTTAAAAAGCATGATCATGAAAGAGATTTTGATGTGGATGAACATCCTTTTGAGCTACGCCATGAGGTCAAGCGGCTTAACAAACGTCTAGATCAAATCGCAGATACATTAGAAAAAGCAGAATTCAAAGATATTATAGAGAACTACTCCAGTACGAAAAGAAGAATTATTAGTAATCTGACGGCTGGGATTTCAAGGGGTCTTGGCCTTACACTGGGTACAGTGGTCGTACTCGCCTTACTCGCTTGGTTGCTTAGCTTCCTGGTGCAGTTAAATCTTCCAGTCATCGGAGATTTTATCGCCGAGTTGTTAGGATATATCAAAATGAGCCAAGGTACTAAGTGATTGTCTTCTATTTCATATAAAAACGATCCATCGAACCGGTAATGAGCTCCTAAAATGCCCCCGGTTGTGATGGATCGTTTTTTGAATGCACATTGTAACTGCCGTAAGCAGCCGCTACAATTTGTTACGCTTGTTTGTTTTTAATAAATCTCCTGTCCATCCCTTCATCATCAGCCAGCCGTACATCCCCGCCATACTTAACAGAGTAGCCATAATCACGAAGGTAAAACCCCAGCCTGTTTTGATCCAAGGCAGATTTTCAAAGTTCATGCCCCAGATAGCGCCTACTACAGTGGCCGGCGTAAATACAGCGGTCACGATCGTGAGTGTCTTCGTAATCTCATTGCCCCTAAATGCGGAAATGGCGTCATCAATGGAGATTAGTGTGTCGATTTCCTTCTCATAATGGCGGAATAGTCCCTCCATCCGAGTCACACGGTACAGTAACTGCTTAAAAAAGCGATTTTCCTCCAGCTTATCCAGATAGGCTTCGCGGGAAGCCGTGACCAGTTCTGAAAAAGGGATGAACATATTGCTCCAATACAACAGCTCGAAACGCGCATTCAATATAGAATCCATCAGCGTACGTGCGTTCCTTTTCTCCATGTCCTCTTCCAGTCTTCTCAGGTTGATCTCAAACTTATCCATTCCCGTATGAAAATAATGAAGCACAGCTCTCGCCAATACGAACATGCCATCAGCCGCATCCTCACACTGTTGCAGCATGGTTTGGCGTTCTGGGGTATGCATAATTTCACGGGTATTTTGGTCCAAATTTAAGGTCACTAGCTTCTGGTTTAGAACTAGAAAATAAAACTTGTTGCAATTGCGCTGACTGTCGATCTCCTCTTGAACGGAGTAGATCAACGATCCGCACATCAACGGCTGATTGCCATCTGGAAAGCGTACAGAAATAAAGCTGGATGGAATGTCCTCTACCTTATCCAGCCACTCTGCGGCCTCTGGGAGCTTCTCCTTCAAGTGCTGTATGACCGAATCCTGCCAGTCCGCAGCACAGATGTCCCACCATTCCCATCCTCCACGAAAGGTAGAAATCTGTTCAAATGCTGTCATGGATTCCATCCTTTCTTTGTTTTTTCCGCTTTATAAAAAGGACACGCTTCCCTAATTGGAATAACGTGTCCTTACGATGGGACGTCAAATATTATAAGCCATGAATTCAGCGATCTTGTCATGAAATAGAGGAATTAGACATAATCTGCTTCAACTTTTCTGTTGCCCGCTTCTGAATACGGGAAACGCTCATCTGCGATACGCCCAACGTCTGCGCAATCGCACGTTGAGATTGACCATCCTGAAATGCCAGAAGAAGCACTTTCTGTTCCTGCTCTTTCAGTTGGCTTAAGGCCTGCTGAAGATCCATCCGTTTTTCCACCGTGTCAAAATCGTTAGCATCTGAGCTAATAAGCTCACCTAACGTAGCTGCACTCTCTTCCTGGGATAATGGCGAGTCCAGTGAAACATAGTGGTAGCATTCGCGACCTGCAAGCACCTCGATCGTTTCCTCAACGGTAAGGTCCAAATACTCCGCAATCTCGTTCACATTGGGTGAGCGTTCTAATTTGACGGTCAGCTCATCAATCGCATGTTGAACAAGCGCTCCCTTTTCCTTGATACGGCGAGGGACCTGTATGTACCAGGATTTATCGCGTAAATAATTCTTCATATGTCCCAGCATACTTTTCATAGCGTACGGCTCAAATGGGATACCCAAGCTGATATCGTATTGCTGGAGCAGACGTATCAAAGCCATCTGACCGGTCTGATATAAATCCTCGTATAAGTCCGGGCGGTTACGGGATATCTTCCCGGCAGCCATCTTGACCATAGGCTCATACTTGCGGATCAGCACGGTAGCAATTTCGTTATCTTTGGTTTGCTGGTACTCCCAGATTAGACCAACGGCTTCATCCATCGACTCCGGGGGAGTTACCTTTTCATTCATACTCTTTCCTCACTTCTGGTCAGACGCTTTACCAACACCACTTCGGTACCTTTTCCTGTCTCATTCAAGATTTGAACATCGTCCATAAGCGCCTGCATGAGATAAAAGCCTAATCCGCCAATTTGCGCATCATTTAACTCCTTGTCATGCAAGGATGCGATACGAGACGGGTCCTCCACACGTTCAAAGCTCTCCCCTTCATCTTTGACACGAATGGACAACGAAGCTTCGTCAAATTCGAATGTTACTTCCACGACTCCTCCCTCATGACCATATGCATAAAGGACAGAGTTATTACAGGCTTCCGATACAGCCACTTTCATGTCTTCGATATCCTCATAAGAGGATCCCATTTTAGCGGCAATACCATATAAATTTAATCTTACAATATCAACAAAGTCAGCTGTGGCCGGCAAATTAAGAACTACTTTTTGAATTTGAGCATTCATTTCTTTTTCTTTCCTTTCCTATTGGGAATTCTCCTGGGGGGCAAAGAATTTGGCAATACCGGTCATATCAAACAGTTTTTGAATCTGAGGCGGTACCTCTTGAACCGTAAACCGGGACTCCATCCCATGCCTTGCTTTTAAAATGGATAGCAAAATACCAATGCCTGTGCTGTCAATGTATTTAAGGTCTCTCAAGTTAACAATCAAATCCTGGCTGGATTCCCCCACTAAAGGCTCCATGACCAGACGGAAATCAGGTGCTACCGAAAGGTCTAATTCTCCACTCAGATAAACGGTATTTACACCATCAGCTGTTTCTGTGATCGCATTGAACTTCTCATTTTTATTTGTATTCATAGGCCTACTCTCCCAAAAAAAGATTTCCCTACATACTAACCCAATATACGAGCGTTTGAATCACGTTATAACTTTTTATACACCTGTCAAATAACACCAGCTAAGCTTCATTGATTCGATCTTTACCTGGCTGCATTGGAAAATGGTCTGGAGAATGCCGGAGCAACGCCTGTTTTACACTGCTGATTTTAACGGGCTTACTAATGTAATCGTTCATTCCAGCTTCAATACATCGGGGCTGAATTCCCTCCATGACGTTAGCCGTCATAGCGATAATCGCAGGTTGAGATCTCCCCGCCAACTGTTCACGCACTCTACCCGTACACTCCAGGCCGTCCATTACAGGCATCTGCAAGTCCATAAAGATATAATCGTAATCCTGATTCGCAGTGACCATATCAAGCGCCTGTTGCCCATCTGCTGCCACGTCTGAAGCCAAACCAAGCTTATCCAGTATATTGACCATCAGCTTCTGGTTGATGGGATGGTCATCCACAACCAGTACAGGTCTACGGGTTTGGGGCTCCTGTTGTGGAATTTCCCAATCGTGGCTGGACTCCCCCTCCAGTTCATTTTCCTTGGCAAAGCCAAGCTTCATTGTAAAATGAAACGTCACACCCTGTTCTCCACTCGTATCCACACGGATATCTCCGCCCATCATATTCACTAAGGTTTTGCAAATAGCGAGTCCTAGACCTGTTCCACCATATTTGCGTGTCATTGAAGAATCCAGTTGGGAAAAAGGGTGAAATAGCCTTCCAACCTTGGCAGGATCAATACCAATCCCTGTATCCTTTACAGAAAACTCAACCGTAAGCCCATTGTCGCTACGCTCTTTAACCGATGCGAAGACATATACCCCGCCTTGGTCTGTAAATTTGACGGCATTGGACACCAAGTTAATCAGTACTTGACGCAATCTGCCCATATCTCCATATAACACGGGAGGCAACTGTTCATCGAGAAAATAAACCAGCTCCAAATTCTTGCGGTTCACCTCTACCGTAAACAGGCTGAAAACTTCCTTGATACAGGAAACCAAATCAAATGGATATTCCTCAACCTCCATCTTGCCTGACTCCAGCTTGGTAAAGTCCAGAATATCATTAATGACCGCGACCAGCGCGTCTGCACTGCGGCGGATGATATCGGCATATTCCTGTTGATCGTTTTGCAGCTCTGTCTCCATCAGCAGATCAATCATACCAATGACACCGTTCATAGGTGTGCGAATCTCATGGCTCATCATTGCCAAAAATTCGGTTTTGGCATTGGCAGCAATCTCTGCCGCCTCCTTGGCGGCAATCAGTTCGCTGTTCATCTTTTCCAGCTCCTGCGTCTTCTGATGAAGCAGCATGGACTGTGTTTTCAAGCGCTTGTTTGTCAGATACATTTGTACGAAGCCTTCAATTTTGGACTTGAGAATTTGAGGGATGAACGGCTTCACCATATAATCAATACCGCCCGCTGAGTATCCCGCAAACAAATGCTCCGCTTCCTTGCTGTTAGCTGAAATGAAGATAATCGGAATATCCTTCGTCTTCTCTCTGGCCTTGATTAGCTTTGCGGTCTCAATTCCATCCATACCCGGCATTTGCACATCGAGGACAACAAGTGCAAATTCGTCTTTTAATAGACATCGCAACGCTTCTTCCCCTGATGTGGCCTTTACCAGATTATATTGTTCACTCTCCAGCACTGCCTCAAGAGCGAGCAGGTTCTCAGGTCTGTCATCTACCAGCAATATATGAATCGGTTCATGAAGCCCCATGGAATCCTCCTAAGCATCTCTATTTAATCTTCCGGTATATTTTCTCTACCCGGTCCAGCGGCTCGTAGGAATCACTATAATCGGTGAAATGTATGGATTCCTTGGCCCCAAGCACCAACACACCAAAATGACTCAAGCTATCATAAAACAACCCATGTACATGGTTGCGAAGTTCATCATTGAAGTAGATCATAACATTCCGGCAAAAAATCACATTGAACTCGTTAAAAGACCGGTCTGTCGCTAAATTGTGCTCAGCAAAAATAATATTTTTTCGTAAAAAGGGATGAAACATCACCGAATCATACTTGGCTGTATAATATTCAGAGAACGATTGTGTGCCCCCAGATTCCAAATAATTTTTGGTATACAGCTTCATTCGGTCGATCCCATATACGCCTTCTTTCGCTTGCTGTAAAGACAGGTTATTCATATCCGTCGCATAAATACGGGCCTTATCATATAAGCCTTCCTCATGCAGCAAGATTGCCATTGAATATACTTCCTCACCTGTGGAGCAACCTGCATGCCATATTCGGATATACGGATACGTTCGTAAAATAGGAATAATTTTTTGCCTGAAAATTAGAAACAGCTCCGGATCGCGAAACATCTCGGTCACCGGAATAGAAAGACTCTGTACCAGTCTATCGAAGGCGCTGCGATCATGCAGCACCTTCTCCTGAAGTCCTGATATCGTGCTTACATTCTCGGACTGCGCATGATAATAAATACGCCGCTTGATCGAAGGCAGAGCGTAATTACGAAAATCGTAGCCGTACAGCCGATGTATACCTTCCAGCAACAGCTCAATCTCAATCATTTCCCGCTCATTGTCATTCGATTTCAATTCATTAGCAGCATTATCCGCCATATCCTTCGATGTCATAATCTCTCTCCAATTCCTAAATAGGTTTTGCCTGCACCGCTCTCAATCATGTGTCGTTTTATATTACCCATTTTTTTGGGTTACGAATACAACCACACTCGCATTAATGATAAAAGCTGTTCGGTTTGAATCGGTTTTTTTACATAATCGGAAGCGCCTGCCTCAATACACTTGGAACGATCATCTTTCATCGCCTTGGCTGTCAGGGCAATAATAGGCAACTTCTCGAATTGTGGCATTAACCGGATACGTCGCATCGCTTCATATCCATCCATTTCCGGCATCATCATATCCATCAGCACCAGATCAAAATCAGGTGTCTGTTCGAGCAGTTCTAGTGCTTCCCTTCCATTTTCAGCAAAGGTAACCTCCATACGATAGCTTTCCAGCACACTGGACAGAGCAAATACATTACGAATATCATCGTCTACCAACAATATTTTTTTGCCTTCAAACAGCTCTTCCTTGTTATAAAGCTTCTGCAAAATTTTACGTTTGTCCTCAGGAAGATTTGCCTCCACCCGATGCAGGAACAACGTAGTCTCATCCAAAAGTCGTTCCGGTGATTTGACATCCTTAATAATAATGGACTCTGCATATTTTCGAAGTTGTGTTTCTTCCTTACTATCCAGATCTTTGCCTGTATAAATAATAATCGGCAGATCGGTGAGCTGCTCATTTTCCCGAATGCGGTCGAGCAATTCAAAGCCTGTCATGTCACTAAGCATCAGGTCCAGTACCATGCAGTCATACCGCTGGGTGGCCAGCTCGTTTAGTGCTTCCTTACCTGTCGATACCGCCGTAATGGCCACATCATCATGGTCGATGAGCTCAATAATGGATTTGCGTTGATTATCGTCATCCTCAACCACAAGGAGGCGTTTTACCATTTGGTCCGTATACGACTTTATATGTGAAAATGCCTTATCCAGACTCTCCTTCGAGGAAGGCTTTTTGAGATAAGCAATTGCGCCCATCATCAAGCCCTGCTTCACATCATCTATGACTGAGATAACATGTACTGGAATATGGCGTGTCGACGAATTGCCTTTCAGCTCGCCCAAAATGGACCAGCCATCCATCACAGGTAACTGAATATCTAATATAATAGCGTCGGGCAAATAGGAATGAGCCATGTTCAGCCCATCGTCTCCTTTGAGAGCAATCAACGCCTTAAAGCCCCGACTACGGGCCATGTCGTACAAAATATTAGCAAAATTAATATCATCCTCAATAATCAGCAGCACTTTATCCTGCGGGGTAATCTCGTTTCGGTCGTCACCCGGATGTATGTCCTCCGCTCCGCTCTTCGCAGGTATCTGATACACAGGTAAACGTTCAGCAGGCATGATCATTGGCAGATCTGCTTCCGCTGAAGCAGCGGCGCCTTCAAAAGCCGGAGGCACATCTGCACTGTTAAACGCCTCTCTCGAATGAGAATCCTTATTATTTTCGGTAAGCGTTTGTTCCGGCAAATACAGTGTAAAGCAACTGCCCTGTCCCTGCTCGGATTCGACTGTAATGGCACCGCCCAACAATTTGGAAAGCTCACGGCTGATCGACAGCCCCAGCCCTGTTCCCCCGTATTTTCGGCTAGTCGTACCGTCTACCTGCTGGAAGGCTTCGAAGATCAGATCTGTCTTATCTGAAGCAATCCCGATGCCGGTATCACGCACAGATAGAGCCAGATAGGATTTTCGTGGATTTAGCATACCCGGAAGCTGCTCTCCATTTGCCCGAGATACCTTGAAACTTATAGAACCTTCCGTGGTGAACTTGAACGCATTGGACAGTAAGTTACGTAAAATTTGTTTGAGACGATAACCGT
This sequence comes from Paenibacillus sp. EKM10P, assembly GCF_011800655.1. Lineage (NCBI taxonomy): Bacteria > Bacillati > Bacillota > Bacilli > Caryophanales > Paenibacillaceae > Paenibacillus > Paenibacillus sp. EKM10P. The sequence goes on along the minus strand of NZ_JAALET010000007.1, from coordinate 192,600 downwards.
CACTTATAATAGCATCTGGCAAATTCTCTTCGATTTCGGTATGCAGTTGAAGCTCTCGTTTGGCTGCGACTGGAGCAAAATTCTGTTCTACAAACAGCTCCAGTTCCTTCAAATGGACCGTTTCATGGTTAATATCCATTTTTCCAGCATCCACTTTGGATAAATCCAGAATTTCATCAATCATTTTCAACAAATCCGCGCCCGACATATAAATGGTTTGTGCATATTCAACTTGTTTGGGCTTGAGATTGCCTTCCTTGTTCTCAGACAGCAGCTGAGAAAGAATAAGCAAGCTATTTAGCGGAGTACGCAATTCATGCGACATATTGGCCAAAAACTCGGATTTGTATTTGCTTGTGATCCCAAGCTGCATCGCCTGTTGCTCCAACTGGGCTCGTGCACGTTCGATCTCATCGTTCTTTTCTTCCACTTCTCGAACCTGTTCTTCCAGTGCTCTCGTTTTAGCAATCAGTTCAGTATTAAAATGCTCCAATTCTTCCTGTTGACGCTGTAATAATTCCTCGGAACGCTTAAGCTCCTCTGTTTGCTGCTCCAAATTCTCGTTAGAACGCTTGAGCTCTTCTTGCTGAGTTTGCAACTCTTCGGACTGGCATTGCAATTCCTCGGTAAGTGCTTGTGATTCGCGCAACAGTTGCTCAACCCGCATCCGTCCCTTGATATTGTTCAAAATGATTCCCAAACTCTCCACTAACTGAGCAAACAGCTTCGTTTCCAGATCACTGAAGCGGTCCAGTGACGCTATTTCCACGGCACCAATGCATTCATCATCGAACATAATAGGGAAAATCATAATTCCAACTGGCTTACTTTCTCCTAAGGCGGAGCCAATGGACAAGTATCCTTCAGGTGCCTCTGTGATCAAGATTGGCTTACGATCCAGAACACACTGTCCAAGCAAACCTTCGCCCACCTGGATAGCGTCTCTGATCGAGCCTTCGCCAGTCACCTTTGCATAGGAGCCGTATAACTTGAATCGATTGTCTTCTACCTCTTTTCCTTGCAGGTAGATGGCTCCATAGCTGCCCCCCAAAATGGGTGTAAACTCACTAATGAACATCTGAGCAACCTGCTCCAGTGAATTCACACCGCGAAACAGCTCAGTCAATCGAGCAGTATTGGCATTAAGCCAAGTTTGGTCCTTCTGCGTTTGAAGGACGGAATGCTCGAATTTCCTTTTTTCATCCAGGTCTCCAGCCAATTGTTGAAACACACGAGCAACCTCTCCGATTTCATCTTTGGAGGCCACACTCATCCGGCTGATAGCCCTGTACTTTCCCTTGCCAAAACCGTTCATCATGAGGTTAACGGTATTTAGACCTTTGGCAATGCTAGGAAGCACCCACAAAATAACCAGTAAGCCCATCATCAGACCGGCCGCCATCAGGATTGTGGTAATCTGCACAGATTCCTCATAAGCCTGATTGGCCTGCTTCATATCGTTATCAATTTCCCGGTCTTGGAAAACAGCTAGGGTATTAATGCTGTCCATTGCCTCCTCTTGAGCAGGCAGACCCGTGCTATTACGGAAAGCATTAGCTTCCTCAATACGATCTTGCTCCAATAAGGAAACGAGTCTCTCTTCATAGTTTAGATAATCTTTCCAGGTGACAGCCACCCGGTCAATCTGCTGTTGCTCTTCACTCGTACCGGAATCCGTTTGCAGACTAGCCAGCACTTTTGTTCCAGTAGCAGAAATATCATCCATCTCGCGCTTGGCCTCGCTGACAGAGGAGCCTGGATTCAAGATCAGATTGGCCATGACTTTAGCCATATCGTTCACCTGTCCGCGTATAGCCGTTGTTTTGCGGACCTTCACATATCGTTCTTGGTAAACCTGGTTCAGCTGTTCATTCAAGCTCCCCATCCGGTCATAGCTGATTAGCGTCAGCACAAGGAGGATCGCCATAAGCGATCCAAAGCCAATCAGCAGTTTATTTCTGATTTTCATGCAAGCTCTCTCCCTCTTTCAATGAAATCCAGATCAGGCACTTATCATCATCGCGATCCTGCGGCCCCTCGTTACGAAAAAACGCATCCAGCATCGCTTCTTCATTCCATTCCTCATACTTGCGCAGACAGGCAGTCAGATACTCCAATTGTTCCTCATATTCACCTTCTACCGTCTCCAGCAAGCCATCTGTATACAAAGCGATATGCCCAGTTCCTTCGTAATAAATCGTGTGCATCTCTGCATCAATTTTATCAAACAATCCGACCGGACTACACGCACGGTCTAATTTGGTTATGCTACCGTCCTGATTGAACAGCAAGCCGGGAGGATGCCCTGCATTTACATAGTCAATTCGCCGTGAACGAGTATCAATCACCATATAAATCGCCGTAAAATAATACTGTACCAGCTGCTTACCCAGGTCCAGTTGATTAAAACGACGATTCAGCTCTTGTATGACCTTCTCCGGCTCCACATACGTGGTCACCGTATCCTTGAGTACAGACGCAATGAACATGCAAAACAAAGAAGAAGAAATGCCATGGCCCATCATATCGAGCAAAATGATGGCATATCTCCCTTCTCCTAGCGGATACCATGAATATAAATCTCCCGCCAGTTCAAAGGAAGGCTGGTACAGTGCATTCGCTTGCAGCATAGGATCCTGAATGGCAGGACTCAGCACCGCCTGCTGCACCATCGCAGCCAGTTTCAATTCATCCTGAATTCGCTGATCCCGGTCCTTATGCCAATCTTTTTCCTGCTTAAGACGCAAGGCAGATCGAATTCGCGCCATTAGCTCTACCTTGTTGATCGGCTTTGTGACATAATCGACGGCTCCCACATCCAGAGCTTCGGCCAATTTTTTAGAATCGCCTACAGCGGTGACCATAATAATCGGAATATCTTTTAAATGTTCATATTCCTGTACAATACTGCAAGCTTCAATGCCATCCATTTCAGGCATCATCATATCGAGCAGCACCAAATCAATATCCGAAGGACGGGGGCGAAGACTAATGGTACGGTCGCCGATTCCCAGATGCTCCAGCATTTCTGCGGCCGAGCTGGCAGAGATCACATCGCGATAATTTTCTTTTTTTAGTATTTCACGAATAATAATGACATTCGTTGGATTATCATCAACAATTAGAATTCTCATTGCTCTCTCCTTATCTGTAACCCATGTATTATACTATACCTGCTTATGGGGCAACACCCTTGTTAATTAGAAATAGCGTTTCCGTAAGCAGGCATTCCAAAAACATAGATAAGGAATGAGGCTAAAACCCCATTCCTTATCTATGTTTTTGGAGGACCCGCGAAACACTTGGGCTGCGGCCAACATCCTCTTTTTCAAATCTAAGTTTGCTTAATCCTATGATGAGCTGGAAAATCACGCTTTTTTCGCAATAACCAGCACTTTACCCTGATCCAATTCTTTTTCATAAAAATCTGCTTCCGTATCTGTAAAACCCAGGGAAGTGATTTTAGCACGAAGCTCATCGCCACGGGAACGGAACAAATTCGCTAAGGAGTCAAAAACGCCCTCTTCTTTAATCCCGATTTCCTTGGCAGCTACCGTATCGGCGATACGATCCGTCCGATCCTGATCATGAGCGAGCACGAACACATCCTCATAACGATAGCCCGTGTTACGCAACTCATTCACAGCTTCAACGGCTTGTACACCGTTCTCTACCACCTTGGCATAAGATTTATGATTGGTCTGATTCATGTTTCTCACGCTCCTTTAAGGATTGACTTCTCTGACTATTACACTTCATTCATCCATTTGAAACTTCCATATGATGTCACGCCTCGAAAAAATCGACTACCACTCCGTTTCATCAAAAAACTCAACATACTTTGGCTTGTCAGACGTCTTATCCGTAAATACTTTGATCGCCCGCTGCCCGCGCACATACACCTCTCCGTCTTCTGCCGTAAATTGCGAGCCGCCTAGCTCCTGATCCAGCGTTTTCCGTTGCAGTGGCAGCCACTTATCATTCACTTTGATTCGACCGGCAGCAGGATCTACATGCACATAGGAGACGACGTCCTCACGCATACCTACGGTGACATCCGGGTATTGATATTCTGTAGAAAGCAGCAGCTTATCCTTCTTGATTCGAAGTGGCTTGCCCAGTTTTTTCAATACATCCGCACGAGTATCATCCAGAGATATGCCATTTAAGGTATGAAAATCAGTTGGCACAGCATGTGGATCAGTTATCGTCTGAACAGCCCTTACCATATGCCCCGCTGTCTGCGGGGAGACGGTTTGCTGAACCGTATCCTGTCCGGAAAAGGGAGTGAGCAAACCAGCGGCTAGTAATAATGTCTTCATCATAATTCTCACCCTTTCAATGAATTTCCTATAGTTTACGGTTCAGCACTATACTACTGACGCATTTTCTGCCACACCCCAGCAGCGATGTCTACATAACCCAGCCAGTTCTTAGCCGGCTTGCCCGCAGGTTCCCCATAAGTGGCATTGTAGCTCTGAACCGTCCGCTCTGTTGCAGTCAAAGGTCTGTTCGATCCCGTTGACTTGATCGCCTTCTCCGTTCCGGAAGTGCTGCTCGCAGTGCTACGTGACTTCTGAAGGCGTGTCATTAACGCTGTTGAAGCCTGTTTGGCGGCCAGCGTCACTTCGCTGAGTACCTCCCCCAGGTTTTTAACCGACTCCATCACAGGTTCCACTTGCTTCAATTTATGATCAACGTCTGCGGTGATGTCATTTGCATGTCGAACCGTTTGTTTTACTTCATAACTTAGTTCATCGACTGTCTTTTGTACTTCCTGCAAGGTTTGAGTTACCTTATCTAGAGAACCTTGAGCTGCTTTCAATGTCTTAATAAGGTAAATAACGAGAACGGCAAATGCGATAGCAATAATAAAAATGCTGACCTGTGTTAACATAGCGTAACCTCTCTTTCGTCTTTCACGATGATGTTTATGATTACTGCATAGTTACCCTCTACATTCGGACACGAAACAACGTCCAGACTGGTATCTTCTTGTGCTCCAAAGGTTATGATTCACGGGCCCTCGCACCGTTTAAAACAACGTATAATGATGGCACAGCCACACTTAATCTGTAGAAGTCACCGTCATCTGCTGCCACGCTCTATCGGGGCGCGAGTATGCCACATTATATACAATCAAAGGAGGATACAGAACATGCTGAAATGGTCGGCTTTATTCTTAGTTTTTGCTGTGATCGCCGGGATTTTAGGTTTTTTTGGTATCGTCGTCTCCGTAGCAGCTACAATAGCCAAAATGTTATTTGTGCTATTTTTGGTCTTATTCGTTATTTCACTTTTTACCGGAAGAAAACGAGCTTCATAGACGTTGGAAATAGCTACACCCAAACGTGATATGTATCATATGCTTATCAAAAAAGGATGTTCCCACCCTGGTCAACAGAGATGTGGAACATCCTTTTTTGATGCAGCTTTTAACAGTGAACGGCGTTTTTATTGGATCACGCTGCCCCCAAACAGGAAACGATCCTGCCAAGGCTTGCTGAAATCCGTAACTTTTACACCACCGGCCGCTACAGAAAACGTATGGAGAAGCTTGTTGTCTCCCAAGTATACAGCTACATGCGTAATCGTTTGGGAGGAATTATCCAAGGACGTGTACGCCCCGGAAGATGCATTATAATTTGTAAAAAAGAGCAGATCGCCACGCTTCAGTGTAGTCATATCTGTATTCGGCTGACTGTTCTGCTTGATCCACTCACCTTGTGAACGAGAATCTGCCGGGAGCTGGATCCCTACAGCCTGACGGAAAATTTGGCGAGTAAATGCCGAGCAATCAAAAGTAGCCGTACTGTTGCGATCAGAACCATATTCATAAGGTGTTCCAAGGTAAGTCATACCTGTGTCAATAACCTGTTCGATTGAGGCCGCTGCATCACCAGAAAGCAAGCTAACCGTCGAAGCAGGAGACGCTACCGCAGGTAGAGCAGTAGTATCTGAAGCGGGTGCAGCCGAAGAGGCCACAGGCTGCTGCACAACAACCCCCTCACCAATACGAATATATTGTGGAGATGAGCTGACATAGCCTACTGTACCATCAGCAGTGGTGATCTTAAACCAATACGCGTTACTGGAATCGGTAATCGTAACGACATCCCCTGTATTCATATAGCCCAGAACCTCGGAAGAAGTGGATGCCTCCGCCCGCAAACGAACGGACGTTTGAATCGTAGCTTTCGTTTGACCGGCAGAACTATTCACTGAAGCCGGAGCCTCTTTAGTTGAAACATTTTTAACTGAAGCTGAAACAGTTTTAGCTGACTCTGAGGCTTCCGTTTTACGGCTGGCAGACGGGGTGACAGCAGCAGCGACGCTGGTAGCGCCAACTTTTATGTACTTGTCGGAGCTGCTTGTGTAGCCGGTTACTCCATCAGAGGTCTTGATCTTATACCAATAGCTATTCGTTTTCTCCAATACCGTTACGGCCTCTCCCTGCTTCATAAAGCTGACTACATCGCCCGTAGTCGAAGGATCGGATCTAAGCTTTACAGCCGCCTGAATAACCGCCTTCTGTCCTGTGGATGCTGTCGATGCCGCTGCGTCAACCTGACCCGGCGCCACATGAATTGCTGCCAACAGCGCGGCTGACGTCATGAGCATTCCCATCACGCGTCTTCTCAATGTTGCACCTCCTGGCTGTTTTTACGAATTTGAAGAGCATAATTCCGACGAATATAGCCGGACATGCCTTCATTATAGTAAAAGCAGCAGGAAGAGAGATATAATCCAAACGTCACAAAAGATAGCGTGTACACCTTTTTTGATATAGGTCTAAAGTCACTTTTAATACTAATTATTTAATAATTAATCTATAATTTAGGTTCTACATGGACATGAACGTGCATTGTATTATGAACCTCTTGTAGACGTTCCTCAATCCGGTCGCTAATCCGATGTCCTTCGATCAGACTGAGTTGTGGATTCACCTCAATGACCACATCCACCAGTGCGTGGTTACCGTGTACCCGTGCCTTAACGTCTCGAATTCCTTCTACTCCAGGTATAAGAGCAATCGTACTCCGTAAGTCGGACAGTTCTTGCTCATCAAATCCATCAGTCAAGCTATGTGTGGAATCCCTAAAAATCTCCCACGCCGTTTTACAAATAATGAACCCTACCACGATCGCCGCCACAGTATCTAACCACGGCAGCCCGAACTGTGCGCCGATAATGCCCACTGCTGCTCCAACACTGACGAGTGCATCTGATAGATTATCCTTGGCCGCAGCCAGCAACGCCTTGTTGTTGATTTGCCGAGCGAGCCTGTTATTGTACAGGTACACCCCGAACATAATCACTGCGCAAATCACAGCCACACCCGCAGAGGTAATATCCGGTATTTGCTTTCCTCCCTTGAAAATGCTTCCGATTCCATCAATCAGCACCTGCAAACCAACGACAGCCATAATAAAGGACGCCAGCAGCGCCGCAATCGTTTCGGCCCGAAAATGTCCATAGGCATGGTCGGAATCTGGTGGTTTTTGCGAAATTCTCAGACCAATTAATACAGCAACCGACACCACAATATCGGTGACATTGTTGAATCCATCGGCCAGCAACGCGCTAGAGGCAAATATATATCCGCTAATCAGCTTAAAAGCGGACAGCAAAAGATAAGCAGCAATGCTTACCCACGCCCCTCGCTCACCTTTTCGTATTTCATCATAGACATTTACCACAACGGAGGACACTCCTTCAAATAGATAGTTCGCAGCGTAAAGATCTGCCCAGAAATAAAAATAGCAGCATAGCTGCCCTTACACTCCCTCTCAAACAAGCAGCACAGCTGCCCTTACACTACCCCTCAAACAAGCAGCATAGCTGCCCTAAAAATAACAATTCGCCTGTGGAAAACTGTTATTTTTAGGATAACAGACGAACTTTGTGTGGGTCTAGAGAAACAGTCTTTCCACTCTACATCGCTGTAGGAACAATGAAAAAGTATTGCCAGGCCCCATCCCTGTAGGTTACACAAAACAATTTTTCCTTCATGCAAAAAACAGACATTTCTCCTCTTACCTCACTCCAGCGATGTGTTATCATTGTTGCCCTTGTCCCTTCTTTTAAAAACGTATAAAATGAGGACACAGCCGCGTTTTTCTTCAATCCAGCATGATTGACATGAATCTGGCGGCAACAGGAGGAATTTATTCATGAGCGATGCTAAGGAACCACGTAAAATTAATCTCGCAGATGCCATTCGCGAAAAGCTGGCACAAAAAAAACAGCAGTCCGGCGCTTCACAGCAGGGCGGCTTTCAAGGCGGTTCCACCAAAACACTGAAAAGCCAAAATACGAAGAAGCCGAACAACCAACGCCGTCGTACAGGCGGATCATAAGCCACTCCATAGACTTTATAGGGTACCGAGATCAGGCGGGATCTATCTTGACTCACTCTCGGAACCAAGTAAGCTAAGGGTCATGGCACAAAACGAAAAAAGAGGAGTCTCCCGGCCAAGGCAATGGCCTGATGGAGCTCCTCTTTCGTTTAACTATTTGCTGAAATTAGCGGTTCGGATGTTAGCCGATTTCTACCGGATACATGCGTTCACGCAATTGAGCGATTTCTTCATTTTCCAAGTATTCATCATAGCTCATCGTACGGTCGATTACGCCGTTTGGTGTAATTTCCACGATGCGATTCGCGATGGTTTGAATGAACTGATGGTCATGAGAAGTGAACAAAATAGTCCCGTCAAAATCGATCAGACCATTGTTCAGCGCTGTGATAGATTCCAAGTCCAAGTGGTTGGTCGGTTCTTCCAGAAGCAGTACGTTAGCACCGTTCAGCATCATTTTTGCCAGCATACAGCGAACCTTTTCTCCCCCGGACAGCACACTTGCTTTCTTAAGCGCTTCTTCGCCTGAGAAAAGCATACGTCCCAAGAAGCCGCGCAGGAACGTTTCATCCTGATCCTTGGAATATTGACGCAACCAGTCCACCAGATTCAGATCCACACCTTCAAAATAAGTGGAGTTATCTTTCGGGAAATACGCTTGGCTCGTTGTAATCCCCCAGGAAAATTCACCATTATCCGCTTCCAGTTCGTTCATCAAGATCTGGAAGAGCGTTGTTTTAGGGAGACCGTTCGGACCTACAAACGCAATTTTATCGCCTTTGTTCACGACCAGACTGAACTCGTTCAGCACTTGCTCGCCTTCCACGGTTTTACTGAGGCTATCTACAGTCAGCAATTGTTTGCCCGCTTCACGCTCAGGCTTGAAGTTAATGAACGGATATTTACGGTTCGATGGACGGATGTCGTCCAGCGTAATTTTATCCAGTTGCTTTTTTCGCGAAGTTGCTTGTTTGGACTTGGAAGCATTCGCAGAAAAGCGCTGAATAAAGGCTTGCAGTTCTTTGATTTTTTCTTCCTTTTTCTTGTTCGCATCGCGAGCCAGTGTAAGTGCAAGCTGGCTGGACTCGTACCAGAAGTCATAGTTGCCGACATACATCTGGATTTTACCAAAATCAATATCCGCAATATGCGTACATACCTTGTTCAAGAAGTGACGGTCATGGGATACAACGATGACGGTGCCTTCATAGTCCATCAGGAAGTTCTCCAGCCACTGAATGGATTCGAGGTCCAAATGGTTGGTAGGCTCATCAAGCAGCAAATTGTTCGGACGACCAAACAACGCTTGTGCCAACAGAACGCGCACTTTGTCATTGCCGCTCATTTCAGCCATTTTTTTGTCATGCAGATCACGCGGAATCCCCAGACCGATCAACAATGCAGCCGCATCCGGCTCGGCATCCCAACCGTTCAGCTCTGCAAATTCGCCTTCCAATTCACCAGCACGTAAACCGTCTGCTTCGGAAAACTCCGCTTTGGCGTACAGTGCATCCTTTTCCTTCATGATTTCATACAGACGCGTATGACCCATAATAACGGTTTCCAGAACCGGAAATTCATCGTATTCATAATGGTTCTGCTTGAGGACAGCCATCCGTTCGCCCGGTGTCATGTGAACCTCACCTGAATTGGCTTCAATTTCACCGGAAAGAATTTTCAAAAAGGTGGATTTACCCGCGCCATTCGCCCCAATCAGGCCATAGCAGTTCCCAGGAGTAAATTTGATATTTACGTCTTCAAAAAGTGGGCGTTTACCATAACGAAGCGTTACGCCGCTTGTACTGATCATATAAGCATACCATCCTTATCATTAGTAAAGTGCTAAACACAAAATTACCGACGGCAATAGTATAACACACAAAAGATCGGATTCGAACCGTAGTCTAAGCAGAACTGCCCCTGAATCTCATCCAATATCTAATAAATAAAATAAAAAAATGCTTCTGTCCTCACGATTGTCACCTGACAAACACCTGGATCAGAACCATTTTTATGTTTTAAATTCAATGAGATAACTCAAGGACAGATACCTTACCCTCTCTCTGTGCGTGTAAATGTTCGGAATCTCCGACGCCTATCGGAATAAGATACATGCCCGCCTCCTCGTCCTGTCTTATGACTACCTTCACACCATAGACTGCCTGAATCAGTTCGGATGTAACGACCTCTATAGGCGAACCATTCGCTATTATGCGTCCTTCTTTCATAGCGATCATCACATCACTATACCGAATAGCCTGATTAATATCATGCAGCACCATCACGATGGTCAGTCCGTGCTCCTGATTGAGCTGCCGAATAAGCTCCAAAATCTCAAGCTGGTAATACATATCCAGATAGGTGGTCGGCTCATCCAAAAATAAAATCGGCGTTCGCTGTGCCAAGGCCATTGCAATCCACACGCGCTGCCGTTCTCCTCCTGAGAGCTGATCCAGTGTATGTGTCCTGCGTTCTTCCAGATTGGTGCAGGCTATAGCCCATTCGACTGCTTCCTCGTCCTCGTCCCGGCTGGATGTGAACATGCTCTTATGAGGCAGTCTTCCGAAGCTGACAAGTTTTTCTACTGTCAGGTCAGAGGGCGCTTCGTTCTGCTGATGAACTACCGCCAATTGACGGGCCAGTTCCTTGGGCTTGTAGTGGGCTATCTCCTTGCCATCCAGAACCACCTGGCCCTTGCGAGGAACGGCATTGTTGGACATCACACTGAGCAGTGTCGATTTGCCGCATCCATTGGGCCCAATAATCGTAGTAATTCGTCCCCGTTCAATAACAGCATTGATCGCATGTAGACGATCTGTTTTCCGATCATAGGAGAAGGTTATATTTTTAATGTCCATAGGTGCGATCCGCCTTTCTGATCAGGAATATCAGGAATGGTCCGCCAATGACTGCCATAATAATAGAGGCCGGAATTTCATTGGGAGCAAGCACCGTTCGCCCCAGCGTATCCGCAAGCAACAGCAGCAAACCGCCGCATAAGGCAGAAAACGGAATCAGCCACTTATGATCCGAGCCAACCAGATAGCGGGCACAATGCGGAACGAGCAGGCCGATAAAAGCAATTACTCCTGCTATAGCTGTAGCCGTTGCTGCAAGCAGCACTGCTATCACAGAAATTAAAAGTCGTGCACGTGTCACGTTAAGGCCCAAATTTTTAGCCGTTTTATCTTGAAGGGACAAGAAATTACACCAAGAGAAGACGAGCATGGCCAAAATTAAACCAATTCCGCCATAAGTCACAATCACCTCGACATCTACCCATTTTTTCATAGACAAGGTTGAGGTGGTGACCTGGTTAATGCTGGTGACCGCATAACTGCCCCGATAGTTAAACGACTGACCTAGGCCGGAAAAGATGGCGTTTACTGCCACCCCAATCAGAATAAGTCGAATGGGATGCAAGCCAGATTTCCATGAAAATCCGTAGACCATTAGGCAGGCCAACGCACCGCCGATAAATGAAAAGAACGGCATCCAGAAATAAAGCGCCGGAAAGAGGGTCACCGCGATCAGCGAGACCAAGGCCGCTCCCGAAGAAATGCCGATCACCCCGGAATCTGCCAGCGGGTTTTTCATGACGGCTTGCAGCAAAACGCCCGCCACTGCAAGGGCTGCACCCGCCATCACAGCTACGATAATTCTCGGTAGTCTAAGATCCTTGACCACATTCACCTGATCATCTGTGCCTGTCCACAATCCGGCCACCAACTGACTCAAATTCACCTTGAGGCTGCCTGTCATCGCTGAGTACAGCATGACACCGACGAGTAAGACAATTACAACAATAAGGCTCCATAATTTTTTGGACATGTCATCAGCTTCCTTTAATTCGAAGGATACAGCATTTTCATCAGCTCATCCAGCGCAGAGCTTGCCGCTAAATTCCCTGTGGTGCCAAACAACGGTTCAGGCAAATCATAAACATGCCCTTTTTTCACAGCGTTGAAATGCTTCCAGATATCGTTAGTTTTGAACTCTTCATCGAACATTTTTACGACCTCATCCGGCATCCCGTGTGCAGCGCGCAAAATGATATCAGGATTGGATTGCTGCAAGGCTTCGGTATTGTGGGCTATGAACTCCACCTTCTCACCTTGAACCACATTTGTCCCGCCTGCAATTTTAACCAGATCCCCAATATAGGAATGTTCGGTAGCCACCAGATAGCTTCCCGGAACACCCAGTAGAATTAGTACTTTAGGAGACTTCTTGCCTTTAATTTTTTGCTGAATCTCAGTAACTTTGGCATCCAAGGCCCCATTAATCTCTTTCGCCTTTTCAGCTTTATCAAATCGGTCTCCCAGCTTTTGAATTTCCTTTTGCATATTCGCAAGGCTTTCAAAATTCAAAAACTCAGCATTAATGTTTAGGTCCTTAAACTTAGGCTCCAAATCATATTTGAGTGTGGTCACCGAAAGCACATCTGTAGGTTTCAAGGACATTACTTTTTCCATATCAGGACTCATCGGATTTCCCACATCAGGGACATCCTTGTAACGATCAGGCAATACTTTGGTGCTTGTCGGCTTGCCAGCCAAATCCAAGCCCAGCGCATCCGTAATTTCAGAAATGGCTACTGTAGTCGCCACTATACGTGGAGTTGCTGTTTTATCATCAGACGACTTTCCGCTTGCATTTGATGCTGCTGTTGAAGTCGAACCATCGCTATGGTTCTGTCCGTTCTGTGCTCCCCCGGAACATCCGGCCAGCAACAAGATCATGATGCCGATTAACATATAGAAACCAAACGCTTTCCTTTGAGCCAAAGCTGCATACTGTTTCATGAAAATCCAATCACCTCAATTCAAAATATAGAGCAACAGCGTGAGTCCCAATTTTTTCGGGTGGATTTTTGCAAATTCCTCGGGTATGTAAATGCTGACAAGTCTTGATGCCGGGGCACCAAGACTTGCTCGCATACAAACTTTGCTGTTATTTAGGCTTCATTGATGTCATAACCTGAGATTATTTCACCTTTAGGCTTGCTTCATCAAATTGGAACTGAACCGTATACCAGTGATCATACGGTACTCCGCCAAGGACCAAACCAGGCACAATAACGTGTGTGTAAGCACTGATTTTCTGAGACAAGTCCCCTACCTCAAATTGAACGATACGTGTATCACCGGATGTCGAGATCACTTCCACATCTTTTAGGGTACCGTTTTGCTCCACTTGTAGAGTCGGCATCCAAGAGCTGTTTTTCAAAGTGATTTGGATATAGCGCTTGTCTCCCTTTTCAATCAATGTGGCTGGCTTATCGAGATAACCATCCATAACGGACGCTTCATTCGTTTTGTCTTTAAATACGTTGTAATTGATCGTGTATTGCTTCTCGGAAGCAGGTTGAACTGGTTGCTCAACTGCTGGTTTTGCTTCAGCTACCGAGGTGGTCGTTTCTGTTGCTTTGTCCGTAGAAGCTGCTGCCGATTCAGTAGCGGTTGCAGTTGTAGCTACATTAACTCCCTCACCTTTGAGCGATGCACGGTCAAATTGAATCTGTCCGCCGAATTTCTCATTAAAAATGTATTTCTCAGGCAGATATACCTGTGTGTACACACTCAGCTTTTTATCCAGATCGGGTACTTCGAAGGCAATTGTGTGTGTATCACCTTTTGTGTCGGTACCCACAATCGTCGGATTCGCGTAGCGGCCTTCAAAGTCCGTTTGGAATAATTTCAAAGCTTGATTGTCTGTTACGGTTACATGAGCCTGGACCTTACCATTTTTCACAATCAACTTCGCCAGACTCTGTACAAATGGAGCCACCAAAGAATCCTTGTCCGTTCCGTTTGCAAGCACACGGAAGTTCGCCGTGTACTCTCCATCGGCTAAGTTATTTTTCCCCTGTTCTACTTCGTCTGCTTTGGTTTCGTTGTGATAAGATACATTACTGGTATCGAATTTAAATTCAAAATCATATACCTTTTCTACTCGATCCTCCGCCTTGAAAACCATCGGAGCGCTACTTGCCACTTTTGGAGCTTCGTAGACAACCAGTTGACCTTTTACGTTGTTCTTAAAGTCACTTACACTGAAACGAACGTCCTTCGTATTACTTGCTGCATCTTCCCGGGTCACTTCTGCATCCTGATAACCTCCACTTGCGTTATCCCAAATGCGCAGCGCCTTAACTTCATTGCTGTTTTGCAGCTTCAGACCTACAAACCGTTTGTCGCCTTCCACAACCAATTGCGCTGGTTCATTAGTGATGAAGCGTTGAGCCGGAGATTCAGATCCTGTGATGCCATCTGGCAGCACAATGGTGAATTTCAATGCATATTTCCCATTGGCAAGCTTGTCAAAATCCAATTTAACGATAGGATCAGCCGCACCTGAAGAGGTAGGCTCAACAAAGCTACGAATGGTAGCAGGCTCGAATTGGAACTGCACATCATATACGTGGTCATAAGGGATGCCACCCAAATCTAATCCAGGTACGATGACATGCGTGTTCACTGTAACTTTATCTGACAGATTAGGTACTTCAAATTGTACTGTTCTTGTGTCTGCAGAGGTGGACTGTTCAACCACCTGAGCTTCAGAACCATTTACTTTAAACGTTTTAATCCAGCTGCTCTTGTCCATTTTAATCTGAATGATATTTTTACCAGACTGTTTTAACAGTGTGGCTGGCTTTTGCATATATCCATCCATCACAGATATTTCATTGCTTCCATTTTTGAGTACGGAGAAATCAATGCTGTATCTGCCATTTTCAACTGGAGTCGTTGTTCCGTTATCCGGACCTTTAGCTGTAACGCTACTGCGATCGAATTGAAGACGAAGCTTATGATCCATCTCATAAACCCCACCTGGATAGGTCGTGCTCACATGCACCTGTGCATTCAGAATAGCGTCCAAATTGGCCACCTTGAATTTCACAACACGTGTATTCGCATTCTTATCCTCACTAACGATATCTGCATCTGTCAACGTCCCGTTTTGTTCTGTTTTGAACTCTGTCACGGTGGTGCTGTCTTTAATCGTAAAGGAGGCTTCATACTTGCCCTTCGATACCGTCAGCGTAGCCGGAGACAATAAATATTGCGCCATGGCCGATTTTTGATCTTTGGTTGCATGCAACGCATCGAAATTGATTGAATACGTTCCATCAGCTAAATTCTTTCCAGGCGTGCCTGGTGTACCTGGCGTCCCAGGATCAACCGGGGTTGGAGCATTCGTAATGCTGTTTTTGTCAAATTGAAGTCGAAGTTTATGATCCATCTCATAAACCCCACCTGGGTAGGTCGTGCTTACATGGACCTGTGCATTCAAAATCGCGTCCAAATCGGCTACTTTGAATTTCACAACACGCGTATTGGCTGTCTTGTCCTCGCTTACAATGTCTGCATCCGTTAATGTCCCGTTTTGTTCTGTCTTGAACTCTGTTACGGTAGTGCTGTCTTTAATGGTAAAGGAAACCTCTTTTTGTCCTTTTGCTACCGTTAAAGTCGCTGGAGATAACAGATATTGCGCCATTGCGGATGGCTGATCTTTGGTTGCATGCAGGGTATTAAAGTTAATAGCATACGTTCCATCTGCCAAGCTAGGTGATGTAGGTGCAGAAGCCAATTGAAGATCTACATTATAGGTATGCACGTAGCCCAGTTCAGGCCAGTTGATACTTACCCATGCGCTTAACTTAGCAGGTATTTCTTTAACCTCGAATTCAATAACTCGTGTATTCGCAGTTTTGTCTTCACTTACTGTAGCAACATTAGTTAATACTCCGTTTTGTTCTACCTTAAAACCATCAATCTGCTCACTCTTTTTCAAGGTAAAACGAACATACTTCTTGCCATTACGTTCAATCAAGGTGCCTGGTTTCTCTGTATACCCATCCATCATAGAAACTTCATTCGTTCCATCCTTCAAAAGAGTGAAGTCCAGATTGGATGTCGTTTCTGGAGAGCTTCCATTTTCTGTGATACTATTTTTATCGAACTGAAGACGAAGTTTATGGTCCATCTCATAAACCCCACCTGGATAAGTCGTGCTCACATGGACCTGTGCATTCAAAATCGCGTCCAAATCGGCTACTTTGAATTTCACAACACGCGTATTGGCTGTCTTGTCCTCGCTTACAATGTCTGCATCCGTTAATGTCCCGTTTTGTTCTGTCTTGAACTCTGTTACGGTAGTGCTGTCTTTAATGGTGAAGGAAACTTCCTTTTGTCCTTTTGCTACCGTTAAAGTCGCTGGAGACAACAGATATTGCGCCATGGTTGATGGCTGATCTTTGGTTGCATGCAAGGTATTAAAGTTGATAGCATACGTTCCATCTGCCAAGGTCGGTGGTGTACTAGGGTCAGGTGTAATACTTGTGTCAAACTTGATTTGAACATGATACCAATGATCGTAAGGTACTCCTCCCAGTTCCAAACCAGGCACAATCACGTGAGTGTAAGCATTTAAGCTATTGGACAAGTTATTTACTTCAAACTCAACTGTACGCTGATTAGCGTCACTTACCTCCGAAATAGTTGCCGCTTCTACAAATTTACCGTTTTGCTCTGTTTGAAATGAAGGAATCCAGCTACTGTAATTAAACGTTAGTTGGATATACCATTTATCTCCTTTTTGAACGAGCTTTGCAGGTTTTAAAGCGTAACCATCCATCACAGAAACTTCTTCCGATTTGTCCTTCAGTATTGTGAAATTAAGGACACCCGGCTTTAAGGGAACTTCCGGCTCAGGTGAAGGGGTAGGAGGAGTTACAGATCCCTCTTTTACAGCTATAGTTGATGGGTCGAATTCAATCCAATTTTGTCTAAGTCTGTTATTATAAATGTAGTTCACATCAATTTTCTGATCCAAATTATACACATCAAATGTTACTGTTCGTGGTTCATACGTCTTGTCCCCTTTGACTAAATCTGAAATATGGGCAGGGACGTTTTCTCCGTTTTGTTTAAATTCGATATCGGTAAAGGGTGTATTAGGATTGTCGAGAATTAAAGAAACATGATAAGTATCCTGTTCAACTGTAAACGTAGCCGGTTTAAGGAACATATCATTATACGGGGAAATACCTACTCCCGATGCTTTACTTTCGTTTTTCACCACGTAGTTAATAGAATATACATTAGAATCTTGCATAATGCTGGAACTCGGTGTCTCAACAGCTGCTACTGTGTAAGTACTTGCTACATCTTCTGTTGGAATCACTTCTACTGGGCTCGGCTCTACCGAATATACATCTTGAGTCACTGAGGACTCGGAAACACTGGATTCAATTGATGGGTTTGTCTCATCAGACGCAGATGCAGTCGGAGCAAATGGGAAAACAACTGAAAGTAGCATAATAATAGCCACAAACGTCATCAAGTATTTTTTAAATTGCCTTTTCAAGTGTATTAATCCCCCTACTTAAAATATACTCATTTGGAACTCTAGGGAATCCCAAATGAGTATAAGATCAATGTATAATTACTCCATTATTAAATGGAATCTTCGTCAAACAAAAATTGAACAGTGTAGTCGTGGTCATATGGAATGCCGCCAGTGTATTCTTTTGGTACACTTACATGCAACTTAACGTTCAATTTTTGAGCAAAATTACTTACAGGAAACTCTACTATTCTTGTATCACCCGATGTACTTACCACAGTCGCGTTCACATACTGGCCGTTTTGTTGAGTTTTGAATTCAGTGACCCAAGCACTTTTAGTAATAGCTACTCTAACTTTGTATTGACCATTAGTAGCGATTAACGTAGCTGGTTTGGCGACATAACCGTTCGAGTCCATATAGGAGGTTTCATTGGTACCATCCTTGTACACTGTATAGTCAATGTTGTACGTTCCATTAGGCAAAGCCGCGTTCGCTTGATTAGCTGAGAATGGGGCTAGTACCACAAAAACAAGCGCAGCCATCAATACAGTAAGCATTACTTTTTTTAGAGACAATTTCTCCATACGATTCATAATCATGTTCATGTTTTAATCTCCTTTTACGTTTTATTTTGGATTAGATTTCGTCGAATTGCAGTTGTACATCGTACTTGCCTGTGTAGCCAATCACTGGGATGGTAATTTCAGCGTAAGCATTTACTTTGACATTCAGGTCAGCCACTTCGAATTCCACGACACGAGTGTTGTTCGCCGTATTTGTGCTTACTACAGTCGCATCTTGCAATACGCCATTTTGCTCTACTTTGAACGCCGTAATCAGATTGCTGCTTTTCACAGTCAGACGAACAACATTTTTGCCATTAGCTACCGTAACCTGAGCAGGCTTCGTCAGATAGCTGTCCAATCGAGAAGTTTCATTGGTTTGATCCTTCAGAACGGTATAATCTACGTTATACGTGCCGTCGGCTGCTGCTGCTTTAGCAGAAAGTGGAGCCATCAGTGCAAAAACAAGTGCTGTCATGATCAGTGCTACGAATGCCCTCTTGAAAGAAAATTGCTCAAAGCGATTCATTACCATATTCATATCTACACACACTCCTCAATTTTTTATGCTTGAATTTATGTTGATTTTATGAACGATAAAGATGGCTTCAATTTACTTTTTGGAAGATTTGGCTGATTTCGCTGACTGGACGGCTGCCACTTTTTTGATGCTTTTGGAATCAAAAGCGAAGCGGATCGTATAGTCATGATCGTAATTGTAAGCAGGGACAGTAACATGGATTTTAGAGATCAACGGGCTGTTGACACTCGCAATGGGAAATTGCACGGTGCGAGTATCGGCTTTGGCATCCTTTTGGATGACCTTGGTATCGATGATTTTACCTTTGTAATCCACTTTAAACCCGGTTGTCCATTCGCTATGATTCAGCTTAATTTGCATGGTCATTTGACCTTTTTTTACATACAACTTAGCTGGTTTTTCAAAATAATCATTAGCCATGGACACCGAATCATTTTCTGCCTTGAGAATATTGTATTTGAGCGTGTATGTACCATCCGCCAATTTTGGAGAAGCCGCAGCGGCTCCTACAGATAACGAAGTTGGCCAAAAGCTCAGCACACTCACCAGCAGAAACACAGCAATAATTGCAGAATACCCCTTCTTCATTTTGACAGCAGTCCCTCCCCACGAGAATAAACTAATTGATTATCATTCTCAATTGATAATTTAAAAAAAATAGCTCTTTTCGAGCTTGTCTCCCCACCTCTCTATTCCATAATTTCGCAAAATCAAGTAAACCCATCACCAATATATCTTACACTTTTCGAAAATGTCAATATGTATTTGTGTGTACGTAATCCCTTGATATATGCTATTTTTTAATAAAAATTTGTAGTTCCTTCTTCTATAATTAGAATGACTCTCTTTTGTTTTTAGTTCAAAATTTATTTAAAAAATTGCTTTTTTCAATTGACAATACTCAGTGATATTCATTATCATTCTCTTATACATAAATGAAAATGATTATCATTATTGTTTAACTTGAAAATTGCAGGAGGAATAACATGAAATCTTATGTGTTGTGGTCGTCCGCAGCGCTTTTATTGGCAGTTACCGGATGTAGTAATGGTACCTCCGCAGATCAGAAACCAGCCAGCGTTTCCGTATCTACCGCTTCAAGCACGACAAGCGGCGCGACGATTCAAGTTACTGATTTTTCAAAACGGACGTTGGCGTTTCAAAAGATCCCTCAACATATCGTTGCGCTCAGCAATGGCGATCTGGATATTATTTACGCATTAGGCGGGACAGCCGTGGGCAGACCCAACTCCAATGGACCTTCCGTCGTACCTGCTGCTGAAAACGTTCAGCAAATAGGCTCCACCCATGAAGTGGATCTGGAGAAAATTACGATGCTCAAACCGGATGTCGTGCTAGGCAATTATCCTATGAATGAAAAAGACATTCCAGCTATTGAAGGAGTCGGTTCACAACTGCTGCTGACTGGGGCCAATTCCGTTCAGGATATCCAGTCACAAATTACGCTGTTCGGACAATTACTGCAAAAGCAGGCCGGGGCCGTAAAGCTGAACCAACAAATTGACCAACAGGTAGTCAAGCTGCAAAAAGAAACAGCCTCTACCTCCAAACCAAAGGTGTTGCTGGTTTACGGAGCCCCGGCCACGTACATGGCGGCGCTGCCGAATTCTCTAGGCGGAAATATTTTGGAAGTTGCAGGTGGCTCCAATATCGCCGCTGATTTTCCGGGCCTGCAAAATTTCCCGCAATATGCGCAGTTGAACACAGAACGCATCGTACAAGCTGACCCTGATTACATTTTCATCATGACCCATGGTAATACGGAAGAGGTTAAAGCCGCATTTATAAAGGAAATGCAGGAAAATGCAGCTTGGAACGGAATCAGGGCAGTCCAAAACAATCAGGTCGAAGTTTTACCTTCAGATTTGTTCGGGACGAATCCGGGGACACGGGTCACTAAAGCGCTGGATTTGATGCACCAAAAGCTGTATCCGGCGAAATAGGCGATGACGATGAACAAACTACAGCGCACCAGAAGACGCACCATCGCCTGGATTACCCTTCCGATCTTACTGCTAGCTGTCTCTGTGTACGGTCTGGCCTACGGTTCGGTGTCGATTCCACTTCAAGAAATCAATCAGGTTTTGCTACATCATGATGAATCCACATATCACACGATCCTAATGGATCTCCGACTACCCAGAGTGTTGGTGGGTTTACTGGTAGGCGCTTGTCTTGCAGCTTCAGGAGCACTTCTTCAAGGCGTCATGAAAAATCCATTGGCTGACCCAGGCATTATTGGTGTATCGGCTGGAGGTGGGCTTGCAGCCGTCATTACGATGGTGATGCTTCCACAGCTTAGTTACCTTCTTCCGGTAACCGCCTTTTTGGGAGCCTTTCTGAGTGCGATCGTCATTTACCTGCTGGCTTGGGACCGAGGGGCTTCCCCTGTCAAAATTGTACTGGCTGGTGTTGCAATCAACGCGTTGCTGGGCGCGCTCACCAACGGAGTAATGGTCATGTACAGTGACCGCGTACAGGCTGTACTTCCTTGGCTATCCGGCGGGTTAAATGGACGAAGCTGGCAACATCTGGAGTTCATGGCTCCTTACGCTATCATTGGCTTAATCGCCTCTTTGTTTGCCATTAAGCCTGCGAATTTGTTGCTATTGGGTGATGATTCAGCACAGTTGCTGGGCCAGCGGGTAGAGCTTCAACGGATGCTCATTATCTTGCTTTCTGCCCTGCTCGCCGGCACGGCGGTCAGTGTAGCCGGGCTGATCGGGTTCGTAGGACTGGTCGTTCCCCATGTTATAAGGCTGCTCATCGGGGAAGATTATCGTTTCCTCCTCCCCCTTTCCATCGTGGGCGGTGGGACACTGGTTGTCCTAGCCGATACAGTGGCACGCTCTTGGTTTGATCCGATTGAATTGCCTGTCGGTATTTTGCTGGCCGTCATTGGGGCACCGTTCTTCTTAATCCTACTCAAGAAACGGGGGAATTTCGGATGACAGCCATTCAGGGTGAGCATCTTTCCTTACAACGCGGATATTTCCAGCTGGACGATGTGAACATTACCTTGCCCGCTGGGCAACTTACTGCCATTGTCGGTCCCAACGGCTCAGGCAAGTCTACACTTTTACGGATTTTGACCCGTCTGCTCAAGCAGGATCAGGGCAAGGTTTCCGTACTGGGCAAGCCCATAAAGGAATACAAACGGCGTGATTTTGCCCAGACGATTACCATGCTGCCGCAAATGAAGGATATGCTGCCGTTATTAACAGTCCGTGAGCTGGTCGCTTACGGAAGATCCCCTCATACCAAGGGTTTGAGGACAAGTCCTACCAGACAAGACCAGCATATTATCGACCATGTCATGGGAATCACAGGCATCAAGCCCTATGCAGATCGGATGTTCCATACTCTATCGGGAGGTGAACAACAAAAAGCGCGAATTGCAATGGCCTTGGCCCAACAAACGGGTATTCTTTTACTCGATGAACCAACCACTTTTCTGGATATCGCCCATCAATTTGAAGTTATGGATATGCTGCGGCGTATCAATCACGAGTCCGGCTTGACGATTGTTATGGTACTGCATGATTTGCAGCAAGCTGCGGCCTATTGTCATCATATGATTGCGCTAAAAAAGGGACGGATCGCCGTTGCTGGCGAACCCCGTCAGATTTTGACGTCTGCTTTTCTTCGCGACATTTATGAAATGAACGCTACCATCAAATTTGAGGATGGCTATCCGGTTATTATACCGACCATACCACATCATTCAGGAGGAATTTAATATGGTTATCGTTACAAATACATCTAAAATTACACCGGGCAATGCCCACCTGCTCATCGAAAGATTTAACAAAGAAGGACAGGTTGAAAAAATGGAAGGCTTCCTCGGTCTGGAAGTGCTGCTGACGGAAAACACGAAGGGTTATGAGGAAGTAACGATTAGCACACGCTGGCAGGAAAAAGAGAACTTCCAAGGCTGGACGAAAAGTGAAGCGTTCCGCGAATCCCACAACCACCGTCAAATTCCAGACTATATTATTGAAAACAAAATCACATTTTATGAGGTTAAAATCGTTCGTCATCCCATCTCGAACAATGATTCCTCTTTGGCGAGTGATATCGAAGCCGTTTAATTCTGAACGGTAGCATAGAACTAAAAAAAGCGGCTCGGCAGACAATATTAATTGTCCGCTGGGCCGCTTATTGGATTTTTGCAAAATCCTCTTATATACGTATTTTATTGAATCCCTCAGATTCTGGTTGAGCAACGGCGCCCAATTTTCAGCGTCTCTCCGTGCCCCAGTACATGGATGCGTTCCTTTGCAATCCCCAAGCGCTCTCGCTCCACTTCAAGACGATCCAGCGCCTCTCTCGGCGTATCGTCCGCCAGCTTAAAGGCTCCATAGTGCATCGGGATCATCTGATCTGCGCCGCAATCCACAAAGCCCTGCAACGCCTCCTCCGGTGTCACATGCTGTGAGGTCATGAACCATTCCGGTTCATACGCACCAATCGGCATAAAGGTCAGATCAATAGCAAAGCGCTCGCCAATCTCCTTAAACCCACGGAAATATCCGGTGTCTCCCACAAAATACAACGTAGGTGCCTCCCCCTCCGCTGAGTCTGATTCTGCGTGAGCATCTGAGCCTGCAACAGACGTGGCAGAAGCGATCATCTGCTGCTCACTTTGAAGAACGTATCCACCCCAATGTGAAGTATTGGTATCAAACGGCGTACGCCGTGTCCAGTGCTGTGCCGGAACAAATGTAATCCGCACTCCACCTACCGTAAAATGCTCCCACCATTGCAGCTCATGGCAGTTGCGAAAGCCTTTGCGGATCATTTTCGACTTTAACCCCGAGGGGACGAGTATCAATGTATCTGCACGATATAACTTCCGCAACGATGCCAAATGTAAATGATCATAATGCGAATGTGACAGCAGAATGATATCCAGCGGTGGCACATCCTGAATGTGAATGCCGGGCGGAGCCAATCTTTTATCAAAAGCCATACGCTCTGCCCACACCGGATCGGTGACTATATTCAGCCCAAGGTACTGAATGAAAAAGGTGGAATGGCCCACCCAGGTCGCCGTCGCCATTTCCCGATTACTATGCAGAAACTCCAGCTCCGGGAGATGGTTGGGCACAACGAACGTGTAATCCTTTATTTTGCTGCGTCTCTCCTGCCGCCATTGTCTGAATTGCTTGATGGTTTTATCGGTATTTACATGATCCATATTGTTAAAACGCACTTTAGGCATGATGCAGCCCCCTCCCTGACAGACCCGTTCTCCAAAAAACACAACGGTTCAATTTAACTATATATTGTCACTCAAATGTGATCATGAAATGATGCAACATCCTGAACTATGTAAAGTATAATTCAATCACATCTGTAAAGGAAATTCTGCGATAATACAGCAAAAACAGACCTCCCGGATCTATCAGAAGGCCTGCTCCACATGTTATTGTCAGTCCTGTGGATTTTTAAAGCGTGCCGAATAAATAAACAAAAACACAATCGCCACCACGATAATGATTGGCGACTCATACATGATCGTAAAATGCTCGAAAGCAACCACTCTAACTCACCCCTTCTTTCCCGCTTGTCCTCGTACATACTTTGCATCGAACAGAAACAATCTCAATATCAGGATCAGCGAAGGAATCAGCACCAGCAGACCCGCAACAAACGCCGTAATCAATGCATACGCCATCGTAGAGTTCGTAAAGCTGTTATATACATTAATGTAGGGATACAGAACATACGGAAGATGTGAGCGGCCATAGCCATACCAGGCAAATGCAAATTGCAGCATCACCAGGATGAAGGAGATACCCAAATGCCGCCGCTGCCAGACCAGATACACTGCTCCCACAAAGCATATGAAGGATGCGACAAACATCCAGGCCATACTAAGCATATTGGCAAAATGGTCTGGATTTTGTTTGTTAATCTGGAAAAATGCGAACAAACTCGCCAAAATCGTAGGAGCACTCCAGAGTAACGCGTACCCTCGTACGATTTCAAAAGCGACCTTGTCCCCTGCCCTTTTGGCATAAAAGGACAAAAACATCGCCGATATATACAATACACTCACCAGCGCCAGAATAATAACTGCCCACGTGTAAGGGTTGCTTAATAGCTGGCCCCATTGCAGATGAACACCTGTGCTGTTCTCTATAATAATGCCGCCTTCTGAAATAGCGAGGACCGTCGACAGTGCTGCGGGAATCAGCAGCCCAGTCGCACCGTACAATGCCATGTAGACGATATTATTTTTACCCGAATGCCCATAGGTATTGTAAGCATAATATACTCCCCGGATCGCGAGCAGCACAATCGCAATACTGCCGGGAACGAGTAACGCCGTACCATAGTAATAAGCCGCATCCGGGAAGAACCCGTTTAATCCCACCACAAAAAAGATGAGAAATACGTTCGTTACCTCCCATACCGGAGACAGATATCGTTGAATGATATTGTGGATTTTATTCTGGTGGCCTGTCAGCACGCTGTAAAAGCTGAAAAAGCCTGCACCAAAATCAATGGACGCCACAAGCAAATATCCAAACAGGAAGGTCCACAATATAGCGATACCTACAATTTCATAGCTCACTTGCCTTCAGCCCCTTCCAGGCCCAGCTGTCTTATCTCTTCCACGGCATCCTTATTACGGAATAGCTTGCTGAGTACCTTGATGGCCGAGAAGCACAACACCAGATACAAAATAACAAACAACACTAGCATCCACCCAACACTTGTAGAAGTGGTTGCTGCTTCGGACACCTTCATATATCCGCGTAAAATCCACGGCTGTCTGCCGACCTCTGCAAACATCCAGCCCAGCTCAATAGCTACCATCGCCATCGGTCCGACCAGAATGAGCGCTAGCAGCAGCCATTTGGGGTAGGGTTTGCGACCTGGCAAACGCTTACGGATCAGATACAGCAGTGGGATGACGAGAATCAGCACTCCTGTGGTGATCTTGAGGTCAAACATATAATGAATAGACAGCGGCGGACGCTCCTCCACCGGATAGTCATTTAACCCCTTAACCTCCGTACTAGGCAAATTACCTGCCAGGATACTAAGTGCATAAGGCACTTTCAGGGCATATTTGATTTCACCGTTTTCGTCCATAAAGCCGCCATATACAAAGGGGGCGTGCGTCATCGTATCAAAATGCCATTCGGCAGCAGCCAGCTTCTCCGGCTGATATTTGGCCAGAAATTTGCCGGATGCGTCTCCAATCAGCACTGTGCTGATGGCAAATACAATGGTACAGGTGGCCGTCAGCTTCAGCGCCTTTTTAAAATAAGGGTGATTACGCCCCCGCAGCATGCTGTAAGCAGCTAGCCCCATCAGCACCCCTGCGCTCAATGTATACGAGGAAGCCAGTACATGGGACACTTTGGTCGGCGTGGCCGGGTTTAGCATAGCCTCGATGGGATGAATATTGGTCATGACTCCATTTTTGAGTGTAAAGCCTTGAGGTTGGTTCATGAACGAGTTCACAGTCGTAATAAAAACCGCTGAGGCAGACGAGGCAATCGCCACCGGGATGAGCAGCATCAAGTGAAAATATTTACTTTTAAACCGATCCCAGGTATACAAATAGATGCCTAGGAATATTGCTTCGATAAAGAAAGCAAACGTCTCTAAAAACAGGGGCAGCGCAATCGCTTGTCCGGCCACCCGCATAAAGGTAGGCCACAGCAAACTGAGCTGTAGACCAATGGAGGTGCCTGTCACGACGCCCACGGCGACAGTAATGACAAATCCCCGAGCCCACCGCCGTGCCAGCAGTGTATAATGCGGATCACCAGTTCGCAGCCCGCGCCATTCTGCAAGTGCAATCATTAAGGGTACGCCAACGCCGATGGATGCAAATACGATATGAACAAACAGGGTAATTCCGGTCAGCATCCGGCTTAGCAATACAGGGTCCAGTGAAGACAAATGGGTTTCACTCCTTCATTTCACGTTTTTAATAGGGAAAACTTCGAATTCACTCATGATTACCAACTAGGGAGTCAAGCGAGCTATGCTTTTAATTACGGCATATAGCATAATGGCCGCAATTACTATACATACAATAATGAGCGTTCTTTCCTGCTTGCGGAACATAGGAACGCCTCCTTCACTTATCTTTTGGGGCATTTTGGTAACCTATTTACAGTTTGGTTCATTCAGCTGATTTTTAACCCTGCTTCTGTATTGAATGTAGCAGTATTTCTTTCTAGATATTGTTTTATTCATGACAATACGTTATATTGATAAATAGTTAGATAACCTAATTATATGAAAAGAGTGAACTTATGCCGCCAAAACAAAGTAAGCGGGACTTCATCCAGCAATCTCTTCCTCGTCTGGGCCCAGAACCTTATCTAAAGTTAATGGATCAAACTGCCCTTGCAGAAACAGACCGGCGACTTGCCCGTATTGGTCTCTTCTTGCTATGGACAGGTGATAATGTGCTCGACGCGGTAGATTTGGATCTAGCTGCTTACGGCCTGACAGAGAGTAAGCTAGATTTATTGTTGCTATTGACATTGCACCAATCCCAGGCTCAGATGAGCCCCTCTATGATTGCTGACCGTCTAGGCATCCGACGTGCATCTGTAACATCCCTCCTGGATTGGACAGAGCAACGAGGCTGGATTATCAGAGAACATAGTTCTACAGATCGGCGCAAAATTCATGTACGCATTACAGAAGCGGGTTCTCACCTTGTACAGCAAGTGCTCCCTGTATTTTGGTCTTCCTGTGCTTCCCTAGCGAGTATTTTGGAGCCCGAGGAACAGATCATTTTTTCGCGGATTATAGAAAAAATCCATCATCATATGGAAGACAAGCTGGGGGTGGGCAGGTAATTTTTTTTTGAACATATAATTAGGTTATCTAATATATTCAATTGTTTGTATTTCAAATTACTTATTTGATGATGAAGGAGTGTTCTATTGATGAGTAAACTACGAACAAAAGATACCGTTATCCAGAAGGAAAATGTTGCTCTCCCTTATGCATGGATGACCGTAATCCTATGCTGGTCAGCGGTTGTCGTCATGTCCAGCCTGTATGTGACGATCCCTTTGGTCCCTCTCTTTGCTAAAGTATTTGGAAAAACGCTAGCTGAAGCAGCTCTGCCGGGAAGTATCTTTTCCTTAGGCTTTGCGGCGGGATGTCTTATTTATGGAGGATTGTCTGATCGCTTTGGACGCAAGCAGATTATCGTCGCTGGATTGCTCGCATTGACGATCCTTTCGTTATCCCTCAGCTTAACCAGTCAGTATTCTGTATTAGTTGCACTACGATTGCTTCAGGGCTTGGCGGCAGCCACCTTTTCCCCCGTTGCTCTCGCATACGCCGTAGATATGTTTCCAACCGAAAAACGGGTAACAGCCATCGGCTTTATCAGCACCGGTTTTCTAGTGGCAGGTATTGCCGGACAGGTATTTAGTATTATCATCAGCGAACAAATCGGATGGAATATGGTATTTCGGATGCTAGGTGTTTTGTACGCAATCACCTTCCTGATCGTTCTTTTTTTCCTGCCTAAAGCTCCCTCCCCGCAACGAGGGGTTCGCATTTGGGCAGCCTTCGGTCAGTTGGGGACCGTTCTGCGTTCGTATCCTTTATGGTTAAGCTACACGATTGCTTTTGTTCTTCTGATGTCATTTGTGAGCATGTATACGGTTTTGGGAAGCTACCTTGGCAGTCCCGAATTTGGCCTGAATAGTAGACAGATGCTATATGTCAGGTCGGCTGGCATCATCGGCATGCTTCTCTCACCCTTCGCCGGAAAATTGGCCCTGAAATTCGATGTACACCTTGTATTACGTACAGCTCTTCTTCTTTCCATCCTTAGCTTGGCGCTGATGGGAATGACACATTCTCTAATAGCTATCGTGGTATTAAGTGTATGTTTTGTCAGCGGCATTGCCCTGAGTGTCCCTTCACTCATTACAATAGTTGGTCAGCTCGGCGGGGCAGCAAGGGCCATAGCGGTCTCACTATATACCTTCATCCTGTTTGCCGGTACGAGTATAGCTCCTATGCTTTCCATTCGTTTGATGGGGAATGGCGGCAATCAGATGACTACATTTATGCTGCTGGCGGCTGTTCTGTCTGTGGGACTTATCGCCTCCCTGCTCATTCGCCGCCGTCAAAACGATCCACTGGAGCGGGATGCATAATACAACATCAAACTAAAATCGAACTTAAAAGTTACCTATAGCGCCACTGCGCAATCGGATGGTACTTCCCATCGCCACCGCCCCCGGATTTCTAGAATAAAACCTATGAAATACTCCTATTTAACAGGTATACTCATCTAAATCATGTGATATATGTCATTGTGTTTTCTCTATAAACGAAAACTCTCTCTTTGGAGACCTACGCAGAATGAGGTACAATACAGATAAGCGATATATGATATATGGAGAACTTTTGAACAGGAGGCTGTACCGAGCTATGAAGATAACATCTATCGAGCCAACTCCCAGTCCTAACACCATGATGCTGCATCTGGATGAGCGACTGGAAGCGGGTATCCGCAGAACATATACACGGGACAATGAGCGTTCAGCTCCCCCATTTATCCGGCGTATGCTGGCCATTGAAGGGGTCAAAAGCGTGTTTCACACGACTGATTTTGTAGCCCTTGACCGTAAAGGAAATGCCGATTGGTCTACTATTCTGGGTCAGGTCCGGGATCAGCTAGGCGAGGAAGGTGCTGACGCTAATTGGGATTTACCAGAGGAAACCTCTGGGGAAGCGTTTGGTGAAGCACAGGTTTTTGTACAATTTTTTCGCGGCCTTCCCATGCAAATTCGAGTTAAAGCGGGTCAGCAGGAGGAACGAATTTCCTTGTCCGACCGCTTCGTGCAAGCCGTTACCCGCGTAGCGAGTGCAACGCTGATCAAAGAACGTAAGCTGAGTGATTACGGCGTCCGCTACGGTGAACTGCCGGATATTGCTCGCGAGGTTGAGCAGGAATTGGAGGCAGCCTTTCCGCAGGATCGGCTGGAACAAATTATCCAGCAGGCGATTGCCCACGGCGCGGACAACAGCGAATTCGTGGAGGAACGCCGCGAGTGGAGCGATGCCGAGCTGAAGCAGGCCCTGCAACACGAGGACTGGCGCACACGCTACGCTGCACTGGATCGGCTGGAGCCGACGCCCGAGCATTTGCCGCTGATCCGGCAAGCGCTGCATGACGACAAAATGCAGCTGCGGCGGCTGGGAGTCGTCTATCTGGGCGATATTCGTACACCGGAGGCGATGGAACTGCTGTTCGAGGCGCTGCGCGATCCTTCAGCGGCAGTCCGCCGCACTGCTGGCGACACGTTGTCGGACATTGGCGATCCCGTCGCTACCAGTGCTATGATCGGAGCCCTATCGGACAGCAGCAAGCTGGTTCGCTGGCGTGCAGCCCGTTTTCTATACGAGGTTGGAACCGAGGATGCGCGTGATGCGCTGGAGAAGGCCGTCGATGACCCCGAATTCGAGGTCAGTCTACAAGCTAAAATGGCGCTGGAGCGCATCGAATCAGGCGAGCAAGCCGCAGGTACGGTTTGGCAGCAGATGGCCAAACGGAACTCCTGATTTAAGAATCGATAAGTGGATTTTCAAAAAATTGTCGATTGTCAGAAGGTGTACAGGTACGATATACTGTAGTTCGCTATACAATATAATATCATGTCATACACCTCATCAACCTGTTTTATGATGAGGTAGAGGTCGCGGATGTAATCAGTACACTGGAGGAGACGCCAAGAGCCGTCTGAGATTCCAGTAGAAAGGTACACCCGCCGAAGTATGCGGAGCTGACTCTTTGTAAATACTCCGTATGCTGGGGCTGCTAACCGAAAGGAGCAGAACTGTCACGCGATGTCCTAACACAGACACGTGTGTTGAGCTATCTTGTTATAGAAGAAGGTATGGTGCGGAATGCATAGACAAGACCGCAGGCGTATTCCCTGCGGTCTTTTGATTTATATACTCCCCCTCCTTCTGGCTCTTGCCCTGACATGAAATACAATTTCATGAAGGAGTGTTTGAACGTGCAACACAAAGCAACACCTGACGCAACCTTGCGTAAAAGTCTCAAAGCCCGCCATATGACGATGATCGCCCTCGGTGGCTCGATCGGAACCGGTCTGTTCCTCGCCAGTGGAGGCGCGGTCGCCGAAGCCGGACCCGGCGGTGCCCTGCTGGCTTATGCAGCAGTTGGCCTTATGGTCTACTTCTTAATGACCAGCCTCGGTGAGTTGGCTACGTTTATGCCTGAATCCGGCTCTTTTAATACCTATGCAGGTCGCTTCGTCGATCCGGCTTTCGGTTTTGCCATGGGCTGGAACTTCTGGTACAACTGGGCAGTAACGATTGCTGCCGAATTGGCAGCAGCAACCGTGCTCATCAAATACTGGTTTCCAGAAAGTCACTCTGCCTGGTGGAGTCTGTTATTCTTGGCCATAATCTTCTTGCTGAACGCGTTGACGGTCAAAGGCTACGGTGAGTCCGAATACTGGTTCGCGATGATTAAAATTGTGACTGTAATCATCTTTTTGGCCGTAGGGGTGCTGATGATTTTC
The DNA here is from genome assembly GCF_011800655.1 of Paenibacillus sp. EKM10P. Classification (NCBI taxonomy): domain Bacteria; kingdom Bacillati; phylum Bacillota; class Bacilli; order Caryophanales; family Paenibacillaceae; genus Paenibacillus; species Paenibacillus sp. EKM10P. The sequence goes on along the minus strand of NZ_JAALET010000007.1, from coordinate 161,195 downwards.
GGCATCATGGGTGGTCCTGCGGTGGGCTTTGCCAACTTCACGGTAGGAGATGCCCCGTTCCATGGTGGATTCTTCGCTGTATTGGGCGTATTTATGGCTGCGGGCTTTTCCTTTCAGGGAACCGAGCTAATTGGGGTAGCCGCTGGCGAAAGCGAAAATCCGCGTGACAATGTGCCACGTGCTATCCGCCAGATCTTCTGGCGTATCTTGTTCTTTTATATTCTCGCGATTCTCGTTATTGGTTTGATCATTCCGTATACGAATCCGAATCTGTTGCGAGGAGATATCAGTGATATCGGAGTCAGTCCGTTCACGCTCGTATTTGAAAAAGCGGGGCTTGCCATTGCTGCCTCAGTCATGAACGCCGTTATTTTGACTTCCGTATTGTCGGCAGGCAACTCGGGTATGTATGCAGCGACTCGGGTACTGTACGCTTTGGCGCGGGAAGGTAAAGCCCCCCGTTTCCTTGGGCGTATCAATCGACGCGGCATTCCTATGAATGCACTTCTGATTACGACTGCTGTTGGTATGCTGGCTTTTCTCGCCTCCCTGTATGGAGACGGTGTAGTCTATAACTGGCTGCTCAATGCCTCTGGAATGTGCGGATTCATTACGTGGGTTGGGATTGCAGTCAGCCACTATCGTTTCCGCCGTGCCTTTACTGCACAGGGTCACAGTCTGAGTGAACTTCCCTACAAAGCCCGCTGGTTCCCGTTTGGACCGTTGTTCGCCTTTGCTCTATGTATCATTGTCATTATTGGGCAAGGGACGGATGCTTTCACCGGACAGGAGATTGACTGGAAAACGATGATCGCTACGTATATGAGTGTGCCGCTGTTCCTTCTGCTGTGGCTTGGCTACAAATGGATTAAACGTACTAAAATCGTTCCATTAAAAGAATGTGATTTGAGTTCAAATCCGCCTTCGGATAAATAATAGAATACCGTGTGTGATAAAAAGCCCGTCTCCACATATCAGGGAAACACGCTGATACACCTGGTCCCAAGACCGTTATCCGCATGTTCCCCTGTATATGCCCGGAGACGGGCTTTTTCTGTTTATTTGGAAGAAGCAGCTACTTCAGCTGATAAAGACATAGATAAGGCACGACGACTAAAAATACCGTATATGACAGCAATCAGTGTCAAGACTGCTGAAAACAAGTACAAATTAACGATACCCAGATGATCTGCAATCCAGCCCATTAAAAGCAGCGAAATACAAAACGTCAGGCTTGTCAGCGTAGCCTGGGCGGACAGCACCTTAGGCAAATCATGTATCGACACACTCATTTGCATCATCGTGCGGCGGGAGACGACCGACATTTCCGCAGGTAGCCCCATCAACAGCACGATAAGCAGCGTTAGTGGCGGTAATGTGTTCAGTGCATACCAAGCTGTCAGCAGTCCATAGCCTGCCATTCCTGCCAGCATGGCGGGCAGCAGTCTGCGCTGCAACAGCTTGACGCAGGCAAGAACTACGATGCCGCCACCAATCGCCCCTGCAAAATACGCGGCATTGATGTATCCCCACCATGCCTCGCTCTTGTGCAAGACCTGCTGAGCGAAGGCAAGCGTGAACGCGCCTACCCAAACCGATCCCCCCAGCAGGTCAATCATATCCATAAAAATAAGAGCCTTCAGTCTGCGACTGGCTCCGATGAGACTCCAACCTTCTCGCAGTATTTCCTTTTTACGTTTAGGAGGCACCGACGGACTCTCTGATTCCGGACCATACAGCTTATCTTCCAACTGTGCGGGAGGCAAGTCATGGTGCCCTTGTCCCGGCTCGGTTACAGCCTCATAAGCTGAGACATCTCCATTTTGCACCCTTGTTCCAGGCTGAAGCAAATAATGGGCTTTGCCTTCTAGGGGATCTCGAATCAAGCTCGTGAAGATCAGCGCTATCATATACAGACCGCCAGCCACCAGCAATGTTTTTTCCGAGCCCAGCATAGCTACGAGCACACCACTAAGCCCCCACCCCGCTAATTGCACCGTCTGATCGCTGACCGATACCAGACTGTTTGCCCGCATGAGCCCTTCCCCCGAAGCAAGGCGGGGAATCAGCGCGTTGCGCGCAGGTGTAGTCCAGCCGTCCAGAAAGGACATGGCTGTCACCAACGCAAACACAATCACCCATACGGGCTCCGTGCCCGCTGACCACAAGTGGCCCAGCAGTACAGCGAAGAAGGCCAGTTGTCCGAACTGGGAAACGAATAAAATAAATGGAAGCTGGAACCGGGCCAAAATGAGCGGTGCCAAAAAGCCGCTGATCATCTGTGCACCCATTCGCAGCAACGGAACGAGCACCGAAGAGAAGATCGAATCCGTTTCATGAAAAACCAGAGACACAAGTGCCATAATGTAAAGAATGTCGGCCGCATTGGACATCGTCTGCGTGCCAAGCAAATAGGTAAAGGAACGCTTGTGCATATAAATTAGAATACTCCTTTGTTAATGTAGCTTTTTACAGCAAAATCATCAGGCCCATTTTAGGGTTACACGAAGATTGCCGGTACTTCCAAGATCCGTAATCTGATAGGAAATGGACTTCAAGCCAAGTTGATATAAGGATTGCAAATCCTCCTTGAGACTTCGTTCCGTCCCCTGATAGCCGAAGGTAAGTGACGTTCCTCCCTTATTTATCACCTTATGAACCTGCTCCTTGATATCGGCGGATGATTTGACCAGCCCCTTGCCGTCTTGCAATGGATACTCCAGGTTATTGTACAGTTTTTGATACACGGTAGCCTTTGATCCTCCAGTAGCTATCAATGCCGATAAGGTTTCCCGATACGATGTATTCGCCTGAGGGTATTGTTTCACCCATGAGTGATCCCGCCGCATTTCTGAATCCGTCAGCAGATAATATGAAGTGCTTACCTCGTTCGCGCGATCGGGGGTCGGGTCATCCCATGTCGTATCCATGTGATACCATCGGCCATCTAATAAAACAAGATTCCATGCATGCAGCTGTCCCCCTGCTCTACCCTCCACAATCCGATTCGTAATCCCTGCTCGTTCGAGCATTTTATAGGCCAACAGCGAATAACCCTGACACACTGTGCTGCCCGTTTTCAGGCCATCGTAGGCTGTGTACTTTTGCTGTGCTTCATCATACTTCAGGCGAACGACGATCCAATCATGAATGGCCTTCACCTTTTCGTGATCCGTCATTCCCTTCGTAATGATATCCCCCAACACAGCTTGAACTGTGCTATCCACATATGCCGTCTGTTCCTTCGTCTCCCGGTAGCTTAAACGAATCGTAACCTGGGCGGAGGTGGTTGTGCCTGTATAGCTGAATGCGTAGCTTTTGATCGTATAATTCACATACGGATCGCTCTCCATCGCCTGTTGGATGGCTGTCTGTAGCTGCTGCTTGAGACCGTTCACTCGCCCTTGATATGTAAAGGTCAGCGTTTCACTCCGCGTAGCCATTGCCTGTAAAAGCTTGTTCTGAAGCTGCTGCGAGGATACGGAGGAAGTCGGCTTGACCGACGACGCATACACATTGCTGCCCCACTCTACAGCCTGCGGCAGCAACACAGCCAGCGCCGCACCTGCAACCAGACATTTTACAAGCCTAACCCCGATTTTTCTGTTCATACAGAGCGTTCCTGCCCTTCTTAGCATAGTTGTAAACAGCTCTATCTTACCATAAAAACAGTTGCCCCAAACGCTCTAGTTTTGTCGGTTGCAGGCGAGTAAGAGTGCATTTAAAGGCAGGTTGTGACACCATGCTCTGCTATATAACAGTTGGGACCTTAGGCAAACATGTCGTTCGCAGAGAATTTTATCACAGCAATCTAGTACTCCTCATGATATGGTACTGGCATCGGAAGTAAATGATATTGATTCTCATTCTAGATCAGAAAGGCTGAGCACCATGCCAGAATGTATCTCGCTCCTTCGTACGCCATTAGGCCAAACTGTGCGTTTGCAATCTCTTGCCCCTCTTCACCCCTCATTGCGCCGACGCTTAACAGACATGGGCATCAACGAAGGCTCCATCATACGCTTAAAAAAGATCAGTCTATTGGGCGGTCCTATTGTTATTGAATGCAACGGACAGCTGGTCGGTCTCCGTCAAAATCAAGTGAAACAACTGGAGGTTGTTCCGACATGGACATGATCGCTCTTTTTGGCAATCCCAATACAGGTAAAACCTCATTATTCAACAAGCTGACTCGTACGTATGCAGAAGTAGGCAACTGGTCCGGCGTCACCGTGGAAAAGAAAACAGGAATTCTGCGTGACAAGTCTGCCGTATTGGTGGATTTGCCGGGGGCCTATTCTTTACTCCCTCTGTCGCTGGATGAAGGCGTCGCTACTCGTTATTTGCTGGAGGAGCCGCCTGCGGCGCTGATTAACATCGTGGATGCCTCCCAGCTCCAGCGCAATCTTTATCTGACTGTACAGCTACTGGAATACGGTCGTCCGCTTGTACTCGGCTTAAACATGACTGATGTAGCCGATGCCACCGGTCTTCGGGTAAACAAGGAACTGTTGGCTGATCAATTGAACGTTCCCATTATTCCTATGGTGGCACGTACAGGTAGCGGAAGTAAGCAAATGCTTGCTTCCCTTCGAGAGGTCAGACATACATCCAATGCTTTTCAACTAGATTACGGCCCTACCGTCGAAGCTGCTATTAAGGATATTTGCAACTTGCTGCCGAATACATCTGTGCCTCAGCTCCGGTGGGCCGCATTACAATGCCTGGAAAACAATCCGGTCGTCATGGAATGGATGACGAATGAGAAACAGCGTGAACAAGTAACGGCACGCATCCAGCGTTGCGAAGAAGAGCTTCTTAGGGAAGGGTATGCCATCCCCCCCGCTCAGCATATTCGTTCTGTACGAACAGCATGGATTGCTGATCTGTGCACCAAGGCAATTGATACATCCAAACTCAGACCTCACAGCCTGACGGATAAGCTGGATGCACTGCTAACTCATCGGTACTTGGGGATACCGATCTTTTTACTGCTGATGTACGCTACTTTCAAGTTTACCTTCGATTGGGCGGGTACAATTCTTTCAGATATGCTAGATGAATTTTTTTCAGGGACACTCAGCAGCTGGATTTCTGAATTACTCGTTCACCTGAACGCGTCCGCTTTTACACAAAGTCTAGTCGTGGACGGCATCGTGGCTGGGGTCGGGGGTGTGCTAGTTTTTCTGCCTCAAATTGCTATTTTATTTCTGATTATCTCGGTGATTGAAGACTCTGGGTATATGGCACGGGTCACGATACTCATGGATCGCTTGATGCAGGCTGTGGGCTTGAACGGGAAAAGCTTCATTCCCTTCATTATTGGATTTGGTTGTAATGTTCCGGCCATTATGGCGGCACGCACCATCGAACAACCAAGAGAACGCCTTATTACAACGTTGCTGGTACCCTTTATGTCATGCTCGGCCCGCTTGCCAGTCTATGCGTTGTTTGCAGGTGTGTTTTTCCCGTCACATGCGGCAAGCATTATCATGCTGATGTATGTGTTAGGGATCACCGTATCGCTTATACTTGCCAAAATTTTTTCCAAAGTATCTATTTTATCAGGTGAGCCTTCCCTCTTCATCGTGGAGCTCCCTCCCTATCGGGTACCGCAGGCTCTTACCTTATTTCGCAGCACATGGGAAAAGGTCAAAGGCTTCGTCCGTAAAGCCGGAACGATTATTCTTGCAGGCTCCGTTGGCATCTGGCTCTTGTCCAATTTCGGTCCGCAGGGCTTCGGCGCAGAAATGGATGACAGCCTGCTCGCTACAATTGGAGGATGGTTTGCACCTCTATTGGCCCCTCTTGGTTTTGGTACCTGGCAAGCAGGCGCGTCCCTGCTCACAGGTTTTATGGCCAAGGAGGTAGTCGTATCGACTATGAATATCATTTACCACGTTCCCGATATGCAGGGATTGGAACTGCAAGTCAGTCATGCTTTTACACCGCTTGCCTCATTTAGCTTTATGGTGTTCATTCTGTTGTATGTGCCGTGTCTGGCCACGGTAGCGGTTATTCGCAAAGAGACACTCTCTTGGCGCTGGACTGCATTTTCTGTGATCTATCCTTTGGCCGTGGCATATATCATCGCCGTCTTGATCTATCAGTGTGGCAGATTATTAGGTTGGGGTTAATTCAGGCCCTACAGTATATAGAAGGAAGTGGATTCCATGATCAATGTAATTATTTTATTGGCGATCCTCGGTTATAGTGCGTGGGTGTTGGTACGATTTTTGCGAAAAAGCCGCCAAGGCGCCTGTGCCGGCTGTTCATCAAGCAAGTCATGTCCGGGCTGTGCCGTGAGCTCAGTGAATGAAGATCATGCGAAAATGAAGAAAAGTATTTAATTCATAACATCATTACATGAAAAGCGGCTTCGGGGATTTCTACACCCGAAGCCGCTTCTCATTTAAGCTCAAAGCTCACCATATTACCGATAGACCGCCAAATGATCACTTAGCTCCCGTGTGTGTAGATACACTTCACGGTATAGCTCGTATAAGCCTTCATATTGTGCCACACGTTCTGGGTTCGGCGAATATCTTGCTGCTTCACGCAGAAAAGCTTCAGCGCACGCTTGCAGCGATTCAAACCACCCGCTACCATAGGCAGCCAGCATAGCTGCTCCCAAGGCAGGTCCCTGCTCACTTTCCAGCTTGACGATATCCGCGTTAAAAATATCGGCCTGCATTTGCAGCCATGCCTCATTACGCGCTCCGCCGCCGATGGAAATCACTTCATTCACCGTTTTTCCCGTGCCTCTAAGAATATCAATGGATTCCTTGAGCGAAAACGTAATTCCCTCCAGTACCGCTCGTGTAAAATGCGCAAGCTTATGCCCTGCATCCATCCCGATAAAGCTGCCTCGAATAGTTGCATCCGGATGAGGCGTACGTTCGCCTACGATATAAGGCGTGAACAGCAGCCCGCGGCTGCCCGGCTCGACCGAGTTCACATCTTCCAACAATGCGTCAAAGGAATGTTCTGGCGCAAAGGTATCCTTAAACCAGGTCAAGCTGTATCCAGCCGCGAGTGTAACTCCCATGATATAATAAGCATCCTGCTCACTATGATTAAAAAAATGGGCTCGCCCCTGAACGTCGATATCCTTGCGTTCCTCATAGGAAAGCACAACTCCTGAGGTGCCGATGCTGCACAAGGTGCGGCCTTCGCTCAAAATGCCAGCGCCAATCGCGCCACATGCGTTGTCTGCTCCACCTGCATAGACCTTGGTCTCAGACGAAAGCCCGCTCTGCTCCGCAATCTCCGGCAATAGTGTACCCGTCTGGTTAAAGGATTCCACCAGTGGCGGGAACAGCGACAGCTGCAGATCAAACGCAGCAGCGATCTCTTCGCTCCACTGCTTGTTCGCGATATCCAGCAGTAATGTGCCCGCCGCATCCGAATACTCCATCGCCAGTTCTCCTGTGAGACAGTAGCGTACATAATCTTTGGGCAGCATAAAATGGGCCGCACGAGCCAGCACGTCTGCCTCATGCTCCTGCACCCACAGCAGCTTGGGCAGCGTGAAGCCTTCCAGCGCGCGGTTGCGCGCGATACTTAGCAGCGCTGGCCCGAGCTGTTCTTCAATACGGCGGCATTGTGCCGTTGTGCGCGTGTCATTCCAAAGAATAGCCGGACGAAGCACTTGGCCTTCCTTGTCAGTCAGCACAAGCCCGTGCATCTGCCCCGAAAAGCTAATGCCGTCCACAGCATCTGTTCCGGCGATTCCGGCCTTCTCCACAAGCTGTTTCAGTGATGCTAACGTGCCACTGACCCAGTCCTCAGGATGCTGTTCGCTATACCCTGCTTTCGGCTGATGGAGAGGATAGGACTGTGAGGTTTCATAAGCCACTTGCCCCTTGCGGTTGACCAGCACCGTTTTAACTGCGCTGGTACCCAAATCCACGCCGATGACATAACGCTCCTGCTCCTGATTTAGCTTCTCCTGCATTGGAGTTCCTCCTTCCCTTTATCGTGAAATCCTTATTTCATATATAAGCTCTGGCATTAATCAGCCAAAATGTATTGATTTAATGTTGCTTTCAGATATTCCTGACGACCGGATACGTTTTTGCGTGGTGTTTCGTTCGCCAGAGCATATTCAGCCAGAGAAGCAAGCGTTGCTTTTCCGGATACAATATCTGCTCCAATGCCTTCCTTAAAGCTGCTGTACCGCTTCTCAATAAAGTCCTCAAACACACGATCCTCGATCAGTTTGGCGGCAACCTTCAACCCCTTCGCATACGTATCCATACCTGCAATGTGCGCAAGGAACAAGTCTTCTGGTTCAAACGATGCTCTGCGCACCTTGGCATCAAAGTTGATACCGCCACGGCCCAGACCTTCATTTTGCAACACTTCATACATGGTTAGTGTGGCATCATACAGATCAACCGGGAATTCATCCGTATCCCAGCCCAGCAGCAAATCGCCTTGGTTGGCATCCAGGGAACCCAGCATGCCGTTAACCCGTGCTACACGTACTTCATGATCAAAAGTATGACCCGCCAAGGTTGCATGGTTAGCTTCCAGATTCAGCTTGAAATGCTGATCCAGATCATATTTTTGCAGGAAGGCAATCGTCGTCGCCGCATCAAAGTCATACTGATGCTTGGTTGGCTCCTTCGGTTTTGGCTCAATCAGGAACTGAGCGTCAAAACCGATTTCACGCGCGTAGTCCACAGCCATATGGAACATCCGTCCCAGATTGTCCTGTTCCAACTTCAAATCTGTATTCAGCAGTGTTTCGTAGCCTTCACGGCCTCCCCAGAATACATAGTTATCTGCGCCCAGACGTTTGCCCACTTCCAGTCCTTTTTTAATTTGAGCAGCTGCGTGTGCGTATACATCTGCATTGCAAGTTGTCGCAGCTCCATGCAAATAACGTGGATGGCTAAACATGTTCGCCGTGTTCCACAGCAGCTTTTTCCCCGTAGCCTTCATGTGCTCCTCAATCAGATCCACGATGGTATCCAGATTGCTGTAAAATTCCTTCAGTGACGCGCCTTCAGGTGCAATATCCACATCGTGGAAGGCGAAATAAGGTAAATTCAGCTTATCCAGCAGTTCAAAGGCAGCTTCCACACGTGCCTTCGCCAAATCTAGTCCAGTAAACTTGGACCATGGACGTTCCGCAGTCTCTACTCCAAAAGGATCAGAGCCACCTGCAACCAGCGTATGCCAATAAGCCATACTAAAACGCAGATGCTCCTCCATCGTTTTTCCCGCTACCATTTCCTGAGGATTATAAAATTTAAATGCAAAAGGATTATCGGATTGCTTGCCCTCGAATTTAATTTTAGATACTTGTTCGAAATAAGCCATTATAAGTTCCTCCTTTATAGTAAACGTTTACAAAAACGATTCTAGCATAGCCAAGAAACTTTGTCTATTGCTTAAACTAAGTTTATTTTTATGATATAATAACGGGAATTACATCAACAGGAAGTGAAAATAACCGTGAATGTTACTGGCGATCAGGCGCTTGTCAAAAAGCTGAATAAATCCATTGTATTGGAGCGAATCCGCCTTCATGCCCCTCTATCCCGGGCACAGTTATCCAGTCAAACCGGATTAAACAAGGCCACCGTTTCCAACCTGGTTGCAGAGCTTATCACCGATGGATTGGTGTATGAGACAGGATTAGGAGAATCCAGCGGTGGGCGTAAACCTTTAATGCTGCTGTTCAACAGCCGTGCAGGCTTTGTACTCGGTATCGAGGTTAGCGTACAGTACATCAAGGGTGCTCTGACCGATCTGGCAGGTACCATTGAAACAGAGCTTACCCTTTCTCTAACCCAGCATGATCCTGACTTTGTCATCGCACAAATCCGTAAGCTCATTCAGAAACTCATGCAGGTCACTCCTCCCTCCCCTCACGGTATTGTTGGCATTGGGTTGGGGGTACCGGGTATGGTGGATGAAACCGGAAATGTTTTATTCGCACCCAATCTGGGCTGGGAAGAGGTTCCGCTGCGTCAACAGCTTGAGACAGAGCTGGGTCTTCCCGTAGTGGTGGATAATGAGGCCAACGTCGGTGCACAAGGTGAATTGTACTATGGTATGGACGCCGATCATCGGCAGCTTGTGCGGGATCTGGTCTACATCAGTGCAGGCTCCGGGATCGGGGCCGGAATTATTATTGATGGCAAGCCGTATCAAGGGGCTTGGGGATACGCGGGCGAGAGTGGACATATGTCCATAGACTGGAACGGGCGCCTCTGCTCGTGCGGCAGCCGAGGCTGCTGGGAGCTGTATGCTTCGGAGAAGGCCTATGTAGCATCCACATTGAAACTGCCCGCACATAATACAGCGGGATTACTCCCGTTTGCCCAGCAAGGTGATGCGAGTACATTAAGCGTCCTTGGTGAAATCGGGCGCTATTTAGGTGTAGGTATTACCAATATTGTGAACAGCCTCAACCCCGGCATGCTTATCATTGGCGGTCCGCTTGCGGAAGCCAGACCTTGGTTGGAGCAAAGTATGCGTACAGTGATCGAAGAGCGGGCCCTGCCCTATCACCGTCGGCAATTACAGATTCGTTTCTCCACGCTTGGCAGCCGTTCGACGATGCTAGGTGCTGCCTATGCTGCAACGGCTCCTTTTCTCGGGCGTGTACGTGTATCTTTGTAAAAGACCAAAAAACAGGCCCCCGTCGCAGTATGCAACTGCGGCGAGGGCCTTGTTTAAACCATATGAAAATCACATGCTGTTAGGCTGGATTAAGCGTTCAACACTTTTTCAAACTTGGTTTTGTTCATACCGGAAATACGTTCTTCCCCAATCAGAGTCAATGGAACGGCACGAATGCCCATATCCCACACCTCTTGAGCAAAGGCTTCATTGGTTTCAATGTTGCGCTCTTCGTATTCGACGCCTTTTTCAGCCAGGTAGCTTTTTACTTGACGACAATGCGGGCAGTTTGTAGATGTGTAAACTATTGCTTTTTCCATGAATATCACCTCATCATTTATTTTGTTACATCATATTTATACACACTTGCAAGTATTACAGGGCCAGTGCACTGTGCTCCAGACTTTCAATGTATTTCTCGCTGTCCATAGCAGCCATACAACCACTACCTGCTGCGGTAATCGCTTGTCTGTAGCGTGTATCCTGTACGTCGCCACAAGCGAATACGCCAGGCACGTTTGTTTCGGAAGTACCCGGATTAACGACGATATAACCGTTCGCATCCGTTGTAATTTGTCCCGCAAGGAAGCCTGTATTCGGATGATGTCCAATCGCCACGAATACGCCGCTCACTGTAATGATTTCCTCTTTACCTGTTGCATTGTTCAGCACTTTCAAGCCAGTTACTCCGTTTTCGTCTGCAACTACTTCTACAGGAGTACGATTGAGCGCCCATTCAATTTTGCTGTTCGCACGAGCACGATCCTGCATAATTTTAGAAGCTCTCAATTCTTCACGACGATGTACCAACGTTACTTTGGAGGCAAAACGAGTCAGGAAATTAGCTTCTTCCAGTGCAGAGTCCCCACCACCGATAACAACGATTTCTTTGCCACGGAAGAAGAACCCGTCACAGGTAGCGCAAGTGCTCACGCCGCGTCCGATGTTATCCTGTTCACCGGGAATCCCCAGGTATTTGGCAGTCGCCCCTGTGGAAATAATCAGCGTATCGGTAACCAGTTCACCTAAACCTTCTACATCCAGTGTAAATGGACGAGCAGTTGTGTCTACCTTGTTCACCCAGCCTGTGCGGAATTCAGCGCCAAAACGCTCCGCTTGCTTACGCATATTATCCATCAAATCGGGTCCCATGATTCCTTCAGGAAAGCCTGGAAAATTCTCAACTTCTGTAGTCGTGGTTAATTGTCCGCCTGGCTGCGGTCCTTCGATCACCAGCGGGTTCATATTAGCACGTGCCAGGTAAATAGCGGCGGTCAAACCGGCAGGGCCGGTACCTATAATAATGGACTTGTACATATCTTGGTTCCTCCTAAAATATCATAAGTATTATATAGCGAGTTTTCGGTACCGGGCGCTGGGCTGCTGCATATACTCTAAAAGTACTGCTGGCAGAAGCTCATCCCAAAAAGTGGACACCGGGTGTTGTAAAAACGAATCACTTGTTTTATAGCTTTTTATGACTTAGACTGATTCTAAATCCTAATTTCATTATGCGGAAAGAGCTGTAAACAGTCAAATGAAGTTTTCATGAAGCGAAGCTTAAAGATAAATGAGGTATGGAGGGATTATCCCGATTATGAATGACGTTTTCGTAGGTAGCTTAATTTCTGCCTTGTCCACTGGACTCGGCGCCGTGCCTATTCTGTTTATGCGTAATATCACGCACCGGCTTCGTGATGTTCTGCTGGCTTATGCCGCAGGAATTATGACCTCTGCATCGGTGTATAACCTGATTCCAGAAGCGATACAGCATTCCAATTGGTTCGTGCTGACTGCGGGAATTTTGCTCGGTTGCCTCGTATTACTGGTGATGGAAATGTATATCCCCCATGCCGATTTGGAGGACCCGGATTCCAAAACTTTTCAATTGGAGTCCAAATCTTTTCTCATCATCGCAGCTATTACGTTGCACAACTTGCCGGAAGGGCTCTCTGTTGGGGTCAGCTACGCGAGTGAGACTCAGAATCTGGGCAATCTCATTGCCTTCTCTATCGGTCTGCAAAATGCCCCGGAAGGCTTTATTGTAGCGTTATTCCTGGTGAATCAAAACATTGGGCGTTTCAAGGCATTGTGCATTGCTACCCTAACCGGGGCTGTGGAAATCATCACCAGTCTGATCGGCTTTTACTTGAGCAGCTGGGTGAACGGACTGGTGCCGTACGGTCTTGCTTTTGCTGCCGGGGCTATGATGTTTATCGTCTACAAGGAACTGATTCCCGAAAGTCACGGGGATGGTAACCAGCGAATCGCCACATTTTCCTTTATTCTTGGCTTGATTACGATGATCGGGCTAACCGAATGGCTATAGCCGTGCAACACAAAAAGGCTGTCTTCTGCCTGTATTCCAGACAGTAAAGCAGCCTTTTTGTCATGTTCAAATGAAGGGATCTCATTTTTTTCGGTTCATGGAACGCAGTGCTTCACGATACTGCTCGTCCTCACTTTTGGAATTCTCCTTCTCTCCATTAGAGAGTCGGGAATGTCCATCCTTTTCTTCGTCCTTTCCAGCAAAACCACGCAAAGCCGCACGATAATCCTGGTCCCCGTAGGCACCTTCTGTATTCTCGCGATCTTTCTCCACCTTTATATCCGTTTGGATATCAGACAATTTGTGCTGCTCCTCTGCACGATGTTCTTCAACGCTCGAATTCTTAGGCTGGATCTCTCCCGTATGCTCCGTCAATTCATGCGCCTTGGGTTCCACCTGCACAGGATATGGACGTTTGCTTCTTTGCCGGGATTCCTCTTGGTTGGGGCGATTCTTGGCCGAGGACTTGCGCGTCATCTTCGTATTAAATACCAGCAAAAAGATAAAGGCAACCACAGCTACTACAATAAAAGCAATGGTCATCGGCGGCCTCCTATTCTCTTTCGGCGTTACGGTACCGTCCCGCCATCTCAGCGACCCGTTTGCCCAAAGAGCGACCTAACGCAAGATCATCCCCCGTTGGAAGGTTGGGCGGCCCATCGGGGTCTGTCTCCACCGGACATGTTACCCCTACGCCGTAGTAGGAGCCGTAGAGCGCATTCTCTGTGATGCTAGCGGGCAGGCCTACAATAATCATACCTTGATGAAGCATAGGAGTAATCAAATTCAACAGCGTTGATTCTAATCCACCATGAACGGTAGCGGTTGTGCAAAACACAGCCCCGATTTTGTCCACTAGCTTGCCCTGCGCCCACAGATACCCCAGCATATCAATCCAACTCTTCAGACCGCTACTGATGGTACCAAAATGACCCGGGCACCCCCATATGATCGCATCTACGCTTACAAGCTCATTCACATCGGCCTCATTCACATGTTTTAGCATCACTTCTGTGTGATCCAGGCGTGCCCCTTCTGCGATCGAGCGAGCAAGACGTTCGGTATGTCCATTTTCACTGTCATATACAATCATAATTCTGGTCGTCATTATGCGCATCATCCTTTGTCAGCAAGATCTTCCTTTTGGCATACGCTCTTAACCTTTCCCAAAACCCATCTGAATATTATGAATCGTTTGACGCATACTTTGAACATCCAAAAATACTAGGGAGGCATGCACAATATGAATTCGCGCGCCATATTAGTTAACCTGCTGGTAATCATCATTATTCTGGCAGGAGGTGGAGCCGCCGCCTATTACTACAATCAGTCCGCCAACTACATAAAAACCGATAATGCCCAAGTGAGCGGACAAGCGGTTACCGTTGCCTCTCCAAGCGCGGGCAAGCTCACAGGTTGGAATGCTGAAGTTGGTAAGACGTACACCGCTGGCAGCACGCTGGGCAGTGTTGAAGGAGGCGGAAGCCGAATTAGCGTTACGATTCCAACTGATGGTACCGTTGTGCAGCAAACGGCTGTTAACAACTCGATAGTCGGGGCGGGTACACCTTTAGCGAAAGCCTTTGATCTGAACAATCTTTGGATTACTGCCAATATAGACGAAACGGCCGTGCAGGATCTCCAGGTAGGTCAGACCGTAGACGTGTATATTGATGCTTACCCGGATACATCCCTGAGCGGTAAGCTCGAAAAGATCGGTCTGGCGACCGCCTCCACCTTTTCACTGCTGCCTACTTCCAATACCACTGCCAACTATACCAAGGTGACGCAGGTCGTGCCTGTTACCATTTCCATTCAAGGTTACAAGGGGCTGGGAATTATCCCGGGAATGAGTGCGACGATCAGAGTTCACAAGTAGGAGGCTGTCATGGATCAAAAAATGTCCGTCGGACGCATTCTGTCCGTGCTGCTGCTAGGCGCCTTCATTTCGATTTTGAATCAAACGTTGCTGAACGTGGCGATTCCGCACTTGATGAATGATTTCAATGTGTCTGCCACAACCGTTCAATGGCTATCCACCGGATATATGCTGACCAACGGGATTTTGATTCCAATCACCGCTTTTCTCATTGAGTCATTCGGGACACGTGCCCTGTTCATATCCGCGATGGGGTTATTTACTGCCGGGTCTGTCGTCTGCGCTGCCAGCACCGGCTTCGCGCCTATGCTGGTTGGACGCGTGATTCAAGCCAGCGGTGCGGGCATCATCATGCCTGTGGTGATGAACGTGTTCCTGACTGTATTTCCTCCCGAAAAACGGGGGGCTGCTATGGGAACCATGGGGATCGCCATGATGTTTGCTCCGGCGGTAGGACCCACTTTATCTGGCTGGATTGTGGAGCACTACAGTTGGCGGCTGCTATTTTTATTAGTAATTCCGCTGGCGATCATTGATATTCTGTTTGCTGTGCGCTGGCTCAAAAATGTGTCCAAGCTGACAAAACCGCATTTTGACCTGCTGGGAACCATTTTTTCCACCCTTGGTTTTGGCCTTTTGTTGTATGGCTTTAGTTCAGCTGGAGACAAGGGCTGGAGCAGCAATACAGTTATACTCTCGCTCGCTTTTGGGATCGTGTTTATTGTGTTTTTTGTCGTGCGTGAGCTGAACATGTTGGAGCCTATGCTGGAATTCCGTGTATTTAAATATGATATTTTTACGGTATCTACGCTGGTTGGGGCTACGGTCAATATGACCATGTTCGGCGGGATGCTGCTACTGCCGATCTATTTGCAAAATATACGCGCCTTTACACCGCTGCAATCCGGTCTGCTGCTGTTGCCGGGTGCACTGCTGATGGGTGTGATGTCACCGATATCAGGGGCAGTATTCGATCGTATTGGCGCGAGGCCGTTGGCGATCATCGGGCTAATCATTACGGCAGTCACGACATGGGAATTCAGTCTGCTGACCGATGCCACCACCTATGGACATATTATGATCATCTATACGATTCGCAGCTTCGGGATGTCACTGCTGATGATGTCCGTCCAGACGGAAGGGCTCAACCAGTTGCCTCCACATCTCGGCAGCCATGGTACTGCCATGTCCAATACAGTACGGCAAATCGCCGGATCTATCGGTACCGCTTGGCTCATTACTGTAATGAGCAGCCGGACTACGGTTCATATGGCAGATTATGCGAATGTAGCTACCACAGCCAATGTCTCTGTAACTGAAGGCGTATCACAACTGGGACAGACCCTCGCACAAACAGCGGGTATTTCTGCGGAAAGCGGCTCTGCACTCGCGATACAACAGGTATACGGAAGGGCTGTTACAGAATCGACGATCCATGGTATTAATGATGCCTTCATCATTGCAACCGGAATTGCACTGGCGGGATTACTGTTTTCCCTGTTCTTGCGGCGGTCTACACCGCGTCGTAGATAGTCGTACAGCAGTCGCGATTAGAAGTATGAGATAAACTTTGCCTTGCATACAAAATAGACTAACACTACTAAAGAAAGAAGGAGCATTCATCCCCCTTGGATGTATGAGGGTTGAATGCTCCTGACTGTTTGTAATCTTGTGATTTGTGAATTAGTTTATAGTCTTATGACCGCAATAAGCGCAGGCCGTTCAAAATGACAAGCAGTGTACTACCTTCATGCCCAATGACCCCAAATGGCAGGGCTATATTTTGCACAAAATTACTGATCACCAGCAGCACAATGACACTTACCGCGAAGATCATATTTTGTTTGACCACTCGCTGCGCCTTGCGCGCCAGTGATATCGTCGGAGCAATCTCCTCAATTCCGTCGTTCATTAGCACCACGTCTGCGACCTCCAGGGCTGCTCCGCTGCCATGCATCCCCATGCCTAGCCCTACGGTTGCTGCGGTCAAAGCCGGAGCATCGTTCACACCGTCGCCGACCATGACGACATGTCCGTATTGCTCCCGCAACATGCGAATATGACTGACTTTGCCCTCCGGCATTAAGCTAGCATATACGGCGTCGACTCCAGCCTGTGCTGCGATCACGGCTGCCGTTTCCGGGCGGTCTCCGGTCAACATGACGACCCGAATCCCCTGTGCTTGCAGGCGTTTCACGGACTCTCGTGCCTTCGGACGCAGCTCATCACGTAGCGCCAGCATCCCGGCAATCCGATCATTCGCGAGAATGATGGATACGGTTTTGCCCTCGGCTTCCAGTCGTGCTCGACTCTCCACCCACTCTGGCTCAGCCAGAAGACCAGGTTCATCCAGCACGTTCGTGCGACCGATTTTCCATTTTACCCCGCCTATGATGCCTTCCATTCCCCACCCGGTAAGGGCCTGCACTTGCTCGGCTGTGAGCAGCTCTCTCTGTCCCAATTCAGCTTCGGCTTTGGCTACAATCGCTCGCGCCAGCGGATGTAAGGAATAGCTCTCGATTGTTGCGACAATGTGCAATAGCTCATCAGCATCGTAATCTGGGGCGATAATCCAATCCGTGACCACAGGTGAGCCCTTCGTTAACGTGCCCGTTTTGTCAAAAGCAACAACGGAAGTTAATGCCATATTTTCCACATGCGCGCCACCTTTGAACAGGATGCCCCGCCGGGCACGATTGGAAATGGCCGATAGCATCACCGGCATAATGGATGACACGAGCGCACAAGGTGAGGCTACGACAAGGAACACCATCGCCTTGTAAAAAGCCGCTGCCCACGTCCAGCCTAATGCTAGGGGTGCACCCACAATGACGATCAGCGTGACAGCAACAACAATTCGGGCGTATACCGATTCAAATGTTTTAATAAACCGCTGCGAATCGGGAACTTCGGTACGGGCCTCTTCTACCATACGAATAATTTTTGAAAATAAAGTATCTTCCGAGGACTGGCTGACCTCTACATATAGCACGCCTTCTCCATTGATGGTGCCTGCATATACTTCGTCACCTGCTACCTTGTTTACCGGAACAGATTCCCCGGTAATGGATGCCTGATTCACCGCCGACACACCCTTGGAGATTCGACCGTCCGCCGGAATTAGTTCGCCGGGCTTAACCAGCAGCAGGTCGCCTGGTAACAGCTGCTCAATGCCAACCGTTTCTGTTCCGTCGTGAGACAAGCGCAAAGCCGTTTCCGGTTTCAACGCCATGAGCTCGGAAATGTCCTTACTACTACGCTCCGTAGTATAGCTCTCCAGCGCACCGCTGAGTGCAAAAATAAAGATCAGCATGGCTCCTTCATTCCAGTAGCCAATGGCCGCAGCTCCTAAAGACGCAGCGATCATAAGTAAATTAACATCCAGATCATGTTCTCGGATCAGGGTTTCAATCCCTTCTCTGGCTTTGGACCAGCCTCCAAGGGCATAAGACACTACATAGAGAATGATGGATAGCCATTGCCACCAATGTGAGACTCCCCATGCCATCAGCATTAGCATTCCACTGCCTAGAGCAGCCTGCATCTCCTTATTTTTCAGCATGCTTTTGAGCTGAAATTGCGGTTTGCGATTGGGACCGGGTCGTCCGCTGCCACTGTTTTTTGAAAGTGTTCGGTTAGAGGGAGACAACGTATCTTGTAATCGTTGAACTGCTTGCATCTTGTCACGTTCCTTTCCATTTTTGGTTCCTTGTACTTGCATCTCATTGAGAATGATATCCATTGTTAAGTGCCCCAAAATAGCACATGCTGCTTCGGGAAGCCCGAAGCAGCATGTTTGGCAATGAGAATGATAATCATTTTTGCATCTATACAATTATTTTGCTTTAGAGAAACTTTTGTTTTATTATATACCCTTCCTTTTCCACTTGTAAACTGCTAATAGCCTAAATAAAAAAGATACCCGCGCAAACAACGCAGGTATCCTCTATATTACAAAGCATTTTATTCAGGATTTGCAAAATTCGATTCCAGTCGCTCCAAAGTGCAATATATAGATGAACTAGACCATTTCGATCTATATATTGTTCATTGAAAGTCGCTTACTGGATTTTTGCAAAATCCTCTATCACATGAATTCAGGTTATCTTCAGGCTATAGTGGAAACTTCCACGCATGAGGGTGTGCAGTTTCTGAAGTGTGTTGACGATTGGCTTGCTGTTGCAGTCTCCAACGCGCAGCCGCAAGACGTACAGCAGGAACTGTTGAATCCGAGCAAATGACCCCCGTCAGTTCGTTCTCCCAGATCCAATTCCCATCCAGGGACTGGTGAATTTCATCTATCGCCACCCATATAGGAAGCTCGGGCTTTACACGCCGAACAGCTTCCATTATGCGTTTTATCGTATCATTAGCATTCTCATGACCGTCAACAACGGATGGAATCAGCGAACCCCCAGCTCTGTTGTCATCAGATGGAACTGGTATGACTTCTAAAATGACCGTATCGGCAAATCGTGCCAAATCTGCGGCTTGAGCCGCCTGCTTGGTCTGTCGTGCGCTCACTTCGAACATGCTATCAGCGTTGGCCGACTTCTCCGACTGTGCGGATTGCTCACTCCATGTATGGCCTGCATTAGGCACCAAACTTGCATCAACCGTCAAAAGTACACCTACCCGATATGGAACGCATCGCAGACGCCCACACAACGTTTGCTCGGCAACGCCGTCAATCCAGTCCCGGATGGTCTGGAACTGGTTGAGGTCAGTCGGATTGCGCACCATAATCTCCAGCCGTGGTTCTCCCCCCTGGCGCATGCTCCGCAACGCTGCACGCAGTAATGCCTCCAGCTGCATATCCTGCAGACTTCCGATGCCCACTGCATTGTTTTGCTCAGTCAAAGCTATAGTCAGCGGCAATCCGTCCAGCAACTCAAACAAGCCCTCGTACTCTGTTTCCAGCAGGCCAATGATTCGTCGGGACAGGTGCTCACACAATCCAGGCAAACCAGATGCTTTATTAAATGATGTGTACGTATCGGATGCACGGGAACCTGGGACAAGGATGGGATCGGGCTCCCCGTCAGGGGCATGAATCTTTTGTCCAGACTCTGCCGCTTCCAAATAGGCATAGCATAATTCCCTCACGCGGCCGGATGCCAGTGACAATGGACCATGCAGCAGACTATAACCGTCAAGACTACCTATTCCTGATGATGCTTCCTCTGTACTTTTATGACTCATACTTGCAGGAGCATCCGCATAAAGCCGTATGGAGGTGTCGCTGTATTCATCGCTCCATTTTAGTAGTGTGTCCATGGCTTGCTCTGTATCATTGCCGTTATTCAGCATCGGCTCTCCAAGTAATTCCGGGTTTGCAGCCAGCAATGCTTCCGTTCGACTGATTGCACCCTGCTCGGCTAAACTAACCAGCCAGCCCAATGGATCTTCCTCCTGTGCAGCAGATACTTGATGGCTTCCTGCTCTTAGCGTCTCCATAGCCAATCTCCGTGTAGTAGACTCCATACCTGGCTCTGGAACGTTGCAATCCCGGCTGTTTATGCCACCCAACAGCTCTGCGAATACCTGCATCAGTTTAGCCTCCATGCTAGTAATCCATCCTTTCTTTCGTCAGCAAGTTGGCACACACGAATTCGAGTACCCCTCCAAATAAAGAAAACGCTTACTAATTACTGACCAACCGAATGTTACATGGGTCTTACTTATAAAGTCCCTACCTTAAACTTATTAGACCCTCCCCACATTTATACATCTCTGCACAACTACGATATATGAGAAAAATAGGTCTCTATACTGCTGAAAGCACATGTCTACACAAAAAAGGCTGCTATAAAAACACCCCCTGTTTTCATAGGATGTCTACATCCAATGTTAACGGGGGTGTTCCCTTTTTATTCGTCAGAACCAACCTTCAGCACACGCATCACATTTAATACGGCTAGCAGTGTTACACCTACGTCGGAGAATACAGCCTCCCACATAGTAGCAATACCAAACGCGCCCAATGTGAGAAATACTGCTTTGACACCTAGCGCAAATATAATGTTTTGCCATACGATACGGCGTGTGCGTTGGGCAATATGAATCGCCGTCACCAGCCTTGAAGGCTCGTCGTTCATGATTACGATATCTGCTGCTTCAATCGCAGCGTCCGAACCCAAACCGCCCATCGCTACACCAACATCTGCCAAGGCAAGTACAGGTGTATCATTAATTCCATCGCCTACAAACAAGATTTTATCGCTCGGTTTTTTACTTGCAGACAACTGCTCAATGGCTTCGGCTTTATGCTGAGGCAACAGTTCTGCCCGTACTTCATCCAGACCTAACTGACGTCCTACAGCCTCGGCAACTGTCCGATTGTCACCTGTTAGCATGATGGTTTTGACCACCCCCAGCTTTTTCAGCGAAGCAATCGTTTTGGCCGCATCCTCCTTAACCTCATCCGATATCAGAATGCAGCCAGCATACGTTCCGTCTACAGCCACATGTACGACCGTTCCTTCATCCATTGGCCCTGCTTGCTGCGTCACATTAAAAGCAATACGCTCCCGCTCCATCAGCTTAGCGTTTCCGGCCAATACCTTGTGCCCATCGATCTGGGCCTGAATCCCGTGGCCGGATATTTCGCTATATTGCTGCACTCGCTCCGTTTGAAGTTCATTGCCATAAGCTTCACGCAAGGAAGCTGCGATAGGATGCGTGGAGTGCATCTCGGCCAATGCAGCAGTCTCCAGCAGACTTTCCTTCGTAAAAGCTTCGGCAGGATAAATCCCGGTCACGTGGAACACACCTTTGGTGAGCGTACCTGTTTTATCAAAAACAGCGTATTTTACATGATTCAGGGCTTCAAGATAATTACCGCCCTTGATCAGCACACCTGAACGGGAGGCTGCCCCGATTCCGCCAAAGAAGCCCAGTGGAATGGACACCACCAGCGCACACGGACAAGAAATAACGAGGAAGACAAGCGCACGATATAACCAATCTGCAAACTGTGCACCCGGCACAACAAGCGGAGGAACAACTGCCAACAACAACGCTACAATAACTACTACAGGAGTATAATATCTGGAAAATTTCGTGATAAACTTTTCAGTCGGCGCTTTTTTGGCACTCGCATTTTGCACCAGTTCCAAAATTTTGGAGACCGCAGATTCACTAAATTCCTTGCTGACCTCTACCGTCAGAAGTCCATTCGTGTTCACAAATCCACTCATCACACTGCTTCCCGGCTCAACGGTACGAGGCACAGATTCACCGGTCAACGCCGAGGTATCGACATGCGACTTGCCTTCTACAACCTTACCATCCAGCGGAATCTTCTCACCCGGCTTGATTACGATCAAATCTCCAACGCGAATCTCTTCTGGAGACACCCTCCGTACGGACTCAGCGGTCTTCAGGTTGGCATAGTCTGGCCTAATATCCATCAGATCACTGATGGACTTGCGTGAACGGTTAACTGCAATGCCTTGGAATAGCTCTCCGATTTGATAAAAGAACATGACAGCTACGCCTTCGGGGTATTCCCCAATAGCAAATGCACCCACCGTAGCCAGCGTCATCAGGAAATACTCGTCAAAGGCCATTCCACGCACCAAGCTACGTGCAGCCTGCAAGACAACATCACCGCCAACGATGATATATGCCACTAAAAATAGAGCCAGCTTGCCCACACCTTCAACAGGTAACCACCAGGCAACAGCTGCAATAACCGCTCCTATGGACAGACGCGCAATCATACGGCGCATACCGTCCGTACCATGATCATGCGTATGCCCGGCATGGCTATCATCATTATGCGAGTGCGAATGTGAGTGAGCATGGGTAGCTTCACCATGATCGTGCACTGCATGGTGATTGTGATGTACGTGTGTATGATTACCGTGGTCGTGCCCATCGTGCGCGCCATGCGCTTCATGGCTGTGGCCACCATGACTGTGAGCACCATGCTGTCCATCATTGTGATTATGTCCTTTACCATCATGCTCATGACCACATGCGCAATCCTCTGTGCAGCTTGCCTGTGCGGCACCAACGCTGCTTCGGCTGTCTTCGCGCAGGCGTCCACCGGCACTTTTGGCAACCATCCGAACATGAGGCTCAAGTCTATGAACCTTCCGTTCCGTTTGGCGAAAAACCTCTTCTTTTTGATCCGAAGTTGTGGTCATCGTCAACGTTTTTGTTACAAAATTGACCGAGCAATCCAAGACCCCTTCTATTTTACTGACTCCATTTTCAATTTTGAGAGCACAGTTGGCGCAATCCAAACCTTCCAAAATCCATTCATGCCGTTCATTTCTTTTTAGAGCATCCATAATAATTGGCCTCCAATTATCTATATATGAGCAACTGTTCATATATTATTTGTTAAGGTCATTATATTCAGGTTTAGGGGTAAAAGTCAATGATCATAGCCCTTATTAACAAAAAAATCGACTTCAATGGACAAGCAACAGCAGGGCGCCAATTGCTTGGCGCCCTGCTGTTGGTTTGTCAAAAATCATTGATGTGATATGTGCTGATGGGTTTGCAAAAAAATCTGCTCCACATGATTATCATCCAGTGAATAAAACACTGTCTTGCCTTCCTTGCGTCGTTTGACAATACGCAGGTTGCGCAAATAACGAAGCTGGTGGGATACCGCAGATTGGCCCATGTTCAACACCTGTGTTAAATCATGAACACACAGTTCCTTTTGGGCCAGGGCATAAATCAGCTTAATCCGTGTCGGGTCACCCAGCGCCTTAAACAGCTCCGACATTTTGTATGCGATGGAATCCTCAACAAGGGAAGATTTTATGCGCTCAATTTCCTGATCTGAACCGTGACAAGCCGGCTCGCAATCCAAAGCTTCCGTTTCAGAATTCATCCTTTTCACCCCGTGTATTTCGACTTGATGCTTCTATTATAGCAAATTCGTAGAATTTACGAATAGCTTATATTACAGCTTGCCCTGTAACGGAAATTTTCTTATTTCAACGTTTTTAATACTTCATCACTGTAAGGAATTATTTCTTTTATCTGTTGATCACGCAATTTTACTGCAAATGCCGGATCAACCAGCAATGCACGTCCAACTGCAACCAAATCAAATTCCTCTCGTTCTAGTAACTCCACGAGCTGCTCTAATCTGGCCTCTACATTACTGGATTGCTCAGTCTGACGATTATCATTTTTCTCCAAATCACTTAAAAAGGCCTTCTCCAAGCCAATTGATCCCACTGTAATCACTGGCTTGCCTGTTATCTTTTTCGTCCAAGCTGCCAAATTTAGATCTGAGCCTTCAAATTCCGGTTCCCAGAAACGGCGACTTGAACAATGGAATACATCCACTCCGGCCTTCACCAATGGAGCAAGAAACTGTTCAAGTTCCTGTGGTGTCTGTGCCAGCTTTTCTCCATAATGGTACATCTTCCACTGGGAGAATCGCAGTACAATTGGAAAATCCGGACCCACTGCACGGCGACAAGCTTCAATAACCTCGACCGCAAACCGGGTCCGCTGAACCAAATCGCCTCCATATTGATCGGTACGCTTATTGGTTTTATCCCAAAAAAATTGATCTATTAAATAGCCATGCGCTCCATGAAGTTCAATGCCGTCAAACCCCACCTGCTTGGCATCGGTAGCGGCCTGAGCAAAGGCTGCGATGATATCCGCAATTTCCGCCTCCGTCAATGGCTCAACTACCTTTTCTCCGGCGGGAGAAATACCCGAAGGACCGACAGGCAATGCCTCGGGATTCGGTTGGTTATCCGCACCTATTTTCCGGGCCGTACCCACATGCCAAAGCTGCGGTATAATTTTGCCACCTGCCGCATGGACCTCCTCTACTACCTTGGCCCACCCCTTTAACCCTTCACCATAAAAGTTAGGGATGCCTGTGTGCTCCACAGCTGCGGGATGATTGATAGCCGTTCCCTCCGTAATAATCAATCCAACAGCATTTTCCGCACGACGACGATAATACGCAGCAACCTCAGGTCCTGGAACACCTTGGGGAGAAAAATTTCGTGTCATGGGAGCCATAACGATCCGATTGGGAAGCGATAAGTTACCTATCTTAAAAGGTTTAAACAATATTTCGGTGTTCATGACGTTTTCCTCACTCTCCATTAGTATTATCTTTTTCACTCTTCTGTTATACAATTCCATTTTACACACATGCAAACTTGAGTTCAAGAAGCCACAGTTTAATTTCAGCAGGCCCTTTACAAAAAAAGAAGAAGCGGCATAGAGCCGCTTCCTCTTATCAAAATTAGTGTGTTATTTATTAGTGTGCTACCATGTTGTATTCCATAATCCATACAGAACCGCCAACGACGGTCAACAGGATCACTATACCAAAGATTAAAGTCATCACATTCCAACGTGGTCCATTGCTTTCACGAATGTGCATGAAGAAGAATAGCTGAACCAGAAATTGCAGCACTGCCGCGGCTAAAATAACAACCATCGTCGAAGTGCGGCTCAACATATGATTCATAACCACGCCGAGAGGAATGATGGTCAGTACGATGGACAGAATAAATCCGATAACATAGGATTTCACTGAACCGTGAGAATCATCATGACCATGCGAACCTGCTCCTGATTGATGCTGTGCCATCTACATCACCCCCATCAAATAGACAACTGTCAGCAAGAAGATCCAGACAGCGTCCAAAAAGTGCCAGTACAAGCTCAATGCCGAAACTTTGCCCTTCGTCTCTGGAGTAAGTCCGCGTTTTTTCAACTGGAACATAAGTCCAATCATCCAAACCAGACCTAACGAAACGTGAAGTCCGTGTGTTCCGACCAAGGTGAAGAATGCCGACAAGAACGCACTGGTTCCAAAATTAGCACCTTCATGTACGATTTCAACAAACTCGTAAACTTCAAAACCGATAAAACCAAGACCCAGGATTGCCGTCACGATTAACCAGTTGATTAATCCCTTCATGCTTCCTTTGTTCATAGCCAACACAGCCAGACCACTTGTGAAGCTGCTTGTGAGCAAGAGGAACGTTTCAATAATAACGCCCGTCATGTTAAACAGCTCTGCGCCACCTGGTCCTCCGGCTGTGTTGTTCCGAAGGACAACGAAGGTTGCGAACAAGGTACTGAACAGGATTACGTCCGTTACGAGGAAGATCCAAAAACCAAGCATCTTCAATTCTTGCGGATCGTGATGCCCGTGGTCATGATCATGGCTGTGATGTGCTGCTGCTTGTGCCATTATACAGACCCCCTTATTGCCGCTTCCGTGCGTTTTACTTCATCCGCAGGGATATAGTAGTCGCCATCATAAGAGAAGAACGAACGGCAAATCATACAAATTGCTACGCCGATCAGCCCTGGAATATAGAAGAACGACCATCCAAATACGAAACCGAAACCTGCAATGAAAAAGAATACCGACATAATGAATGGAATCGCCGAGTTTTTCGGCATATGAATCGCTTCAATTGGCGGTTGCTTTCTGAAGATACCTTTTGCACGTTTATCTTTTTCTGCCCACCAGTCATCGCGTTCTTCTACTTGCGGAATGGTAGCAAAATTGTATTCCGGTGCAGGTGAAGGAATTGACCATT
Organism: Paenibacillus sp. EKM10P; assembly: GCF_011800655.1. NCBI lineage: Bacteria > Bacillati > Bacillota > Bacilli > Caryophanales > Paenibacillaceae > Paenibacillus > Paenibacillus sp. EKM10P. Next base: position 134,791 of record NZ_JAALET010000007.1, on the reverse strand, counting down.
CCAACGTGTGACCACCCCAAGGGTCGCCAGTTGTATCCTTCAGCTTGCGGTAATTTTTGATACCCAGAAGAATTTGAAGAACCTGGAACAAGAAACCAATCCCCATCAGGAATGCCCCAACGGTTGACACCATGTTAAGCGGCTGCCAGCCAGTATCCCAGCCGTAAGTGCTCAGACGACGTGTCATACCCATCAGACCGAGGGAATATTGCGGAATGAAACATACATAGAACCCGATATTCCAGAACCAGAAAGCCCATTTACCAGGCGTTTCAGGCAATGTGAAACCGAACATTTTGGGCCACCAGTAGTACAGACCTGCCAGGTAACCGAACACTACCCCACCAATCAGAGCAGAGTGAAAGTGAGCGATCAGGAAGTAACTGTTATGGAACTGGAAGTCCGCAGGCGCTACAGATAACATGACGCCCGTCAAACCTGCAATCAGGAAGTTCGGAATAAATGCAATAGACCACATCATCGGAGTTTTAAATTCGAGTTTACCCCGGTACATCGTGAACAGCCAGTTAAATACTTTAACCCCTGTCGGTATTGCGATAACCATCGTCGAAATCGCAAAGAATGCATTAACATCTGCGCCTGATCCCATTGTGAAGAAGTGATGCGCCCACGTGAAGAAGGACAGGATCGCAATAATGAACATGGCGTAAACCATGGATTTGTAACCAAACAATTTCTTTTTAGAGAATACGCTGATAACCTCGGAATAAATACCGAAGGCTGGCAATACTACAATGTATACCTCAGGGTGACCCCACATCCAGATCAAGTTGATATACATCATCGGGTTACCGCCGAAATCAAGGGTAAAGAAGTGTCCTCCTCCAAAGCGGTCAAGGAATAGCAAAGCTAAAGTAACCGTCAGAATCGGGAACGCGAAAATGATAATAACACATGATGAAAATACGGACCACGTAAAGACAGGCATTTTCATCCAAGTCATACCAGGTGCACGCATTTTAATGATGGTAACAATAAAGTTGATCCCTGTAGCCAATGAACCTATACCGGAAATCTGAATACCCCAGATATAGAAGTTCTGACCGACGCCAGGACTAAACTGCAGTTCTGAGAGCGGTGGATAACTCAACCAGCCTGCATCTGGCGAACCGCCAATAACGAAGGACAAGTTGAACAACATCGCACCCATAAAGAAAAGCCAGAAGCTCAATGCGTTCAGGAAAGGAAACGCAACGTCGCGCGCACCAATTTGAAGGGGTACGGCGATGTTAAACAAACCAAACATCAACGGCATCGCCATAAACAAGATCATGATTGTGCCGTGAGTTGTAAAAATCTGGTTGTAATGCTCAGGATGTAAGAGTGTCACATCAGGTGTAGCAAGTTGAATACGCATCAATAATGCATCCACGCCTCCGCGGAATAACATCAAGATGGCCGCAAGAATATACATAATACCGACTTTTTTATGGTCAACCGTAGTCAACCAGTTTTTCCAAAGCCAGCCCCATTTTTTGAAATAAGTGAGCACAAACACGATCCCGATCGTTGCTAGTGCGATGGAAACGTCCGCTCCATAGATCATCGGGTCTCCAGTAACGAAGAAAGTGGATGCAAACTCTTTTATTTTGTCAAGCATTGGGGGCCTCCTTCCCTATAATCATTTTAATTGTGTCCGCTCATATTCATATGACTCATATCCATTTCGGCATGCTCTTCTGTGCCGGTCTTGGATGAATCTTCTGTGGATGTAGCTTCACCATGTCCAGCATGGGGGTTAGAAGAGCCTTCCACTACATACTTGTTGACAATCTCTTTGAACAAGCCGTCTGGAATCGAAGAATACTCATCAGGCTGGGACAAACCTGGTTTTGCAAGCGCCAAATAGCCGTCTTTCGTCAGCGGCTTAGACTGCTTCTTGATGTCAGCGACCCAGTTTTTATACTCTTCATCCGACTGGACTTCTACATCAAAACGCATTTGTCCAAAATGCTCACCGCTAAAGTTTGCACCCGAGCCAAAGTAAGTTCCTTCGTGATCGGCCTGCAAATGCAGTTTCATGGCCATGCCTGACATGGTGTAGATTTGACCGCCCAATTGCGGAATCCAGAACGAGTTCATCGGTGCGTCAGCAGTCAGTTCAAAACGGACTGGAACACCTTTAGGAATGTGAACTTGGTTAACTGTAGCTATACCTTCCTCTGGGTACATAAAGAGCCATTTCCAGTCCAATGAGGTTACTTGAATCGTTACTGGCTTTTGCGTGCTTGCAATCGGCTTGGAAGGCTCCAGCATGTAGGTATATCTCGCAGTGATGACCGCAATAATACAGATAACGATAATCGGAATAGCCCACCATGTGGTTTCCAGCTTTTTGCTGTCATCCCAATGGGGTTGATACTTCACCTTGTTTGTTGGGGTATCGCGATACCGCCAAACGATGAAGAAGGTCAAAATCATAACCGGTACAATTATAAGCGCAGACAATGCAGTTGTAAGAATGATCAGCTCTTTTTGTGCTTGCCCAATTGGTCCTTTCGGATCGAAAACAACGTATTTTCCGCCAGCATAAAAACACGTCCAGATGAGCAATGCTACCGTGAGCACGGTCAAAACCAACGCAATAATCGCTTTTGGTTTTTTGTTCATGTTGTTCCCCTCTCCTTAAAATAGTAAATTACTCAAAACTAACGAACTCCTGTAATGTTGCCCTTATATAAGATAGCAGAAAAGCGGCCACTTTTTTTATTGTTAACAGAATTGTCGATTATTTGTCCGATTTTTGTGAAAAACCTCTCTAAAAATAAAATTTCTCTTGCAAATTCAAAATTTCTTTTTAATTCAAAAATGACATATAAAAACGTTAATTATGCATCTTGAAGTATCTTAAAAAAGCTATACTAAAGCAAAAATCGGGACTCCTTACAGTTATCATCCTACACTGCTCGAAGCCCCGCGCTGTTGTTTTCATTATCAGTTTTACATCATCTTTTCAATTGTATTAACGATGTCCGTTCTCTTGGTCTTCCTTCTTGCGGGCAATGACAAATGATTTCCCGATTAGAAAAATGAAAATTCCGGCAGCAAAGGCGCCAATGCCTGTCATTAGATAGATATTACGATCGGTTAAATTCCCTATATCAAGCAAAATAAGAATAATACCTACAATGCAAGCGATCAAAGAAATAACAGATACCGTGCGGCTCATTTGGTTATCCCTTGATCCTGATTTTCTAAAATTCGAAGCCATACCCTCCACTCCCTCTAGTTTAAAATGGTTAAAAAGTGCCCTCGCCAGGTATTTTTTTCAGTATGCACATTTTTTATTTTTTTATTCCTGCCGGTCTCTATATACTAGAACCATCTGTATTCATCTTGGTTATTATTACCCCAGAGGACCTCCTATTTAAACAAACGGGAGCGGAGGCAGACCTAAATTTGCTTTATATTCAGATCATTTCTCTTTGTTTAGCGTCTAGTCTCCAACCAGTTATTACTTACTACATTTCGATACCAATAGTAACTTTCCTTGGGGGTGCGGACCTGTGTGCGAAAATCGACATGAATCATGCCAAATCTCATATTATACCCCTCTGCCCACTCAAAATTGTCCAAAAGTGACCATGCCATATAGCCTTTAACATGAAGACCATCATGAATTGCCCGGTGCACCTGCACCAAATGCTGCTGCATGTAGGAAATTCGACGATCATCTTGCACCTTTCCGTTTACGACCTCATCATTGATACAAGCCCCGTTCTCTGTGATGTAAATATCGATGTTACCGTATTTTTGCAAATAATGTAGTACCTCATACAGCCCACGTGACTCCACCGGCCAGCCGATATCTGTTACAGGTAGTCCCATATTGATTTCTTCAGATTGAAGAAATCCTGCCTCCGGATTAAATCGATTAACCGACATACTATAATAATTGATACCAATCATATCAATTGGCTCACCGATAATGTCCATATCTCCATCTTGTATAGGTACGGTGGCTCCCTGTTCCGCAAACCAGTCTACCAAAAACTGAGGATACGAGCCTTGATAAATAGGCTGGAGAAACCAGTCACTGTGCAGGGAAATCGTGCGTGCACAAGCCGCTTTATCTTCCTCAGAAGTGCTGTAAGGAACAGCCCAGGAGACATTTGGGGCGATACCGATCTGGCCACTGGTGCCAAGCTCGCGGAATCGGCGTACAGATAAACCATGTGCAACCAGCAGATGATGTCCTACATCAATCGCAGTCTGAAGATTCGTCAGACCCGGGGCATGAACTCCCAGCATATTGGATAAAAAGGCGATACACCACGGTTCATTGAATGTCAGCCAATGCTGTATTTTACCGTGAAACTCACGGAACATCGTTTCCGCAAACTGGACAAATGCCTGAATTGTGCGACGATTTCCCCACCCTCCGGCATCCTGTAGCGCCTGAGGCAGGTCCCAGTGATACAGTGTACAAAACGGTTCAATTCCGTTGTCATTCAACAAATCAACTACACGATGATAATAGTCCAATCCCTCTTGATTGACTTCACCATCACCATTAGGGAATATACGTGACCAGGACACCGAGAAACGATATGTACGAATGCCCAGTTCCTTCATGAGACGGATATCTTCTTCGTAACGATGATAGCTGTCACAAGCTACATTGCCGTTATCACCGTTGAACACTTTGCCAGGCGTATGGGCAAAGGTATCCCAGATCGACAACCCTCTTCCATCCTCCTGGTAAGCCCCCTCGATTTGGTAGGCGGCCGTTGCGGTACCCCACATAAAGTCCTGCGGAAATTGAAAAATAGTCATTGTGTCTCTTCCTCTCCCTCAATTATAATCGTATATTCATTCGTTGTTTCCTGCTTTTTGGTAAAAGTCCATGACAAAATAAATCCTCCGTGCTTGGGATCAGGCTGAGCCCGACGATCATCAACGCTAAACGGATGTGCACTGCGAATCGTACAGCTTCCCGTCTGGACCGATGTGGTAAGCTCCGCACGGACGAGCCGCGAACCGGACCATTCCATGCTGACCGTAATTCCGCCACGCCCTTTCAAGCCGCTGACCCGTCCCTCCGGCCATGCCGATGGCAGGGCAGGCAATAGCGTCAGCTCGCCCGGGCGGCTTTGCAGCAGCATTTCTGCGATGCCTGCCGTCGCACCAAAGTTACCGTCGATCTGAAAAGGCGGGTGAGCGTCGAATAAATTAGGGTAGATCGACCGCGACAGCAACGTGCGAACATACCGATGCGCAGTGTCGCCATCTTCCAGCCGGGCGTACAGGTTAATCAACCAGGCACAGCTCCACCCGGTATGACCGCCACCATGATCGAGCCGGCGGCGTAGCGATATGCGAGCCGCCTCAGCCAGCTCTGGAGTATAGCGGATATGGATCTGTCGGCCGGGGTAAAGCCCGAAAAGATGCGAAACATGTCGATGCCCAGGCTCCGCTTCCTCAAAATCGACCATCCATTCCTGTAACTGACCGTGACGGCCGATTTGATAGGGTATTAATCGTTCCCGTGTCTCTTCGCAGCGTCTACGGAACTCATCGTCTAACTCCAACAGTTCCGCGGCCTGAATACAGTTGCTCAATAGCTCCCGAATCAGCGTCATGTCCATCGTAGAGCCCATGGATATGCTGCAATCCTCGCCTTCGGGCGTGATGAATTTATTTTCAGGCGAAGTGGAGGGGGACGTTACAAGCCGACCATCCGGGCCCTCCACAAGCCAGTCTAAGCAAAAGGCCGCCGCCCCCTTCATAAGCGGATAAGCCTGTTCTGCCAAATAGGTTGTATCCAAGGTGAACAGATAACGCTCCCATAGGTGAGCGGTTAGCCATACACCCCCAAGCGGCCAAAATGCCCAACTGGCATGGCCACCTGACGGTCCGGCGTTTCGCCACACATCAATATTGTGGTGAGCTGTCCATCCTTGAGCCCCATAATTGATGGAAGCGACCCTGCGTCCCGTACGACCGACTTCTCCAATCATGTGCAGCAATGGCTCATGGCACTCGGCAAGATTACACACCTCTGCGGGCCAATAGTTCATCTGTGTATTAATATTGGTTGTATAGTTACTGTTCCACGGCGGCTGTACCCGGTCATTCCAGATGCCCTGAAGATTGGCGGGCTGACTGCCCGGACGTGAACTGCCCATTAGCAAATAACGGCCATATTGGAATAACAGCACTTCCAGCCCCCGGTCTGCCTGACCTTTCTGATAGCGTTCTAATCGCAGATCCGTCGGGAGAACGAACTCGTCAGTTAGCGTGTCACTTCCCAGTTCTAATGCAACACGGTCAAACAGCTTCCGGTGATCCTGCTCATGGCGTTGCCGCACCTGCTCACTTCCTAGCGAAATCGCTCCGTCTAGAATGACTTTGCATGCTTCTGCCGACTCTGTTGCATCACTATTCGGCATAGCCTGAAATCCCCGAAATCCGGTAGCCGCTGCCAAATACACCGTGATTTTATCCGCGTCCGAGATGATTAACGCTCCGTCATCCCTCGTCGTCAAGGTTCCTCCCTCGGGAATAACCCTCGCCTGAACTGCAAAAGCCATCCCCAAATCATTTTCGTAAACGACAGACTGTGGATGATCACCGTGATAATTAGATTCCACATGACTGGGCGCTCGTCCAGTCAACGTAATGAAGTCCCTGGTCGGTTCCTCGGATGGATCGTTATCGTTGGCTCCTTTGCAGGAATCACCAAGCGCATCCTCTCCAACTTCATCCTCACAAGGATGGGGGGTAGTCATACGCACAGATGCATGGATTTTTCCGACCTTATTCGCAGTCAGTGACACCATAATGACTCCATCAGGTGCACTGGCGATAACTTCGCGAGTATAGTGGACTCCATCACTCTGAAAAGTGACCACTGCCGTTCCGGTCTGCATATCCAGTTCCCGTTCATAATGCGCAATCTCCCCTAGGTTCTCCTGTGTAATCCACAAATCTCCTAAAGGCTGGTAGGCTTCTGTATCTCGACCCAGCATGTTCGAATTAATCAGTTGCTCTGCTTCCTTGTATTTTCCATCTGCAATCAGCTTTCTGGCAGGCTCTAAATATCGCAATGCATCATACTGAACGCCATCTCTGGGAAATCCGGACCAGAGCGTATCCTCGTTTAATTGCAAATGCTCCTCTCTGATCCCGCCAAATACCATAGCTCCCAGCCGTCCATTGCCGACTGGCAATGCTTCCTCCCATACCTCAGCAGGCTGGCGATACCATAACCGTAGGGACTGTGGTCTTTCGCCTTTCGTCAACTCAAACCCTCCCTCATCAAGGTCAGACAAAGCGCTGAACCCATATTGCCCATGGCGCATGCGCTCTGTCACTCCGAGATTTCAAAGTTTGGAAAATATGGACTCGTTATTTAGCAGCCTTCCCACTCCATAACTCCACTCTGTCCTTCACCAGTTGCGTGTATTGCTGTTCCATTTGGACAGCTCCGGCGGCATCCAGTTCTTTAATCATGTTGTCGTATACCGTATCAAAATTGGAAACTGGTGTTAAAATGGCTTCCGGTATACGTTTGCGGATTATGTCTGTCGTCTTTTTAAATGTAACGTTATAGTTGGATTCATTGTCTGTCGTCAGGTTATAGGCTGCGCCCCAAGGCTTCACATCAAATTCTTCTTTTCCTGGAAACAGTTCCTTCCACGTTTTTACGCCATACGCTTTCAGTGATTCTTTCTCCGGCTTCGAATAAGCCGCGATAATTTGTTCTGGGAATTTGGCAGTGTAGTAGTTACCCGTAGAGTCCTTCACTCCGTCCCCATAGTGTCCGCTCATTAATGTGTACAAGTCTATTCCAGTGGATTTATTGAAGCTGGTTGTATTGTTCGTTTTTTGATCCAATACATCGGCAGGAATGACGCGTTTGCCGTCTTTGATTTCATAGTGCTTGCCTTCGATCCCCCAGTTCACTAGCACCTGTCCTTCATCGGAAGCTAAATAATCCAGAAATTTAATAGCCCGCACCGGGTCCTTGCAACTTTCCGTAATCCCTACACCATAACCGGACGCAAAACCTGTATCCTGAAAGGAACGATCCTTATATTCCTCCGAAAGTGTAACTGGAAAATGTGCATAGCTGGCATCAGCCTTGCCTGACGCTTTTAATGCATTTTCGGCATCCTGATAACCCCACTCTTGGTCGATCAGACCCAGGACACGGCCGCTGGCAATTTTGGATTTGTATTGGTCACTTTTTTGTACAAACGAATCTTTATCGAGCAGCCCTTCATTGTACATGTGGTTTAACCAACGGAAATATTCTTTTTCTTCCGGACGTTTGTAATGAAGCTTGGCTTCAAAAGTTTTGGGATCAATAAAATATTCACCATCATCCGGCGCCCCAGTTGTCTGGAAAGCAGGGTTCGTTACGGTAATCATAATTCTCCAGTCGTCTGCATCCAGCGTGAGAGGGATCGTTTTTTTGCCATTAATCGTCGGATGTTTGGCTACATAGGTTTTGAGCACGTTTTCAAAATCCTGCAATGTTCTTACCTTGGGATATCCCAGTTCCTTGAGCACCTTATGCTGAATTTCAAATCCCCCCGTCGCGTCAAAACTCTCCTGTCCCACCCCTGCATACGTAGGAATAACATAGATGGCTTGATCCTTATTGCTGTATTTCAGCCGATCCATATAGGGGCCGTATAGCTTTTTGAGATTGGGTGCGTGATCGTTGATCAGATCGGTCAGATCAATCATAGCCCCCGCATCCACAAGCTTGCTAATATTTGCTTTAGGAGAGACCAGGTCTGGGTATTCCCCACTTGCTGCCATCAAAGCAATCCGGTCATCCCCACCTCCGCCGCTGACATCAAATTCCGCATTCAAGGTTACACCTGTTTTCTTGGTGATTTCCTTGCCTATTTCATCTTTCATTCCATTCCATTGCGGGCTTGTATCTGCTCCGAAGAAGCTAAACGTAATTGGGTCTGTGCCGCTGGATGAGCCTTCTTTCGCTGTTTTATCGCTTCCACCGCAACCTGCAAGTGCGGCAAGCGATACGGCGAGCAAGGGAATTAGTGCAAATCTGGACCAGTGTTTTTTCATGTTCAAAACCTCCTGCATTTCTAGGATTTTATCGTTGTGGATTGACTGCTACGATTGGATTGTTATGATTTAACAGCTCCCAGTGTCATACCGCCTACAAAATATTTTTGTAGGAATGGATATACGAGCAAAATCGGAAGCGTGACGGTAATCGTGATTGCCATTTTAATCGACTCTGGCGAAATCTGAGCCATTTGCTTAGCCATATCGTTGCTATTCGCCATATTGGCGCCGCCTTGCTGCGTACTTTGCAGTATCTTCATCAGCTCAAATTGCAGCGTTGTCCACTGCGCGGCGGTTCCATTGTACAAGTACGTATCAAACCATGCGTTCCATTGATTTACCGCTAAAAAAAGGGCAATTGTCGCCAGTACAGGCTTGCACAGCGGTAAAATAATCTTCCAATATATCGTAAAGTCATTGGCTCCATCCAGCTTGGCAGACTCTTGTAGCGCATACGGCAAACCATCCATAAAGGAACGAATGACAAAAACATTAAACGCGCTGATCAGCCCCGGAAAAATATACACCCAGAACGTGCCCAGCAAATGTAAATCACGCATCAAAATAAACACAGGCACCATTCCGCCGGAAAAATACATCGTCAACGCCAGAAACGTGGATATGAACTTGCGCGCGCGGAAATCGACCCGACTCAGCGTAAATGCAAGCATAGAAGCACAGATGAGTCCCAGCACCGTTCCAACTACTGTACGTAAAATCGATACCTGCAGACCCCGAAGCAGGCCATCGTACTGGAAAATCGTTTTGTAATTTTCGAGTGTAAACTGACGAGGCCATATATAAATACCGCCACGAACCGTGTCCGTCGAATTGTTCAGGGAAATCGCTAGTACGTTCAGAAACGGGTACAGCGTCAACACCACGATCAGAGCCATGAGGATATAGTTGAACAGGTCAAACAGCTTTTCTGACCGTGTAGCATTAAATGCCTTATTCGTCATTTCGCTTCTCCCTCCCTACATGATGCTTTCTTTGGTCAGTTTTTTGAATATACCGTTCGCCGTAAACAACAACAGAATGCTAACCAGTGAGTTGAAAATGCCTATTGCCGTCCCGTAAGAGAAGCGGCCCAGATTAATCCCGTAATTCAGTGCATACAAATCCAGCACTTCCGAATAATCCGTTACGAGACTGTTGCCAAGTAAGAACTGCTTTTCAAAACCATTGCTGACCAGATGTCCAATCGCCATAATAAACAGAATGGCGATGGTCGAGCGGATACCTGGCAATGTAATATGCCACATCTGTCTCCAGCGGCTGGCCCCATCCACACGTGAAGCTTCATATTGTTCCTGGTCAATTCCGGTGATGGCAGCTAAATAAATAATCGTATTCCAACCTGTCTCTTTCCATATGTCGGAAGCGGTTACAATGTACCAAAACCAACTCCCCTTAGCCATAAACTGAATCGGTTCATCCACAATATGAAGCGCTACCAAAATATCGTTAACAATTCCACCGTCAATGGACAGCATTTTCGTCACCAATCCGGCCACAACTACCCAGGATACAAAATGCGGGAGGTAGGATACTGTCTGCACAACTCGCTTGAACAGCATACCACGCAACTCATTTAGCAGAATTGCAAAAAAGATCGGTACAACAAAACCAAAAACAATACCCATCAGGCTCATTGTCAGCGTATTTCGTAATACCAGATAAAAACGTTCATCCTGAAAAAGCTCAATAAAGTTGTCTAACCCTACCCACTTTTGATCCCAAAACGATTTGGCTGGCTTATATTTTTGAAACGCCATTGTCCATCCCCATAGTGGAAAATAACTGAAAACAAACACCCATATGACGAAAGGAATGGACATAAAATAAAGGTACTTTTGCTGTTTCACACTGTTCCACAGGCCTTTTTCACCGCGTTCGGGCTTCGATCCGCGAGCCTTACGTGGTCTTCCCCGATTGGATTCAGGAATCACAGCATCAGCGTTGGAAGCGGTTTCAGTTGAAGATCCCATAACAAGCTCCTCCTCATCTCTAGATACTATTATCATACTTTGCTGGCTCAAAAGCGGGTACCCGACGAATTAGGAGAAAAATCAGTTCAAAATTAGATATATGGGGAGTGGATTAAGATTTACATTCGTGCCACTACACATGCGGATGGTGCTTCCCATCGCTGTTGTCCCCGGATTTCTTGAATAAGCAGACAAAGGTAGAAATTCAGGGACAAAGGCGACCGCTATCGCTTGTCCAGCACCATTCCGCCTGCTCCGTTTTCATGTAAATTCTCTGAGAGAAGTCTTGTAAAAAACAAAAGATCAGCAATGTAAGCTGATCAGAGGTAAAGGATAATGCTTATTGCACCACAGGTGGGTGATGGTATATATACTTACTGTCGCAATTCACCTAGTTGGAAGAAAAAAACTTTCTAGCATCCATGGGGTCAGTCCCCATGTGCCAGAAAGCTTTTTTGATTTATTTTACCGTGATCGTCCCGTAGTACATGTACATACCGCAATTGTACTCATATACCCCCGGTTTTAAATCCTTGACGGTAAAATAATTATTTTCGTGATCCAGGTAAACGTCCATTCCGATCTTCAACGACTGTACTTCATCGATGCAAGTAAAGGATGTAATTTTTTTGAAATTGATCTTGGTTGGAACGCCGGCTTTCACTTCAATATTTTTAGGATAGAAACCGTCCCCTTTTACACCCACTGTAACAATCTCGTATTTGGTTTTATCTGGCTCTTCCTGAGCTTGTTGAGATTGATTGGCCGGAAACGACGACACGCTACCTTGAAAATAAAACAAGACAAACCCGCCCATGATCAGGGCTACAAAACCAATCAGCATCCAATGCCAATGTTTAGAGATGAGTGTTTTCATTTCTTTCAGCCCCCTCCAGTTGAATGTCTAATGAGCATGTGACGTATCAACTCTAACCAGTATATAAAAGTTAATCGAAATTTTAAATACCTTGTTTCAAAGCTTACAGCAGATGAATCATATTATCCGACACGGTGATCATTACTGTTTTTCCAGACCGGGATGATCCAGCTTATACAGATTACGGTATCGGGTATGATCACACCACAGCTCATCATGACTGCCTCGCATGGAGATGGTGCCTTGCTCCATAAAGATCACCTCATCCATATGCTTCATTCCTGTGAGATGATGAGTGATCCAGATCAATGTTTTGCCTTCCAGCACGCGAAACATTGTCTGCATAAGTTCATGCTCCGTCAGCGGATCAAGCCCCACGGTCGGCTCATCCAGCAAAACAATTGGGTGATTTTGCAACAAAATCCGCGCCAGTGCAATGCGCTGTCTTTCTCCACCGGAAAAGCGAAGACCCGTCTCCTGCATTCTTGTATCGTAACCCTCTGGTAAAGAATCAATCAGGGTTCCAAGCCCTACCTGCTCCGTCACTGCACGAACCTCATCCAGCGTTGCGTCAGGTCGTCCCAATCGAATATTGTTCGCTACCGTTGTATCGAACAAATAAGGTTGCTGGTTTAGCACCGCAAATAGACTGGAGTATGCTCCACCTGTAAATACAGGCACTCCTGCGACAGTGACGCTGCCTTCATCAGGCTGCAATGCTCCTTGAATCAGATTCAGCAGCGTAGACTTACCCGCACCACTGCGGCCAAGCAATGCAACCTTGCCCCCCTGCGGTACGTGTAGGGAGATATTACGCACACTCCATTCCTGCGTTGCCGCATAGCGGTAGCTTACGTTGTTCAGCAGAAGGTCTCCCCCATGGCTTAATTGCTGAGCGGCAGCCTGTTCCTTTTTAGTATCTGCTGCATCGTCTGCTGCTGGTTGTCCTGCATCTGATCGTACTGCAAGTGCAGATGTACCTTTCTCGGAATCCTTTAGCCGTCGAAGTGAATCCTGATACTCCGGCGCATGAACCACCGCTTCCCCAGCGCGAACGAAAGCATCCAGCAACGGAAAAGTTACTAGCGCAAAGGATGCCAGCCATGTCGCTTCAATGCGACCCTGTGCTACCAGTCCTCCGGCCCACACAGTCATAATTACAATCCCTCCACCTACAAAGCATTGTGCGATCCAATGAGAACGCCACTCGTTCCGGCGAAGTGAATTTTCCACTATGGCAGCCCTCTTGTGCCGTTGTGTAAAGGTGCTAAGGAAATGCCCAGTTCGTCCGCTCAGCACCAGATCACTCATGCCGAACAAAGCATCCGTCAGTTCCTGATAAGATTTACTCCGTTCCTGCTTGAACGTACGCCGTTTGGCGAGTGAGGTCCAAAGTGAGATAGCTGGGGCGATAAAAAGCAAAAATCCCCCATATAGCGCCATCAGCAAGGCAAATGTTCCATCCATCCAGCCAAGCGCCAAGATGCCTGTTGCATATATCAGCAAAGCCGATAACGCAGGCAGAACCAGCTTCAGATAGATATTTTGAAGCTGCTCAATATCCTCTGCCAGCAATCCCAATAGATCCCCTGTACGAAATTTGCTGCGAATCATCAGCGCCTGCGGTTCCACTGCCCGATACAAGCGTACCCGCATACGAGACACAAGCCGCAGCGCAGCATCATGACCTACCAAGCGTTCCAAATACTGAATGACGGCTTTACTAAAACCAAACGTTCGCACAAGCACAATGGGCACATACACCATTAATATATTTTCAGGCTTTAAGGCCGAACGAGTAATCAGATGACCGGACGTAAAGAGCAGCGCGCCTGCACATCCAATGGACAGCGCGCCCAAAAGAGCAGCTGCCAGAAAGGCCCAAAAGTATTGTTTTAGATAAAGCAAAAACCAGCCTTGGCTACTATTGTCCGTTGCTCTCATATCGCCCGCCCCCTCCTTCCGACATTCCCGTCAGCAATCGATAATATTCTCCCTTTTGTGCAACCAGTTGCTGATGGGAACCTACCTCTTCCAGACGACCTTGATTCATCATCCAGACACAGTCCATATCCGGCATCCAATGCAGTCGATGGGTGGCAAGAAACATCCTCTTGTGTTTCAATACGGACAAAATGGTCTGTTTTAATTCCCATTCTGTCTCAATATCCAAATGTGCCGTAGGCTCATCCAATAAAATAATCGGACGGTCACTGAGCAAAGCGCGCGCCAAGGCAATCCGCTGCGCCTGTCCTCCGCTCAATGTCCGGCCTGCTTCACCAATAGGCTCATTCAACCCACTTGGAAGACCGTCCACCAGCTCACGCAGTCCAACCGCGTCAATCGCCCACTCTACCTGCTGGTTGGATGCCTCCGGCTCATAAAAGCGAATATTATCTGCCAAAGTAGCGCTAAACAGGTAAGGATGCTGTGGAATATAGGCAATATGCCGCTGCCATTCAGCTTTGGTATCCGCAGATAATCGGCATCCATTAAGGATCACCTCACCTGAAGTCGGGTCAGAAAAGCCGCCAAGCAGACTAAGCAATGTCGTTTTGCCTGCACCACTCGCTCCGACGATGCCGATCATGTTCATGTGCGGTTCAACACTTGCAGACACATGTTCAAGCCGGGTAGAGCCGTCTTCATTCAGTAAACACACATCAGACAGCATAAGGATGTCCTGCCCCGTGATGTCTAATCCTTTATCATTAGCTGTCTGTGCATTCGTCTCCGTCACTTCTTTTTCTGCACCGAGAATCGAGCGAATCGCTCCCCAAGCCTCTTTACCATCCAATGAGGCGTGATAGTCTGATCCCAACTGGCGTATAGGCATAAAATATTCCGGTGCCAGAATAAGCACCGCAAGCGCTGCCTCCAGTCCCACTGAACCACTAATCAGACGCAGACCCAAGCCTACCGCTACAAAAGCGACCGACAGCATACTGAAAAAATCGAGGGCAAATGAAGAAAGAAACGCTACCCGCAGCGTACGCATCGTGGCTGTACGATACTGGTCGCTGACCTTCCCTACGCTTTCCCCATGCGCCCGACTGCGCCCCAAAAACCTTAATGTCTGTAGCCCACGCAATGAATCCGTGAAATGGTGTGATAACAGACGATAGGAACGCCACTGCTTGTCTGCCTGCTTGCGCGCCGCCAAGCCGAGCAAAATAAAGAAGCCCACCAAAATCGGCATCGTAGTCGTCAAAATCACACCTGAAATCAGATCTAATGTGAAAACATACACAAGCACAAGTAAGGTTACAGCCATCATGTCTATCATACGAGGAATGGATATTTCCAAATAATTGCGAACCCGATCCACGCCATCCAGCGCTAGCGTCACCAACTTGCCGCTTCCTTCCCGCGCAGCAAAACCCGGGCCTCGCTCAAACAAACGCGCAAGCAGACGCTCCCGTAAGGAAGCGCCTGCTGCTTCGGCGAAACGACCGGCTGTCCGGCGTTGCAGCCAGATCATCGTATGCCTCACTGCAAAAGCCGCGAAAAACAACGCCAGCGATGGCCAAGCCATTATTAGCGGATTTTGTTTAAATAAAATCGTAACAGCCTTTGCCAAAAAGATGGCTTGTGCAATTACCGCTGCTCCCTGGAGCAGGGAAAGGGCGGCCAGCAGCAGCATTACTGGCCGAATGCCCTTTAATTCAAACCAGGCCTTATCCATTAGTATTCCAGATGATCCTTCTCACTGAGACGCTTATGGAAAACAAAATAGCTCCACGCCTGATAAGCCAACACAAAGGGTAAAAGCGTTGCTGCAACAATCGTCATGGCTTTCAGTGTGTAATGACTGGAGCTTGCATTATATATCGTCAAATCAAAAGCACTGTTGATCGAGCTCACCATAAATCTTGGGAACAAGCCAACGAATAACGAAACGAAGCTTAGCAAAATGATGACACCGGTCATCCCGAAAGCCCATCCTTCACGGCGCTGCTTCAGGAAATACCATGTTAGCACATAGGCAACCATCCCCACTGCAACCGCAACATACATAAAGGGACCGCGACGTGCAAATAAATCCGTTGCAAAATAAGTCCATACCACCATACCAGCAAGCAAAATCCCCAACACCGGAAGAAATTTGGACGCGATCACACGAGCACGATCCCTTACTTCACCAATCGTCCGCAGAGAAATGAACGTCAGCCCGTGCATAAGGCACATTCCGACCACGGTCAGTCCAATCCATACGGTGTATCCATTGAACACATCCAAGAATCCGGCTTTCAAATCCATATTTTGCTGAATAGGTACACCCTTCACCAAAGCCGCAAAGGCCATGCCAAACAGCATCGGCGGCAGGAAGCTGCCAATCAGAATGCAAGCATCCCACGTTCCTGTCCACCCTTTCCCTTCGGCCTTGCCCCGGAACTCAAAGGAGACTCCTCGCAAGATCAAACCTAGCAAAATAAACACAAATACCAGATAATATCCGCTAAACATCGTTGCATAAAAATGCGGAAAAGCGGCAAACATCGCACCTGCTGCTGTAATCAGCCACACTTCGTTGGCATCCCAGAATGGACCAATCGTATTGATCATCAAACGTTTTTGTTGGTCATTACGCGGCACTAATCCCGTAGCCATCCCTACGCCAAAATCAAAGCCCTCTAGAAAAAAGAAGCCTGTAAACAGCACAGCGATCAATAAGAACCATAAATCATTTAACGACAATGCTGTCACCCCCTTGAGCAAATGGATCATGAATTACCGTATGCTGATGCGGCTCCATATCTGGGCCTTTACGAGCGGTACGAGCAAACAGGAATGCCAATACACCCGTTAAAATGAGATACAACGTCGTAAATGCAATCAGTGAGAACAACACTTCTCCTGCTACAACGGTAGGTGAAACAGAATCTTTTGTTTGCAGCAAACCAAATACAGTCCACGGCTGACGTCCCATTTCTGTCATGATCCAGCCCGCGGTATTGCCAATGAATGGGAGCGATATCCCCCACAGCATAAGACGGAAGAACCAACGATGGGAGCCCTCCAATTTTTGTCGAAAACTCAGATAAGCTCCGTACAGAGCAAGTGCAATCATGGCACAGCCTGCCGCAATCATAATGCGGAAGCTCCAGAAGGTCGTACGGACAGGCGGAATATAATCACCCGGACCGTAGGTCTTTTCATACTGTGCTTGAAGCTCCTTCATACCAGGCACAGAGCCGGAAAACTTGCTATACGACAGAAAGCTCAGTGCAAACGGAACCTTAATCTCAAAGGTATTTTCCTGCTTATCAGGATCAATATTGGCAATAATCGTCCAAGGCGCTGGATCGCCACTGTCTCCCCACAGAGCTTCACTGGCTGCCATCTTCATGGGCTGTGTTTTGATCAAATATTGAGCCTGTCCATGACCAAACAAAGGAATAGCAATGGCACAGATTAATGCAACAATAATGCTCAATTTAAAAGAAGGTTTAAAGAAGTCCATATTCTTTTTATGCATCAGCTTCCAAGCACTAATCCCAGCTACGAGGAAAGCTCCAGTTGCAATAGCAGCAAAGATGGTGTGAGGATACTCCCACAAAAGCTGCTCGTTCGTTAACAAAGCAGCAAAATCTTGCATTTCTGCACGGCCATTTACAACCCCATATCCTACGGGACGTTGCATGAATGAATTAGCAGCCAAAATCCACAAAGCCGAGAGCATCGTACCAATCGCTACTAGCCACATGCAAACTAAATGGACAGTTTTGGATAGTCTTTCCCAGCCGAATACCCATAGGCCGATAAAGGTTGATTCCAGAAAAAATGCAAGCAATGCTTCAATCGCTAGCGGTGTACCAAATACATCACCGACAAAACGGGAAAAGTCCGACCAATTCATTCCGAACTGGAACTCCTGCAAAATTCCGGTAACTACGCCCAGCGCAAAGTTAATCAGCAGAAACGTTCCCCAGAATTGAGCCATTTTTTTGTACAAGTCTTTTTTCTTGATAACATACATAGTCTCCATAATTGCCACCAACAATGACAATCCAATGGAGATTGGCACATAAACAAAATGAAGAATCGTAGTGGTTGCAAACTGCAACCGTGCCAAATCCAATACGTCCATGATGCTGCTCCTCCTCTGTACTTCCCTTAACAATGATTTAATGTTTGTGATCTGAAGTCTTTTATATTTGTGATTGTATTCACATTGTTACATATGAAACCGTCACTTTTTTAGGAAATGACTCACTTAGCTAACTTCCCCATGGTTGCCATAACCGGGCTTCAGATTATCCCCATTATATAGAATAAATTTAAATGAAATAGAATCAAAAATGTGAACATCGTGTCAAAGTTGTGTCATAACGATGGCATTTTTATGAAAATGCCCTAAAATCCATAATCAATGTGACATTTTCTATTGATTCGTCTTTTTTCAATATATAAAAAAAGAGCCTCTCTTCATGCGGAGGATATACCTCCGACATCTGCAAGAGAGACTTCATAACGTTAAACCTAGGGAATCGATCAACAGCCATCTGTTCCTCCGTTCTTTTGGACCTGATTACGGTAGGAGGAAGGTGACATTCCAACATACTTTTTAAATTTACTATGAAAATAATCTGCATTCGCATATCCCACACGGCCCGCCACTTGGTGTACCTTAATCCCCTGTGCAAGCAATTCCCTTGCTCGCTCAATCCTTACCTTATCCAGGTAGGCATTAAAAGCCTCGCCTGTATGACTTTTGAACAGTTTGCCCAAATACCCACTATTGTAATTGAACATATCTGCCAGTAACTCCAGTCGCAAATTTTCATCATAATGACCATGTATAAAGTCAATCATTTGCTTCATGATGATCTCCTTGCCACCCGTATCAGTCTGGCCAATCCACTGCAACACATGTTCGAGCGAGTGATCCACCAGCTCGCCCAATGTTGAATAGGCATATACATTGGTAATCAAGTTGGAATGCTCCTCCAGCACGGTCCGGCTGTGTTCCTGTCCAGCTGCATATTTGTTCAGTGCGAGTGTGAACGTCTGAGCGAAGGCCGCCTTAATTGCAGATTCTGTACGATAAATCTGGGGAAATTGGACTTCCATGTCCTTAATGACACGGGTCGCCGCTTTACCATTAGCCATATCCAGCGCGTAGTACAGCTTTTCTGCATAACGCATGGGATCATCTGATGCTCTGTCAGACGCTTCATCCATTTCAGCAGGGACTGTCTCCCATTCATGTAGGTCGCCGGGAAGCATGACTCTTTCTGCCCGGAACAAAAACGTACGCTCCAATAATCGTAACGCCTGCTCAAAAGATTTGGGGATCTCCTTAAGAATGTCTACCGGAGCGCCGGCAGCCCCATAGATTTCATTTACCCACGGTTTTAGCTCCTGTCGCCATGCAGCCAGCAACTGAACAGCATCTTTTTCCGTTTTTAACATGGCGGGAAGCAATAGGCCCGTATATATTCCAGCCTCAAACACAATGCCTCTACCCTGCTCACGACACAATTCGGCCAGCCGCTGCTTTGCTGCCAACTGCCGGGCTTGCCGATCCCAGTCAGGTATACGCAAATCCAGCAGAATCACCTGATAGCTACTCCAGTCCAATGCTGGTAATTCAGGCTGTTGTCCGTGTTTTTCACCGCTACTTTGATGTTCGTCTTGCTTGGATGCACGATGGCTGGGTTCTACAGCATTACGAGCATGTTCTCCATGAACCGGAAACAGCAATGCTTCGATCCAATCGCGCTCATGCGAAGACGGACTTCCCCACTTTCCATCTCCCTTTTCGTTTTCAATGCTTTGCCGTACTCGCTTTAGCTCCAGCGTCATTTCTTCCTCATCAACGGGCTTCAATAAATAACCATCCACCCCGAATCCCATGGCTTGCCTAGCATAATTAAAGTCTGCATATCCGCTTAAAATGAGAAAGTGATACGGCTCCCCATTCATTTGGCGTATGCTTTGTATAACCTCCAACCCACTCATCCCAGGCATACGAATATCTACAATGACCAGTTCCGGTCGATGCTCTCCGAACTTTTCCAAAGCCTCGCGTCCGTTCTCAGCCGTATCGACGATGCGAAAGCCACAATCTCCCCAGTCAATAATGGAAGACAGTCCTTCACGAATCGCAGGCTCATCATCTACAATCATCGCTTTATACATTCGACGCTTCCTCCCTTGGTATGGAAAAGTATACGGTTGTTCCTACCTGTAATGCGCTTTCAATATGCAGACCATAACGTTCACCATACATCAATGTCAGACGTTGATGAACATTGCGTAGACCAATACTGCTCCCTTCCGGCTCCTCCGTACCCGTGATCCGAGCCAACAGACGGGTCAGTTGCTCTTCCTCCATGCCAATTCCATCATCAGCCACTTTAATGTGCAGCTCTCTTTGTTCTATTGTGATATCTACCTTTACGGTAACTGGTTCTTCCTTATTTTCTAGGCCATGAATGACTGCATTTTCCACTAACGGTTGTATGATTAAGGGAGGAATCGACATGTCCTTCGCGCTTTCTTCCAAATTCACTTCATAGACCAAACGATTTCCAAACCTGAACTGCTGAATTTGCAAATAGGATCGCACCATATCCAGCTCCTGTGATACGGTTGTTTTACCACTGCCAATCTCCAAATTCCTGCGCATCAGCCTGCCAAGCAAACGAACCGTCGTTGCTATCTCCGCTTCCCCATTCAGGTGTGCTTTCATTCGAATGGATTCTAACGCGTTAAACAGAAAATGCGGATTAATTTGGCTTGCCATCATTTTTAGCTTGATATCCTTTTGTGCCAATTCAAGCTTATTATTATGCTCACTCGTCTCATAGACCTGGGCCATAAGCTGGCGGATACTGCTCACCATATAGTTGAAACGGCGGGATAAATCACCGATCTCGTCCCTTCCCTCCACACTTGATACCACATGAAAATCACCCGCAGCTACCTGACCCAGCTCATAGCTCAGCCGCTGGAGTCGTTTGGTAATAAGCCAGGAAATGATGGTAATCAGAATCAGCGCCATGATGAGTACCGCTAGTACACATAATGCACCAATCAGGCTGACCCGGTTTGCCCCCTGCACGATATGTTCCGTTGAAAACACCGAAATAATCGTCAATCCGCTCACACTTGAGGTTGGCAGCAGCTCATCCACAATAATGTTCGAGGGCGTTCCGTTAATTTTTGCTTCATATATCCCCTTACCTGCACGCTGGACATCAAAGCCTAAATGTAAATCCGTCAACGTCCGACCTACTGACTGCGGATGGGTAGCTGCGACCACAATTCCGTTACGATCCGTAATCAAGGTTTCAAAGGGCTCCTTGCTCAGCATATGATTCAACTCGGTCTGACTCAGTGCAATCATCAGAACTCCCTTGGAATTGTATTCGGGAAAAGGAATTTGCCGTACCAGGCTGAGGCGATTAACTGGGTTATCCTCCTTATCCTGAATGTAAAACCAGTTAATCGCCGTCCCCTTCAAAGCCTCCTGGAACCACGGCTGCCGCTCAATGTTAGCGTCCACAGGAATAAACTCCAGATTGTTGACCAACGTCGGATTGTAAGAATAGAACCGGATAGTAGCAACCTCTCTATATTGCTGGGTGTACTCATTAAAATCCTTGTACTGATGGTACGCATTCATGAGCTCCACCATGCCGGGATAACGGCGGTTCGCCATCTCCTTTAGCCTTTTATCGAACATTAGCCCATTTGAAATATCTGTTGGTACACGTAATAAATTTGCTGTCTGGCTCTTAATCTTTTCCACATTATTTACCGTCTGGGCAATCGCACTGTCCAGTGCCTGCTCTCGCAAATAAAAAATAACGCAGCCGCCCACCAACAGCACTGGGATCATGACAATCAGTACGTAGGAGAAGAGCAACTTATTCCGCATACGCATATTATTCATCAGATGCCTTACTCCACGATACATGCCATCCCTCCTGTGAGATAAGCGCTTACATGTTTTCAGTTTAAAGCTTCACAACATTTATATCCATATTTTCTTGCCAAATAAAAAGGTGGTGAACGGAGTCACCACACTTTACGGATCACGAACTATTTACGTACAAAAGGTTCGATATGCACTCCCTGTGGCAGCTTATACGGATCTTCCGGGTTGATACGGTCATAGAACATAATGCCATCCAGATGGTCCATTTCATGCTGTACGACAATCGCTGCATACCCCTTAAACGTTAACAGCTCCTGAGTTCCATCCGGTAAATTGGCCTTGATGCGAATCTTCTCGTAACGTGGTACATATCCGGGTATGTACCGATCTACAGACAAGCATCCCTCACCCTGTTCCAAGTAAATCATGGATGTAGAATGGCTGACCAGCTTCGGATTAAACAGGCCATATTCTACCGTTTTGTCTCCATCTTCATAATAAATAGCACACATTCTTTTATTCAACCCAACCTGGTTGGCGGATAGCCCTACACCCGGGCGCAGCTCATAGCGGGTGGCCAGCTCTTCATTTTGGCTATTTTTCAGGTAATCCAGCATCCATTGCATCTGTTGAAGATCCTCTTCAGACAGCGGCAGACATACCGGATCAACCTTTGTGCGCAAAATCGGTTCCCCTTCACGCACGATATCCTTCGTGAGAAGCATGTCCATCGATTGATTGCTCATTCGTCAGCCTCGATTCATTTAAATAAATATTACGATCATGTGATGTACAGCAAAAGCTGGATTTATCCCATAAATTATATCTATTCATGAAATGAATTGTCAAAATAGAGCGGTATGGGAGAGAGAAGCCATGATGCGCCCTCTATATATAAAGCCATTAAATATTCACTGGCTTAATAGTTTATCTAATGAATTCATATTAATGCTCTATGCTGCACTGAACCAAAAACCTCCTAAACCAATGAAGTGTTCAGGAGGTCTTTACATAGCTTTTCTTACGATTAAGACGGTTGCTCTAATGCTTCGGGTGCTTCACTGAACAGCTTCGCCTTCGGATTCGGCTGTGTCCAGGTATTATAATATTGCGAATTCTTGCCGTAAGAATTATCGATGACAACATGCGGCATATCAAGCAGGCAGGCCAGAATATGACCATGCAGCCGTGAAGTGCGAACCTCGCGGTAAGAGCTGAACAGCGTAACCGCCTTGTTCATGAGATGGTCGGTGTACTTGTACCAGAATGTACGCGTAGGCAACGGGCCGCCGATTTTCTTATTCAGACGGTAAAACTTTTGGAAATAGACGATCCCCTTCACTTCCAGCGGAGTGAATAAAGTATCCCAGTCCAGACGGTGTGAGGCATCAGCCTCGTCATCGAATTTCTTTTGTCCTCCTACCGTTTCAATATCTGTACGTAGGAAGTACAATACGTCCTTCACGGTTTCCGTAGTCGGCTTCAATGGCCATAGCTGGTGCGCCATATCAGGACATAATGTGATACTGCACTGGTTCAGTTTATCCTTAGCCCACTGATAAGAGCGTGTATCCCGCACAAACATATGTAGATCCGGGTGGGCATTAAACAGAACCGCCACCTCATTAGCCTTTTGTTCAGACTGGAAGTGGATCGTCTGCGGCATGATTACAATTCGGTGGTTAGGGAAATCACGAACGATGCGTTCCCGCAAATTTTGGTGATTTGAATATAGATCGCCAAAGTTGCCACCCCCGTGGCATACGATAATCCAGTCGCCCGGAATATGAAGCTGATCGGGAATATCCATGGCGCTATAACGGGCACGGACACGAATGCCATTATCCTTAAAGAACGCTTCGGTGCCTTTCATGATCAGTACGTCCCCACCGTTATTATAGACGGGATAATCGACATAAATAATGTTCGAACCTTGAGGGACTACGTCGAGAATGACGCTCAGCTTATTTTTCAGTTTAGCCATGGGATGCGAATTCGGCATCTTTCAGTTCTCCCTTCCTGCGCTTCTTTTGTATAGTCTGCAAGACAAATGTAATATCACTTTTATCAAAAATGATCCGGGATAGCGGAACATTGAAAAACATTGGGAACGAGAACAGCGAGAACGCCAACCGTACACAAGCACCTACAAGCAAAGCAATAGCAATGCCGTCCAGACCGAAGATCGGTGTACAAATAAAAAACAGACCGACGGTGATCGCATAGGCCACAATTTGCCGGAACAATACCAGTCCCGGACGACCGAGTGCGTTAAAAGCCGAAGCCAGAATCCATGAGCCACCACCGATAATACATTCCAGTGATAGCAGGTAGAACGTTAGCGATGCTTCCAGAAAAGCGGGCCCGTACAGCAAACCCAGCATGTATCGACCAATAAAGAGAGCTGGCACAATGACGATGAGCATCGCAGCCATGGAGATGCGAAAAGCACGACCCACCGTTTCGACAATTTTGCTGTGTTCCATCCCTGTCACTTTCGGGAAGGTTACATTAGTGACGGCATTTTGCACCACATTGAACACACGGGACAAGGCGTAGACAACAGAGTACAGACCGAACGCTTTGGGTGACAGCAGCGCCACAATGACGATTTTGTCCGTTTGTGTGGACAGCGTTCCCATCAACTCCATCCCATACACCCGCGCTCCATAGCTATAATAAGGGCGCAGCACTTGGCGGCTGGTCAACGGACGAAATGCGCGTAGGTTCATATGCTTGCGCAAACGGAGGAACGCCCACATGAGCGCAAGGAAACTCGCGGCAAAATTCACTGCCCCCGCCAGTTGTACATTGAGTAAGCCCATCAGCCACAGGGTCACTAGACCGATGAAATTCAGTAACGGATAGTAAAACAGCAGGCCGTTATATACGCTAAACCGATCCAGTCCTTGCGATAATGCCGTCGTAAGTGCTGTAAGCACCGCTAACGGTACTGCTGCCGCACAATAAATCTGCGACAGTTGGATAATGTCTGCACCATAGCCATTCAGCCACAGCGGCATACATATCCAGGCCACCGCTCCCGCCAACAGACTGGCAGGCAACTGAATCCAGAGCGACAACGCCAGCAGTTCTTCCGTCGTGCCTGTTTTCTTCTTAAGGTTATAAATTAACGAGGTTGGCAAGCCGAAGCTCAATACACTGCCGATCAGCGTAGGCCAGAACAGAACAGCCGCCAGTTCACCTTTCCCCTCTACTCCGAGCATACGTGCGGTCAGGATGGAAGTCAGGGTCGTGACGATTAGCACAAAAAAATTGTTAAAGCTCGTGCGCATGATCGTTTTGGCGAGACTGTCACCCGTGAATACTTTCCTTGCTGCTGTCCATGTGCTCATGTTACGTCCAACTCCTGTTCCTTATTAAGCCTCTCGTCTCTATGCTCACATCGCGTCTTTTGACGCACCTCCATCAGCCTACCGTTTTTTTGGAATTGCGTTCAGACAACTGTCCTCCGCTAACAGGCTCCTTCGTACTTGAGAAAATCTCTTTCAGTGCTCTTCTATAGCCTTGAATGGCTTTATGATTTTTTTTGGGTCTCTCCCTTAAAATCTGATACAACGTCGTCCAATATAGTGCTGCATAACCGATCGGCCCAGATCCCTCGTCACGTAGTAGATGAATATGATTCATCACCCGCATATAAGTAACCTGTTCCATATTGTCGCGCGAGGACGGCGATTCATGGTGAAGCAGCGTAAGGGCCGGATTAATATACAATGGACCGCTTTTCATGGCGATACGGGAAAGTAATAAATCCTCGCCGACGCTATAGCTTTGCAACCAAGGTACCGGCTCCAGACTTAGAATCGCATCACGGCGAAATGACATATTACAACCATGAAAAAACTGGGTCTTAAACGTCTTCTTGGCCTTATGCCAGTTGTACATCGAGCCGGACTGACCGCTGAGGGACAATCTCCCTTTGGACAAAGATTGCTGGAACGAAAGCAAGCAGCGAATTGTACCCATGAAGCTGTTACTCATTCCCTGTGCTATGCCGCCAACACCAGCTGCCTGCGGATACGCCTCATAGGTGCGCATCAACTCATTCAAGTAGTTGCTCGGCAGCTCAACATCATCGTCAAGGAACAAAATGATGTCACCTTGCGCAAGCTCCACCGTCTTTACACGTGATAACCATAGTCCGGGCTGCTCCTTACGATGATATCGGTAGGCAATTCCCGCTCTGCTCAACTGATGCTCATAACGTTCCAGCACATGCTTTGGCAGTTTTCCGTCATCAATAATCCACAGCTCGGTTTCACATGCCTCTGGTGCTCCCCCCATGGCAATTGAATTGATGCATCGGGTCAGATCGTCAACCCGATTGCGGGTGCACAGAGCAATGGACAAGCTTAACATCATACTCCCCCTTTATCCTGTCAATGTGTATTAAGCAGATTACTGAACCGCCGGGCATAAATATTCGTTATATTTTTGCTTACGCGGGTTCAGAATGAACAACACCCCCTGCTTGTATCCATCTGCTGCGTTAAAATTACGGCGCAGCGTTTCTTTGAGCATCAAGTAGGTTAAGGTCCATAAAAGAGCTCCATACTGGATAAATCCCGCCTTTTTCAGGGCAAGAAAATAATAGTGGTTAATCGCTGTGGCCTTGGCTACTTTGCCCGCCTTATCGCGCGAGCTTGGAGATTCATGATGGATGATCATTAAGTCGGGATTAATCACCAGTTTGCCGTAACGACTCGCTAACTGGCACATGTACAAATCGTCAGCCACCGCATAGCTGGTCATCCACGGATACGGCTTCATGTCCCGAAGCGCATCCCTCCGAAATGACATATTGCAGCCATGGAAAAATTCAGTGTCAAAAGTCTCGGTTGCTTCGCTCCAACGCAGTAAGGAACCTGCCAGGCTACTGGGCGAGAGCTTACCAAGGGAAGAAGACATTTGAAAAGTCAAAACGCCAAGCAGCTTTCCTGCCCGGCTTGAATGTAGTCCCTTTGCAATCCCTCCAACACCTACAATCGTTTCATCCTGTTCGTAGGTATCGAGCAAGCGCCGGATATAAAGTTTATCGTCCAGTTCGGCATCATCGTCAAAATACAGCACAATATCATACCGTACGAGAGACAAGGCCTCATAGCGGGATAACCAAACGCCGGGACGACTTTTTTTATAATATTTGAGAACACCTTGAGGCAATCCGGACACCATGTGACGGTACTGTTCAATCTGTTGGTCGGAAATATCGCCGTCATCAACAATCAGCAGTTCTACAGCTGTATGCTCCAATTGTTGCTGTGCAGCAATAGATTGTATACAGCGTGTCAGGTCTTCGATTCGGTTGCGGGTACAAATGATGATGGAGACATCGGACATGCCATTACCTCCTGTGTGTGTATCCAGATGCTTTGGAAGAGATATTCAAAGTTTTTCCAATTGCTGGATTATATATGTTTATTGTATCTTTGACAGCGTTTGAGTGTATATACCTCTTTTGTATACTTTTTCAGTCTCCAAAAGGGTAGACAATCCTCAAAAAAGAGCAAAAAAATAGGATCGGCTTCTTGCGCCAATCCTGATCTATCCTTGAAAATCCAGAAACAACGTGGCATTCACATACCGACGTGCCATCGACAAAAAATAACTATTTTGCACCGATACCGCTGCCACCAGCAAAGTATTACGCACTGCTTCACACTGGTTAGGGGTCAAATGCTGTAAACGACAAGTATATTGATCTGCGGCTTGTACCAGCAGTTCTTCTGTCGCAGCTTCCTGACGTTTCTGTCCTGTAGCAGAATTTCCGTTGTCTTTTGCATACCCTGCTCCTGCCACATCAAGCAGTTGGTCTCCGTTCGCATCCAGCTCTTCAAATAAAGTTGAATATGCAGCGTACAAATCGACCGGCTGAATCAGATCATCCGTATCATCTTCTGGCTGTTGGAACAGGATATAAAATAGCTGACGGATAGATTCAAAATCAAGACATGATTTTAAATCTTCCACGATGAGCAATATAGCAGCCTGGTTGACTGAGTATTTTTTGCCGATTTTCGGAGCGCCGAGGAACTCCTTGAAATCACGTTTGACCCAATTTTGCATAGAGGCCAGTGAGACATGGCTATATTCCACCAGTTGGCCTAAAGAAACGATCTCCTGCAGCGAAAAGGCTGCGCTGTGCTTGCCCTTGATGATTTTATCCAGCACAGGCGTCACTTCGGTATATAGAAATGTCGGCATGGTACTACCGGAACGGGCAAGATGGCTATGAGTGCGTCTCCAGGCGTCCTGAAGAACAGCCAAAGGCTGCAATTCGCTGCGGCCTTCCATGGCCAGCAACAAATGGGCCATATCACGGCGAGTGAGGGTAAAAGACTCCATCTGCTTTCCTCCCTTTATTGCATTTCAAGTTCATTCGAACTCATCATACGCCCTTAAACTAGGCTTGTAAAGTGAAGCAATGAGCCGTGCGGGTACTATTATGCCTTATTTTTCGTGTAAATTAGAGGTAGGTGACCTGCTACGATTCCATATGAACCTTGTATATTTTCTTTTAAGTTCTTAAAATAAGTTCAAGTGAACTCAAAATAGAGTTCCTTAAAAAATTGAACGAAAAAGGGATGAGTGAAAATTATATGGGTATAGGTGTCAGTCTATTTTTGTTTGCGGTGTTGATTTTATTTAGTGCTTTCTTCGTGGCTACCGAGTTTGCGATTATTAAAATCCGTTCCAGCCGGGTAGATCAGCTGGTGGTGGAGAACCGTAAAAACGCACTGGCGCTACAAAAAGTCGTCAATAATCTGGACGGCTACCTGTCTGCCTGTCAGCTTGGTATTACGATTACAGCGTTAGGACTCGGTTGGCTCGGTGAACCAACTGTAGTCAAACTGCTGGAGCCTCTCTTTCAACAGCTCAACATCAATGGGGAGTTTTCACATATCCTGGCCTTTATTATTTCATTTGTCATTGTAACTTACCTGCACGTGGTGATCGGCGAACTGGCTCCCAAAACATTGGCGATCCGCAAAGCGGAAGCTGTCAGCCTGTTAACCTCTCCAGTCATCGTGTGGTTTAATCGGATTATGTATCCGTTTATTTGGCTCCTTAACGGCTCGGCCAATCGCCTGGTTCGTCTGTTCGGTCTTCAACCGGCTACTGAGCATGAAGAAGCGCACTCTCAGGAAGAAATTCAGATCATTTTGTCCGAAAGCGTGGAAAGTGGTAAGATCAATAACACCGAATATGGCTACGTAAATCGTATCTTCGCTTTTGACGAGACCGTTGCCAAAGAAATTATGGTGCCACGTACAGATATGGTATGCTTGTTTACGAATCGCTCGCTCAAAGAAAACATGCAGACTATTCACGAAGAACAGTATACCCGTTTTCCGGTAGCGACAGACAGCAAGGATCAGATCATTGGTATGATTAATACCAAGCAGCTATTCCTTGAGTATGATCGCAATCCCGAGCTTGTTTTCGATAGCCTGATTCAACCGATCTTGACCGTTCCGGAAGTTATTCCCGTCAACACGCTGTTGAAACGTATGCAGAAGGAGCAGGTTCATATCGCTCTCCTGGTCGATGAATATGGTGGAACCTCTGGTCTGATTACCATTGAGGACATTCTGGAGGAGATTGTTGGCGAAATTCGGGATGAATTTGATAAGGATGAACGGAAGGAAATCGAGAAACTGACGGAGAACAGTTATTTGATGGATGGTAAAGTGATGCTTTCCGATCTGAGTGATCTGACGGGCTTGACATTGGATGATGAAGACGTGGATACTGTCGGAGGGTGGGTGTATAGCCGGGTTCCGGAACCGAGACAGGGCAAGGAATTCATAGAAGATGATGTGAAATTTATCATTCGTGAAATGGGTAAAAATCGTATTCGTCGGGTGGAAATTATTTTACACCACAAATCCCCGATCTCGGAAATGGAGTCGGACACTTCTTCCCAGGAGTGAACTTTGTGATCTGAGCGACCAGCATACTGCACTTGGCACTTGCGTTCACTCCTACTGAAATGACATATTTTTAGGGCAAACGACTCAGGTTGTTTGCCCTACATGCGTGTAAGGAGGAGCTAGTAAATTGGATATTTTATCATCTATTATTATGGGTATTATTGAAGGGCTGACAGAGTTTTTGCCGGTCTCTTCGACGGGTCACATGATCCTTACGGCTGATCTTCTAGGGTTGAACACCGAGAATGATACGGTCAAAACATTTGAGGTTATCGTACAATTAGGTGCTGTGATGGCGGTCGTTGTATTATACTGGCGCAGATTCCTCAGCCTGTTTGATTTCAGACGCAAAATTTCATCCCAGCCACGTCTAAACCTGTTACATATTATTTTAGCCATGATCCCTGCGGGAGTAATTGGTGTACTGTTCCGTGATGTGATCAAGCAATACTTGTTTGGTCCTGAAACGGTTTTGTACAGTTTGGTCATCGGGGGCTTGCTCATGATTGCGGCTGAAAAATTCCATCCGCCTATTAGATCACATACGTTGGATGAGATCACGTACAAACAAGCATTTACCATCGGTGTGTTCCAAGTCCTAGCTCTGTGGCCAGGCTTCTCTCGTTCAGGTTCAACTATGTCTGGGGGCCTATTCGCACGTGTAAGCCATACGGCAGCCGCAGAATTTACATTCCTCGTATCTGTTCCTGTCATGCTGGGTGCATCGGGGATTGATATGATTAAAAGTATGGATCATCTGTCTATGAGTGATTTCCCGGTGTTCGCAGCCGGCTTTATTACTGCCTTTATCGTCGGGATGCTGGCAATCAAAACGTTCCTCGGTCTGCTCAAGCGCTTGAGCTTGACTACGTTTGCCATCTATCGTTTCGTGTTAGCGGCTGTGTTCTTTTTCATTATTTTGTAATCATTGTTTGGTATCCTATAACCAAAAAGGGATATCCAAGTGGCCTTAAGGTCAGCCTTGGATATCCCTTTTGCTATTTTGCGGGCTTGGGTAGATCGTCCTGATCTACCTACCATGCGTACTGATTACTGTTTGGATTCCAGCGTAGTCAGGTATTCCGAAACTTGAGCTGGCGTTTTGGCGTATTTGCTGTGCAAATGAGCAATTTTCTCGCCATTACGGAACACGAGCAGGCTCGGAATGCCGCGTACTTGATT
Organism: Paenibacillus sp. EKM10P; assembly: GCF_011800655.1. Lineage (NCBI taxonomy): Bacteria > Bacillati > Bacillota > Bacilli > Caryophanales > Paenibacillaceae > Paenibacillus > Paenibacillus sp. EKM10P. The sequence goes on along the minus strand of NZ_JAALET010000007.1, from coordinate 103,825 downwards.
TTCTTCAGCAATCGGCTGAAACTTCTCGGCATCAAGCGCAAAGAAACGCTTATCCGCATTCTCCTTCATAATGCCGTCCATAAATTTATCCAGCGTCTTGCAATCTGGACACCAGCTGGTATCAAATTTCACGACGGTTAGACCGTCACCGTTAATTAAATCCTGATATTGCTGCTCAGATTCGATACGTTCCATTCGTTGGTCCCTCCTAGAGTGAATTGATAATATCTTCACATTCACATATGAATGATAAATCAGGCTTATTCCTATATTGTAATGATTCTTTTATATATTGCAACTGGGATGAGTACATGTTCGAGCGTATACTTCACTTATACTATTGTGGCTCGGATCAGCGGTATTGCGCATCATAACGATTGGCTCGGCTGATATGCTGTAGCGTCTCTCGCTCGTGCTCAGTTAGCGGCGCAATGTTGGCAGCGGAAATATTATGCTCCAATTGCCCCAAAGAGCTTGCACCCGGGATCACAGCCGCGACAGCCGGATGAGACAGGCTATAACGGATCGCTGTCTGCTCCATACTACGGTCCGCCCCTGCAAATGCCTTTAATTGCTTACGCACGTCCAGCAGCTCTGCTTCTTCGTAGTCTAGGTATCCCTTCGCTGCCTTTTCTTCCCCCTTGTCAGCCAATACGCCGCTCGCCACGGGTCCACGTGCAATCACACTAATTCCCCGCTCCTGAAGCAAAGACAGTACTTCTTCCTCTGCACGCCGATCCAGCAAGCTATACTGATTCATAACACTAACGATATTCGAGCGTTCCACATATTCACGGATGACATGCGGGCGAATGGAAGAAATACCATAGTAGCGGATGACACCCTCCTGCTGCAGTTGCTCGAAAGCCTCAATGGTTTCATCGATCGGATCATCAATCGTCCCTCCGTGCAACTGATACAGATCGATATAGTCCGTTCTCAGGCGGCGCAGACTTTCTTTCACGGCTGACAGGATATATTTCTTCGACGGGTCCCATCCCCAGCCCTCCTGCCCCGGTATACGCCGATTGCCGACCTTGGTCGCCAGGATGACATCCTGGCGCCGTCCACGGATGGCTGCCCCCACAATTTCTTCATTACGTCCATGCTGGTACAAATCGGCCGTATCCAACAGATTTACGCCCCTGTCTAACGCTTCATGGATCAAGTAAACAGCTTGCTGCTCCTCCGTACCGACCGACATACATCCCAAGCCAATCTCACCTACCAGCAAATCCGAAGCTCCCAGACGGTTTTTCTTCATCGTTGTCTCCCCTCACTTCAATGACGTATAACTTTAAATTTTTAACATTTCTCTATTATACGAAAAATACATACAAAAAAAACAACCCCAAAGACATAGAGACTCCACGCTCTCCAATCCTTTGAAGTTGTTGTATGAAATTCGTATTCCCTTAAAAGCTATCCGAACAGCCATTGAATGGCCTTAGGAAACTGACGCTGAAAACAATCTACACGATGCACCGCATCTTGATCCAGCTCAAGCAGCACATCTTTTGTGTCAAGTCCCTGTGCCAGGAGCACCTCGTGTGCCTGAAGGGTCAGCGGAACCATGTCTTTTTGTACATTCGTCTTCCCTTCCCCTTCACGGGTCCCAACAGATATATATACCCGGTGTGTCCCGGCCATTACAGTAGCAAATGATGCAGATTGCATATAATCGATCATACCAGGAAACCAATATGAGCCCGAGATCGAACCAATGCGTCCAAATATATGCGTATACGGGAAGGCCGCATACATGGAAATCAGTCCACCCAACGAAGCACCGATCAGCCCTGTATGCTCCAGCCCAGTTTGCACTGGATATTTTGCCTCGACATAGGGCATTACTTTTGAAACCACAAACGCCAGATAGGCATCTCCGCCACCGCCAAAAGCAGGTCTTCCCTCTACTAAAGCAGCTGCCTTCCAAGGCGTATAATCGTCCAGCCGATTCACGGGCTGAATGCCCACCAGTATCACACGGGGCAGCTCTCCCGTAGAAAAACCTCTTTCCAGCTCATCCAACCCGCTTAGAAATAAAGAGCTGCCATCCTGTACATACAGCACAGGATACAGCTCATTATGATTCACAGATACGGGAGGTGTATAGATGTGTAGAAGATACCCATCTAATGAAATTTCATCTACATGACCTTTCATCTTACGCAGTCCCCCATGATGTGAATGTATGCATTACAGTGCAGCATCTATTTCCTTGATCATTTCAGATACGGATTCCAGACCATTACCTGACAGGTACCAGTAGTTAGGATCAAGGTATACAATATGTCCATTTTTATATGCATTGGTTTTCTTCACCAGTTCATTCTCAATGGTTTGTTTACCTGTAACCTGTTCCTTGCCTTCCTCGACCACCACAGCCCCACGGTCAACGACAAAAATATAATCTGGATTTTTTTGCTGTACATATTCAAAAGAAACCTTTTGTCCATGCGTGGATACTTTAATGTCAGGATCTACAGGAGTTACGCCAAAAGCATCATGAATGATACCGAAGCGGGATTGTGAGCCATATGCGCTCAGGCTTCCTTCGTTCGTCAGTACGATCAAGCCTTTAGCCTTGCTCGCTACCGCCTTGTCATGTACAGCCTTAATGGAGCTATCAATCGCAGCCAGTTCCTGTTTGGCAGCATCCTCTTTATCGAAGATTTGACCCAAGGTTTCAACGTTTTTCTTAAAGGAATTGATATAATCCTTGGTGTCTACAGCCATCGAAATAGTCGGTGCAATCTTGCTCAACTCTTTATATGCATCAGCTTGTCTGCCGCCGATAATGATCAGTTCAGGAGAGAGATCACTGATTTTCTCATAATCCGGCTCAAACAGCGTACCCGCACTTGCATATTTGGAATCTTTATATTTGCTCAAATACGTAGGAAGATCCTGCTGCGCTACCGCCGCAACGTCTACTCCTAGCTTATCCAACGTATCCAATGAACCAAAATCAAAAACAACGACATTTTTCGGATTAACTTTGACTTGGACTGGATTCTCATCGAGTGCGTGTTTGACCGAGACGGTTTTGGATTCCGTTGTTGCAGTCGAGGAGCCGTTCCCAGTCGCTTCTTGTGTTGCCGGAGCCGCTTTGCCACAGGCCGATACGATCAGTACCAATGCAAGCATCAGTGTTAAAAACATCAAATTTTTCTTCATTTTACATTCCCCCTAAGTGAAGTACACACAAATTTTATGATCACCGATCTGTTGAATCGGAATATCCATATCGTACAAATCTTTTAATACCTGACTATCTATCATCTCGTCAGCCGTTCCTTGTTTTAGCAATCTACCATTCTTCATCCCGACAATATGGTCCGAATAGCAGGAAGCAAAGTTAATATCGTGAAGCACCACCAGAATCGTTTTGCCCAGATCATCCACTAAATTGCGTAGCGTCTTCATAATCTGAACCGAATGCTTCATATCCAAATTGTTCAGCGGCTCATCCAGCAGGATGTATTCCGTGTCCTGTGCCAGAATCATAGCAATAAAAGCCCGTTGCCGCTGTCCTCCACTGAGCAAATCAATATGCTTGTCCTTCATATCCTCCAATCCCATGTAAGCCATAGCCTGCTCCACCATTTTGCGATCCTCGCTGTTCAATCTGCCCTTGGAATACGGAAAACGGCCGAAGCTGACCAGCTCCTTTACGGTTAAGCGGATGTTGACATCATTGGTCTGTTTTAAAATGGATATCTTCCGGGCTAGTTCCTCACTTTTCGTCAGGCTCACGGCCTGCCCGTCAATCAGGATTTCTCCCTCATCACTGTCAGTTAGGCGACTAATCATCGACAACAAGGTGCTTTTTCCAGCGCCATTAGGACCAATAAAGGAGGTAATGGTGCCTTTAGGTACAGTGACGGATACCTGCTCCACCACATTTTTATTCCCGTAGCGTTTGGTTACGTTTTTGACTTCTACCATGATTTATTCTCCCGCAGCAAAAGGTACAGGAAGTACACCCCCCCGATAAAGTTAATAATGACGCTGACTGTTGTCGACAAGTCGAATACTCTCTCTGCCAGCAGTTGGCATCCTGCCAATGCGATAACACTAACAAAGATGGAGGCCGGAATTATATAACGGTGTTGATACGTCTTCATCACCTGATAAGCCACATTGGCCACAATTAATCCGAGAAATGTGATCGGTCCAACAAGTGCCGTGGATATGGAGATGAGAATCGCTACAATAATCAGCAATCTTTTGATGATATAACTGTAAGGGAGACCTAAATTAATCGCATGCTCCCGTCCGAGCGACAGCACGTCCAGGTACTTAATGAATCTCCACGCATAAGCAAATACGAGCACGAGCACGAATACAGAAAGCCATAACAGTTCGGTGTTTACATTGCTAAAGCTGGCAAAGCTCTTGTCCTGAATTTTCGCAAATTCGTTCGGATCTATCAGCACCTCCATAAAGGTAGACAGGCTGTTGAACAGTGTCCCAAACACCAGACCGATCAGTAAAAGCACATAAATTCCCCGTCCATCTTTGCGGAAAATTAACTTGTATAGCAATCCCGCGAACAGCACCATCATCCCCACCGACAGCAAAAAGTTTAATTCTTTGCTGGTCGAAATCAGCGGGACGGAACCAAATGCAAAAATTAATGTCGTCTGAATCAGCATATACAGTGAATCCAGCCCGATAATACCCGGGGTCAAAATCTTGTTATTCGTGACCGTCTGGAAAATAACAGTTGCAAAAGCAATGGAGCCACCGGTCAGAATGAAGGCTGCGACCTTTTTCAATCGTCGTGGCAGCGCGTAATGCCAGGTGTGCGGAAGATCTATAAACACAAAAGCAGCAATCAACACAAGCGCGGCAGCGGCTAATATTCCGATTTTTAATTTAGGATTCATAAGCCCTTCTCCTCAGCAGCAAATACAAGAACAACGCGCTCCCGATTACACCAACCGTAAGCCCTACAGAAATTTCATATGGGTAAATGATCACCCGTCCCAAAATATCGCAAAACAGCACAAACACGGCACCCAAGATTGCTGTATGTGCTAGGCTTTTTTTCAGATTATCCCCCATGTACATACTGACCAGATTGGGTACAACCAGTCCCAAAAAGGGAATCGTCCCGACAGTTAAGATGACAACAGAGGACACCAAAGCCACGATCACCAAACCAACATTGACAGTGCGCTTGTAATGTACGCCCAAATTGGCTGCAAAATCCTCACCCATGCCTGCAATTGTAAAACGGTTCGCATATATGTACGCCAACGCGACCAAAGGAACACTGAGATACAGCATTTCGTAGCGACCACTCATAATGAGAGAAAAATCCCCCTGCATCCACGAAGAAATGCCCTGAATCAGATTGTATTTGTAAGCAAAAAAAGTCGTCACCGAATTTAAAATGCCTCCAAACATCAAACCGACAAGCGGGATAAATACCGGGTCCTTAAAACGGATTTTATCCAGTATCTTCATGAAAACCAGGGTTCCCCCTAGAGCAAATCCAAAAGCCGTCAGCATCTTCGTCCAAAATCCTGCCGCTCCAAACACCATAATAGCCATCAGCACACCTAATCGTGCCGCATCCATCGTGCCTGCGGTGGTCGGCGAAACAAACCGATTCCGGGTAAGCTGCTGCATGATGAGCCCGCAAATACTCATACTCGCCCCTGCGATAATGATGCTGACCAAACGTGGGAATCTGCTAATCAGGAGCACCTGCGCTTGATCGTTGGATAAGTGGAACAAATCAAGTGGAGTTACATCATGCACACCGATAAACACCGAGGCGAAGGCCAGTACGATAAAAGCCAGTATTAAATAGCGCAATTTCATTTCTAACTAAGGGAGCCTGTCCAATAACCTGTACCAAGCTTCGGCCCTGTCCTCCCCTCCAATAATGATAATCATTATCAAAACAACTAGGATAAATTATATCAGTGATATTGTATCTGTCAAATTTTTTGCAATGAATAAGCCATGTCAAAAAAGGTGTTAGCAAAACCTGAATAGTCTGAAGAGTGAATGAGCGAATAAGAGCAATATCCTGTAAAATAGGGATGGAAGATTTAGGATTACCCGTTTCTCATTTTTACTGTAAGCAATTCTTGGAATTCGAGATTCATTAACTTGATGAATTAAAAAAATAGGAGGAGAATGATGAATCACATATTAATTGTCGAGGATGATACCGCCTTGAGTAACGGTATTGTTCTTGCCCTCAAAGAACCTAACAACGTATTTGTGCAAACGTATGACATAGCTGCTGCAAAAGAGCAATTGAACGTCACTACCTTTGACCTAGTGATTCTTGATATAAACTTGCCGGATGGGAATGGACTCGATCTTTTAACCCATTTACGAAAAAAAACAATGATTCCCGTCATCGTTCTGACAGCAAATGATATGGAAACAGATATTGTCACTGGTCTTGAGCTGGGTGCTGACGACTACATCACCAAGCCTTTCAGTCTGATGGTACTGAGAGCAAGGGTTGGTGTTCAGCTAAAGAAATCCAGATACTCGCTTGCGGACTCCATTCAGCTAGACAATTTTTCTTTTTCATTCGAGAGAATGGAATTTATTAAGAATGGTACACCTATTGAACTAAGTAAAACGGAGCAAAAATTGTTGCGCATCCTAATCAACAATCGAGGAAATACCGTTTCGCGTGATCATTTGGTAGACAGCATCTGGACAGATGGCGCTGAGTATGTGGGCGAAAATGCGTTGTCAGTCACCATAAAAAGGCTACGTGACAAGCTGGAGGACCATCCTTCCTCTCCTCTGTACATTAAGACTGTGTACGGTATCGGCTACACTTGGGCGGTGAAATGAATGACGATCCTGAATTATGCGTGTTTTGGAATTGCTATTACTGCTCTTTTCATAGCCGGGGTTACCATTCTTCTCTATCGTAAGAACGTACATAAAACAATGAAAACTATGGATCATATGATTGAAGCTGCAATTAGTGGCGAGTTTTCAGAGCGCGTTTTTGACGAATCCGTCTTATCAGCAGTAGAGGCCAAGCTTGCGCAATTTCTTTCCATTTGCTCCGTTTCCTCGAAAAATTTGTTGGCAGAAAAAAATAAAATAAACGAGCTTATTTCTGATATCTCGCATCAAACGAAAACCCCTATTGCTAATATCCTCCTCTACTCACAACTGCTTAGTGAATATGATTTGCCACCGGAAGGTTCCACTTGTGTAAAAGCTTTATCCACACAAGCCGAAAAGCTTCATTTCCTGATCCATTCCTTAGTAAAAACATCACGGCTTGAAACAGGGATTATCAAATTGTCGTCAAGGCAGGAGTCAGTTCAAAGGCTACTAACCACTGCACTGGAGCAAATTATGCCGAAGGCAAACGCTAAAGGGATTTCGATTACTATGGGGAGTAAAGAAATTCAGGCTTCTTTTGATTTAAAATGGACGGTTGAGGCAATCTATAATATTTTGGATAACGCCGTCAAATATACAGAAATGAGCGGGAATATATTTATTAAAGTGAGTGCTTACGATTTATTCTGCCGGATTGATATTACTGATAATGGCATTGGGATTGCAGAAGAAGAACACAGCAAGATTTTCAAGCGTTTCTATCGATCACAAACTGTAATCTCGCAAGAAGGTGTCGGGATTGGACTATTTTTAACAAGAGAAATTGTTTCAGCTGGGGGCGGATACATCAAACTATGGTCACGCCGCGGCAGTGGTTCCACCTTCTCGATTTTTCTCCCCATAGACAAGTAATTCTTACAACACTGTTAGATTTCAGAAAGATTGTAGAAAGATTCATATGGTAAAGTCTGTATTGCGAAGTATGGTGATACAGACTATTTTTCATGGAGGAGAAATGAATGACTCTGTTAAAAACTCAGGAGTTGAAGAAGTATTATGGTAACGGGGATACTGCTGTTCATGCCCTAGATGGGGTGAACCTGGAGGTGGAAAGCGGAGAATTTGTGGCCATTGTCGGTACGTCCGGGAGCGGCAAATCTACCCTTCTCCATATGCTGGGTGGACTCGATCGTCCGACAAGTGGAAACGTTACGATTGACGGTAAAGATATTTTCACATTGAAAGATGAAGAATTGACTATATTTCGCAGACGGAAAATTGGCTTCGTATTTCAAAATTACAACCTAGTGCCTGTTTTAAATGTCTACGAAAATATTGTGCTTCCTATTGAACTGGATGGTAAAGAACCGGACAAAACCCACATAGATAAAATTGTACATACCTTGGGCCTTGACCATAAGCTGAATAATCTGCCCAACCATCTTTCAGGAGGCCAGCAGCAGCGTGTAGCCATTGCCAGAGCACTGGCAGCCAAACCCGCCATTGTCCTGGCAGATGAACCCACTGGAAACCTGGATAGTAAAACCAGTCTGGATGTGATGGGGCTCATCAAAGTATCCAGTCAACAGTTCCAACAAACGATGGTGATGATTACGCACAACGAGGAAATTGCGCAAATGGCAGACCGGATTATACGGATTGAGGACGGTAAAATGGTCGGTGGTGAAGGCAAATGATTCAGGTTAGAAATAAAAAGACGATCCGTAATCTGGCAGATAAGAGCTTCAAAGTAAACAAAGCCCGTAACCTCTTTGCCATTGTTGCCATAGCTCTCACTTCATTGTTATTTACAACGTTGTACACCTTGGGGCTCGGTGCTGTTGAAAACTTACAACGGGCAACTATGCGACAGTCCGGTGGAGATGGACATGCCGTACTTAAATATATAACGGATGATGAATTTAATCATGTCAAGGATCATCCATTGATCAAGGAAATTGCTTATAACCGTATATTAAGCGACGGAGTTAAAAACGATAGCTTCCTAAAACGCCATACGGAATTCTGGTATTACGATGATGTAGGGTTGAAGCTCGGTTTAATTGAACTTAATGCGGGGCACAAGCCTGTGGCGAAAAACGAAGTGATTGCAGACTCCAAGACGTTGCAGCTATTGGATGTTCCACTGAAAATTGGAGCACCTCTGAGTCTAAAGCTTAACATACGAGGTAAAGAAGTACAGCGTGATTTTGTCCTCTCTGGCTGGTGGAAAAGCGATCCTGTGTTTAGCGCAGGACAAATATTGGCCTCCAAATCATATGTGGATGCTCATGCCAAGGAATTACAAAGCAACTATAAAAAAGATCACTTCCATACAGGAACCATTAGTGCATATATGATGTTCGACAACAGTTTTGATTTGCGAGGAAAGCTCAATAAAGTGATTACCGAAAGCGGTTATTCACTTGACGAAGATGCACCGAACTATATCGCGAATAATGTAAATTGGGCATACATCTCGACTAATCTTAGTTTAGATACAGAGACCATCATAGCGTTAACTTCTGCCCTGTTACTGATCATGTTTACTGGTTATTTGATTATATATAATATTTTCCAAATATCAGTGATGCGAGATATCCGTTTTTACGGTCTCTTAAAGACGATCGGTACAAGCCGCAAGCAGATACGCCGGATTATTCGCAGACAAGCACTGATTCTATCAGCGCTAGGAATCCCGATCGGATTGATAGCAGGTTTTTTTGTCGGTAAATCGCTCGTGCCTTTTATCATAAATATGAGTATATATAACGGTACCGAGGTATCGGTATCCCCCAACCCATGGATTTTTATAGGATCGGCTTTGTTCGCCCTCATTACCGTAATGATCAGCACTTTCAAGCCAGGCAGAGTTGCCTCGTCCGTATCGCCGGTAGAAGCAGTCAGATACACAGGTGGAGTAAACAAGAGCAATGGTAAGCTGAAAATATCAACCGGAGGTGCAAAAATCCACCTCATGGCTCGTTCCAATTTGGGGCGTAATAAAAAACGCACTGTTTTAGTGGTTATAAGTCTTTCTTTAAGCTTGGTCCTTCTGAACACTGCCTTCACACTATCCCAGAGCTTTGATATGGATAAATTTTTAGCCAAATTTAATGATACCGATTTTCTCATTGCCCATGCTGAATATTTCCAGGTTCCCACCAGTTTTAGTGGGCAAGAAAATGGGACCACCGAAAGTTTTATTAAGGCTGTACAGGCACAACCAGGCTTCGAAGAAGGCGGTCGATTGTACGGTGACCCAACAGCTTTCACGGCCGAGAATACAAAGGGAATCACGGATGATACCCAGAACACTGACGCTCGCGGCAACTTCCTTGTAGACGTGTATGGGCTCGAAGATTTACCCTTGCATCGGCTGCAATTGATTGATGGCGAGCTTGATTTTAAGAAACTAGCTTCCGGTAAGTATATCCTGGAGGGAGTCGAACTGAACGATAACGACAAGCCTTACATGGAAAGCATTCATCATAAAGTGGGCGAAACCGTTACTTTGCATAGTTATGTGAGAACAGTAGATGATGCTCCATTGGGTAGAGAGTATATTACACAAAAGTTTACAGTGCTTGGTCATGTGGGTATCAAATCCACCAATTCGAATCGCCTTTCGAGCTATAATAGCTTTTACCTCCCGGCGGAAATATACAAATCACTTGTAAAAGAGCCTGCTGTGATGAGCTACGCCTTTAATGTATCCTCAAATCAGGAAGCGTCAATGCAGAGCTTTTTGAAGCGCTATACTGAAACAATCGAACCGATGATGAACTACGAATCCAAAATTACGTCAAAGGACGCTTTATCAGGTATGCAAACCACTGTTGAGTTGATCGGTGGCACGCTTAGCTTGATTATTGGCCTGATAGGTATCCTGAACTTTGTAAATGCGATTTTAACCAGCATACTGACCCGGCGCAATGAATTTGCTATGTTGCAGAGCATAGGCATGACTAAACGGCAATTGCGGGGAATGCTGATTTATGAAGGACTGTATTATGTTTTCGCCACTAGCCTGACCTCTATTCTATTGGCAGTCTTATTTTCTCTTTTGATTGTAAAACCGTTTTGCAGCTTGCTATGGCTTTTAAGCTATCACTTTATACTTTGGCCACTTCTGGTCTTGTTGCCTTTACTGTTCTTGCTTGGGATACTGATACCAGTAGCAGTCTATTCTATGAATAACAAACAAAGTATTGTGGAGCGACTTCGAGAATCAGAGTAGTTGCACCTAAAAATAAGCAAGCAAAATACCTATGAGCGTCAAAAAGATGACTCCTGATCACATTCAGAGGTCATCTTTTTATGACTAGAAAGGTTTTTTTCACAGAACATTACGACTCCACTCTTCCCGTAAAAGCCCCATTCGGATCGAATCATAATACTTTCCATTATAATATCTGCATTTGCGTAGTCTGCCTTCCAGGGTCATGCCCAGCTTCTCTCCAACCTTCATCATCCGCTGGTTTCCTGACCAGGTTGTAAAACCTACTCTTACTAAAGGCAATGTATTAAACAAATGCGTGATCCACAATCGAAGTGCTCTCGTACCATAGCCACCGCTCCAATCCCCCGAATCATAGATAGCTATTCCCATTTCAAGCCATTGCGAAGGCTGATGCTCCCAATAGTAGCTCACAGATCCAATGACCTTGCCTTCCACTTCAATGGTCCAAAAGTCATCTTGCCCGATTCGCTTTTCCTTCTCTTTTAAATAATCATCAAAAGAAAGTGTCTTATGGTCATAATAAGGTGCATCCCATTGCTTCCATTCTGGTGCTTCTTCCTTGTAAGTTAATGTCCAAAGCGCATATAAATCTTCTTCCGTAACAGGTCTAATCGTTAAATACTTTTCTGTATACATCAAGTACACCCCTTTATCATAAAATGCTCATTTCTATGTCGGGTTATATGATCCTTTATTGTATCTGCTTTTGCATTATTTCGAATTCAATTTTTGTCCATCAAGAAACTGTATTGTAGCAAGATCGCAATTCATGTTGACAAACAATCAAAAATAATATATCTTAATATCAAGATATTAAATATAAAGAAAAAATTTACGACGCCGGTTTATTTTGCTTTGAAAAACCTAATCATATAAAAACCAAGGAGGGCAAATAATATGAAACTGTTAGGATTGCATCACGTTTCAGCGATTACAGCGGCAGCGGCTAAAAATGTTGATTTTTATACTCAGGTATTGGGACTTCGGTTGATCAAGAAAACGGTGAACCAGGACGATGTTAGTGTGTATCACCTCTTTTATGGAGATGAACGCGGAACCGCGGGTACGGAAGTCACTTTCTTTGAAATTCCACATGCGGGACAAACGCGTACAGGCAATAACAGTATTTCAGCGCTCTCTCTGCGTGTACCGAACGACAAGGCGTTGAATTATTGGAAAAACCGCTTCGAGCAGCTGGATGTGAAGCATGGTGAAATTATAGATCAAGCAGGACGCTTGGCGCTCTCGTTCGAGGATTTTGAAGGACAACGCTTCTTCCTCGTTTCAGATGAGCATGACAACGGAGTGCGCGGCGGTACGCCCTGGGAGAAAAGCCCTGTTCCTGCGGAATACGGCATCGTTGGACTTGGTCCGGTTCATCTGACCATTCCCAAAGCGGAGAATACCGTTCTTATTCTTGAACAAGTGATGGGCTTCCGTAAAAAAGGTTCCTACCCTTCCCCTGTTGCCGGACAACCGGATGTGGTTATCTACGAAACAGGTGAAGGCGGTACAGGAACTGAAGTTCATCTGGAAGAGCGCAACGATCTGCCACAAGAGCGACCAGGACGCGGCAGTGTGCATCACGTCGCTTTCCGTGTTGAAACCGAGGAAGAGCTCAAACAGTGGGTAGACCGTATTGGGCAGCTGCAAATTTCCAACTCTGGTTTTGTAGATCGCTTTTATTTCCGTTCCTTGTACTTCCGTGAGCCAAATGGCATTCTGTTTGAATTGGCTACCGATGGACCCGGCTTTGACACCGACGAGGAATTAGAGTTTTTGGGCGAATCTCTGGCATTGCCTCCATTCTTGGAGCCGCGCCGCGCATCGATTGAAGCCAATCTCAAGCCGCTCAACATCAAACATGAATAAAGTTATATTGGCTCTAAAATGACACAAAGCCGGGACTTCTACATCATGTAGAGGTTCCCGGCTTTTTTCGTGTAATTGCTCTATTTTCATTTAAAAAAGCATCTCATCTAGAAGCTTTCCAGCTTTGAGAGGCAAGCGAAATGCCCTTTTTGGCTGTACTTACAGCTTCTTATCATCCACACTGTTCAGCCATGCTTCAATTTCTCCGATCACAGAGGCGATGCAGCCATCTTGGAACGGCGAAATCAGTCCAGCCAGCTCAACCAATCCGGTAAAAGATCGACTTCCTCCGGCACGACACAGCTTCAAATAATCTTCCCACGCTGCCGCTCGGTCTTCGCCCATACGCTTCCAGAACTGGAATGCACATAATTGTGCCAGCGTATAGTCAATATAATAGAACGGAGATTGAAAAATATGTCCCTGCTTGTGCCAGAATCCACCCTTTTCGAGGTATTCGTTGCCTTCATAATCCAGATGCGGTTTATACTTGCGTTCAATGGAACGCCATGCACTTTTACGTTCGGCCGGGGTCCAATCCGGATGTTCATATACAGCATGCTGGAATTCGTCTACGGCTACACCGTAAGGTACGAACAGCAGCGCTGAAGATAGATGTTCAAAGTGATATTTGTCCGTGTCTTCCTCAAAGAACAGCTTCATCCAAGGCCATGCGAAAAACTCCATACTCATCGAATGGATTTCAGCCGCCTCCATGGTCGGCCAGTGGTACTCGGGAATTTCAAAATGTCGGCTTTCATAGACCTGGAAGGCATGACCTGCTTCATGAGTCAATACGTCGATATCACCGGATGTCCCATTGAAATTGGAGAAAATAAATGGCGTGCCATATTCGCTCAAAAATGTACAGTAGCCTCCGCTTTGCTTACCCTTTTTGCTGATTAAATCCATCAGTCCACGCTCAACCATAAAACTGAAAAATTCATGTGTTTCCGGTGAAAGCTCCTCATACATACGTGCTCCATTACGAAGAATCCAGTCCGGATCGCCTTTTGGCGTAGGATTGCCTGACAAGAAGTTGAAGCCCTCGTCGTAATAGCGAAGCTGATTTACTCCGATCCGCTCGCGTTGGCGCTCTTTCAGCTTGGTTGCCACAGGAACGATGTGCTTCAGCACCTGCTCGCGGAAATTGGCTACCATCTCTGCATTGTAATCTGTACGTCCCAAGCGGGCATAGCCCAATTCTACGAAATTGTTATAGCCCAGCTTGTGCGCCATGCGTGTGCGTACCTTCACCAATTCATCATAAATCCGGTCCAGCTCGTCCTCATGCTCACTCATAAATTGATATTTGGCCTCGGAGGCCTGTTTGCGGGTCTCGCGATTGGTTGCCATTTCAAAAGGCAGGAGCTGAGACAATGTGCGTTCTTCCCCCTCGAACGGGATCTTCGCTGAGGCAATCAATTGAGCATATTCCGAGGTCAGCTTATTTTCCTGCTGCAAATCCTCAATGATATCCGGATGGAACGACTTGAGCGCTACCTCGGCAATACTGAAAAGCTGGCTGCCCCATTGGCTCTCCAACTCAGCTCTAAATGGAGAATCCACCAATGCTCGGTAGTAATCGGTTACATACTCCTGAATAACCGGCATGAAATCATCAGCGTACTCTTGCTCCGCTTTGTAAAAGGCATCCTCCGTATCAATGGAGTGCCGAACTTCCACCAATTGCAATTGCGTTTCCACATTACTGCGCAGCTTGTTAATCGCATGAATAACTTCATTTTGACGTTCTACACTGTCCGCTTCACGAAATTGCTGCAACAACGTTTTAAACCGCTGTTCAATTTCAGGTTGCTCTGGCCGGCTGTAAGCCATTTCGCTGAATAATGTCATTGCTTCATTTCCCCCTTTAATGTAATAAATCTGATGCCTATTATACAGTACGATTAGACCAAACTGGAAGCTGAAATACCAAAATAATACAACCTCAAAAGCCGCAATACCATGTATTGCGGCTTTTGAGCCTAGGCTAACTCCATATATCATAGATGTCGTTATCTAAAGTAACCTCAATATATATACAGTCTGGTGGAGATTTATAAGTCTCCTTCATATGGCAGCCCTTCATGCTTTATTGATTTTGCAAACGATGTGCCACATGCAGGGTCGGACCGACAAATTCATTTAACTTGAAACCACCTTCAATGGCCTGTGTAATGAATTTCTTGGCCTGATCCACAGCTTCACGCACAGTCAGCCCTTGTGCCAAACCAGCCGTTACCGCAGCCGAAGTGGTACAGCCTGCACCGTGTGTAAAGTTGGTTAGTACAACATCCGCTTCAAACCAGTCAAAAGTGATTCCGTCATACAGCAGATCCATTGCTTTACCAGCGCGAATTTTGCCACGGTCCTTGATCAGTACATGCTTAGCACCACGCTCGTGGATAATAGCAGCCGCTTCCTGCATCTGCTCCAGTGTCGTGATCGGTCCATTCTTCGCCAGTTGCGAAGCCTCGAACAAGTTCGGTGTTACCAGGTCAGCGCCAGGAATCAACAATTCCAGCATGGCCTCTGTATTTTCCGGTTGAAGCACTTCATCCGTGCCTTTGCAGACCATAACCGGGTCAATCACAATCCGTTTCAGATCATGCTTTTTCAAGTAGCTGGCCACCAGTTCGATGATATCTACGGAACCCAGCATACCGGTCTTCATTGCATCAAAACCGATACCTTCCAATACAGTACGCAGCTGCGCCTCAACCACGTCCAACGCAACAGGATATACAAGATGGTTCCAGGTTTTAGGTTCCATCGCAACTACGGTAGTCAATACAGTCATGCCATATACGCCAAGCTCCTGGAAGGTTTTCAGGTCCGCCTGAATACCTGCTCCGCCGCTTGTGTCGGAGCCGGCTATCGTTAGTGTTTTGGGAATCGTCATTAGTACATGCTCTCCTTCACTTTCTGTGCTGCATTTATCCTAATCCTGCATGCGAAACTTGTCAACGCGCAAAACGGTCCTTTCCATACGAAAAGTCACAAGAACCAGCAACAGCTAAAAAACGAGAATATCCCCCTTTGAAATGAGAACATCCTCGTAAGTACGTGTTATATGAAGAATTTGAATGAATTTTAGAATTATAAATACCCACCAGCACTGTGATCATAGGCATGGTTTTTTTCGTTTGCCCGTACGCCGAGGCAAAGACTCTGATACAACTGCTGCTGTTCCGGGGTAGCAAAATTTCGATGCTGCTCAAATAAAGCCATACAACCAATGATATGTTCGGTATAGCTGTTATCGACAGACAATTGCAGGCAATGCAGTGTTTGTCCCAAGCCCTTGGGGTAATCGCATTTTCGAAAATAATATTCCGCATACACCTTGCAAAAAGAAGCAAAACGAAATGCATTAAAGTGCTTGCGATAATGTGTGTCCCATTGCTCCGGTGCAAGCTCCCAGAATCTCTTGAGTTGCTGGTTGAACAGCTCCAGCTCGGCATCTACGAAATAGCCAAACCGGTTCGCCGATTCGAGCAACGTATTCAGGCCTTCCAGTGTCTCATCCGGATGCTCGCGCAGGTAAGTAATATATTCATAGATTGCAGAAGTGTTGCCCATTTTGATTTCAATACAAAGTCGGTTGCCCTGTGCATATACACGATGCAGGTTGACCACTTTCCAACCTTCCTCGTCCAAACCCTCAAACCAGCTCAAATCTGCGTAACCTTCAATCCATTGCTTGGATTCCTCATATCTACCCTGAAACTCATAGCAGCTGGCCTTAAGCAGATGCCCTTGAGCATAGTAATAAACGAGCGGCTTAATCAGCTCCAGGTGCTCATCTCCAAAGCGGTTCCGATTGCGATACAATGCCTGCGCCAACTCTCTTAGCTCGTCCGCATACATTTCCATCTCGGACCATTGCATTTTTAAAGCAAACACTTGAGATAGCATATGTAAGCCTTCCAGTGCATAAATTTCCGGTAGACGACTACGGTACAAATGGAATTGTACAGCAGCCTTCAAGTTCCGTTGGTTATCCTTAATCTGAATCTGGAATATGCGAAAATAGCTAATCGCCAACCGTTCGGAGTGGGTATACTTCTCACTCTCAATGACACAATCATACAAAAGCATGGAGGCTTCATGTCGACCATCCTCAAACATCGCTTCTGCAGTCTCAAAAATAGCCGGAACATTCGATAAATCGTCCATCAAATAACCAAGCACACTGCGTATACAGTCCAGCTTGTTCAACTCTGAGCAACGAAGAAGAAACGGACGCAGCCTCCTCCAGTGTGGCAAGGAATGAATAAAACACTCATCAACATACATCTCGAACAAAGATCCTTCTTCCAATCCCATCGCCTCAGTAATCAGATCAAGCTGATTAACTGAAATAGGCCGTGGTGGGTTTCGGTTAAGTATACCGCTAAGTGTACCCGGATTTACTTTAGAAGCATCTGCAAAACATTGCATCGAAATGCCTTCACTTTGAATATACTTTTCTATCTCTGCGCGGATCGTGGTGTTTTTTTCCAAAGGGACACCCCCTCAAACGAATGATGGTGACTTTTTCATTACCTTTTAAACCAAAATTTGTTTAATCAAAGTATATGTCTAATTATACGAGAGGTCAATAACTTTAAACACGACTCAGGACATATAAAATCACGAGTTTCGTACGATTTTAAATCTGTTTTATGAAAAAAGACCGTCCTCTGAGAGACAGTCTTTTTCTATTATTTTGATGCTGTGGACTTAGAGGACAATAACTTGCAAAATATTTTAAAATTGACGAAAATCAAGAGCAAACTTAGCGTATCCTTCTGCCGTCAGTCCTTCATAGAGCAATTCAGAATAAGCATGGGCAACATTCGTTGCTTGCGGCGAGGTTAGGAAGGTCACATGTGGACGACCCGACCATGGGGCGAGGGACCAGTGACCGTCGGCCTTTGGCGTCAACGTCTTCATATGCCGCACATACTCAGTCAGCACATGTCGGTTCTCATCCGGGGAAGCCAGTATAATTCGCTCTCCACCCGGATTAACCAGCGCAGAGGAGAATGCGCGATAGTTATTCGTAACAACCAGATAACTCCGCTGCATATCCATTGGTTCCCCTTCAAAAGACATATGAATGATTCTGTGCGCTTCTAGGTCCTTTAATTCCCCGGCAGCATCATATCTGGCTGGCTGTGTTACATCAATCTGATACGTGATGCCATCGATGATATCGAAATTAAAGCTTGGAAAATCAGAATTAATCAGCTCTTGCTCCTCCTTTGCCAAAGGGTCAATTTGCCTGAATTGACCGGCCGACCACTCAAGCCATTCCCGAATTTCTGCCCCGCTCAGTCGAACGACATGCAGCGTATTCGGAAAATTGTACAGGTCGGCGACATGCTTGATCGCCAGCGTCCCTGCGGGAATATCGGTATAATACGCCGGACCATATCTGCCACCTGTTTTAAAAGGAGCTGCTGCCGACAGAATGGGCAACCCTTCATACTCGCTCCCTTGTAGCTGCTGTTTCACATACCAAATTTGCGCATCATTCACGAGCTGAACCGAAGCATCATCCATCACCTGGGCAAAAAAGCTGTTCACTGCTACTGTCGTTTGACCTACAGGTGCACGGATGTAATCTAGGGTTCCCGCATGTTCAGCTGCTACCGCCTGCTGGATAGCAGTATCGGGTTGGACGAGGGCTTCCTTGCGTATCGGGTCATACACCG
Source organism: Paenibacillus sp. EKM10P (assembly GCF_011800655.1). Classification (NCBI taxonomy): domain Bacteria; kingdom Bacillati; phylum Bacillota; class Bacilli; order Caryophanales; family Paenibacillaceae; genus Paenibacillus; species Paenibacillus sp. EKM10P. The sequence continues at coordinate 85,159 of NZ_JAALET010000007.1, read as the reverse complement.
GGCGTACCTCGGCAGCAGATGCAGTCACTTGCCACTTCCCTCCAATAAGGGCCAGATCCAGATCAATGATACCCAGATGATCTCCCCAGAAGCCCGGCTCTACTGCTGGAATGCCATGGATGGTGCCCTGCTCTGTATCCACACCTGTCATACCTATAAATGAAGGGCCGGGAAATACTTTATGGGCATGACCAAACACAATGGCATCGATCCCTTCCACCCTGCTCAGATGCAGCACCGCATTTTCCATACTGGGAGCTTCGGGAATATCCTCAAAGCCTGCATGGGGCATCGCAATGATGAGATCGGCTCCCTCCGCCTGCATTTCTGGGATAAACCGTCTTGCGGTTTCCAGCATATCTTTGACGATAAGTTTCCCTTCCAACCACGCCTTGTCCCATTGCATAATTTGCGGAGGCACAAAGCCGATGACCCCCACCTTCAGCAGATGCTTACGGCCTGCTTCATCCTCAACCGTCTTATCCAGCAATAGATAAGGCGTGAAGTAGTTTTGTTCTTCCTCTCCCGCTATATAGATGTTGGCATTCACATAAGGAAACTGTGCTCCTTGAAGACAGGTCTGCAAATATTCCAACCCATAGTTAAATTCATGATTACCAATACTGCCTGCCTCGTACCCCAGCAGATTCATGGCTTTATAGGCGGGATGCACCTCGCTTGGGTTCTGTTGGAGCCGCTGCACAGCATAATCTCCCATCGGATTCCCCTGAATCACATCTCCGTTATCCAGCAGCAGGTGATTGGGCACCTCTGCCCGAGCTGTATGAATCAGACTAGCGGTTTGCGCCAAACCGTAATGCAGCGTTTCCTGATCTGTATAATAATCATAATTCCACAAGCTGACATGCAGATCGGTTGTAACCATAATGCGGAATTTCGCCCTTACAGCACCTGCATTTTCCTGCTCTGTCTTATCATTAATGTCCAAATTATCCAATCTTGTTCTCTCCCTCAGCTTCGGTCATAGAGCTTGAACAAGTCTAACAGAGCACTGTTAAGAGAATGTTAAAAGATGCAATTCGTATAAATACCACTTATGGTCTCTAGCAAATGATAAATTTTACATCATTTTTACCAAAGTCAGGAGTGGTTTTTACCCTAGTTGCAGGACTAGCTGTTAAGATTTGGTTTGTCACTGAATTTACAGGTTTTTTAAATTTTCGTTATTACGATGTTTAGGGGGAAATTATTTTGTTCAAAAAAGCACTGACCTTGTGCATGACCTTCACACTGGCAGCGGGTTTAGCCGCTTGTGGCTCAAATGCAAGCAATAACAACAGCGCCTCCACTCCGGGTACAGATGGCTCTAAAAACGAAAGCACAGCCTATGTCCCTAAGGAGCTAAAGGTACAATTCGTTCCTTCTCAAAATGCAGATACCCTCGAAGCCAAGGCAAAACCGCTCGAAAAACTGCTGGGGGACAAGCTCGGAATCCCGGTAAAAGTAACCGTATCTCCTGATTACAATACGATTGTGGAAGCCATGTCTTCCAAACAGGTCGATGTAGGATTCCTTCCGCCGAACGCTTATGTACTGGCACACGATAATCGTAAAGCGGCCGACTTGCTCCTGCAAGCTCAACGCTATGGCATTGAAGATGCCACAGGCAAGGACACGACTGAAAAAGTAAACTTTTATAAAGCAATGATCGTGGTGAAAAAGGATTCTCCGATTCAAAGTCTGGCTGATCTGAAAGGCAAGAAGGTTGGCTGGCAAAATGTAACCTCCTCCGCAGGCTATGTGTACCCCGCAGCAGAGCTGAAAAAAGCTGGCGTGGACCCGGACACAGATGTGCAGGGTGTGACGATCAAAGGCCACGACGCTGCTATTCTGGCGCTGCTGAACGGTCAGGTTGATGCTGTCGCTGTTTTCCAGGATGCACGTAACACAGTGAAGAAGGAAATCCCGGACGTATTTGAAAAGACACGTGTCATTCATTACACAGCTAAAATTCCAAATGACACCGTCAGCGTACGTTCCGATATGGATCAAACGTGGAGAGACAAAATCGCCCAAGCCTTTATGGACATTGCCAACGATCCTGAAGGCGGCGAAATCATTAAAGAAATTTACACCCATGTAGGTTATGAGAAGGGCGACGATAAAAACTTCGATTCTGTGCGTGAATACGCCGAAGCCGTCGGCCAAGCGGTAAAGTAACAGCTACGAAACAGGCTTTACGAATGACAGGGCAGCACCGTCCATGTATTCATGGCGGTGTTGTTTTCATTCCACCCCATCGGGGAGAAAGTTGGGAGCATATGATTGAATTTCGAAACGTATCGAAAACATACCCGAACGGCACCAAAGGGTTGAATAATATTAATTTGACGATTCAGGAGGGAGAGATGGTTGTCATAGTCGGCTTATCTGGTGCAGGTAAGTCCACCCTGCTGCGTTCCATTAACCGACTGCATGACATTACGTCCGGCGACATCGTTGTAGGTGGCAGGTCTGTCACGTCTGCTGGAAGCAGCGAGCTGCGGCGCATTCGCCGTGATATCGGCATGATCTTTCAAAGCTTCAATCTGGTTAAGCGTTCGACGGTGCTTCGCAACGTACTTTCCGGCCGCGTCGGTTATCATTCGACGCTGCGGACCATTCTTGGTCTCTTCCCGAAGGAAGACATCGAACTGGCACTAACGGCGCTGGAACGCGTAAATATCCGCGAAAAAGCCTACAGCCGAGCCGATGAGCTGTCCGGTGGCCAGCAGCAGCGTGTATCCATCGCACGTGCTCTGGCGCAGGAGGCTAAAATCATTCTGGCAGATGAGCCTGTCGCGTCGCTTGATCCGCTGACCACCCGCCAGGTGATGGACGATCTCCAGCGAATCAACCGTGAAATGCAGATTACGACCATTGTCAATCTGCATTTCATTGATCTGGCGCGCGAATATGCAACACGGATCATCGGATTACGCGCGGGAGAAGTCGTCTTTGATGGCACACCGGAGGAGGCTACGGATGAAGCCTTTGCGGAGATCTACGGCCGGGCCATCAAGCATGATGAACTGCTGGGAGTGGGATCATGAAGCCCGACTCTACTGCCCAGCCGCTCTCTTCGACGCAACCGTCACCATCTGCTGGACCGCCCCAGCCAGGCAAGCCGTCCGCAGGGCCACCTTTGCCAGGACGATATAAGCGTTACGCCACCTGGATGATTTTTATCGTAGTGCTGGTAGCCTGCTCCATTCATACGGATGCCACGCCTTACCAATTGATCGTTGGCTTACCGGAGATGGGCAAATTGCTGGAAGAAATGTTTCCTCCTGACTGGAGTTACTTGCCTACCATCTGGAAACCGATGCTGGAAACGATCCAGATCGCTATTGTCGGCACGACACTGGGAGCCATATTGGCAATCCCTGTCGCGTTGCTGTGCGCCTATAATGTGATGCCGCGCAAGCTGATCTCGCTGCCGATGCGCACGATCCTGAACCTGGTACGGACGATTCCCGATTTGCTGTTTGCCTCGATCTTTGTGGCCGTATTCGGCATCGGACCGTTTGCAGGGATGCTCGCCCTGCTGTTCTTCTCCTTCGGGATCATCGCCAAGCTGACCTTTGAGGCGATTGAAGCCATTGATCCAGGGCCACTGGAGGCCATGACCGCTGTTGGCGCGAGCCGCATTCAAGTCATCGCCTTTGGTGTGGTTCCGCAGGCACTGCCTTATTTTGTGTCGTATTTGCTATACACCTTTGAGGTTAATGTGCGCGCAGCTTCTGTTCTGGGACTGGTCGGCGCTGGCGGCATCGGTCTGCTGCTTGACCGTTCCCTTGGGCTGTTCCGATATGACCGGGCAAGCATTATTATTCTACTGACCCTCGTCATCGTCCTTGCGATTGATTACGGCAGTAACCTGCTACGGAGGAAATTATTATGAATGATCCTACGCTTCGCAGACCTATTGGCTCCCGCCTGCGCTTTTGGGCGTTAGCTATTCTGCTAATTATCATTTACATTTGGGCTTTTCGCGGGATGCAGTTTGAAGGATTACAAGGGACGGCCAAAAGCGTCTCTGTCGCAATATTGGACGGCTTTCTTCATCCCGACTGGTCATTTGTCTACATCCCTGAGGGGGAGGACTTGCTGCGTGGGTTGCTGGATACACTGGTCATTTCAGTGCTCGGAACCTTCGTATCCGCATTTGTCTGTCTTCCGTTTGCCTTTTGGGCATCGAGCAATATGACCCGTCTACGCCCCTTATCGGGTAGCGGGAAGTTTGTACTTAGTGTCATTCGGGTATTTCCCGAAATGATCGTCGCCATTCTATTCATTAAAGCCGTAGGTCCCGGCTCGTTTGCAGGTGTGCTTGCCCTCGGCATTCACTCCATCGGCATGCTGGCCAAGCTTTTCTCAGAAACAATTGAAAGTGTCGATCACGGGCCGCAGGAAGCTTTGATCGCGTGCGGTGCCAACCGTTGGCAGGTCATTTTCTTCGCCGTGCTGCCGCAGGTGATTCCACAGTTTCTTTCCTATTCGCTCTATCGTTTTGAAATTAACATCCGGTCCGCAACCACGCTCGGTCTGGTTGGTGCAGGTGGTATTGGTACTCCGCTGCTGTTTGCACTCCAAATGCGCAACTGGAACCGTGTAGGCGTCATTTTACTCGGCATTGTAGTCTTAATCATTTTGACGGATCTGATATCCGGCTGGCTGCGCAAACGGATTGTATAATTAAACATCTCTATCCTAACAAAAGCCTCTCCTGTGTAAAAGGGAAATGCTATGCTCCCATTTACTTGGAAGAGGTTTTTGCTGTTCAACAACTCCCGCCTAGTTCATCTAGGACCCGCCGGACTTCCTCTGCCGTATTGTAAAAATGCGGAGCCACACGAATAACATCCTTTCGTGCTGACACAATCATATTTCGGCTCCGCAAACGCCTCTCTACCGCCGACACATCGGCTACTTCAACAGCGAGCAGACTTGGTAAAGTGCCTCCTTCATCAGGTATTCGTATGTGTAACCCTTTGCTGCGTCCATATTCAATAGAAAAGTCCAACAGCTCATTCATATAGGTCTGAATGTTCGTGACCCCAATTTCCAGCAGCAGCTTTAAGGCTGCATTGGCGGCAAAAATGCTAATGAAGGAAGGTAATCCTGTCTCAAAGCGCCGGGCGCCTGCCGCCGGAACCGGATGAGCAATATCAAACCGGGAGGCAGGCTCCTGGCCGAGCCAGCCCGTAAGACGGGGCTTGAAGCGTTCTATTCGCTCCTTACTTATATAAAGAAAAGCCACTCCCGGTATCCCCAGCATATATTTGCGTGCTCCCGCGACCAGCATATCTATGCCCATCGCCTTTACGTCTATCGGAATCATTCCTGCAGACTGATAGGCATCGACGAATAGTAACGCCTGATTTCGATGAGCTATATGTGCAATGGATTTGAGATCCTGCTGAAATCCGTTGGTATAATTCACATGGGATACCATAATAAGCGCAGTATTCTCCGTAACATGCTCCTCATACTGCTCTAGGGTCACTTCTCCCTCCGTAGAAGGGATACAGCAAATATGATCACGGAACATCTCCTGTGCCTGCCAGATGTGGCCCACCGTCGGAAAGTCGGTGTCTGCATACACAATCCCTTCTTTTCCCGGTACATAAGAAAGGGCAGTGGCCACGCCAGCAATCGCCTCAGAGGCTGAGGACAGCACCGCAATTTCGTCAGGCTCCGCCCCGATGAGCTTGGCAAAATGTCCTCTTGCCTCCTCCAACCGTGCCATAGATAGGTCGCCGTTATGACCGTGTTGCAGCAAGCTTCGATGATATTCCTCAATGGCAGCGGAAACCGGTCTCGATATCGCCCCCTGGGAACAGCTTCCTACATGGATATGTGAGGACAGCACCGGAAACAACTGACGGTAGGACTGAAACGGATGTTTCATATTTCCCTTCGCTCCTCCTGGGCACACCAACGTGCCTTGATATGATCATTTTATTATCCATATAAGCCACCTTAGAACAAGGGCCTCTCTTCCCATCTTCTCGCCGTTAACAGACGATAGACACAAAGAGAGGCCCTGTTGGATCATATACACAATTATTAATTAATGCACGCGTTTGCGTCCAAACCAGCTTTTAAGCACCAAGGTTGCCAAAGCAAGTAGCAGCAACAACGAGGCCACCGCAAAAGATGCCGAGAACTGATACTCGTTATACAAAATCTCAACATGCAGCGGAAGTGTATTCGTCTCGCCCCGAATATGTCCCGAGACGACGGACACTGCACCAAACTCGCCCATGGCTCTCGCATTACACAGAATAATGCCGTACAGCAAACCCCATTTGATATTCGGCAGCGTCACTTTCCAGAAAATGCGCCAGCCGCGTGCGCCCAGTGTGACCGCCGCTTCCTCCTCCTGCTGCCCCTGATCTTCCATCAGCGGAATAAGCTCGCGCGCAACAAAAGGAAATGTAATGAACAGCGTTGCCAAAATAATGCCTGGCAAAGCAAATATAATTTTAATATCATGCTCGTCCAGCCACGGCCCAAGCCAGCCCTGTGCGCCAAACACTAATACATACATCAGTCCTCCGACGACAGGCGAGATCGCAAAGGGTAAATCAATCAAGGTGACCAGCACACCTTTGCCGCGAAAATGAAATTTTGTGATCAGCCAGGCGGCCGCTACACCAAATACCGTATTCAGCGGAACCGTTATCGCTGCCACCAGCAGCGTCAAGCGCAATGCGGACATGGCATCCGGGTCCCGTAGCGCTTCAACGTATACGCTCCATCCCTGCTTGAGTGCTTCGGTAAGCACGACGATTAGCGGCAATACCAACACCCAGAGCAAAGCTAAAAAAGCAGCACCAATGAGCGTCCACTTGACCCAAGGGGCTTCGGTTGTAACCCTATTGGGCGGTGCGGATGAAGGCACTGGTGCAGAAGCAAGCTCCTGCCCAGTTATCGCTTGTGACATGATGTATCCCTCCTTGAACACGGGGTTAATGCGCAGACCTCTGCTGTCTGCATGCTAACGTTAGACATTTGCGTTAGACTGCACGGCGCCGTGACCAGCGCTGAAAACTGTTAATCACGAATAACAGTACGAACGAAATGACCAACAGCATCAATGCCACCGCCGTAGCCCCTGCGTAGTCATTTTGCTCCAGCTTGGACATAATGAGCAGCGGAGCAATCTCGGTCTTCATCGGCATATTGCCAGAAATGAAGACGACAGATCCGTACTCGCCAATGCCGCGGGCAAAGGCAAGCGCAAAACCCGTCAGCAGCGGGGGTACAAGCTCCGGCACAATAACGCTGCGGAAGGTACGCCATCTGCCCGCTCCCAGCGTAGCAGCCACCTCTTCCTCATCCTTGTCCAGCTCCTCCAGCACCGGCTGAACTGTCCGTACGACGAACGGAATGCCAATAAACATCAACGCGAGCGTAATCCCTGTCTGTGAGTATGCCATTTTCCACCCAAGCGGTTCGAACAGTGAGCCGATCCAGCCGTTCTGTGCATATAGAGCGGTCAACGCAACCCCTGCCACCGCCGTGGGCAATGCAAAGGGCAGATCGATGACCGCATCAAACATTCGTTTCCCTGGAAACTCATAACGCACCAGTACCCAGGCGATCAATAAACCGAGAAACAGATCGATCAGCGCCGCGGCTGCGGCACACAAAAAGCTCACCTTGTAGGAAGCCAGCACTCTGGCATCCGTCGCCACGTCCCAAAATTTCTCCCACGTCAGCCCGGTTGAATTCAGGAGCAGTGCTGATAATGGCACCAGCACCACCAGACTGAGATACAGCACACTATAACCCATCGTTAACCCGAAACCGGGAAGTACGCGTTTTCGGGTGGCTTGCATTTGACTCATGTTCTGTCCATCCCTCTCTGCATCCTTTGACTATGGCACTCGCGTCAACTGATCCTCTCGCCTTTACACTTCACTTATGTTATGAACTACCAGGTACATAAATCTGGTCAAAAATCCCCTTGTCGCTAAAATGCTTTTGCTGTGTCTCTTTCCATGTTCCGAATACATCCTTCAAGGTTACAAGCTCCAGATTAGGAAATTGATCCTTGAACTTTGCCGTCACACTCTCTAATGTGGGGCGATAATAATTTTCGGCAGCAATGGTCTGCCCTTCTTCACTGTACAAATATTTCAGGTACGCGTCCGCCACCTCGCGTGTACCTTTTTTATCTACCACTTTATCGACCACCGCTACCGGAGGTTCAGCCAAAATACTGATCGACGGATATACGATATCGAATTTATCCGCACCTAGCTCCTTCACAGACAGCAGTGCTTCATTTTCCCAAGCGATCAGCACATCGCCAATTCCACGCTCTACGAAAGTCGTCGTCGCTCCACGCGCTCCGCTATCCAATACCGGCACATGCTTATACAGCTCCTGTACAAACTGCTGGGCTTTGGCATCATCGTTATTGTTCTTTTTGAGCGCATAGGCCCAGGCTGCAAGATAGTTCCAGCGGGCTCCGCCCGAGGTTTTAGGGTTCGGTGTAATGACCTGTACATCGCCGCGGACTAGATCATCCCAGTCCTTGATCCCCTTCGGGTTCCCTTTACGTACCAATAACACGATGGTTGAGGTGTATGGGGAACTGTTATGCTCATATTTACTTTGCCATCCTTCTTTAATAAGCCCTTTCTCCTGTAACGCATCAATATCATAGCCCAGGGCCAATGTAACCACGTCTGCATCCAGCCCGTCCTGCACAGAGCGGCTTTGCTTGCCAGATCCCCCGTGGGATTGCTTGATTGTAACCTTCTGTCCTTTCTCCTTCTCCCAATGGGCGGCAAACGCTTTATTATATGCCTCATACAACTCACGGGTCGGATCATAAGAAACATTGAGCAACTCCACGTCCTTGGAGCCGGAAGCAGAGCTACCATCCGCTTGCGTCCCTTCCTTGCTTGCCCCGCAAGCACTTAGCACCATCGTTAAAACCAAAGATAGTCCGAGAATAAGTCCGGTTTTATAATTCCTCTTCATCAAGACACCCCTCATTCTATGTAATTTGTAAATACCCATTCATTTACGCCTGTTATTTACAGACATAATCAAAAAAAAGGGCGGAGAATTCCCTGATGCAGCCCTGATAGGTCAAACCTGTCGCTTGGACAGTGTCTGCCTGCTGTTCCTAGAGGTTCTCCGCCAGAATGGCGAGGTTATACTTTAATACTTTAATTCCTACCTGTTTAATGAGTTATATGGATATAATACGAGAGTTTATGAGGGATGTCAAACCTTTTTTTGGAATGGGATGATCTATAAATTGCTTTCTTCAAGGGGGGACAGTCAGAAACATGGTATACGTTTCCGACCGCCTAGAGGGCATGGGCACACGTGGAATACGACTTAGTTGGCTACCGTTTCAAGATTAATTGAAAAGACTCCAAAATGCTTCGGATTGTCCGTAGCTCTTCTCAGCCACAGCTCACCCGATCCCACCATAACTCCCTGATAATTAACAAACAACTCATCTGTCTTTTGGTTCACTAGCGCTTCACGAATCGCGTCCGTAAAAATCTGATCATATTTAGCCAGAAAATCTTTTTTGTTCGGAATCGTTAGCGACTTTTCACTATCATTGACACGCAGAGGGTACAAAATAAAATTGGCTACCTTCTCCTTATCATTGTCGGCAACAGCCTTCTGCAACGCTTTGAATGTGTTCAAAAATGCTTTAGGATCTTGAATACCTGCTACCTCAAAAGGATTTTGAGATGCATTGGAGGCTGCCGGAGCAGAAGATGTATCCTTTGAAGGAGCTGGGACGGAAGGTGACTTTTTCGCATCAGTACCGCTGTTTTCTGCACTCTCGCTCTCTTTAGCTACTTTGTCATTTTGTGCTGAACTGCTCTGATTGCCTCCAGCACTGTTCTCGATCATGCTTGTACTGCTTCCCGCATCACTCGGTTCAGCATTATTATCCTGACCGCAGCCAGTAAGAGCTACAAATGTAAGTGTAAGTAAAATGGCTGTAAGTGACAGCCTCCGTGACATTTTGTGATTATCGGATTCATGTTTTTTGGGCACAACGGGTCATCCTTTCTGCTTTCTACTCTGACCTATTCTGTTCATTAAGTCTTCAACCGTTCTATTGTAACATAAGTAGACTAATGACCGCATGTCGTGCCCATTCTGGAAGGAGCTTACAGTGTAATATATGCGAAGGTTTTAATGTCTCCTCGTGATCCGTCGTCCGTACTTACTTTCAAAATCAGCTCTTTCAAGGAGCCATTTGCAGCCTCATTCTGCCCCTCTGGCTTGATAAACAGCAGATCGTGGCGTTCTCCCGGCTGTAACGTTCGGCTAGAAAAGCCGCTCGTTGTGCCTTGCAAGTCTGATCCATTCGAACTGTTGAGCTTGTATCGTACGGGTTGCCTTCCTGTATTCTTGATACTGATATACAGCTTGCGCCCCTCTTCAAATCTAAATTCTGTTTGTCCTTGTCCTCCGAATTGCATTCTTTGGTCATGTACGATACGCTTCGCTGCTTCCCCTTGCTTATTCTGCATGCTAAGCGGAGCTGTCTGATGCGTGGCACCCGCCGTTGATGTAGTATAGGTGTTCGTCGGAACGCTCATATTGGCAAAAGCGACATAGCCTACGATCACCCCCGCCACACCCATCCAAACCCATTTTTCCACCATTTCATATTCCTCCTTCACAAAATATACTGGAGCTATGCTGTATGAAGTCAGTCGTCACCGTGATTGCACAGATGGAACGGCTTATCTTCTATAAGAAAGCGATCCAGCCAGGTCATGTCATATATAAATTCAGGTGCCGATTCAATCAATCCGTTCACAATGTCCAAGGAACGCAGATTTCTTAGGCTTTGTATTTCAGAAGGCAGCGTACGGATTCCGCTATATGAGATATCCAGATGCTCTAGTTGATGCAGCTCTCCGATTTCAGGCGGCAAATGCCGAAATGCCAATTTCTCCTTGGGGATCACCTTTTGGCCCGGTGCCGGGCGATCATAGCATCCACAGCTGACTCTTAGGCTTTTGAGTCGAGATAGCTTGGCAATGTCAGCAGGTAGCTCCTCCAAATCCGCTACTTGGATCGTCAGTGACTCCAATGATTCCAATTCAAACACAGCAGACGGTAATGTTCGTATATCCTGTTCAAAGATAGTCAAATGCTTCAGAGAACGCAATTCTCTAATCCGTTCCGGGATCTCCGTCAAACCATACTGCATGAGCTCCACTCGATCCGGTTGATGCCGAATAGCATCATTCAAAAACATATCTATATTGCCATGATGTTCAGGTTTATAAATAAACACGCCAGGGATAAGCTTCTCCAATTCATCTGCTGCTTCTTTATCCATATTCAATCTACCGATTCGCTCGTGAGCGATGTTCATGATCCAATCCTCTCCATCGGCATTCTGGAAACACAAATCTTCTGGCAATTTCGGATGCACCCAGGAAAACAGGCTGGACGCCGCATGCTTTAATACTCTTCCAGCCTCAGGCGTGCATTGGTACTGGTAAAAGGTTCCGGCTGTGTAGGCAATGGAATGCTTTCCCCTTATTTCCTCATAGGAGTGCGTGGACAGCAAAAAAGGATTCAATTGCTGTAACAATTTCTCGAACAAAACATCCTTGTCGGCGACTCCATTATCATCCTCAGTTACCCAGTTATGTACGCCTAGCATAAATGTATCTGCCCGTTCCATAGCATAATCAATCAGTCTTTCATAAGCTGTCCCACGAACATCGCTGTATAATCGGAACATGTCTCTCCTCCTCTGTGCTGTCCTGCACCCTAACAATAAAAAAAGCCAAACTCATATCTATTATGAGTCTGACTGTCATATTTTTCAAACTTGTTCATAGGAATCCATACGGTGGCTCTCTATCTAGATCATCCATATTAGTAGATTACACGTTCAACGTGTTACGGGACTTTTTCTTATCCAGCACACTATACACCACAAAGATAATTAAATAAGCCGCAATCAGCAAAGTGGAAAATAGATACATTGTTTTATAAGAGGTTAATCCGGCAATCATCCCTAGAATCAAAGAACCGCCACCAATCCCCAAATCGAAAAAATTATAAAAGGAGCCTACAGCGTCCTCTCGCTCATCTTCTCCGACTACACTGATAGCCCAAGCCTGTAAAGCTGGAAAAATAGCACCAAAACTCAAACCATACAGCACAGCAGCAACCAAAAATTGTAGCTCGGTCCGTGATGAAGCCACCATAACGATGGCGACGATAAGCACAATTCCTGCGGGGATCAAGATATAAGCTGGACCTTTAGTATCAAAAATCCTACCGGACACCAGCCGAACGAGGAAGCTTGCCATTGCCACCGTAAAGAAGAACCAGGCCGCATTTGTAAAACCCTGCTCCTTGGCAAATAAGGCCACGAAAGACATCACTCCCCCTGCCACCACGCCAATTAGCAGCACAAGACCAGATTGCAGCAGCACTCTTTTTTCAAATAATTTAAAGGGAACCTTCTTTTTGTCCTTTGCTGTATCTGCCGTCGTGGGGTTCGCAGAACGGCGACGAACCAATATGCTCATCACAAGCGACAGCAGCAAAATTATAGCTCCCGTGGAAAATAGCCCGCTAAAACCTGCCGCATGAAGCATCCATATGCCGAGCAGGGGGCCGACTGAAATCGCTACAGTTTCACCTACGCCAAAGTAGCCCATTCCTTCCCCCATACGATGAGGAGGCAAATCATCTGATGCTGAGGTAGCATACAATGTGCTCGCAATACCAAATCCAAAACCATGTACTAGCCGAAAGACTAACAGCAATACCAAACTGGTGGAAAGCATGTAGCTTCCTGTTGCCAGCATACAAATCACAACTCCAATAATCAGTACATATTTCTTGTCCAAAAGCTGGATCAGTGTGCCTGAGAATGGACGAATCAATATAGCTGAGCACATAAACACGCCTGTCACCAAGCCAATCTGTGACGGACTGCCGCCAAGACTTTCCACAAACAGTGGCAACGTGGGCATAAGCATTTCAAATGCCATAAATAATAGAGCGTTGGATATCATCAAAAATATAAAATTTCTGGACCAAAAGGTTTCTTTCACAGACACAACTCTCTTCCCCCAATACAATCATATTTACTTTAAAGGCTTAGATGATCAGACCTGAACCAAGCCGTGCCAGTAAATATCCCAGGAACTTTCCAGACGCGGATCAAAACCAGCGGTGCCGTTGTACACCAGTTCTACCAGCATCCCTTCAATCAAATTCATATAGGCTATAGTGGCAGATTGAACTGGAACACGAAGCTTAACTGACGTTTCGGCTGCCAACCGCTCATATACCAAGCTGGTTTTATGCTGTACATAGCGTGTAACCAAAGCCTGAACCTGGTTTTCCAGCGCAGATGGAATCAGAAATCCGACATACAGAATCAAACGCAGATTCATGGCACTCTCATAGCGTTCTTTGAATTCAATAATCAATCCTCGCAGTACAGCTTCAAGTGATTGTTCAGCTTGAGCTTGAAAATAACGATCCAACTCCAAAATCTCTTGGTCTACCGCGTCCGCAAATATGTCTAAGAACAAATCGTCTTTGCTTTTAAAATGAGCATAAATAGACTGCTTTTTGATTCCTACCTCATCAGCAATCAATTGTAGGGAGGCGGCATCGTATCCCTTTCTCGCAAATTGCTTTAGGCTTGCTGTTTTAATTTTCTGTAGTGTCATGTGTTCCCTCCAATTACCTTACGAACGATCGTCAGTTTATAAATTTAGTATAGTTCCCTCACTAGAAATTGACAACCGCTTTTTTAATTCCACCGCTCAGTTGCCTGAGCTAAGAACAAAAAAAGCCGGAAGCCCTCTAATGTAAGGGCTCCGGCTCTATAACTATTGATCTGCTAACGCCTTATACTATACAGCTACAGCTTACTCTGTCACCGTTCCATAGATCAGCACAGGTGCTTCCGCGTGATCCGCAATACGGATATTTGCGTAGATTTTCTCCAGCACTTGATCTACGTCTTCACGGTTGGCATGGATAGTAACCAGCGAATCGCCTTTTTGAACTGCATCGCCGACTTTTTTGTTCAGCATCAAGCCGACAGCCAAATCAATCTCGGATTCTTTGGTCGCACGACCTGCTCCCAGCAGCATCGCAGCGGTACCGATTTCGTCTGCCACAATTTCAGCTACCACACCGTCCTGCTTTGCAGGTACTTCAATAAGATACTGCGCCTGTGGCAAGCGTTCTGGATGATCCACTACAGAAGCGTCGCCGCCCTGATTTGTAATAAACTCTTTAAATTTCTCCAGTGCTTTGCCGTTACGAATGACCTCTTTGAGCTTCTCTTCAGCGTCTTCGAGAGAGTCTGCCTTCCCAGCCAAAAATACCATCTGACTGCCCAAAGCCATACACAACTCTTCCAGATCTTTGGGGCCTTCGCCGCGCAATGTATCAATTGCTTCTTTAACTTCCAGCGAGTTCCCGATGGCCAGCCCCAACGGTTGGCTCATGTCGGAAATAACCGCCATGGTCTTGCGACCCACATTGTTCCCGATGCTTACCATGGCATGTGCCAGTTCTTTGGCATCTTCTACTGTTTTCATGAATGCCCCCGCACCTGTCTTGACATCCAGTACGATGGCATCAGAGCCGGCAGCGATTTTCTTACTCATAATCGAGCTGGCAATCAGCGGAATCGAATTTACCGTTGCTGTAACATCACGCAAAGCATACAATCTTTTATCCGCAGGGGTCAGGTTGCCACTTTGTCCGACAACCGCAATTTTGCTGCGATTCACCAAATCTACGAATTCATCCTTAGTGATCTCTACGTGAAAGCCTGCAATGGCCTCCAGCTTGTCGATCGTTCCGCCCGTGTGCCCAAGGCCGCGACCTGACATTTTCGCTACTGGAATGTCTAAGGCTGCTACAAGCGGAGCCAGTACCAGTGTGGTCGTATCACCCACACCACCAGTGGAGTGCTTATCGACCTTTACACCTTCAATTGCGGACAAATCAATCGTATCTCCTGAATGAACCATTGCCATGGTCAAATCAGCACGTTCCCGTTCGTTCATATCTTTGAAGAAAATAGACATCGCCAATGCACTGACCTGATAATCAGGAATTTCACCCTGAGTATAGCCTTGGATAATAAAGTTAATTTCCTCAGTGCTCAGTTCTTTTCCGTCACGTTTTTTTTCAATCAAGTCTACCATTCTCATATGTCATTTCTCCTCACTGTGCGTATGATCGTTTACAGGGATACTGCTGTATCCAGTGCAACTTCCATCATTTCTTTAAACGTGGTTTGCCGTTCCTCTGCCGTCGTTTCTTCACCTGTCAGCAAATGATCACTTACCGTCAGAATGGTCAGTGCGTTTACACCAAACTTGGCTGCCAGCGTGTATAAAGCCGAAGTCTCCATCTCCACACCCAGCACGCCGTATTCCATCAGCTTTTGTACCACTGATTTGTCATCACGGTAGAAGCTGTCTGAGCTGAATACGTTGCCGACATGCATGTTCAAGCCTTTGGCAACACCGCGATCATAAGCGCCCTTTAAGAGAGGGAAGCTGGCAATCGGTGAGAAATCATAGCCGCCAAAGATATGGCGGTTCATGCCGGAATCTGTACAGGATGCCTGTGCCAAAATGACGTCACGAACGTGCACATGCTCCTTCATTCCGCCGCAAGTACCCACACGGAACAAGTTTTTCACACCATACTCGCTAATCAGTTCGTTGACATAAATACTGATGGAAGGCAGCCCCATCCCGGTTCCCTGTACAGACAGACGTTTGCCTTGGTACGTTCCCGTGAATCCGAGCATTCCGCGTACCTCGTTGTAACAGGTTACGTCCTCCAGATACGTTTCAGCGATAAATTTCGCCCGTAGCGGGTCTCCTGGCAGCAAAATCGTTTCTGCAATTTCTCCAGGTTTGGCTCCAATGTGTACACTCATGTTTTTATTCCTCCGTCCCATTTGTCCATGCTCATATCGTTACTAATCATCCTACCTGCACTCTTGCTAGGGTCCTGGATTACTGAAGCTCTGCCAAAAAGCTAGTTCCGTGTTCAGGCAGTTTTACACCAAAGTTATCCGCTACGGTCGCCCCAATATCCGCAAACGTCTTGCGAACCGCCAGTTCTTTGCCTCCAGCTGCAAAACGAGGGGAATATACCAGCAAAGGCACATATTCGCGGGTATGATCCGTTCCGCGATAGGTTGGGTCATTCCCATGGTCTGCGGTGATGATCAGCAGATCGTCATCAGTCATTTTGGCAAATACCTCGGGCAGACGGGCATCGTAATCGTCCAAGGCTTGACCGTATCCCTGCGGATCACGGCGGTGCCCGTATACAGCATCAAAGTCCACCAAATTCAAAAAGCTTAATCCGGTGAATTCTTCATCCAGCGTAGCCACCAGCTTATCCATGCCGTCCATGTTGGACACTGTGCGCACTGCTTTCGTTACACCCTCGCCGTCATAAATGTCAGAGATTTTACCCAAGGCGATTACATCCAGACCTGCATCCTTCAGCTCGTTCATTGTGGTACGACCAAAGGGCTTGAGCGCATAGTCATGTCGATTGGAGGTACGAGAGAAGTTCCCTGCTTCACCTACGAACGGACGGGCAATAATGCGACCCAGCATGTACGGATCTTCCAGCGTGATTTTACGACAGAACTCACAAATCTCATAGAGCTCCTTCAAAGGTACAACTTCCTCGTGTGCCGCAATTTGCAACACTGAATCTGCTGAGGTATAGATGATGAGTGCACCTGTTTTGACGTGTTCTTCGCCCAGTTCGTCAATGATTTCTGTGCCACTGGCTGGCTTGTTGCCAATAACTTTACGACCTGTATGCTCCTCAATGCGCTGGATCAGCTCATCTGGAAACCCATCCGGGAATACACGGAAAGGAACTGCAATATTCAACCCCATGATTTCCCAATGGCCTGTCATCGTGTCCTTGCCGTTGGAGGCTTCCTGCATTTTGGTGTAATATGCGAGTGGCTTATCGGCCACCGGTACCCCTTCTATGGAACGAATGTTGGACAGACCGAGCTTACCCATATTCGGCATGTTCAGACCGCCGCGTTCGCGCGCAATATGACCGAGTGTATCTACATCATAATCATCAAACTGGGCAGCATCCGGTGCTTCGCCGATACCAACCGAGTCCATAACGACCAAGTGAATCCGTTTAAATTTAGACATCATAAAAATCCTTTCCTGATTCGCTGTTTTTTTTACAAAAACAACCCTGCAATTGTTGCCGACAGCACGCTAACCAGCGTCGCTCCGTACAACAGCTTCAGACCAAAACGGGCCACTACATTTCCCTGTTTTTCATGCAGACCCTTCACAGCCCCAGAAATGATACCGATGGATGAGAAGTTTGCAAAAGATACGAGGAATACCGATACGATTCCGACCGTACGCTCGGACAAGCCTGTTTGTTTGGTCAGATCCAGCATGGCCACAAATTCGTTGGATACGAGCTTGGTAGCCATAATGCTGCCCGCCTGCACTGCCTCGTTCCACGGAATCCCCATAACAAAGGCGAACGGTGCAAACACATAACCAAGCAGCGCCTGAAAGCTGATTCCAAACAACCATGAGAAAATACCGTTAACCATGGCAATCAGCGCCACAAAACCGATCAGCATCGCAGCTACCGTAATAGCAACCTTGAAACCGTCCATAATATATTCCCCGAGCATTTCGAAGAAGGACTGCTTCTCTTCCTCTTGAACCTCCAGTAAATCGTCTTCCTTCTCAATCTTGTATGGATTAATAATGGAAGCGATAATAAAGCCGCCAAACAGGTTCAGCACCAATGCGGTAACCACATATTTGGGGTTCAACATTTGCATGTAGGCTCCCACAATCGACATGGACACCGTAGACATCGCAGATGCACACAATGTATACAGCCGATGTTTTGGCAGCAGACCAATTTGTTTCTTAACGGAAATAAATACCTCGGATTGACCCAAGATAGCCGAAGCTACAGCGTTGTAGGATTCCAGTTTACCCATTCCGTTTACTTTGCTCAAGACAAGCCCGATATATTTAATAATGAAAGGCAGCACTTTTACATATTGTAAAATCCCAATCAGTGCGGATATGAACACGATTGGCAGCAGTACACCGATAAAGAACGGTGCTGCTCCTTCATTCGCAATTCCGCCAAAAACGAAGTTAATCCCTTCCATAGCATAACCAATCAGACTATTAAAACCTTTTGCAAAACCTTTGACTAGAATTTCACCAATCTCTGTGTTCAGCAATACGAAAGCAAGCGCTGCTTGCAGAACAACCATAACTATCAGCGGACGATACCTGATTTTACGCTTGTCACTGCTGGCAACGTAAGTAAGTGCAAATACAACGAGCAATCCCACCAAAGCGATTACATATTTCATTTCAATTCCCCCTCATTACATTAAGCGCTTACATTGCCCATAAAAAGAATGCGCCCCAAAGAGGCATTCTTTTTTTTATTTTCCCAGATCCGCAGGTCGAAAGGCACCCGGCAGTAATTGATCCACCGTCCACTCTTCCGTATTGCCATGAAGGTTTGTCAGATAAATTTTGGTATCTTGATGAGCAAATTCGGAAATGACCTGACGACAGGCCCCACATGGAGACACAGGTCCTTCCGTATCAGCTGCTACCGCAATCGAATCAATTTTTCGGCAGCCTTCGGATACCATTTTGAAAATCGCTGTCCGCTCTGCACAATTACATAAGCCGTAGGAGGCGTTTTCCACATTGCATCCGTGATAAATCGTGCCATCGCTCCCGAGAACCGCAGCACCTACTTGAAAATTCGAATACGGAACATATGCCTGATTACGCGCCTCAAGCGCTTTCTGAATCAATTGATCCTTCATCGCGAATCCCTCCATGACTTTAAAATAAACTTAGTAGGAAGATGTTGATTGCTCGCCCTCGATGATTTTCACACCGGAACTTGCACCGATCCGACTTGCGCCAGCTTCTACTAATTTTTGTACGTCCTCCAGGCTGCGTACGCCGCCAGAAGCTTTAACACCAATATCAGGTCCTACTGTTTTGCGCATCAACGCTACGTCTTCCACAGTAGCTCCACCTGTAGAGAAACCCGTCGAAGTTTTCACAAAATTTGCTCCGGCTTTGACGGACAGCTCACACGCCAGTACCTTCTCTTCGTCTGTCAGCAGGCAGGTTTCAATAATTACTTTTACCAGTGTACCCGCAGCCGCTTCCACAACCGCACGGATATCCTGCTCGACAAGCTGTACATCACGCGCCTTCAAAGCGCCTATGTTAATTACCATATCAATTTCAGTTGCACCGTTAGCAATAGCATCTTTGGTTTCAAACGCTTTCGTTGCCGATGTATTGGCTCCCAGTGGAAATCCGATAACCGTACAGATAGCCACGCCTGTGCCTGCAAGCTGTTCGGCTGCATAAGCTACCCACGCCGGATTCACACATACGGAAGCAAACTGGTATTTTTTTGCCTCAGCAGTCAGTTTTGTAATTTCATCCTTCGTCGCATCTGCACGCAACAATGTATGGTCGATTAATGCTGCAATGTTCATATCTAAAGGCTCCTTCATTTAATAAATAGTGTGAAGAAAATGAATCGATTATTTCTCTGTGATGAGATCATCATAGCACGGCTCTGAACATATGTAAAACACATTTTGAAATTATGTTCACGCTTGTACACAGGCCGTTCACCTACAATTCATGTTACCCTGTAGGCACACTCCGTAACCATGTTTAATTGAATTGAGCTCCACAGGTTCTATTGCAAAAGTGCTTGTGCTGTAAACTGATCCGTCACCAAGATATTCGCATACTTGCCGCGCAGTGATGCCCGAATGGCCTCTACTTTGCGCTGGCCTCCAGCTACAAGGATGGACTTCTCCTTCTTTCGCAGCTCAGGTAAATCAATTCCAACGGTACGGCTGTTGATTTCCTGACTGCATATGTTGCCCTCATCGTCAAAAAAGCGCGAGCAAATATCGCCCTTGCCGATTTTTTGCAGCAGCTTCTGCTCTTCATGGTTAAAATAGCCTAATCGGAACAGCAGCGCATCCTCCTTGACCGTCCCCACCGTAAACACCGCAATGTTCGCCTGCTTGCCAAGTTCAATGATACGCTGGATATGCCGATCCTCCTCGACCATTTTCTTAACAGCTTGACTGTCGAAAATCACAGGCAGCGGCAAATACCGAGCGATGGTGTTAAAGGCTTCTGCGAACAAATTTACGGTTTCCACGGCATAAGTGTTGACATGTGAATGGCTTACGCCTCCTTTGAGCTGAACTACCTCAACTCCCTTGACCTGCTTTTGCTGGAGATGAAGCGCCACCGCATGCATGGTTGTTCCCCATGTCACTCCAATAATATCAGCATCCTGTACCGTTTCATGCAAATAATCGGCTGCTTTTTTGCTAATATGCTTCTTGATCTCCTGATATTCATTTAATGGCGAATAACAGACCAGCACGGTATCCAGCCCGTATTTCTTTTTCACCTGCTCTCCGAGCGCGTCCATATCCTCCATAGGGTCCACAATACTGATCCGCACGTATCCCTGTTCCTTGGCAGCCTGAAGTAACCGCGATACCGTAGGCCGCGAAACTCCGAGTCTGACCGCAATATCCTGCTGGCTATAGTCGTTCAGATAGTATAATCTGGCTGCCTCGATACTTAACCGCTGCTTTTCATGATCCATTCTACCTCAACCCGCTTATCTTAAAATGTAGTGCATCGGACACGACCTCAGCTCCAAACATTATATATGAAGGGAAATTCGAAGCCACGCCTTGTCCGGTTGGTTGTTATTTTGGAAGATTTAACTGCTCGTTTGTGATATTCTGTGATTAACTAAAACCATTTTACCGCATCCTCCACTTTATCGTTCCGTCTGTTAAAACGCAATAGTTAACCCAATTTATCGCTAGTTCACAACTTGTGATGGACTTATCTGAATATGTAAGGAGAATTGCTATGTCTGAATATATTGTGTGCAGTCTGGCGGACAAGAAGTTCGCGTTAAACTTTCTGGAAGTCGAAGAAGTCATGAATGCCAAAAAAGGGACACCGCTCCCCTTTTCCGAGGCGTGGCATGAAGGAATGGTGACCATTCGTGGCGATGTATTTACAATCCTTAACCTACGCAAGAAACTGTTTCTCCCCGCATCAAGCGACTCCTCCGAGGACAAAATGATTTTGCTCAGTCGTGCGAAGATTGCCCTGCTTGTCGATCAGGTGGAGGATACGGCATCTGCTGAAGACAGTCAGCTACAAAGCAATGAGGAAGAATGGCAACGCGAATTGTTTCCTACTGTGATGGAGCATCGGGGTACTCTCATTCCGGTGATCGATATGGACGCTTTTCTCGCATCCACCAAGACGAATTAAAAAAATACTCCCGAACCTTGAGCCAGCTTGCACTCATCGTTCGGGAGTATTTTCCGTTATTGGAGTCCCTGCCCCTCTTTCATATGAACCAACGTGTTTAGCTGCTCCAGCAGCGTATTTCCGCCAGTCAGCGATATCGTACCAATCTTCTCACAGATTTTTTCCATGAATTCCAGCTCTTTGAGACGATAGAGGGTGGAGTTTTCGTCCATCAGCTTGGCCGTATTGAGCAAACTACGAGTGGATGCCGTCTCTTCACGTCGTGTGATGAGGTTGGCTTGTGCCTTCTTCTCTGCCAATAGCACCGTATTCAGAATATCCTTGATATCCCCCGGCAAAATAATATCCTTCACCCCTGCGGATGTAAAAGTAACCCCATATTCACAGCTCTGTTCATTCAGTCGTGTCAAGACATATTCCGCGATCTCCTGCTTCATTTTCAGCAAATCATCCAGCTTCATTGTGCCCACGTATTCACGCAGCAGCAGTTGAAGCATAATGTATATTTGTTCCTCGTATGCTCTGAATTCCAACGCCCGTAGCGGCTCGATGATCCGGTACTGACAGACGAAGTTAAGGCGCAGCGTGATTTTGTCTTCAGTCATGATTTCCTGCCCCATCAGGTCCATCTGCTGCTGTCGCATATCTAATGTTTTGATCTCTGTATTCACCGTGGACAACCAGAAATAATATTTGCCCGGTTTCAGTTCACCTTGCAGCACATTATCGTAATACAAAAACCCCAATTCATGACTGGCCACCTGAAGGGCTTTCCAGAAGCCCGGTGTCTTGGACAAGAATGCTTGCCCCAAAGCCTTATCAATTGCAGGCTGCCGGGTATCTGCTCGAACAAAACGATGCTCCTTAAGCATGTTCCAAAATGCATATTTCCCTGCTGTCAGCAGTTCTACAAACCGATTATCCTCATAATGCAGCACATATTCATGATCCTCTACATCGATGACAGTCAATTGCTCCAGCAATAGAGGATCTGT
This sequence comes from Paenibacillus sp. EKM10P, assembly GCF_011800655.1. NCBI lineage: Bacteria > Bacillati > Bacillota > Bacilli > Caryophanales > Paenibacillaceae > Paenibacillus > Paenibacillus sp. EKM10P. The sequence continues at coordinate 62,730 of NZ_JAALET010000007.1, read as the reverse complement.
CAAAAACAAACGAATATCATGATCTGGTACAAAAAATGATTCGGCTACATTCAAAATTTCAACAGCTTCCTGCTGAAATGTCTTCAATAGGTAGGTACCTGGGAGCAACAACTTGTGGTAGCTTCCTTTTTTGAACAGCAGTCCGCGCTCATCGGCTTTAATCGTTATCTTCTTAAACATCGTATCACTCCTAGTGTTAAAAATCCTCAACTTAAAAATGTACATTTTCCGCGTGTAGCGGCTCCACGTTCCATTTGATCTTCCGATCGCTGTTGCTCCTGAATTTTTGGATTTGATGAACCCCTTATAGGGTTAAAATTCAGGTGCAAAGGCGAACGCTTCGCTTCTCCAGATTCGAACGGACCGCTCCGCTTATTCGCACGTTGAGTCAAAACACATTTTTAAAATGAGGATTCTTTATTTTTATTTGTTATAGCAGGGGTAGGACCCTTGCAGAGCATCCCTCCGTGTGAAAGGCGGGGCCAAGCTTAAGGAAAAAGAAAGGAGCCGCCTGTTCCCGTGTTTCGGGGATTGAATTCACCAGCCCAACATCGACTGTGAATCTGTATTCCCGTAGCCTCTGGTCCTGTCGGCGCTTGCTCTCTCCGGTATCCGCTGACCGCATAGCCATCGCTCCAGCATCTGTCATCAAGACCAGACATGGGATGCTCTTATCGGGGTCTTTTCATTGTTTTATTCGTCCATTCGAATACTCTACCAAAAGTCGCTTGGAAGGCGATTGGGAATCGAACCCTAATTGTTGGTGGATACATCAGATTTACAGGATACCTGATCCGATTAGGGCAGGCACTGCGGGACCTTTGGAAATCCTCGCCTCGGTAATATCTTCCGTATCAGCCTTTATCATTATTGCGCACCCTTGCACTCACGAACATGGCGAAAGTATTACGACCCCATAAAAAACAAAAAAAGACACGGAGGAAGCATATGTGCTTCCCTCATGTCGTTCTCTCACCATTCACTTACAGCTCTTTGTGACATTTGACCATGATAAATTTGAATGGAGGTTTGCTTTCCATATTTTTATGTGGCTCAACAATTTCCGAAATTTCTGTTAATCCATATTTTCCGAATTCTTGTTCTATCGAGTCAGCATTATAAAAAAACATGTTTACCCCTTCCATGATCTCGAAATAGTCTTTACCTAGCTGCTTTCCCTTTCCAAACATCGGAGCTTCCTTTGAAATAGTAGTAAAAACCATATATCCATTTGGCTTTAGCTGATGATAGCAATCCTTAATAAATTTCTCTCTCTCACTTTTATTCAATAAGTGAATAAGCGCATAACAAAATATGCCGTCATAAAGCTTGTTATCAAAAGGCATATCCATTACGGAGCCATGAAAAATACTGATATTGAGCCCTTTTTGTCTTGCCAAATCAATCGCTGTTTTTGAAATCTCAATACCTGTAACATGTATTCCGTTGTCCATAAAAACCTTGGCATTTCTACCATATCCAATACCAGGTATCAATATATTCTTAACGTTCTTTTCAATGAAAAAGTCCTTGGTCAGAATTGCTGAGTCTGAAGGTTCAAAGCCCCACATCATTTGATTTTCTATAAAGCTTGATTCCCAAAATTCTGTCATACTTTTATCTCCTCTATAATTATCATATCCATAATTTCGAATTTATTCAGGAGCAAGCCCGGGCTGGAACGTGTCTAACGCCTCGATCGCGGAAATTTCGGAAACCCCTGTCGTTGTAGAGGCCGTCTGGTGGGTATAGCTGAATGAAGGCGTCTCATATTGCAATCCCGCCTTTTCATAGGTGAACCAATAGCTGACGGCCTTTCCGATGGTGAGGTCTTTAACCCGCTGCTCCCAAACACCGGCGTTGTTGGTCATCCGGTAGTTGAGCTGTTGCCCACCTAATAAAGTATAATGCACGTCAACATAGGCTGAGGCTGTTTTGGGGGTAAATTGAAGCAGTGCTTCACGATCGCTGACAAAGCGGGCCCGTACGGTGTAATCCTCCGTTTCTCCGCCACCCTCATTGCCGCCAGATGCTGCCTCCGTAGTTACCGATACAGCACGACTTGCCGCAGACAGGTTACCGGCTGCATCACGAGCCTTGACGGTAAAGCTATAAGCGGTCGCTGCATTCAGTCCTGTAATTGAAGCGGAAGTGCCGCTTATCTCTGCCGCCTGAGTCCCGTCCTTATACACGATATACCCCGTTACGCCAACATTGTCTGTAGCTGCCTCCCACTCCAGCGTAACCGCCGAAGCCGTTTTGGCCGTAGCTCGCACATTGGCCGGGCTGGTTGGGGCCTCTATATCAGGTTGTGGATTGCCGCCGCCGTTTCCATTTCCGATATTAAAGCTGTTCGGCTGCACGGTAATACTATGTCCATCTGAAAAGGTTACTATTTTCTCTTGGCTGGTAAAGTTGTAGGCCACATAGGTTTTTACACCGTTCTTATGAAACACGGCATAAATAGGTGAATTGGCAGTGACGCTACGGTCGATGTTGCCAACAGCATCCAAATTATAAATCCAGTGGTAGGCATTCGCCTTGGAATTCCCAGCTTCCGGTGTCATCGCCGCTACGCGTGCACTGAATTTGGCCTTGGCATCGGACGGGTCCGAAATCGTTCTGTACATATACACGATATCTTCCCACGGACTGAAATTCCCACCGCTTTTTTGCAGCAGATTGCTAAAATTTTTAGCCGCATATTCCGGATATTGTGTCAGATACAAGGAAGCAGAAGTAATCGGCAGCCAGTTGATGCCATGCACCTCTGCGGGGTTATTGGTCCACCATGTAGCATTCCCCACCGTTTTACCACCCCAGATCATACTTGCCGTCGCACTTTGCATCCCTGAAGGGGTGTTTGTACCTTGTACATCAAACCAGTATTCGTTAATCGCATTCATTTCCGTTGTATATAGATAGATGCCCAGATCACGAGTTTGGGTATTTCCCGTCGCCTCGCCCCATAAAATCAGACCGGCCCAAGCATTCATCGCTTCCGAGGAGGATTCATTGTTGTTGCCGTCGCCAAATTTGGCATGACCGGAAGCCCAGGTGTGACCGGCATAGGGATCAAAATTACGTAAATACGGAAATTTAGAATCAGACCTGTCTGTATTGGCAATGTCGCGAATGAGCAACTGCACCATCTGCCCCCATTGTGAATTGGATGCCCAGCTCTTGTCCACCCGTGCAATTTCGGCCGCAGCCTTAATAAAGTATCCATAATGGAAATGATGGTCGTTTAATTCTACCGCGCTGCCAAAGCTGTCGGGATAACCGATTAATGTCCCCCAATTGCTATTGTACACAAATAGGTTTGAGCTTTTCAGGTTTCCTGAGCTGTCGCTAGCCTTAAACCAGTCCTGTAGCCGACTTTTAATCTCATTGCGGAACTGGGTCGCTGCTGCAGTATTGCCCACCTGGTCGGCAATTGGCGCCAAGGCTGCTAGCTTGCCCAAACGTTTTCCAGTCCAGTATGTGTCACCATCGCCAGAATAGACTTCCGCTTTCGCTTCGTCTATATAACTATTCAGCTTATTTTTATCATAAGACCCCAAATCGGGCAAAGAAGGGAGCACGCCTGTAAACTTCATCTTCGTTTGAAAAGAAGCCCCTTCCGCTGTTTTCATCAGACCACGTACAGAATTGTACGTATAGCCCAGCAGGGACTGTGATGAGTTTTTCCACTGATGTGGATATAAGGCAAAAATAGTACCCGCTTGTGTACCTTGCTTCGCGGTTGTTGTAACGGTAAAGTTGGTTGTTACTTCGGAAGAAGCTTCGTTGTAGCTGTACTGTGCTTTGGAGTTTGTAACAAAAGAATAGGCATATTGCTGAAATTTGTCCAAGGTCGCCGTTGTATTGTCAGGCAAAGCCGCCACTGTAAAATAGTTTTTCCCGTTCAATTGATTGATCAGAGTACTCGTTCCGAGACCGGACCAGGTGCTGCCGGAAGGACCAAACAGACCATAGTGTGAGCCATTGATCGTAATGCCAAGCACAGGGGAGGTAGCTGAGCCAGACCAGACCTTGGGTACCTCATTGAACGAGAGCTTGGGATTACCACCGCCAAACTCGAAAAAAACATAGGGGGAGCCATGCCCATAGGTAGCACTCATTTTGTTGCTGCCGCTTTGAAATAAGGATTTGACAAACCAGTCACTGAAGCCATCCACTTTGGCATTCGGAAATGAAGCGCTTTCAGAATGTCCGATGGTAAAATCATTCACATCATCCATCCAGCCTGCAATGTATCCCAGATTCACCGTAATTTTTCCGCTTGGGTTAAAGATGCGTAAACCATTTTGCTGATTTTTCAAGGCAAGCGGATGTGGATATTGAGCCTCGGAGTGGGGCACCCAGGCCAGGCTGCTCCACCAGTCGTTAGTAGGCATTGGGCTAGTTACATTCGCTGTCTTATAAATTTCGTTTTGCGGTGTAGCTGCTCCGGCAGGTAGTGTGGTTGAATAGGAGCCTGTGCCTTGTGTGACCTCACCCGAAAAGGCCTTAGTAGAAACTGGCGCAGCTAAACATATCAGACTGGCACTTAACAAGCATAATATCATTTTTTTCACAACCAACATCCTCCTTTGAATTCTCTTATCCCTTTCCCTGCAGGGCTTTTCCCTTTTCCTCCAAGCTGAATTCAACTTCATTGTGCTTGATCTCTATTTCCAGGTCAATCCTTATATTTCTAAAATCTAACTAAACGAGGCGAAAGCCTCTAAATAATACATAAGAAACCAGGACGAAAAACCCAAATATTATGTAATTATGTCATTTTGCAATAAGTAATTATGTCATTTCGATTTCACCCCATAAGACGTTCACCTTATGAGTTATTCACCCCATTAACCATTCACCCTACTAACCGTTTAGTATATAAAAAAGACCCTCCAGGCCTTTAGCCCTTCAGATCCTCTGTTCTTTTGAATTTATAAGTTTTTGAATCAATGAGTTTGAGCTTTTAAGTGTTTAGTTTCTCCTGCCCTTCCCATGCTCCACACCATTTCGAAAAATGAGTGACTTTGCGGTGGGCAGCAGCGGAGCGGAGGGGTTGAATCTGGAGAAGCGGAAGCGTTCGCCTTTGCAGTGGGATTCTTACCTTTAAATCTCTTATACAATCGAAGAATCCCACTGCAACAGCGATCGGAAGATCAACCCCTTCGCGGAGCCTCCTTCTCCACCCAAAAACAACTCACTCATTTTTCCCGCTCAAAATACCCTTCTATTTTCCAGTCCACGCCAACCTGTGTTACGCTCAAATCCTGCAAGGCCACCGCATCGCTCATCGCAGACACGCCCTCTCCCCCGAGAAAGCCCGGGGCTGTGCGCCCTCCAACCAGCTTCGGTGCCATATACAGCACCAGCTTGTCTGCCAGTCCTTGCTGCACGAACGAAGCGTTCACCTCGGCTCCGCCTTCCACGAACACCGATGACACCTCCGCCGCACCCAGAATATCCAGCATTTGCGGCAGGTTAACCCGATCACTGTTTTCATCCTGAGTCGGATATACCTTTACACCCAGTTGTTCCAACTGGCTACGCTTGCCTTCATCATAAATGCGCCCTGTGAATATCCAGGTAGGTGCCTCCCCATCTGTAATGACACGGGCATCCAATGGAATTCGAAGCTTGCTATCCAAAATGATACGAATCGGATTCCGTCCATCCGGTAGACGAGTCGTAAGCTGAGGATTATCGTGAATCACCGTCTGTACACCGACCAGGATTCCCACATGCTCGTTACGTAGACGATGCACATCCTCCCGTGCAGCCTCAGACGTAATCCATTTGCTTTTCGAGGTCCGGGTTGCAATTTTACCGTCCAGTGTTACTGCCGATTTGATCGTAATAAAAGGACGCTTGCTCACGATATATTGGTTAAACACTTCATTCATGCGGATCGATTCCTGCTCACATACGCCGACAATGACCTCAATGCCCGCATCTTTCAAAATCTGTACCCCTCTGCCGGAAACCAGCGGATTCGGGTCCAGGGCTGCAATCACCACCCGACGAATGCCTGCCTTCACAATCGCTTCCGCGCATGGGCCTGTCCGGCCGTGATGAGAACACGGCTCCAGCGTTACGTAGATCGTCGCTCCCTGAGCGTGTTCCCCCGCCATACGCAAGGCATGAATCTCGGCATGTGGCTCACCAGGCTTCAAATGAGCGCCGATCCCAACGATACGGCCATTGTTAACAATGACTGATCCGACGAGCGGATTCGGTTCTGTTTGCCCTTTGGCACTTCTGGCATTTTCCAGTGCCAGGCGCATATATTTTTCGTGAGTGTTCATAGAACCTCCCTGAGATCGGAATCCCGCAAATGGCCGGATCGTTCTACTTTTGTATTCAAGTACCGTTCATTATATTGTGACACATCGCCCCAGAGCGGCATACGTCCCGCCACATTCATACCCGACTTCTTCAAAGCATCCAGCTTTTTAGGGTTATTTGTAATCAGAGTTACTGGTTTTTGTCTCAGATGTTGAAGCACACTAATGGCATCCGCATAATTGCGTGTATCATCTTCAAAACCCAACTGATGGTTGGCTTCGACGGTATCCATGCCTTCTTCTTGCAGAATATAAGCCATGGCTTTACTAAACAAACCGATTCCGCGACCTTCATGATTTGCCAGATAAAACAATGCACCTGTTCCATGTTCCACAATCATTTTCATCGACTGGTGGAGTTGAAATCCGCAATCACAACGCTTGCTACCAAAAATATCTCCAGTATGACAAATACTATGCATGCGAACTAATGCATTTTCGGACTGTTGGAGATCCCCGTACACCAATACACTTGATTGTTGTCCCTCCGCCAAGTTCAGTGTGGACAATCGCTTCACAATCGTCTCAGCATTAGCATTCAGTAAGTTCTGGCGATCTTCCTCGTCCCGTACAGGTAGCCAGCAATACCATTGAAAAACAACCGTTTCCCCTTCCAAATTAACTGGCAGCTTGATCGGTCCTACCAAAATTGTCGAGGATTGCTCTCCACGAACGGTTTGAATTTTATCGTTAAGTAGCGTAGCTACATCTTTAATGTTCATCTCTCTGCACCATCCTTTATATAAACTCTATATATGAAATGCCTCGCATTTCTCAGGCTAATCGTTGTTGTCGGGGTTTTATATCATTTAACTATGTGTAAGAAATGTTCATGAAACGTGGACTCCAAGATTAGTTGACGCTCCTGAAGCTCGGTGACAGCCTGCCGTCGTCCATCTTCGAAAGCCTTCAGGTCTTCTGCGGTATATACCTGCTGGCGTAAACGAAGAAGCTCACTGGCCAGCACATCGGCATCCTTCAAAGCAGCGTTCAAACCAAAAGCTCCCGTAGGTGTCATGGTATGCGCCGCATCTCCAATCAGGACCAGTCCATTCTGTGCCCATGTGTCACTACGGCTGCTGAAAATATCCAACGGTACGAAGTCCTTCCATGAACGAATGTGATCATGCACACTATGCTCTAAATCTGGAAAAGCCTCCGTAAACAGCTGTATAAATGGTTCAAAAGATTGCTTAAACAGGGTGGAAAAGCTCCCCTCCTCCACATTCCAGCCAATTTGGATATAACCCTCAGCCTGCGAGAATAAAGCCAACTGACCTCCGTTGACCAGAGCCAGACGAGTGACGGGCTCCCACCCGGCAGGTGCCGTGATTTTGGCCCATAGCAGATCATAATCGTGGCGAATTTTCGTCACAGGCATCTGCGCCAGCTTGCGCACAGTCGAATAGCGTCCGTCTGCCCCCACAATCAAAGAACTATGAATTGTAATCTCATGACCGTTCTTATCGCGGGCGGTCAAGCCCGTGTACCCCTGCTCGCTGTCACCCTCCAACGCAGTCACAGTTGTACCTGCCAGGTAACGGAAAGACTCGTAGGTGGACGCCTGCTTGAGCAGAGCTTCCAAAAATCGAGGTTGTGGAATATGCACCCCTACATTATGATGGATTGAAGCTGGCTCAACCGTCTTGACCTGCTGCTGATGCTGCCAATATTCGATTCTTGTGGAGGCGAGAATATGATCCTCATGAATTTGTTCGAGCAGTTTATGTTTGCGGATCACTTCCTGACCCTCATCGTTTAAAATTTCACCGCGGAAAGCCTTTCCGGGCACGCTCTGCCGCTCAACCAATATCGTTGAAACACCCTGCTCCGCCAGTAGACAGGATAACAAAGTCCCTGCGGGTCCCCCTCCAACTACGCACACTTCACATTCTAGCTTCATCCGACTTCCCCCTGCACCCAAACCATAACCTCAACGATTCGTCCGTATCTGTTCTTTTTATTACATCATTAATCATATCAAATTAAGTTCAAATTTTAAGCATTTACATCTTAAACTCCGTATCAAAGCTAACAAGTTACTTTATGTAACAAAGTATATTTATATCATTCGATTTCGTCAAGTAATAAATTTATGTAAAGTAAAATCATTTACTTTTAACAGTGAATCGTTAATAATAGGAGCATGAGGTGATCACATGAATATTCCGCAGATGTGCCCACGGTTTGAAAAGGCTATGGAGCTACTGAGCAAGCGTTGGACGGTGTTGATCGTATTTCAACTAACGAATGGTCCGCAACGTTTCGTCGCTATTGAGAATTCAATTCCTAACTTAAGTGGAAAGGTCCTTTCGGACCGTTTGAAAGAGCTGGAGGAAGAAGGAATCATTCAACGTATGGTTTATCCTGAAAAGCCTGTGCGGATTGAATACTCCCTTACGGATAAGGGACGCGATTTAGCTCCTTTATTTGACCATATTGGTACTTGGGCTACACGCTGGATTGAGGTTTTACCAGCCCTTGAACAGCAATGATCCATATGGGCTACAGCTATTTTTCCTAGACTAACATGATCCACACACACAGACTGCTAACATGCCAAAGAACGCCTTCGCTCTAGGTACAATTCGTACTCATAGTGCAAGGCGTTCTATTTTTTATATGACGGAGTGTTAAAGGTCCATCTAAGATCGCATCCAAGATTTAAACATTTCCCTCACTGCTGCGTTGCATTTCCTCACGGATGGATTGCACCCGTTTTTTCCCCCAGTCATACATCATCTCCACAATCGGTAAAATCGTCATCCCCAACTCAGTCATCGAATATTCCACCTTTGGAGGCACTTCGGGATACACTTCCCGGTGTACAATACCGTCCTCCATCAACTCCCGTAGCTGGTTGGTCAGCACTTTATGCGACAGCTTCGGAAACAACCTTTGCAGGTCACTGAACCGGTGCGGCCCTTCGACACCCAGATGCCATAAAATAACGACCTTCCATTTCCCGCTCAGCACAGATAGCGTTAATTCCTTTTCGCAGTTGTAGTCTCCGTTTACAATTTTCTCCCGTATTTCTTCTCTCAGCGTATCAGACATATATCAATTAACTCCTTCTAAATCATCATGATCTTCCACATGAATAGTAACCTGCAGGTAACCTCCGTACTTGAAAGTGCATTCTTCACAGCCCGACGAAGCCACCCTACAATAGTAAATAACGTTACACATTCAAGGAGGAATAGAGTATGAGTAAAAAAGCTCTTTTTATTATACCCCCAGAGCGCTTTAATGAGGATGAATTGTTTAAACCAAAAGAAGCGCTGGAGCAAGCAGGTGTTACTGTAACATTAGCCAGTACAAAAACAGGCGAAATCATGGGTGACTACAACGGTAAAGCGACGGCTGATCTTGTCTTTACAGACGCTGTGCCGGCTGAGTATGATGTGGTATCTGTAATCGGCGGATCAGGAACAAATGATCACCTGTGGAATAACGCGGATCTCCAAGCTCTGCTGAAACAAGCTCATGAGCAAAAGACTTTAGTGGCTGGCATCTGCGCAGGCTCTGTAGCTGTGGCTCAAACCGGTCTGCTCTCTGGCAGAACGGCTACATGCTACCCTGTGGATGTGCAAAAGGATCAGCTCCAATCGCATCAAGCCGACTATGTCGCTCAGCATGTCGTCGCTCATAGCGATATTATTACAGCCGACGGCCCAGATGGTGCACAGGAGTTTGGTAAAGCACTCGTTCAAGCTCTGCAATAAGCATATTCTCGAAGTTCCAGATGGCACTTTAAGCAGCACTCCAACAAGCCGCATCACGTCCTTTCTATTGTATGGGACCTGATGTGGCTTCTTTGTGTCATTTTCATGCTTAAGTGATTAATTTAATTGTATGGTCCTGGATTTTCGTGTTAGCTTTAAAGAATCGACGTTTAGTATAGGAGGCTTATATGCCGTGTTTATGAAAGGCAAAATCCATTTACATCAGGTAACGTCCGAATCGTTGCGACTGGGCGCCTTACTATCATTAGTAGGGGGCTTTTTGGACACATATACCTTTGTAGGAAGAGGCGGTGTTTTCGCCAACGCACAGACAGGCAATATCGTACTGCTGGCTGTCAAAATCATTCAGGGGCACTGGATTCAGGCGTTAGCCTATATCCCGCCACTGATCGCCTTTTCACTGGGGGTTTTTGTTGCTGAAGGGATTAAACGCAAATCAACCCACCGTTTAACTCCAGACTGGACCCGCGCAATTCTTTTACTGGAAATCGCGATTTTTTTCATCGTGGGATTGATTCCACAAGGAGTTCCCAATACGGTAGTAGTGGTGATCGTCTCATTCGTCGCTTCCGTGCAAATGACTTCCTTCCGCAAGCTCATTGATGTGCCGTACACCTCCACGGTCAGCACCGGTAACCTTCGATCAGCTATCGAGGCTGTGTATGTCGCTGTAACGACCAAGGACACGAACGCTGCCATTCGAGCGATGCGTTATGGTGTCATCCTGGCTGCCTTCTTGGTAGGAGCCTTGCTGGGGGGATTTCTGACTTTGACGATTGGGGATAAAGCCGTTTGGGGCGCTGTTGTTGCACTTATTTTTTCTTTTATTTTATTTACAGAAGAGGAAAAGTGGAAGCTACCGCTGCGTCACTAATCCTCCATTATATTAGCCCTGAATGAACTGCCGCTGGGCCGTTTCGAAGAAATTCAAGAGGTTCTCGCGGGACGAAAATGCTGCCTGAGCAGATTGGTTGCTACCGCCCCCCTTGCCCTGAAACGCGCCCAGATTCTCTTTCAAAAACGCCCCGCAACTAACAGATTGGCTACCATTATGTGCCAGAATGATTTTGTTTTCGGCTGTTGTGGCAAATAAAACAAGCAAATCATGCTCAGTGGTCAGCTTGGCAGCCAATTGCTGCATCTCCTGAATGGATTTTTGTTCAAATACATGAGCAAGAACATGCCCCTGTACAGCAGACAGCAGCTCTTTCGCCTGGTACGATGCATTTTCCTCTTGTAGAAGCTCCACTTGCGCCTTGAACTGCTTATGCTCCTGCTCCCACTTTTCGAATCGAGTCAAAATATCCTTTCGCCCAGTATTGAACTTCGCAGACAACACGTCCAAAATCCGAGCACTCTCATTAAATTCCTGGAGTGCGCGAGCACCACATTTGAAATGGATTCTCGCCATCCCTTTTTGCTTTTCCCATTTCAAGCATTTAATCATCCCGATTTCCCCGGTTTGAGCCACATGTGTACCGCCGCAAGCATTATATTCAATGCCTTCGATCTCAACAATCCGAATATTTTCCGTCACTTTAGGCATTTTCACAAGCGGAATGTTCTTCAATTGCTCATGGGTTACAAAATAACTTTTTATGCTGCGGTTATTGTAGATTTGCTGATTTGCTTCCTGCTCGATTGCCGATAGCTGTGCGGATGTTATATCAGAAGAGTTGACATCAATTGTGGCGTACTCTTGTCCCAAATGAAAGCTTTCTGTACGCGCACCCAACAGTTCCAGACAAATCGCTGACAGCAAATGCTGCCCGCTATGCTGCTGCATATGATCAAATCTGCGCTCCCAATCCAATTGGCAGGCCACTTTCTCATCCTCCGGCAAACGTTCTACCTGATGCCAAATGTCCCCATTCTCAAGAACCACATAGTGAAAAATCTGCATGACGATTAACAAAATTTAGCTTGAAATTCATTTTTGAATCGATTAAGATTAGTCGGCTAACTAATTTGTCGACTGGAACACAATGTAAGAAGAAAGGAGAACCTTATGGATTTTGATTTACGGGATTTGCCCACTCGTGAAGCGCTGCAAGAATTTTCTATGCGTATCCCAGAGATTGATGTAAGAGCGACAGAAGCGATGCTATTTTTTATGCGCGTATCCTCCAGTCTTTTTAAAGTGAGCTTTGAAGGCTTTGAGAAGTTTGGTATATCTCACGGAAAATTTTCAATATTAATTCTCCTGTATCGCAACATTCAAACAGGGTTGCTGGCTACAGAGCTTGCGGAGAAAGTAGGGGTTAGCAAGCCTACCGTTACCGGTCTGCTTGACCGTTTGGAACGCGATGGGCTTATTATGAGATCCGTTCACCCTTCCGACCGCCGTATGAGTATTGTTAAACTGACCGAACAAGGAACAGAAATGATGGAGAGACTGCTGCCTGTACATTTTACATGCACTTCCACACTGATGAGCCATCTATCCAACGATGAAAAAGAACTGCTCCTGACATTACTGAAAAAAATAGAAAGCGGCATCCCTCAAGCAAAAGAGATATATGAAGCAGCAAAGCCAGAGTAAGTTTTAATTTTTGCATTTTAGTTAGCCGGCTAACATCTAAATTATTAAATAATAGAATAAATAAAATGTACATAATCAGGATATTTATTCGAGTCTAGGTTGAATCCATTTTATGAACTTAAGGAGCATATTACCCATGAATCGCACACAAGTCACCAGCCTTATCATCCCTGTCATTTCTATTGCCTGTCTGATCGGCGGGGGGTTCCTGCTTCAGACTAACGGACAAGATCAAGTCACTGCTTCGCGATCCGTTAAAGGCACAACGCTCAATGCTGATAGCATTCATGTATCTTTTGAACAAGTAGGCGGCAAAGTCCTAAACATCCCGGTAACAGAAGAAACGAAAGTGAAAAAAGGAACTGTCCTTATGGCTTTGGATTCCAAAGATGTGGATTTGCAAATTGAGCAGCTGCGGACACAAATCGCGCAGTTCAATACACAGATCAGCCAACAGCAACAATCCATCCAATTAGGGTACACACGAGCAACAACTCAGGAAAAACAAGCACAGCTGGATATCGCGCAAGCTCAAGTCACTGAGAGCAAAAGCCAAGCGGCACTGCTGCGGGCACAGGCAGCTGAGCGTCAAGCCACTGCTGCGGAACAACAGGTCAATAATGGTGCTCGGGATGAAGATGTTCAGCAGCAACGAATTGCCGTAGCTTCTGCCACCAAAAACGTTCAGACGTCCCAGACTAACTACAAACGTAATAAAGCACTTTATGATGCAGGAAGTGCATCCAAAGCAGTGTTGGATGATGCTGAATCCTCATTGACTTTAGCGACAAATCAGTTGAGCCAGCAAAAGGAGTCTCTTCAAAAGCTGCTCCATGGCGCTACTCCTGAAGAACGTATGCAGGCCAGTGAACAGACCACACAAGCAGCGGTTGCGGTAAAACAAGCCGAGGAGGAAATCCGTGGTGCCCAATTGTCCGTCGATCGTTCCAGAACCCAACTGGAAACCATTCAGCAAAGCCGTCAACAGCTGGCAGATCAGAAGTTGGCTATCGACCTTTTAAAGCAACAAAAAGACACACAGGAAGTTCAGCTTAAAACATTGCTGCTCAAAAAAGAGCGACTGGTATTAAAGGCACCACAGGATGGCAAGGTTACTTCGATTAGTACAAAAGTCGGGGAAAATGTCGCGCAAGGAGCGCCTGTGATTACCCTGGAAACCAACGATTTATATTACGATCTGTATGTCAATGAGGAACAAGCGGGTAAATTCAAGGCCAATCAAGAAGTTAAAACCCGAGTATCTGCTCTCAACAAGGACTTGAAAGGTACCGTACGTTATGTGACCGCTGCGCCGCAATTCGCTAATGTAAAGATGTCCCGTGAAAAAGGTGAGGCAGATACCGCCACATTCCAAGTACGTGTATATGTAACAAGAGAAGCCGCTTTGCTACCAGGCATGACAGTTGAGGTGAATACGAATGAAATCACTTCGTGATGAATGGACGTATCTGGTTCACTCCAAGTATCCGATCATAGCTATCATCTTCCCGCTGATTGCAGTGCTGGGGTACTCCCTGCTGCTCCCAAGCAGCCAAATTAACGATGCTAACGTGGTAGTAGTGGATCAGGACAACACAGCCTACAGCCGTGAGTTGATCCAGAAGATAGATGCTTCTCCATATATGAACGTAGCAGAGATTGTTTCGTTTACGGACAATCCTGAGCAGTATTTTTATCACGAAAAATATTTAGCCGTTATTTCCCTGCCGCACGGTTTAGAGGACAATCACCATCGTTCCCTTTCCAGTCGCGTGGGTCTCATTCTTGATAATACCAACGTTCAATCTATTACTTCCATTCGTACAGCTATGCAGGAAATTAGCGTTTCTGAGAATATGGAACTGTCTGTTCCAGCTATGTTGAAAACGGGGATGAACGCCGAACAGGCTCAGGGAGCTCTCAATGGTATTGCCTTGGAGGTGCGTTCCCTGTTTAACCCAACCAATGATTATCAGAATACGACGATACTTGCATTCACTTGTATGTTCTCTTTTATGATACTCAATATCAATAGCTTACCTATCGTCGCCAGACTAAGGGTTTCCAAGAGACTGGCTGCCGAACTGCAAAATCCGTTCAACATCCTACTGCGTATTCTTCCTTATACGCTGTTTTCGACGGCTGGCTTAATCTTCTCTCTCGGGATGCTTAAAATGTTTGGGGGAGGTCGTTTCGAAGCCAATCCGATCCTCTTCATGATTCCGGTTGTCCTGTATGTATTCGGTACCGTATGCTTCAATGTTCTGGTTGCATGGGGCGCTGCACATCCGGGGATTGCCATTGGCAGAATGGTGATGGTGCTCATGCCTGCTTTTGTACTATCGGGGGCCGTTCTTTCCAGATCACTGTTTCCACCTTTAGCGATTCAAATCGGTGATTTTTCCCCCTTCGTATGGATGTACAAATTCCTGCGTACCATGGGACTGCGCGGCGCACCTTTTCAGGAGATGCTTCCCGAACTCGGATCATTGTTACTATATGTTGGTGTACTCTCCATGCTGGTGATCGCCAGAGCACTGTGGGAAAAACAGAAGCTGGCCAAGCAAACTGCAGGCGCTGCTCCTGAAAAGGGATCACCACATCACGTTGTTCCAGCAAGCTCAACTGGCGGCGGGTTATCTATGCAAGGGGCACCATCAGCACCTATGCACGAGCCTATAAAAGGATAGAATCTCGTCTATAAAATAAAAAGGGTTAAGTGTCGTCTAACGAGCCTTAACCCTTTTTCATTAACATGAAGATCTTCTATTTCAAAAATGCCAAACAAACACCGCCCTTTTAAGGAAGTATGCCTGAGTTCGCCCTTCCTAAGCCGTGCACTGGTTTATTCACCGGTCTCCGCAAATTTGCGAATACGAGCCCCGACTTCATCCCGTACACGCTGGAATACGCTCCATTTCTCTTCTTCTGTTCCTTGTGCTTTAGCCGGATCATCAAATCCCCAATGTTCGCGGCGCACGTACGGAGGTGTAATAGGACATTTATCGGCAGCATCTCCGCATAAGGTCACAACTAAATCCGCACTATTCAGCAAAACAGAATCAATAATATCTGAAGTTTGACCGGAAATATCCATCCCAACTTCATTCATCGCTTGCACCGCTTTAGGGTTGAGGCCGTGTGCTTCAATGCCCGCACTGTATACATTCCAACGGTCTCCCAAGTATTGTTTAGCCCAGCCTTCTGCCATTTGACTGCGGCAAGAATTACCAGTGCACAAAAAATAAATTGTCTTCTTATCCATCATCAGCGTCTCCTTCAATTGTCCATTATGAAATGATTAACCACAGATATAAGCCCAGTAGGGTAATAAAAAGTGTAGGAATAGTTAAGATGATGCCTGTTTTAAAATAAGTCCCCCATGAAATTTTCACGTTTTTCGAACGAAGCACATGCAACCACAATAATGTGGCTAGCGAACCAATTGGGGTTATCTTCGGTCCGAGATCCGACCCTATAACGTTAGCATAAATCAGTGCCTCTTTGACTATACCGGTTGCATGGGTGGCATTAATGGCAAGCGCATCAATCATGACCGTAGGCATGTTATTCATACCCGACGAGATAATCGCCGCAATAAAACCCATGCCCATGGTGGCCACAAACATACCTTGATCTGAAGCCGCTTGAATCACATGGGCCAGCAGGTCTGTCAAACCGGCATTACGCAGACCATACACCACCACATACATCCCGATGGAGAAAAATACGATGGCCCATGGAGCGCCCATGATAACTTTTTTTATGGGTACCACAGGGCTTCTTCTTGCCATCAGCAAGAAGAAGATAGCAACAGTACCAACCACCGCCGAAACGGGAATGTTAAAAAATTCGCATGCAAAGTAGCCAACGAACAAAACCGCAAGAACGATCCAGGACATACGGAACATTTTTGGATCTTTAATCGCTTCCGCAGGCGTGATTAATTGTGTCGTATCAAACGTTTTCGGAATTCTTTTACGGAAAAAAAGATACAGTACTCCTATACTGGCTGCTAAAGAAAATAAATTAGGTACAATCATGCGACTCGCATATTCCATAAAGGTGATCCCAAAGAAATCGGCTGACACAATGTTGACCAAGTTGCTGACCACAAGCGGAAGCGACGTCGTGTCTGAAATAAAACCGCTCGCTATGATAAAAGGAAAAATCATTTTCTCATCCAATTTAAGTGCCCGAACCATCGCCAGTACAATCGGTGTCAGTATTAAGGCCGCACCGTCATTCGCAAAAAAAGCAGCAACAACGGCGCCAAGAATGGTCACATAAACAAACATCCGAGTTCCGCTTCCATGGGCTACCCGTGCCATGTGAAGCGCCGCCCATTCGAAGAAGCCGATTTTATCAAGCACCAACGAAATCAGAATAATGGCTACAAAAGCCAGTGTCGCATTCCAGACAATATGAGTCACTTCCCAAACATCATGTAAATCGACGACACCCACCAGCAAGGCGAGTATGGCACCGCCGCAGGCAGACCAGCCGATAGACAGATTTCTAGGCTGCCAGATCACCAACACTAAAGTGGCTAAAAATATAATGCATGCCAACAAAATCAATGTTCTTAACCTCCAATATATTACCTTATAAACATATACTTATATAATAGCACCGTTACGCCACAAGGAGATAAACGGAACAGGCTTTAGCATGAACAAGCTGAGGAATCCGGTCCACAAGATGCGATCGGTTCCTCTTTATTCAGCGATTTCAAAATATGCTTGGAGTCTGGCATGCTCTCAAGAACAGCTTGAATATGCGGTTTGTCGTCTACGTTTAAGGAATAGTATACCCACTGACTTCGTCGTTCTTCTTTTACAATTCCTTGCGACTTTAATTTTCTCAAATGTTGGCTAATTGCTGGCTGCGACATATCAAAGATATCTACAAATTCGCAAACACACCATTCTCTTTCTCTTAGCAGGGATAACATGATCAATCGGGTTTTATCCCCCAATAACTTTAAATGATCAGCTACATAACCTAGTTGATTCAATATATGCCCCCTTTCACTTATATAACTACATGCTTATATACTAATATAGCTCAATTTTAATATCAAGAACGATCAATACTTATTCATTCACCAATTGTAGGAGCCAATCTTTTATATCCACAATTCGCAATGTTTTGGGTCGTGTATTCGTTCCAGAAATAATTAGTGGGACAAGGGAATCTTGTTCATGCAGCGATCCATGCGCTCCCCCTCCGATGTGGGTAGGGGAACTTTCACCGACCAGTTCATATCCAGGTTGAACCGTAACGACAACATATCTTCCTTCATGTGAATTCATTGCCCCGTGTAGCCTCGCCAAAACGTCTGGATATTTTCCATATTTGATCCGGTTGTTATTAGTCGTAATATCCACAAGATTCGTTTCGCCCGATAATGTCCATGATTGTCCATATTCATCGGTAAATTTCCCACCGGGATGATAAGAAAACAGGCTACCATTTCTCCCCTTTGTAACCTGGATATTATTTTTACCGTCTTTCATAGCAATAATGTCGAGCTTATTCTCATGCTGTAAAAGCTTCACCACGTCAGACAAATCTACGTTATTGTCAATTGCATAGATATAGGCCATCCGTTCATTAGCGGCAATCACGATTTGGTCATCACTTCTTACGGGTTGATTTAATTTTGCAATCCGGTAATGGCCCAAAAGCGGCCTTATATCAACTGTGGCTGCCTGTCGATCATTATAAACCGCGCTTTGCCCACTGTCTCCCAAGACGATCCATGTAGCATTTTGTACAGCCTCTTCCCAAGAACCGTATGCGTTCAACACAGTTTGCAGTGCTTGATCGGCTTTTTCAATTCCCTTCAGTTGAGTCGGGCCTTTTCTATGCGCCAAATTATCATTCCCTGGAAAGTATGTGATGGTTAGGTTTGGAAGTTTTTTTTGATTGATTAGAAAAGCGGTTTCTTTTGCAGAAAATTCGTCGTTCATCCCAAGTTTTTTCCACGGAGAAGTATTCCAGCTATTCCCCGGATCCAGTTGAGCAAAAGTTGCATATGAAAACCATTTAGGTCCTGTTATTTTCACTTGTTCTGGCACACGGTTACTGTTTGCAATAAAACGAGGCACCTTTAAGGAATGTTCCGTTCTTCCTCTAAAAACAACAGCATTGATGGACGCGGATTCTTTCCCTTTGTCAGCTAATGCTTCATGTATTGTTTTCGTTTTTTTGTTCAAATGAACTTGGTTTAATTGGTAAATAGCGTCATTAAATACTTGCAGTTGGTCGATCTTTAAGGCTTCTTTGGCACCATTGCCGTAGAGAATCATGCGTTTCTTTGGGTCGCTATACCAAACGAGACCAGGCACATGATGTTGGTCAGCATACGTTCCCGTTAATAATGTACTGTCGATGGTTACAGACATCGTGGGAAATGAGCTCACTACCTGCGGGAAATATTGTCCTTGATGAAGGAGAAATCGTATGGCGGGTGCACGGCCTTCTTGAATGGCATCTTGCAGAGGCTTATCCATTAAAGAATCAATCAAGATTACAATGACAGGTTTTTTGCCCATTTGCTTTGCTGTGATATGTGGGTTCATGCTCTGTTGCTTTAGCTGTTGACTGGAGTCCGCTCTACAGCCCAAGATCAACAACAATAAACTTAACACTAGTACAACGGTAACTTTATTTTTCATGCCCATGTGTGTGTCCCCTTCTTAGAAAAACAGTGCCCTTGATCCTCTTATTTTTTCATATACAAAAAAAATTATTCCTACATTGGATCATCGGGGAAAAGGGACCTCACGCAACCCAAAGTTACAACTCCATGAATTTTTTGAATCTAATAAGCCAAATTTAAGATCAAAACCATTCAGGGAGAGAGCATAGCAATGACCACAACAAACATACATGAGCACTCCATGCACTATATAGATTCCGGAGAAGGAACAGCCATCCTATTCATTCACCCTCCGGTACTTACAAGCTCAAATTTCACATACCAAATCCAAGGGCTATCGCCCTATTTTCGTACTATAGCTTTTGATATCAGAGGACACGGTAAAAGTCAGCCTTCCGAACAAACGGTTACTTACCCTCTCATCGCCCAGGATATTAAGCATTTGATGGATCGATTGAGCTTGGATAAAGTATTTTTGTGTGGATATTCTACCGGAGGTTCAATAGTACTTGAATTTCTCCTGACTCACCCAGATCGGGCATGGGGGGGCATTGTTATCAGCGGAATGTCCGAGGTAAACGAATGGCGACTAAGAAACAAAATTTCTTTAGGCATTGCGCTATCCAAAATCGGCGCAGTCGGTACGATTGCGCTTTCTAATGCCTGGTCACAAACGAAACAGTTATCTTTGTTCCGTAAGTTATTCAACGATGCGAAGCAGGGAAATCCCAGGAATGTCGAACAATATTATCGTTACAGCTTGAAGTATAACTGTACCTCACGGCTAGGGGAAATCCATCTTCCTGTCCTGCTCGTTTATGGTGAAGAGGATAAACACTTTCATCCATATGCCAACATATTGCATCAGCATTTACCGAAGAGTGAGCTTGTTTTCATTAAAAAAGCCGATCACCGCCTTCCTACGAAGGCCGCTGGATCATTGAATGAACTGATCAAGCAGTTCATAGAACGCTTCAGCCTTTAAGGCACATCCTACAGGAAAAGTCGCATACACATCTACATCCCACTCCTGATCTTATATCTTTGTCTGTATATGGCCTTGCATATGAGTTGCTCATCAAAGTAAAAAAAATTATATAATATTTTATACAATGTAAATATACAAATTATGCTAAAGTCATATATAGTTTAGGTTGGATAGGTATGTAAGTTCCGCTTCTAAATCTAAAGGGGTGTAAAAATGAAATGCTAAAGCGTATTCAAAATCTTTTCTTTATCCCTAACTACCCACTATTCATGATCTGCATGTTATTGCAAGGTATGGCTATTTCCATAAGCGCACCTTTTTTAGCTGTATATTTTACAAGTACACTTGGCGTATCGGTAGGGACCTTTGGTGTGTTTACAGCGGTGACTTTGATTTGTGGTATATGGATCAGCTCTCTTATTGCCAAACGCTCCGATACCGGATTGGATCGCAAACAAATTTTAGTGATTTGTACGTTATTTAATGCTGTCGCCTTTGCAGGATATCTTGTAATCCAAAACTTTTATGTACTTTTTATTTATATGACGGTCTTTACAGCGATTGGCGCCCCTGGGATGCCGCAGTTATTTGCCAGTGCACGTGAAGCGGTAGATCGCAGTAAATCTGCGGATCATGCCTTTGCGAATTCAACGCTTCGTTCTATGTTTTCTCTTGGCTTTATTACCGGGCCGCTCTTGGGTTCCTTCTTGATTGCACATACGGGCTTTAAAGGTATTTTTGTTGGTACGACCTCTATTTTTGTACTTATTGCCGTTCTTCTATTCTTTTTTATCAAGCAGCGTCCTGTTCAGGCTAAAAATAAGGATCAACTTTCACTTCATCACATTACATTACATAAAAATATGAAAATCCTGATCCCTTTTGTAGTTCTTACTCTGCTTTATACGTCTCACTGGATGAATAGTTTAAATATTTCCTTGTTCATCATTCACAATTTAAAAGGTGACACGAATGACGTTGCCCTCGTATCCAGTATTTGCGCAATCTTAGAAATACCCCTGATGCTCATGCTGGGCGTACTAGCAGCCAAATACTCCAACCGTTTGCTTATATTTTTAGGGGCTTTAACAGGCGTTGTCTATTACCTCCTCGTTCTTATGTCTACGGAGATGTGGCAACTATTTGCGGGACAGCTTCTCCTAGCATTCTTTGTTGCAGTGATATCAGCCATTGGTATCAGCTATATGCAGGATTTGTTGCCATCTCTGCCCGGATACGCCTCGACACTGTATTCCAATGCGACAACGATCGGAAGATTGGCGGGGAGCTTGATGGGCGGATTGTTTGCTCAATGGATGGGTTATCGAAACTCCTATTGGATATGCTTATTCCTGATTCTCTGTTGCCTTGGTCTGCTGGCGATATCAAAAAAATTAGAGTTTGACCAATCGGCTGCTCTACAAGAAAGAAATCACAGCCTATAGAGCACCATCAATAAAAGAAACAGCACGTAATCTGGACGAGAACCTAAAGTCCGATTACGTGCTGCTTTATTATGCTACCCTGCCATGCGTAGCCCGAATTGGTTATAATCAGGAGCTGACGCACACGCACCCTATTTTTTTATAGTAGAGAAACGACTCATAATTGCATCGGCCGCATACGTATAACCGCCAGCCTGACGGAGTGATTCGCCAATTACATGCGCCTGTTGTTTATAGATGGCTTGATTTAAAACCTCTACCAAAGCAGCTTTTAAGATAGCAGGGGTAAGCTCATTTTTATTCACAGCAATCCCTGCTCCCAGCTCTTGGACCCGATTGGCCACAAGCGGCTGATCCGATGTCATGGGAACCAGAACCATTGGCACGTTGTAATACAAGGCTTCGCTTGCACTGTTCATTCCCCCATGTGTGATGAATGCATCTACACGCTGGAGCATTTCCAGCTGGGGAATATAGGGCTTGATCATAAAATTGTCCGGGATACCATCCGCCAATAACTCCATCTCCGCATATTGGCCTGATGAAAGTACAAATTGCACAGGCAAATCACGAAATGCTTCAAAGCAAAGCTTGTAAAACTCCAAATCTCTATTAAGAATAGTTCCCAATGATATATAAACAACCTGCGGATACAAAGCACGAAGCTGGTCGAACGGAAAAGAGGGCGCATCTTTACGAGGTACAATAGATGGACCTGCAAAAATATAGCTGTCATCCAGCTTTTCAGCTTGCGGTTGAAAATAACGGCTTGTATACACGACCTTTAGGCTGTGGGAATGTGAATCGAGTTCATCAATAGCAGGGACGGCAACCTGAAACTCCTCAGCTAATTGATGTACTACTTTCATCGTATCATCATAAAGCGCTCTCACTTTTATGTCATGATCATCCCCGCCTTGGTCAGAACCCAGAGGCTCTACGAAAGCAAACGAACAGACCGTACATACCGCAGGTATTCCCAGCCTCTCTGCTATAATTTTGCCTCCCCAACCCATCAAATAGTCATAAATCAAATAATCATACACCTTATTTTCAATTGCTTTCATAACCTTTGGAATAATCGGTTCAATCAAACCTTTAACGATCATATTCACGAATTGATAATGATGTTTATATTCAGCCGGCTTTAATACAGGATTGTGAATAAATGCATCCACACTAAATGGATAGGTGATCAGGTTTGCTCCCGTTTGTTGAATTCTCGTACCAAATTCCTCTGAACACACATAATCTACTTCCTCTCCCCTATCGACCAATTGCTTAATTAATCCTAATGACGGGTTAACATGGCCTTCAGCAGGCGTGATCACAACCAACACACGTGCCATCCTACACCTCCGACAACATAATGTATTTAAGAAAAAATGTTAGTTTTGTCCTTGATGATTTACACACTTCCCTCATTCAATATATAAAATATTTACCATAAAAACAAATGGTTTCAATTTTAGATTATGTATGCATCACATCCAAAATTGCTCACAAACACGCACATAAGCGGGGGAAAACGCTTGAAGCGCATCCCCCGCTTATCTATTGAATATACAATTATAGACGCCAATTCCAATGATCTGTCCCGCTCAGAACAGCTTCAACAGTGTACTGGTTTGCTTCGTCAGCCGTAAGCTGTTTGGCCCAAGGTACACGCCCGCTACTTTCTGCACCTGGTCCAAAGTTATCGTACTCTCCAAATCTTGCAGTCTGCTCATTGGATTCTTTACCCCAATTGTTCCAACCACCTGGCTTGATATGGTCATCCATATAGGTTTTCAAAAAAGTAACATGTGCGTAAGGACGCCATGGTCGCCCAAGATCCACCTTGCCTGTCAAGCCAGCTTCGGTTGTCAGACGACACTGAGTAAATACAAAACCTGGCTGGTTCTCTTCTGTTGAAGCGGCTGTTACGTATCCGGCACGCAGGCTGTGTATGATTGAGTTATCAAACACGGCAGGGGCATTGCCAAATATAAAATCTACACTGCCACTAATATAGCTGTCCTTAAAATATTGTCTGCCACGGTTCACGAGCAGTGTATCCTGTAGGCCAGTAATTTTGACATTGTGATACTTGCCACGATCACCTTCGGCATATAACGCTACAGCCTGCACCTGCCCGGTCCCTTCTGTGTTGGCGACCGTCACATTTTCCAACACAAAGTCAGAACTTTGCACACGCATGGTATAGCTATTGCTCGTTCCTAATTCTTTTCCGTCCACTACGGTCTTGGCCGTATCATCAAAAGCAATGATCGTTTTGTCCCGATCTTCCCCGATAATACTCAGATTTTTTTTGGAGGAATTCACCTTTATTTTTTCACGGTACGTGCCGTTTTTGAGATGGATAACAGTCCTTGTGTTGCTGTTGTCAGGGACTGCATCAATAGCTGCCTGGAGAGAGGTGTAGTCAGCAGGGCCATAGGTCGATACAACCACACTAGTGGGAGAAGTTCCTCCTGAGTCTGTTAGCTTGCGGACCTTAACATTGCTGAATTCCGACGTATTGTAATTCCACACTTCATTTTGTTGTTTGGATGCATCAGTAGCTAACCCGAACAATAGCGGTTGATGATCCGGCAAATCTATAACGGTTTCACCAACCTTCTCCCAGTTCGTCACACCGTCTGCGGATACCCATCCGGTAAGCTTTTGCCCCTGTCGCACAAGACGAACCGAATATGGCGTTGGAATAAACGTCTCCATTGACGCACGCGTGGTTTTACCATCTGTTTGATCACGACTGATAAGAATCCCCTGTTTACCATATTTAACAAATGCTAAAGACATAAAGGCCATTTTTGATCCAGGCTTCAGCGATTCACGAATCATTACCCCTGCCTCGGCATTATCATCCACAGGGGTAATCTTCTCCACACGAGCTGTAATTTCACCGTCTCCCTCCCATTTCTGATAAGCATAATGGAAAAGATCGGCTTTTCCGTCAATATCCCCCGCCGATTTCAGTCGGATACTGCTGCCGTTTGCATCTTCTTTTAATACCTGAGTATGCCCTTTGATATAGCCATCGTTACCATCAGAGCCAACCTCTTCGCTGAGCCAGTTCCCCGTTGGTACAGTCGTGTTGACATGGATGGTAACAGGATTGGAAAATGTAGCAGTCCCCTTGCGGTCTGTCACCCGTGCAATAATGTAATGGGTGCCGTCCGTCACATGATTCCAACTGATTTGATAAGGCGCACTCTCTACTTTTCCAGCAAGTTTACCGTCAATGACAAATTCAACGTGAGCAATGCCATCTTGATCCTTGGCCGTTGCAGTTATGGTCGCATCACGTCCGGCTTCCAAAATATCGTTATGCTTCAGTGAACGTCCACCTTCATCCGATACCTGAACGAAGGCCTCCGGATTATCCACCTCACTCCCATTGGACAGCTTCTCAATGAGATCATTTAAATAAACTTCCAGATTCGTATAGCCCTTGGCAAAATGAGCATACTCGCCTGTACCGGCAAGCTCCTGACCGTTGCGGTCATCTGCATTATTGGGGTCCAGCCCATGAGCGCGTTCCCATTCATCCGGTATACCATCATGATCGCTGTCAGTAAGCTCCGTGGTGGTTACGCTATAATCATCGTAAATCCAGCCTGCTTCACGCGGGGAGTTGATAAACGCACCCGTTCCATTCTTCACATCATTCATAATTCGAGCGTCCACCGCATCTCTTCTTGGCAGCGTGGCTCCTGAGCCGGCGAGCACCTCAGTATATGCGGTCTGCGCATCTGTCGCCTGATATGGTCCATACGCATCTGGTGAAATTCCGTTGTCGTATTCCCCTCTGACTTCAATCGGCTCTGCCAAACGAGTGGAAGGGTCAATAATCGATCCAATGGATGTTCCAAGCTGCCAGTTGTCTTGAGTAACCGATTCGTTGCCGTACATGTAGTTGCCACCAATATAAATGCGTGTTTTATATTTTTTACTCCCCACGTCTACAAAGATTTGACTCCGCACGTCCTTATATGTGTTGGGGCCATACTTATAGTAGTTATTCAGCACATTATACGATCCTTCACCGCCACCGTAGGAAGAGAAAAATCCCCAGTTATATATGACATTATTGGTCATTTCCACAGCGTCGATTTGTTTTTTATCGGTTGGGAACCGTGGATTGCGGCTTGCATTGTGAGCCAGCAAGTTATGATGATAGGTGGAATTCCGACCACCCCATATACCGCCATAGCCGTGGCGGCCTTTCTGGTGCGTAGTCATTAGCATACTTTCGGATGCAATAGACCATTGTACTGTCGTATTCACGTTATCGTACAGACTTAGTACCTCATCCACCGACCAGCTAAAGGAACAGTGATCAATCATAATGTTTTTATGGTACCTGGCTCCTAACGCGTCATCCTCACTGGGGTAACGATCAGTTAATCGAAAACGCAGGTAACGGAGAATGACGTTATCTGCATCAATCCCTGTTGTGTAATCGCTTACAGTTATGCCGTCGCCAGGAGCTGTCTGACCTGCAACCGTCAGGTTGTTGCCCAGGATTTTAAGTGGCTCCTTCAGATGAATGGTTCCACCCACCCGGAATACGACCGTCCGATTATCGGAGCTGACCGCTGCACGAAGAGATCCGGGGATCACCTGCTCACCTTTGCCGTAGTCTGCCAGCGTGGTAACTTCGTATACTTCACCTCCGCGTCCACCGGTAACATATTTACCCCCGCCTTCAGCTCCCGGAAACGCCGGAATATTCGTCGCTATATTTTCTACTTTCTCCACTTTCCCCATCTCTGTCCCTACCGCAGTCTCTGCCTGGATCAATGGTGGGCACAAGGTCAACAACATTGAACCCACGACCACATTACATAGCACCTTTCTCCATGTACGCTGCTTGCTCATATTCTGTTTCCTCCCTAAGATTTTCTTTCACATCAGCGCATACTTTTATAAAAGAATGATCCGAGACGTTCAGAAGTGTCTTCACCTCCTTTCATCAATCTTTTCCGCTTTTACCGTGGGCAGGTGTCATATATACTATGGATATATGAATGCGCTTACTTATCTTAATTGGCAAAGGAAGAAGCACATGAATGAAATGAAGGAAGACAAATATGTCATCGGAGAACAACAATTCTCCATTCATCACATCTACCGTACCGGCTTCACCGTTATGCCCAGACCTCATGTTCATGACAACTATGAGCTGTATTTTTTGCTGCAGGGCGAACGCATCTACTTTATGAACGGCAAGGTATACACCGCTCGCAAGGGCGATCTGATATTCATCCTCCCTCATGACTTACACTCTACCGCCAGTACACAATTGGAGGAAACAGAACGCATTTTGATTCATTTTTCCCCGACGTTTCTCCCGCAGCAGGATCATGACATTCTGGATCTACCGCCGTACCAGCAATCTGCGTTGCTTCGCTTACCGGCTAGAGAGCAAGTCGAAGTTGAACGGCTGTTCCTACAAATGAATACCGAATGTAGGAATAAGCAGCCTCTGCATGACCGCTGTGTACAGCATTTGCTGCTGGAAATGCTTATCCTGGTGCACCGATCGGAAGCGGCCGAGCGTAGTGAACTTGTTTCCTCTCATCCCATGCATCAGAAAATCACAGAAATCTCGTCTTTTATTCAAGACCATTTCAATGAGCCGTTAACTCTCGAACAAGTGGCCGCCTGCTTTTTTATTAGTCCGGCTTACCTAAGCCGCATCTTTCTAAAATTGACTGGCTTTCATTTCAGCGAGTACATCCGCGTAGTGAGGGTCAGGGCGGCTCAAACCAGACTGCGAACCACCAAAGACAAAATCCAGCACATTGCGGAGGATGTCGGCTTCGGTCATGCCTCCCATTTTAATAAAATCTTTAAAAAAATAACCGGACTCTCCCCTCTTCAATATCGTAAACAGGTTCGATAGGTATTCAGTGTAAATAATTAGGCGTTAATTTTATACATTCACTCTTGTCTTGTTTTTCCATTTTTATATCTGCTTGCTCTTTCATGGAACTAAAAAGCAAGCCACTTGAATTAAGCAAATTACACAACAAAAAAGCCATATTTCGCTGCAATGTATGCAACGAAGTATGGCCTATTACATCATCCATTCTATAATTTCAAGATGATATTCATCGTTTATCCATGATCTTTATTGTAATGCTTTGATATCCTGTAGCAGCATTTCAATATTTTCTTTCTTTGTGGCCCAACTGGTGCAGAATCGAACAGCAGTATGGGTATCATCAGTCTTTTCCCAAAAGGAGTAAGTATATTTTTCGCTCAATGCCTGTAATATACGATCTGCTATAATCGGAAACTGCTGATTGGTTGTGGAATGATATTGGAAAGAAAATCCTTGCTCGGATAATCCTTTTTGCAGCAGCATGGCCATATCTATGGCGTGTTTGGAAATCTCAAAGTATAAACCGTCTTCAAACAGCGTTTCAAACTGAATGCCCAGCATTCTCCCCTTAGCCAGCAGCCCTCCTTTTTGCTTGATCATGTATCTGAAATCTTGTTTCAAAGCATCATTTAGGATAACTACGGCTTCGCCCATCATTGCTCCAATTTTAGTGCCGCCTATATAAAACACATCGCACAGCTTGGCTATATCTGCCAAAGATGCATCACTATCCTCTGCAACCAAACCATAGCCTAAACGGGCCCCGTCTATAAACAGTGGTAAACCACATTCATGACACACTCCACTTAGCACTTCCAGCTCGGATCGGCTATAAATCGTTCCATTCTCGGTAGGTTGAGAAATATAAACCATCCCGGGCTGTACACAATGCTCAGGAGCAGAATCACTCCAGTGAGCGTCGTACAGTTCCTTTACCTGTTCACCCCGGATTTTCCCATCCTCGCTTGGCAATGTCAGTACTTTATGTCCAGTAGCCTCAATTGCTCCGGTCTCATGCACAGCAATATGCCCAGAAGTTGCCGCAATGACGCCTTGATGCGGACGCAAAATCGAAGAAATGACCGTTGTATTGGTCTGTGTACCTCCAACCAAAAAGTGTACATCCGCATTTTCGGAGTCACATGCTTTTTTAATATAAGATTTGGCTTTTTCACAATGATCGTCCACACCATAGCCTGGGGTTTGTTCCTCATTCGTCTCCAGTAGTCGCTTTAAAATACGCTCATGAGCACCTTCGGTATAGTCGCATTCAAATCGTATCATTCTGTATCCTCTCCGAAATATCCAATTTCTTCTGAATTAACAACATAGATGCATGTAATTCTGTAATCTCTTCTTCTGAAAGTCCTTGAACTAATCTTAGAATTTGTTCATCAGATCTTTCATTCAATTGGTTGTAGAACGTTTTTCCTTTGGGTGTCAGACGAATTAGATTTGTTCTATTATCCAACGTTGAATTTTCCTTAACAAGAAAGCCCTCTTTGCAAAATTTAGCAATGATCCTGCTCATATAGCTGCGATCAATTTGAAGAGATTCGACCAGAGTATTCGCAATACACGGTTCGATCAACCCGATCTCTATAATGACACGTGCCTCGGTAAAGGAATATCCGCTATCCAGCACATGTCTGTCTAAAACACCAAGTAAATTCGTATAGAACCGATTAAAACGCCTCATATCCGCTATGATATTAGCATCGATATTGACCATAACTCCCCCTATTTAGTGGACTTTTGCAACAATTATAGTAATGATATTTGTTGACTCTGTCAACAAATAAAAAGATCGTACATAAAGACATTCGCCTCATGTACGATCCATATTTATAAGAAAAATTGCAGTATATTCTTATCTGTATTTACCTACATGGTCAATGAGCTATCGGTATTTATAGACTTTTCCTGCTTCTGCTTCCGCTTCAGATGAGCTACGACCATATACAGAGTCGGAACAACAAACAAGGTTAAAATGGTCGAAAAGATCAGTCCAAAAATAATGGTCGTTGCCAACGGTTTGAAGAGGATTTCCCCTATTGTGGCAATAGGGATCATACCCACAATCGCAGTTAGCGAAGTAAGCAAGATCGGACGGAAACGGGCAGAACATGCCATAAGAATTGCGTCTGTCAGTTCGGCTCCTTCACGCCGCGCATCTTCAATAAACTCTATCAACACAATACCGTTGCGCACGACGATACCGGCCAGTGAAATGATACCCATAATACTCATGAATCCAATTGGCATGCCTGAAATAAAGCTTCCAAGAATTCCGCCTGCCGCTGCCAGATACACAGTGGTCATAATAATGAGCGGTGTGGAGACGGAGTAAAACTGCATCGTGATCAAGAGCAGGATGAGAAACACAACAATAATAGCTAACTTGCCCAGATCTGTAAAAATATCAGATTGCGCGGATGTTTCTCCGCCCATCTCCCAGGTATAGCCTGGTTCAAACTGTGTATGGGTTAGTTTGCTACGGATGTCATTAGTGAGTTCTGTAGCCGTACGCCCATTCGCATTGGCTGAGATCGTTACTGTCCGCTCCAAATCATAGCGGTGGATTTGCTGAATGGAAAAGTCCGGTTTCATCGTGACTAACTGGGATAAGGGAATTTGCTCTTTTGCCGCATTGGTTACACTTAATTGCTGGAACAATACCTCAGGATCATCGTTTGGTTTATTCATGTATATATTGATATCCAGTAGTTCCTTACCTGTATCAAAATCCGTTACATTAACTCCGTCACCCATTAACAGCAGCGTACGTGTCAAATTGGAATAGCTAACCCGATATTTATCCAATGCTTGTGGATTGACTTGGAAATTCAGATTATAGCTTTGCATTCCCATATTATCGGTCACATCAACAGCTCCGGGGGTCGCCGCAACCATTTCTTTGACTTTAGCTGTCATGTTTTGCAGTTTATCGATGTCTTCTCCCTTCATACGGATAGACACCGCACTGCCGACCGGGATACCTAATTGAGGAACCCGAATGCTGATCAATGCAGATGGATATTTGGCTTGAAGCGTATGAGTCCAGCTATCCACTGTTTTTTGGAGATCGAATAGCCCCTCTTTTCCAACGACAGCAAGTTGACCGTTGACCGCTCCCCCGGAGCCGTGACCGCCTGCAACATCGCTATACATCTGAGGCGCTCCTCCACCTGCCGTTGCCGACAGCCGTTCTGTTTCTGGTTGTTTTTTGACCCACATGCCAATCTCGTTAATAACCCGATTGGTTGCCTGCAACGACGTCCCTTCTGGCATCGTTACGCTGATGGTGGCATCTGCTTGATCGGATTCTGGGAATAGTTGAATGGGAACAACCGCAAGTAGTCCATAAGCGGCTGTACCAATCATAAGACCAACCAGCGCTGTTAAAAGTGGACGCCGTAGTATTCTTGGCATCCAGTTTTTAGAGTACACATTGGATAGAGACTGGATTTGATGCCCCAGAAGCCCAGGTGGCTTAACGGTTTGGTTCCTCTCTTTTCCTTTACGACGTTGATCATACCATTGGCGGAAAATAGGAATAATCGTTAGCGACATAATCATGGAAGCCAGCATGGTTAACGAAATAACGGTAGGGATCGGTTTAATAAAGTCTCCGATATTACCCGGCAGGAATAACAGCGGGGCAAATGCTGCAACCGTAGCTAGCGTAGCTGTAACGATCGATAAGGATACCTCTTTGGTTCCTTTAATGGCTGCCTCCGTAGCATTTTCCCCAAATTCAGAGCGTCGGCGTTCAATGTTGTCATTGACCACGACCGCATCATCAACCAATATCCCTAGCACGATGATGAGTCCGATAACTGATATTTGATTCAGCGTAGTTCCTGTCATGGGCAAGAAAATAAAGCCGATGGCGATGGAAACAGGAATGGCCAACGCTACAAATGCAGAAGTTAGCAAATTCAAACCTAAAGTACATATCACAATGACCGATAAAATAGCAATAATCATCTCTTTGGTCAGATTTCCAAATATTTCACTCACTCGATCATTTTGTGCAAAAAGCAGTTCAAAATGTACATTCTTCGGCAAACTGCTCGCAAGTTCATTGATTTTAGCTGTTGTTGCCTTGGAAACTGTAGGCACGTCTGTGCCTATATCTCCACTCACACTGATCGAAATAGCAGGCTTGGTATTCACATACGTATAACTAGCTGCTTTTTTAAAAACAAGCGAGGCAGTACCTATATCCTTCAAAGATATCGGAAATCCATCGTCATTGCTTGAAATCTGGACATTATTCAGAATCGATGGGTCCGTTGAGGCATTTACCGTCAGCTGATAAGTACGCTCATTGAAATCCATGCTTCCTGTAGGTACTCTATCATTCTCATCCTTGATTGCTTGGACGACTTGTTCCCAGGAGAGGTTATATTGTTGCATCTTTTGCGTGTCTAAACTAACTCGTACCTCTTGCTCGGGTATCCCTTGAATATTAACCTGCGAAATACCGGGAACCGTTTTTAATTGATCTTTCCATCTGTTCATTAATTCATTTAACGAGTATAAATCCTCCACCTTATCAGAAGTAATCGCATATGAACCAATGAAAGAGCTAGTCATGCTATCATTGATCATAGGCTGCATCGCGTCCTCTGGAAGCTCAGATTGTGCATCCTGCACCTTTGTACGAAGATCAGCCCATACTTTGGTCGGGTCCGCATCATTCAAAGCTTCTATGATGATACTGGATTGGCCTTTCGATGAAGTAGAGGAAATCGTTTTGACACCTTGCACAGCTTTAATTTTCTGTTCCATGATCTTAGTAATGGTTTGCTCGATTCTTTCAGGTGAGGCACCCGGATAGATCGTTGTAACACTGGCGGTCATGGGAATAACATCAGGCTGCTCCTGTTTGGGTAATGATGTAAAATTGAAGAGCCCTAGCAGTATGCACATGCCAAAGAAAATAAGCGTAATTTTCTGCTTTTTAACAATATATTTAATCATTCGGACGACTCCTCCGCTTTCCCAAGCACATCATTCCCAATTAAATCGCCATTAAATAAGGTTCCTGCTCCTTGTGTAACGATTTGATCGCCTGCCTGTAGTCCGGAGAGAACTTCGAATTGATTATTCGTCACTTTTCCCACTTTAATCGTGGTTTTAACAGCCTTACCATTCACAGCTTTAAATATATAAGGGTCACTTCCATTGCTAATCACGGCTTCCACAGGCACTAACAGTGCTTCCGCTTGATTCACACTTTTAGATGCGCTGATGACTTGACCAGGTTTCCAATTCAGTTCAGGATTAGGAATGCTAACTTCCACATTAATACTGCCCGTTTTGGTATTCGTGGATGGATAGATTTGAGTAACAGTCCCTGTTCTAATTTCATCATAGAGAGAAATATTTACTTTTTGGTTTTTCTTCCATGATAAGATTTCGCTATCCGGTACGGGCAGAAGTACTTTTAAGGTCTTGATATTCCCGACAATGAATGCCTCACTTCCACTGGAGCCCAGTTGACCATCGGCTACTTTTTTTTCAATGACCACGCCAGTGATCGGGGAGGTTAAAGTCGCTTTTTTAAGTGACAAGGATGACTGTTCATAAGCAGCCAATGCATCCTCATAGGTTGCCTGCGCTTGAGCTTTACTGGCTAGCCCTTGCTGTTTCGTAGCCATAGCGGTCTCCAGCCCTGCTCTGGCCTGCTCTATACCAGCTGAAGCCTGGGTACGTTGTTCCTGCGAGGCGCCTGCAAGCAAGAGAGACAGCTGCTCTTGTGCGTCACTTAAACTTTTTTGTGCATTCGTTAATTCCAGCTGTGCATTCTCATTTTCCGACAATGATGCTGCGCCTGCCTGGAACAGGCTCTGCGTCCGTGCGGCATCCGCCTTTTTCTTATTGTAAGCATTGGTTGCCGCAGTAACCGCATTTTGTGACTGGGCAATTTCCTGTTTTTTGGCGCCATTGTTCAATTCCTGCAATTTCGATTGGGCCGCATCGACCTGGGATTGCGAACTATGGATACCAGCCTGTGCCGATTGAATGGAAGCCTCCGCTTGGCTAAGACCAGCCTTTGCCTTCTCCATGGTTGCCTTGGCCCGATCCAGCTGCAACTGGTAGGCAGATGTATCCAACTTCGCAAGGACGCTCCCTTTTTCTACGGAATCCCCTACCTCCACCATAGTGTTCAATATACGTCCATCCGCTTCAAAGGAAACACTAGCTTCATTACTTGACTGCAATGTTCCTGCCAAATTAAAATCATTGGCCAAAGGTTTCATTACAAGTTTCTCTACTTTTACCGGGTGACTGGCTTGTGTTACAGAGTTCTCCGTTGCACTGGAGCAACCGGAAGCTACTATAGCTAATGCAATCCCTGTAATCATGATCCTGATTTCTTTTCTCTTCAACTTCATGTCATCCTCCCTGATTCTCTCTTCTAAAGGTGCTATCAGCAACCCGTGGGTCAAGTAAACTTTTTCATTTCTTTTTTCATGTTATAACAATGAACACACAAAAAAATCGTACAAAGGGGCAAGCACCTTATGTACGACTGGGCAATGAAATAACATATATTTAGTTAACATCTCTAAAGCTGTAAAATACCACGCTCCAACGAAACGGCAACGGCTTCGGATCTAGAATCAACACCAAGCTTGTTATAAATATTCGTTAAATGCGCTTTGACGGTACGCTCGGAAATTCCCATATCAAAGGCAATTTCTTTGCTTTTAAAACCGTGTGCAACCGACTTTAATATGTGCCTTTCCTTATCAGTAAGAACTAAGCTGCTTTCGTGCGGCTCTGGCTTGGCTTCTTTCTTATTCGTTGCAGCGAACACCCTAGCTGTTATTTCTGGCTGAAGCAACGTTTCGCCTCTAAGTGCTGACTCAATCGTGCGAAATAAGTTTTCCCGACTGGTATCTTTTAATAAATATCCCTTTGCCCCTAAAGAAAGTCCTTTAATCATGAGATCATCTTCGTTATAGGTAGTCAGGATAATGACTGGCGTTTCATTTTGTTTTTCTCTGAGGGCTTTCATAGTTTCCAAACCACTCATTTGTGGCATATATAAATCCAACAATATGACATCCGGTTGGAGTTCTTCGATCAGTTTAAGAGCTGTTGTACCTTCTCCGGCTTCACCAATAACTTCATAGCTGTCATTGGTCTCCAACACCAGCTTTAACCCTTCTCTAACGACCCAATGATCATCGACGATTAAAATCTTGTATTTCATGATAGGTCTCCTTTAGTAAGAGGCGCCTCTATTTTTATAGCTGTACCTTCTTGAACTATACTGTTGATATTTATGTTTCCACCCAGCATCCGTACACGTTCATGCATACCTATAATTCCGTAATGTCCTGTCTGCTTGGCAATAATATCCTTATCAAATCCTTTGCCATCATCGCGAATCTCGATTTCAATCTTGCCTTCGTTATCTAAAATATGAATCCATACGGTATTCGCATGTGAATGCTTCGCTACATTGGTTAAACATTCGCTTATTATAAACAATCCATGTTCGAACAACAGTCTGGGGACGGAAGCTTTAATTTTGATGTTGCGTATTACTCGAATGCTCGTAGCCATAGTAAATCGCTGTATTTCTTCCTCCACGGCCTCTGCAAAATCAACCTCCGAGATGGTTTTCGAACGCAGATTGTCTATAGCTCGTCTCGAATCAGACAATGTTCTTCGCACTTGTGACATCGATTGTTGGACGATCTCCTGAGCCCTTTGCGTACTTCCTTTTGTCAGATGAGCATCAATGGCTTCAAGCTGCATGATTAGCCCAGCAAGCCCTTGAGCCAGCGTATCATGCAGATCACGAGCCATACGTTGTCGTTCATTGGCAATTGTAAGTTCTTCCACCTTTTGATGTGCGGCTTCAAGCTCTTTCAGAACATTTTGCGTGCGGATTCGTGCTTTGACTTGTTTGAGAAAAAGAACCGCATAAGCTACTATAACAACGACAATTAGAAAAAATAGCGGGATGAACAACACAAATTGCCTGCCCTCATTGTGAGAGACCACAGCCACACAAAAAAGCACATAGGAGATCAAAAATACAAGAATAACCTTGAGCGGCTTATAATAAATACCTATACTCTGACCCACCAAAACGGGCATTAGCCCCACCAGTACTATGGAGAAACTGTCAGGTAGAAGAAATGCACTTGCAAAGATCAAGCCCCCTTGTACAACAAAATAAGCCCATGAAAAATATTTTGCAACTCTATGAGCATGCAAGTACAAGAGGATGTGCAATATGATGATTACAGTAAACAAGGAACTTTGCAGCAGATATAAACCACCGAACAAATGTTGAAGAATGACAGACTCACTATAAATTATAAAAATCCATATAATAGTTAATATTTTCGAAATGTCCTTGTTCTCAACTTCACCTGCACTTATTTCCGGATCTAGATTTTGAACCTGTACATTGAATTCATCGTTCATAATTCCCTCCTACAATTCTGAATTCATGCTTTTCAACTTATTAGAGACAATGCCGCTATGAGCAGCTGGTCCATTTCGTTTGAACAGAAATCATGTATAACTTATTTTACAAAAAAACGAAAAGAAAAAAACGTACACACGGGCAGCTTCACTTGTACGTTTGGGCATTGAATACTTTTTGTTCGATACGATCCAATTATACGTCATATAAAAAGCACGCAACAGGTTATCCTGTGCGCGCTTGTCCACTCCCTATTCTTCTTCCAACTCATCTGGTACATCATATTTATTGATATGCGAGGTCATTGCTGCAACAGCTTCGCTGGCATCTGTTGTGGCCGGTACTTCTCTGACCACATCGTCCGTCTGATCACGAAAATTCAAACGATCTGCCTCGATTTCTTTCTGTTGATTGGGTTTCACTTTTCATATCGCTCCTTTCTATTCAAGGGTTTGATCTCGTTCTGTTAACGCGTACAAAGGCACTTCCCGTTCCTCTTCCGGATTGTTCAGCGCATAGATTCGTGCCGTCTCACGTTGTTCGTTCACATGCTGAATGTAGATGGGTAACCCATCGCACAACACATTTGCCATGATGGAAGAGGACGCTATTTCTTGTGCTCTTTGGACATTCATTTAGAAAAAACCTCCCTCGCTAAATAGGTTCGTCTTTACTATGCACGAGGTAAATATTTGTTATACACATTTCATGCCAACATGTCCTTGTCTTATTCTTTTGAATTATGTTGACTGTTTTAAAACGCAATTATGAAAGGATATCATTTGAAAAAATAAATATTATTGTTATTATGGATTGAGAGATTCAGTTAAAACTGCATCTTAAATGAAAGAGAAGGAAAGGAGTAAGGATGGATGTTAAATGTATTAATGGTTAATTTTCCGGCAGAAGGACATGTAAACCCCACGCTTGGGATCACACAAGCCTTTGCAGCACGAGGGGACCAGGTTCATTACATTACAACTGAGAAATACAAGAATAGACTCGAAGCAGTTGGAGCGAAGGTTCACCTGCATCCTGATCTGGTCAGGACTGCTTCCATTGATACCAACACTCCGGCAGGACTGAACGCATTTTTGAATATTCATATCCAGACTTCGATGGACATCTTAGCCATCACTCAGGAGCTGTCCGAGCGTATTCAATTTGACTTGGTGTTCTATGATCGATTCGGAGCTGGTGAATTAGTAAGAGATTATTTGAATATTCCAGGCATTTCTTCATCCCCATCTTTTCTCATTTCAAATCATCTGATGGCTGCCAATCTCTTCCGCTCCGACGCTAAAGTACCGTTTCAGCCTGATGAACAAGTCACATCTTCACTGCATCTCATGAAAGAAAGGTTCGGTGTTGCTCCCAAAGAGCTGGTTCAATTTATGAACAATTCAGGAGCTTTGAATGTCGTATATACGAGCAGATATTTTCAACCGAATGGTGGACAATTTGGGGACGAGCATCTTTTTATTGGCC
This sequence comes from Paenibacillus sp. EKM10P, assembly GCF_011800655.1. Lineage (NCBI taxonomy): Bacteria > Bacillati > Bacillota > Bacilli > Caryophanales > Paenibacillaceae > Paenibacillus > Paenibacillus sp. EKM10P. The sequence goes on along the minus strand of NZ_JAALET010000007.1, from coordinate 25,150 downwards.
CCAGCTTCCCGGAGCGCAAAAGAGAAAATTCATTCCCGCTAGACAGACTACAGGGTAAAAAGGTTTTGTATATTTCGATGGGAACTGTTCTAGACCATACTGAGGACTTTTTTAACACCTGCATTGAGGCTTTTTCCGATTTTGAAGGCATCGTCGTGATTGCGGCTGGCGAAAAAGCTAACTTTACGAAAATTAATCCTGCCCCTGAGCACTTTATCATCTCACCCTATGTACCTCAATTGGAGGTATTACGTCATACAGATGTCTTTATTACTCATGGTGGAATGAACAGTGTGAATGAAGGAATTCACTTTAATGTCCCCTTGGTGGTGCTGCCTCAGGACAAAGATCAGCCCATGGTCGCACAGCGATTAACTGAACTTCAGGCTGGCTATCGAATAACTAAAGATCAAATCAATGCACAATCGTTAAGAGATGCCGTACGTGAGGTCGTGTCAAACGCAGCCTATAAAGAGGGCGTACAAAAAATTAATGAAAGCTTCCAGCAATCCGGCGGTACAGAAGAAGCCCTCACCAAAATTGATGCTTATCTTGATGCTTATCTGCAAAATAAGCGCGCCTAAAATTACACAAGCAAAATGGCCACAAAAAACAGGAACCTGACCATCAACGGTCAGGCTCCTGTTTGTCATGCGATTCTATGTGAGAATATCCCATTTCTGGAACGAGGCCAACGTACATTTTCCGCTTGCAAATGCACGAATACCTGTTGATTCCATTCCGGGATACACTCTTCCTGTGAGGACGTATTCACCGTCACCGATGAATATTTCCACAGAGCTTTTATCGACGAAAATCCGAAGCTCCAAACGTCCCTCTTGTAAGCCCAAGGGTACTCTTCTCTCTCCGCCCGGTCCGATACCGGCACGCTCACGGTTAAAACGGAACAGACCGTCATCGGGACGATACGACAGTACCGTCTCCTCTTCGTCGCCCACTCTCAGCTTCAAGCCGAATTCCTCCGTATGGCCAGCCTCGAACTCAAATACCGCCTTCAGCTCGTAGCTATCTCCGGACGTTTCCATAATATGCTCGCCTGTCAGTAAGATATCATGCTGCTCGAACAGATTGGATCGGTAATTCTCCACCTCTTCAAGCGGACGGAACAGCAATCTGTCGTGGTCGATCACCGCTTCCCGCGGAAGACTCATCGCCCCAGCCCAATGGTGCCCCTGCTGGGTCGGCATCTCCGACTCCCACATATCCATCCATCCGATGATAATACGCCGCCCTTGATCATCCAAGGTTGACTGCGGGGCATAGAAATCGAATCCGTGATCTACCTGAGCATACCGCTCTGCCGTAAATGTTCCAGCCTCCGCATTGAAATCACCTATACCGTACATGGTGGAATGCAGATTACGGTATGCTTCTCCCTGAGCAGGCATGCGCTGTGGAGATAGCATGAATACGTGCCGATCGCCGAGCGGGAACAAATCCGGACACTCCCAATTATCGCCGTAGCGTCCGTCACTCACAGCCAGCACATTGACATACGTCCAGTTTCTCAAGTCTTTAGATCGGTAAAGCAGTACAAGCCCGTTCCCTTGGGCATCATTAGATCCAAGCACGACGTAGTAATGATCTTCGTGCCTGAACACCTTGGGATCACGAAAATCTTTGCGGCTGACCCTGTCCGGTATGGCGTCATAACCGATGACCGGGTTGCCCTCCCACTTATCGAAGGTTACCCCGTCTTCTGATACTGCAATCCCCTGCGACTGCTTGTAATCCTTATCTTTGTCGGGCCCGGTTACAACATGTCCGGTATACATCAGGACAAGCTTCCCGTCCTGCTCAACCGCACTGCCGGAGAAGCAGCCATCCTGGTCGAACTCACTGTCTGGAGCCAAAGCAACCGGTAGATAGTCCCACTTCATAAGATCGCGGCTGACTGCGTGTCCCCAGTGCATCGGTCCCCACACCGATTTATACGGATAATGTTGATAGAACAAGTGATACTGCCCGTTATATTGAATGAAACCGTTCGGATCATTCATCCAGCCAAATTCAGCCATTAAATGATAGTTCAGCCGATAATCCGGCCGAAGCATATGCTTGGATTGGGAAATAAATTGATCAGCATTTTCTCTCGTATACACTCTAGTATGTTTGATAAGGCATCCTACTCCTACAGTTATTTAATCGAACCTTGCATAACACCCTGAATAATATATTTTTGGGCGAACAAATAGATGATAATGATCGGAAATATCGTGAGTACCAAACTTGCCATCAATGGCCCATAATCCACTGTGTAGGTTCCATAAAAGTTGTATGTGGACAATGGAAGCGTCCTTTGCTCGGGATCGACCAGAATGAGCGATGGCAGCAGAAAATCATTCCATATCCACAGTACATTGAGAATGGAAATAGTGGCCGTCGTAGGCATCAATACCGGAAACACGATTCGGAAGAAGGTTTGAATCCGCGTGCAGCCGTCAATCAGCGCCGCTTCCTCCAGTTCCTTCGGAATACTCTTTACAAATCCATGATAAATGAAGACGGCCAGCGAGCTACCAAAACCGATATACATGTAAATCAGCGACCATTTGCTGTTCAGCAGATCAAGTGAGCCGTAAATTTTCACCAATGGAATCATGATGGCCTGGAATGGAATAATCATGGAAGCTACCATCAGCATAAATGTATATTGGTTGAACTTGGTATTATTTCTGACAAAATAATGAGCCGTCATCGCCGCGAACAGGGAGATAAACAAGACACTTAACACCGTTATGACCAATGAGTTAGTGAAGGCAGTGATATAATTCATTTTATCAAATGCATTCATATAGTTGCCCATATTGAAGCTCTCTGGTAGCGATAACGGATTCGAAGTGATGTCTATATTATCCTTGAACGAATTAATCAGCAGAAAGACGAACGGTACGATGAACAATATGAGTATGATCGTCAGCACAATGAATTTGATCATGGAGGAAGCGATTTTTTTGCTTGCCATTACGCCTCCACCTCCAACTTCTTGCTAAAATAAACCTGGAGCAGAGTGATGAGAGCAACCATCAGGAACAGTACGAATGCTTCTGCCTGTCCCACACCATAATCACGGGAAAGGAATGCCTTTTCATACACATGCATCGACACCATTTGAGTACTACTGAACGGTCCGCCTTTCGTGAGCGCGAGGTTGACGTCATAGACCATAAACCCACGCTGCAGGGACAAAAATATACATACGATGAAAGAAGGAACCATCAAGGGCAGCACCATTTTCCGCAGTCTGGTCCAGCTGTTCGCCCCATCAATGCTTGCAGCCTCCATAATATCATTCGGTACACCCGTCAATCCTGCAATATAAATGACCATCATGTAACCCGCGTTCTGCCACACGGTTACAATCACGAGTGTCCAGAACGCTTTGTCAGGATCAGCCAGCCAAGTCGTGCTGAGCGCCTGAATATCGGCATGTTGCCCCAAATAGACCAGCACGTTGTTGAAGATGAACTGCCAGATAAAACCGAGTACAATGCCGCCGACAAGGTTGGGCAGGAAAAATCCTGCCCGGAAAATACTCTGTCCTTTTAACCCTTTAGTCAGAACATAAGCCAGCATAAAAGCGATGACATTGATAAGAACAACGGTATAAAATACATATTTGAGCGTCAAGGCGAACGATTTCCAAAACTCAATATCCCGAAAAACGGCCAGATAGTTTTGGATGCCAACCAGCGTTAGTGTCGTGGAAATACCATCCCAATTTGTGAACGTCAGATAAATGCCGTACAAAAATGGAATGATCATTACCGTTATGAAGGCAAACAAGGTTGGTCCGGTGAACAGCAGCCGTGACCGTAGCCGGTTCCATACTCCTTTTTCCGCAATCATGGTGATCCCTCTCTTTGTTTCGGATTTCTCTCTCTATTTCCGGGTAATTTGAAATAAGCCTTATTTTACGCTTTTCCAGTAGTTTTCGATTTCCTTAGCCAGTGTTGCGCGATCGCCCTGCTTCGCCAGATATTTTTGCATGGAAGATCCTAGCTTAGACCAGTGATCGGCCGGCAGCAAGCTCATCGACTGCTCTGACTTGCCTTTTGCAATATAATCCTGAATGGATTTGCCAAGTGGATCGGCCGCAGGCAGTGTAATATTTTTGAACGCTGGGATAATGTTCGCTTTGTTTACGAGGAAATCCTGGCCTTTCGCATCATAGACAATCCAGCTCAGGAACTTCTTCGCTGCCTCTTGCTGCTCCGGCGTACTCTTCTCCTTGTCAATGACAATACGCTTGGAAACAGCGGATGAAATTTCCTGATTACCGTAGTCATCAGCATTGTTGCTGATGGGTACAGGCAAGAAACCATATTCTTTGTTAGCCGTATCAAAACCGCTGATTTGCGGCCATGCCCAGTTGCCCATGAACCAAATACCAACTTCGCCTTTACCAAGCAGTTCTGGTCCACGCTCATAAGCGCCTGCCAGTGGGGAAGCCTGATCGATATTGTATTTCATCATGACGTCGAATGTATCCATAAGTCCGTTAAATACTGGATTGGTAGCCAAGTTAGCCTGGCCCGCTTTCAGTGATGCCATAAATTTGTCCACTTCAGCCATGTCTTTGTTCTGGCCTGCATAAGCAAGTGGCAAATAATGAGCGCCTAGGGACCAATCCATTGGTGAAATCACCAATGCTTTCTTCCCAGATGCCTCGATTTGCTGAAACAGCTTTTCAAGATCATTTCGGGTTTTAATTGTGGTGGGGTCAAAGCTTCCGCCTACCGCTTTATCAACAACCGCTTTGTTATAGATGAATCCGTAGCCTTCAACAGCCAGCGGAAACGCGTAATTTTTACCGTCAAACGTCGTCGTTGTGGTAGCGTTTTCAACAGTGTCCGCATTCCACTTTTCTCCGCTTAGATCGAGGATACGATCCTTGAATTTCTCCACATCACCTGTATCAAGCATGATCATGGTCGGCGGGTTTCCGGATGCATACAATGCAGAGGCACGCTCAAAAGGCGATCCACCGGCCGGAACCGGCTGGATTTCAACAGTAATGCCGGGATTGTCTTTCTGGAACGCCTTGGCGGCATCCTCAAGTTGTGAAAGGATTTCACCCTTAGAGTTCAAAAGTGTAATTTTCACATTTCCTGAATCCGCTGATCCCCCTCCAGAAGCTGAATTGCCTTCTCCTCCGGAGCCGCCGCATGCAGACACCACCATAACCAAAAGAAGCAGCATTACCATCCATTGAACTCTTTTGAATTTCCTCACTGTTGTCATCCCCCTATTTCTGTAATGGCTCTGAACGCTTAAATAAAACGCTTACAAACGGATTATATGTCAAAGAATCATTCTATGTCAATCGTTTGACATGTTAAACCTTTAACATTCTCTAAAAAAAATCTGTTCCCCTTGTTAGAGGAACAGATTTCATTCAGGTCGTTGCACGCTCAATCAGTTCAACAGGCAGCCGATTAACAGGCTGTACCTGCTCTCCCTCTGCCTGTCTACGAATCAGCTCGACCGCCAACCTGCCGATCTCTGCAATTGGCTGTCTTACCGATGTAAGTTCAGGCGTCAGCCAGGAAGCAGCGCTCACGTCATCGAAGCCTACAATACGCACATTCTCCGGTACATGCCGTCCGGCGCGGATATATTCTTTCAGCGCAAAAGCTGCAATAATATCGCTTGTTGCAAACACCCCATCCACATCTGGATGTTCATGAACGAGTTTGGAAATCAATCGCTCGTACTCCTTTTGGTCGAACACATTCAGGTCTGTTTGAACGATTACATGCTCGACACTATTCCTGTTCACGACATCCCGGAAAGCTGTGGTCCGCTCATTGGACAGCATGTTCAGCTCCAGATTTCCACATATATGCGCAATTTTCCGGCACCCTTTGCGAATGAGCAGTTCCGTAGCCAGCTCACCTCCGCGATAATTGTCCGAAGATATGTACGGGATTTGTGGATCAATCTGTCTGTCAAATGTCACAATTGGTGAATTCAAATGTCGGTACTCTTCTACTTCCAAGGTATGGCTGCCCATAATGATGCCGTCTACCCGGTTTCGTTTTAACATATCGATATACACTTTTTCCTTCACAGGGTCCATATGCGAATTGCAGAGTAGAACCTTGCACCCCTGCTGATAGGCATAATACTCCACCTGATTAGCAAGCTCACTAAAGAAAGGATGCGAGACATTGGGAATAATAAGACCGATGATATTGGACTGCTTGCGTAGCAGGGATCGTGCTATTTCATTTGGTTGATAATTAAGCTCTTCCATTGCATCGAACACTTTTTTGCGTGTAGCTTCGCTGATATAGCCCCGGTTATTCATTACACGAGATACTGTAGTGACCGACACGCCCGCTTTTAACGCCACATCATGAATTGTTGCCATATAAACCTCTTTCCGAGCAAAATACATACATATAAACTATACCCCCTCCTCATCTTTTCGACAACCTTAGGTATTATGTGCTTCTCAGACATTAAAACAGCGACAGCCGTAGACAAAAAATCATCCTCAACTGTCGCTGTTTCATTAACTACCGTATCCCTTTAGTCTCCGTAACAATCCCAACACCATTCCTTTACATTGCCAGACATATCGCAAATTCCTAATTCGTTGGGTTTTCGTATACAGTTTCCAGATAAGTATTTGTCTCCGGCGTTATTTCCCTGTTTATGTTGTAATACGGTTTTAAGCCCTCATCCTGCTTTCCCCGTGACGAAATGCCAATCGCTCCCGTTCGTTGAACCGATTGCAGTTGAGTGGTTACCACACCGTTACGTTAGAGCTTCCACTACTCTGATATCCTTCTGTTGCTAACACTTGGTAAGACCAGTTGTTCCCCAGATGCATTCCTTTGCTCGCCCATGCGTTCACGTGGTTGCTGAAAGTGATCGTGGAGTTGCCCCCGGTCGGTCTCTTCGTCTGTCGAACACTCCAGTACTGAATAAACGTCGTTTTTTGGCCTTCAATGGAAGGTGCGTCGTATCGCATTGTTGTGTAGATGTCATATGTGCCTCCATCACTGGTCACCGTACCTTTATACGTTCCGGTAGGTCGATAAGTTCCCCAGCTATCAACGACGTAGTATTCGATAAGTGAGTTTCTCGTCCACCCGTAGAGAGCCAAATATCCATTACCAGACGGCGCCCAGACACCGGCATTGTAGTTAATCGTTCTGTTGGGCGATCCAGTAGTCCAGCCTTTACCGACAACAAAATTCCCGGTATCCTTCCATGTTACGCTGTAATTACCGCCTGATCCATTAACAGCATTGACCGTCCCACCGCCATCGGTCCAATTTTGCCAATAGTCTGTCGCTGCACTTGAGGTTGTTGCAAACACCCCAAAACTCATGGAAGCTGCAAGAACTACCGTTAACATTTTCTTGCCAAATTTAATCATACTTTACCTCCTGAAATTTTTATATTTGCATTCTACACCTGCTTTTCAGTCGATTCTCTGTTGCAGTACATCGCTTATGTGTACCATATTCCGTGTTTTCTTACTTTCACCTCCTTTCTAAGTAAAATTATATAATGATAGCGTTTACATAAAAACTCGACAAATTAAACATTAAACTCTATTATGTTTAGATTTCCTTAAGTTTTATAGAGCCCGTCGAGCGTATATCAGGGTTTCTTTCTTCAGATTTTCTTTAGATATATCCTCGTAAAATCCTTAGATTTTTTCGTTACTATTTTTATATCGAAACGAAAAAAATAGGGAGAAAATAAATCATGGAGAAGAAACAAATGAATTTCAATGAATATCTGCTTTTTTTGCAAGGTTTCCTCACAAATCCACAACGAGTGGGAAGCCTCATACCTAGCTCTCGATTTTTGGCAGCTAAAGTGGTTGAGTCTGTACCCTGGGATGAGGTAAAGACAGTTGCAGAGCTTGGGTCAGGTACAGGTGCTATCACACGTTGCATGAAGACACAATTAACTGGATCAACAAAAGTGTTATTGTTCGAAAGAGATAAGAAAATGAGAGAGAATCTGAAGGCAGAATACCCGGATTTCGTGTGCCATTCTAATGCTTGCCAATTAGTTAAAAAATTAAATCACGATGACATCGGCCAGCTGGACTGCATTTCCCTCCTGCTTTTGTATATATCTGTCTCAAAAAAAGAGGTGCCATGTAATGGATACAATACTTGTTGTAGCTGACGATTCAGAGATTCAAGACGTTTTTCATGCATATTTGCGCAATGAGGGATACTTTGTCATAAAAGGCCTGTATTAAAATATGGAAAATGTCTGACACCCCTATGGTCCTCATCAAAGACCTAAGTAAAAAAAACTTAAGCCCGAACAAAATGTGTTCCTGGCTTAAGTTTTATTTTAGAACCTTTCGATTCAATTTTTCTCGAACTCATGTACTTAGCCCGTTTAACGATCAGCATCTACTCTATGAAAGGAATACCCTGTAGATAATGCTTCAGTGATAAATTCATTTAGTGCCTCCAACATATATGCAGGTGCCTCCCTGTCTGCTCCGAACGTCTGTCCACTATCATGAAGAACAATGACAGCTCCCCCCTTTAACTTGGACAGCAGCCTTTGCTTAATTTTTTGCTTGCCGCCAGAGCTTTTCCAATCACCTACAATAACAGACCAAAGAATCATACGAAATTTCCTCATCAAAAAAAAGTCAAACAGGTTGATAACTCCCCATGGGGGCCGATAGTAAAAGGTTCTTTTCCCAATAATACGATCAATGACGTTGGCCGTTTTGTTTACCTGCTCTCGAACCTTCTTTGGACTCATCAAGGCATTGGACCAATGCACGTAATTGTGAATTCCAACAAGATGTCCTTCACTGTGCATTCGTTGAATTAGATCGGGGTATTGCTCCGCTTTTTGACCAAGAACAAAAAAGGTTACCTTTATATTGTGCTTCTTTAATAAATCAAGCAAAAGAGGTGTATATTCTGGGTCTGGACCGTCATCAAAGGTCAAAGCAATGGGCTGCTTGCTCGTTCCTCTTTTATAAACCCCGATTCCAAATAGTCGAACCATAAGGGTTGGAATAATCGTGTAGATGAGTAATCCACTGATGATAATTATGAATGTCTGCTCCATAATCCTGCTCCTTTTTAACAGTAATGAATCAATGCTTGTCTTTCTTTAGGAGCATATATTTATTCCATTGACTCTATTGTTCATTTTCACAATTCCAAAAATAACTTCTAATGACGCAAACGCGGACTCTTTAGGATGGAACCGTTTAGTATTTGTCTTCATTTCCTGAAGAAGTTTTGCATTTTAGCAATTTCGATAGCCGCTTTGTTAAATCCCGAGATGTCTCTGCATGAATGGCTACACCGGAGCGAACTAAAAAATCGGCATTATCCTGTTCTTGACCAGGAATTGGCTTACAAAGTAGCATCGGCAGCTCCATAGCAATCGCCTCAAAAGTCGTGACTCCTCCTGGTTTGGTAATCATAATGTCAGATACGGCCATTAACTCATGAACATAATGAATATAACCTGTTAAATGGATGCGATGTTTGGAACCTTTCAGCTTCTCACTCAATTCCATTCGAAGCTTTTCATTATGCCCACAAACAATGATGAATTGTACAGGTTGAGGCAATTGATCAAATTCCTGAATCGTAGAGCTCCCATCGCCAATCATGCCGCAACCTCCTCCCATCACAAGCACAGTAGGCATATAAGGATCTAAACCATGCTTCTTTGCCGTTTTCACTCTTTCCATGGACTGAGAAAATTGCGGCCGAATAGGAATTCCTGTATCCGAAATCTGCATCTCTTCAACACCTAACTGAATCAAAGAATCACGAACAATTTTGGAGCCTACGATATATTGATCGGTATAGGGATAGATTACTTTTTTCATTGATTACAGTTCTCCTTATATCGTTTCAAAAAATCAAACCGTGTTGTCTTATTTATTTCATTCATCGTCTCATGCAGTAAAGATCAACTTGAACCACTTCGTTATGATAAAAGTGCCAACGGCTATTATTAGGGCAGCCACGGCTAATTTAGGATCGATTGTATCTAGCAAATTTAATATATGATGTCCAAAGAATTTGCCAAAAGCAAAGAATGTAGTGGTCCAAGCAAACGCGCTCAAATACGAAATCAAAGCAAACTTCTTGTACGAGACACCGTTGAGACCAACAAACACAGGCAGAATATACCGAACGACTGGAATTAACATTCCAAGACACATTGCAATATCTCCGTGTTGTTCAAAAAGTTTCTCTGCTTTCAAGAAATGACGGTTGTTTTGAAACTTGGGTTTGAATTTCTCTCCAAAAATTCTGCCTGCAAAATAAGCAAATGTAATTGCTACAAACAAACCAGCGAGAATAACCATATATGCAATCCACGGGTTTAAAACTCCGTTGTTACTCAAAATTCCACCTGTTAGTATAGTTAACTCATTAGGAACCGGAATCCCAAATGGGCCTAGGCAGAAGGCTAGGAAAAAAAACAAATATCCATAATGATCGACTAGCTGTAAGACAATATCGCTAATCATGTTCTAACCTCCTCGTTATGTCGATGAGAGTATATTAGTATAAAAATCTTAGGAGATTATAGGGATATTTCTAAAGAAATTCTAAAGTAATTAACTGTTTCTTCTTATAAAAAAGCCTTACCAACTTGATTGGTAAGGCTTTTTGGGTTGGATGACATAGACTTTAAGCCTTCCATAGATGAATTCTTTAGATTTTCTTTAGAAATATACTCATAAAATCCTTAGTTTTTTTCAATATGATTTGTGTATATAAACCGTAATGGAGGATAATCAGTTGAAACTCAATGAAAATCTTTTATTTTTGCGAAGCTTTATTCACAGTCCAAAAAATGTGGGAAGTGTTATACCAAGCTCCCGGTTTCTGGCGACCAAAATGGTTAAACAAGCGCCTTGGAACGAGGTTAAGACAGTCGCAGAGCTCGGTTCGGGTACAGGTGCCATCACACGTTGTATCAATACTCAGATAAGTGAGGCAACAAAAGTGTTATTATTTGAGATGGATGAGACGTTGAGGAATAATTTACAGACAGAATATCCAGACTTCTCCTGTCATCCGAACGCTGAACGTTTAGTAGACGCAATGAAGCAAGAGAACATTCAGCAGTTGGATTGTATTTTTAGCGGACTACCTTTTTTTAATTTTGAACGTGAATTGAGAGATACCTTGGTTGAACAGATTTATAAAGCTCTCAAACCTGGAGGCTTATTTATCGCCTTTCAATATTCACTTCAAATGAAAAAGCAGCTTTCCGAAAAATTTATCATCGAAAAAATTGATTTGGTGCCTCTCAATATCCCTCCTGCTTTCGTTTACGTTTGTCGTAAAAGGGAAACGATGTAAACGGTGGAATGAACGTGGGCTGATTATGGATAACAATTTAATATGGCACCTTAAATATCTTAATTCTACCAATTTTTAAAAAAGGAGCAGTCAGTAATGAATACAATCCTTGTTGTGGATGATGACTCCGAAATTCGAGATGTCATTCATGTATATCTACGCAATGAAGGATACCAGGTGATTGAAGCGGCTGACGGGGAGGAAGCTCTGAATGCTATAAAGAAAACATCAATTCATCTGGTTATCTTAGATGTCATGATGCCACGAATGGACGGGATCAAAGCATGTCTTAAAATAAGGGAAATCTCAAATATTCCGATTATCATGCTGTCAGCCAAAGAAGAAGATATTGATAAAATCAATGGGCTGACTACCGGGGCAGATGACTACATGATCAAACCGTTTAATCCGTTAGAATTGCTTGCTCGCGTAAAAGCGCAGCTACGGCGTCAGTCATTAATAGGAAAAGAAGAATTTAATTCGCTTATCCTTATTAAGGACCTGGTGATTGATAAGAGTAAACATTCGGTAAAGTTAAAGGGGAATGAAATTTCGCTGACTCCTCTAGAGTTTTCTATCCTGATCTTGCTTGCCAGCCACCCTGGACAGGTTTTTAGTTCAGAGCACATTTACGAAAATGTATGGAAAGCGCCATACGGATTCTCTGACAATACGGTGATGGTTCATATTCGTAATTTACGAGAAAAATTAGAGCAATTCCCAAGAGATCCACAATATATTAAAACGGTGTGGGGAGTTGGCTACAAAATTGAATGAACATATACAAAAGCCAAAACGAAAAAAACGCATCCAGGTCAACATTTTAATCCGGATGGTGCTGAGTCTCATTATCGCTATTGCTATAAATGATATTCTCATTTTACTTTTCCTGAAAATTAGCAATGTCATGGAATGGCATTGGTTTCGCAATTTTTTTCCTTATCTTCTTACCCCCTTGTTTATGGTTACGTTTATCTTTACTTTTTTAGTTTTGACACGACGAATCGTTAGAGACTTAATTACATTGGAGCAAGGGCTTCAATTTATTTCTGAAGGCAATTTACATTATCGGGTACCTGTGGTTCGGCAAGATGAACTGGGACGGGTCGCGCACAACATCAATCGAATGACCGAACGTTTGGAGCAGCAGATTGTAAAAGAACGTGAAATAGAAAAATCCAAGATGGAGCTGATCACTGGTATTTCACATGACTTGCGTACGCCTCTGACCAGCATTATCGGCTATATCGAGCTTTTAAGAACAGACTCATATCAAGATAAAGATGAATATACGCGCTTTGTTCAGAACACCTATAACAAAGCGATTCATTTGAAGAAGTTGCTGGATGACTTGTTTGAATATACACGGCTCACTTCGGTCGATACCCATTTAAATCTGAGAAGGATCAATTTATTTCAACTTTTGGATCAATTGTTGTTCGAGTTCGAACCCATTGCTCAAGAAAACGGTGTATATATCGTAAAGGATATCGGTGATTCCTCGATCATTACCTCCGTTGACAGCGATAAAATGGCCAGAGCAATCGATAATCTTCTCATGAACGCCTTAAAATATTCCTTAAAGCCGGGAGGCATTTGCATTCGACTGCAAGCAACTCCTGAGCAAATTACGATTAAGGTCGAAAATGAAGGAATTCCTCTCACGCAAGATCAAAAAGAGAAGCTGTTTGACCGTTTTTATAAAGTTGACCACTCAAGAAGCAGCGAAGGTATCCAAACAGGAGCAGGGCTGGGGCTTTCCATAGCAAGGAATATTGTTGAGTTACATCAAGGCACCTTAACGCTCAATCACACCAATAACACATTTATATTTCAGTTGAACTTACCTACAGATAGAAGCTCCAGTTCATAATCACTAAAAAGCATGAAAAAAGCGGATGGATATTCAAATGGGAACATGTTTAATTGCACTTGGCGTTCCAACAACGTCAATTTTACTAACGATGGCAAAATGGAGCGTGGCTTAACGAGTTCTGAATAGATATTGAATTTTAGGTAAAGACACGAGCAATTAGCCTGTAATATAAAAGCAGCCTGTAGTGGCTGCTTTTTTTGATGCATTGATTCAGCCATGCTCCGTCCGTAAAGAAAATCGCTGAAAGTCTATTCAAAGCTGGCGATCACCGATGCGTAGCTTGAATATAATTAGGTGTTTAATAAATCCCTAGTTTAACCCACACATTTGCGAGTGGTATCAACGGCGCTGGTACTACCCAAAATGAAAATGACCACTTGAGTCAAGATAACTAACTCTTGATTTCCCACTGACTCGTGCCATTATTCATAAAAGAGTTGAGCGATTTTAGCGCAATTTCTACCATATCACTCACCGCTTGATCAGTATAAAATGCCATATGTGGCGTTACAATGACATTGGGAAATGATTTTAAAATAGCCAGTTGGTGATTGTTCAGAACATTCAAACGGTGATCCTCATGAAATATTCCCAATTCATCTTCTATGACATCCAGTCCTGCAGCCCCTACTTTGCCTGTCTCAATGCCATGAATCAGCGCTTCGGTATCAATTAGTGGTCCCCGCCCACAATTCACGATGCAGACGCCATCCTTCATTTTAGCGATGCTTTCCCGATTAATCATATGGTAGTTGCTGTCGAATAATGGTGCATGCAGGCTGATCACATCACTAGTGGAGATTAGCTTTTCCAGCGAAACATACTCTATCAAATCCTTTAGATTATCATTTTCGTAAATATCGTAACCTATAATGTTACATCCAAATCCAGAAAGATTTCTGGCAACAGTAGCTCCGATCTGGCCAGTACCTATAATCCCCACTGTTAAGTTTCTGATTTCTCTACCTTGAATACCTGCCAAAGTGTAATCCTGTACGGCGCCTCGCGCTAAAATTTGTTGTGCTTTACGTTCACACATTAGAATTAACATCGTAGTAAAATCCGCGACACTATTGGGCGAGTAGGTAACATTAGAAAAGCGAATGCCATACTCTTTAGCTGCAGCTCTATCTACATAATTGTATCCGGCGCTTCTTAAAGCGAGATACTTGACCCCAACCTTACTTAAAGCTTGCAAAGTTGCTCGATCCGCTTTATTGCTCCCTTGTATCGTTACAGCCTCAGCGTCTTGCGCTTGAATTGCGGTCTCGGCATTTAACTCTTGATTCACATATTTGATATCCAAATCAAACTCATTCCCAAATTTTTTGAAGTATGCCGCTTCGTCAGGACGAGCTTGATAAACTACGATTTTATTCAAGGTTGAAAACTCCTTTCGGTGATTGGCCTTATAATGGAAAATGGAAATGCGTTATTATCGGGCAGTAAATTGTGAACATTTTCACATTAATACTGCCCATATATCGTCCAATGTCAGCCGAATAGCGGAAACATTTTTAATTTGTGCATTATAAAAAGTATGGCAACAGCAAACTGATAACAATAACCATTATGGCTCCGCCGATCCGGTTGGCGATCGTTGCAAATGGCATCATCCCCATCCGCTCTGAAGTTGATAATACCCCGATAGCGCCGGTTCCTCCCAGATTTCCTAAATTAAGACCTACGGCGATCATCGAATCAATGGGGTGGAATTTCATAAACTTGCCGACGATTAATGAACCTACCACAGAACCGATAACCCCAAAAATGATAATGATAAAATTCGAAACTGTAAAATAGGAGGACACTTGGCTCAAATCAAGCGATGCAATCCCAATCCCCGTGATCAGGAACGGTAAAAAGTTTCGAACCATAAATCCTTGCCAATAGTCACTAGATTGGCACAAGGTATCATCCAAAAAGCCTGTTGCTTTCACGATAATGACCAAAATTACAGCCCAGGCTATAAAGTTAAGCTGTGGTATAATGCTCTGCAAAATGTTACCGGCGATTATAAAAACAACCGAAACAAACAACCCTGTACCTAACTTTGTAATATCTTTTTTCAAATCACTCGAGACTTTAGCTTTTTCTTGTGCAGGTTGGTCTGCACTTTTGCGCACATTCTTCAGCAATTCGCCATTACCTGTTAGCGAAGGATAACGCTTACCAAGTTTATGCAACAAGCCAGCGAAAATGACGCAAATCAGGTTCGAAATGTTCATGTATACTAGGAACTGCCCCGAAAAAGTTCCTGCCGGCTTGTGAAAAATTGGGCTGTAAATGGACGGAACAACGGCGATTGCACCAGAAGAGCCTCCAGAATAATTCGGCAAACCGATCATAAACAGACCTTCCAGCAACGTTGAGCCTGTTAAGAGCGATCCTAGAACTAAGAAGATGAATACAAAGGCCAGAGCACCAATAATGCACGGTAATAGCCGTAATGAGATGGAGACGAGCACCTTCCGATCCATACTAAGGATCGAACCGATGATGATTGCCGACAAAAATAAATTAACAAAGCCCGATCCGATCAAACCCGAAATATTCGTCTGTACGTAATCCGGAATCAGACCAAAATACACGAGTGCTGAGCCACCGAATAACGGCAGGAGGATCGCCCCTCCCATCCAACTGCCGAAAATGGGAATGACGCCTCCAACATATGAAAACAAACCACCAGCCATCAAGAGAAATGCAATTGAACCGATAATATCTTTATTCAAATTCCCGGTATAGACCGCAAGCAATATGATGATAGAAAAGGGAATATAGTATTTTAACGACAAGCCTGAAATCTTTATTTTTTTTAATTGAGCTATGAAATTTGACTTCGGCGGAATGGCGGTAACCCCAATTTGCTTATCCATAGTAAACTCCCATCTGATTATTGTTATAGCGCAAATTGTTTAGCTGGATGAGTGATGACCCCCGTTAAGGCGGATGCCGCGGCCACTGCCGGGGAAGACAAATAAATTAGCGACTTCTTGGTTCCCATCCTACCGATAAAGTTGCGATTGTTAGTACCTAGTACCACCTCATCGTCGCTCATTAGACCATAGGGTTGCCCGCAACATAATCCGCAGCAAGGGTGCGATACACTGGCACCGGCATCGATGAAGGTTTGAATATAACCGCGTTCCATCGCTTCTTTGTAAATATTGATAGTTGCCGGAATCACAATCATTTTCAGGAAAGGAGCAATTTTTTTACCTTCAAGAATTTTAGCTGCCATCTCCATATCTTCAATGCTACCGTTGGTGCAAGAACCAATATAAACCTGATTCAGTTTCGTTCCTTCGATTTCGGAAATAGGATGAACATTATCAACGCCTTGTGGACATGACAATTGGGGCTCAAGCCTACTGACATCATAATGAAGAACTTGTTCATACTTGGCGTCTTCGTCTACTTTCAGCCAGGAAATATCATTATAGTCCATGTCATAATACTCGGCTGTTTTTTCATCTGCTTCGAATAATCCTACCTTTGCACCGGCTTCCAAAGCCATGTTGGCTATAGTGAATCGTGACTGCATACTCATGCTGCGCACGGCAGCTCCTGTAAATTCCATCGACTTGTACTGACCGCCGTCCGATTTGATGTCACCAAGGATTCTTAAAATAATATCTTTTGCTCCGACACCTTTCGGAAACTCACCATCAAGCACAATCTTGATGGCCGAAGGAACTTTGAGCCAGATCTCGCCCGTTGCCACAACTGCTGCCATTTCGGTATGTCCAATGCCCGTACAGAAACAACCTGCCCCGCCATAGGTCGTTGTATGGCTATCTGTCGCTACGACGATTTCACCTGGTCTTGCGTATCTTAGTTCATGCATCAGAGAGTGGCAGATTCCCTCGCCCTTATGAACATTTTTAATTTGAAATTTTTCAGCCAGCTCAAGTCCATCCACAAAATGGGCAGGATCGGTATCCGCCTGGTTGGTCGGCATCAAATGGTCAAAGATGATTACTCCGCGGTCCGGGTAGATCGCTTTGGTCACATGCATATCCTTTAACGCGCGCTTCAGGAACGAGGTATAAATATCATGGATCATATATCGATCGGGCCGAGCGATTACCATGTCACCAGGGGCCAGAATTTGTTCTCCCGTATTTTTCATTAATAGTTTTTCAGCCAGTGTATGTCCCATTGTTTTGTTATCTCCCTTCTGCCTCGGCTTTTTCCATGCGTTTAATGATATTGGGGATTAGTCCGCCATCTTGAATAATTTCAAACAAATTATTGGACACCTTGGGAATGCTGAAGCTCTTGCCGTTGACGGTAACTGACTGGTTCACTTCGACGGTCAGGATGTCCCCTTCTTCGCAGTGCTCAGGTATTTCTGCATTTTCAATCAGTAGCATGCCGTTATTGATCGCATTTCTAAAGAAAATGCGGGCAAAGGATTTAGCGATGATGCAGTAAACACCATGTACATTGATCGCTTCGGCGGCCATTTCCCGCGATGATCCGCAGCCAAAATTTTTGCCAGCTACAATAATGTCTCCCGGTTGTACCTGGGATGCAAATTCGGGGCGAAGGGTTTCAAGACAGTGCGAACCCATTTCCTTTTTATCGAGAATAACTCCGTGCCGGCCTGCAATAATAGTATCTGTATCGACATCATCTGGGAGTTTCCATATCTTACCGCTAAATTTCTTTTTCATATAAATCTTCTCATCCCTTCGAATTTAATGTGATACAGCCCTTCAACGCGGAGTTAGCGACAGATTCTGCGGAAGCCAGGTAAACCAGCGAGTCCTTTGAGCCGTTACACCCCTTATAATTCCAGCAACTAGCCGATAGCATCGTTTCGCCTTCGGCAATAACACCTTTTGAGGTTGTCACACAGCTGGCACAGCCTGTGCTCAAAATTTGCGCACCACTATCGATAAAGGTCTGAATTAACCCTTCGGAAATAGCCTGCTTGTAAACTTCATTAGTTTGTGGTCCAATCGATAACCGCATATTTATGGGAATCCGTTTTCCTTTCAAAATCGCTGCGGCTGTTCTCAAATCCTCAATACTGCCTCCTGTGCATCCGCCGATGAAACAAGCCGATAATGGAGTGCCTGCCAATTCAGCCGCAGGTTGCGATTGATGGATCGACCCCGGCAGAGCAACCATGGGTTGCACATCTCCTAAATCATAGCTTTCTTGGCCCGGTCCTTGAAAATCCATATGAAGAAATGCTGTCACAGCACCGCTTCTCGAAGCCAATTGGCAAAGATCTGTTGTTTCTTTCGGGGATAAGGAATTTAAGCCCTCTCCATAAAATTCGATGGCTTTGCCAGCGTATTTAAGTTCATTTGATGCTAAAAAAGAAATTGCGAAATCCTTGATGGACGCTTCGGATTTTAGTTGACCCGTAAGTTCAATGTACACGGTTTCCGGAACCACTAGATTCATCTGGCCGCTTGCACACACATGAAGCAATTCGGATGGATTCACATGCAACCCAAGAGCCTGCTTTACACCGAAAATGCTGTTATGCTTACCTGAAGAAACAACGATGTCACCAGGTTTTACATATTGATTCAGCAGAATGTGATATCCGATGCCTTGGGATTGGACAAATTTCAGTTCGTGCTTGCGAGCAAACTGGATGAGTTTTTTCTGTATTTCAGCTGATATGAAATTCCCAGCGGGAGTGTCAAAATAGAGCATTACGATCACCCGCTCAGGCGCTTCAAGCCGCTTTATATTTTCTAATTCATTTACAATTTCTAATGGTAGACTGTCACTTAAAACGATATAGTTCGGTTCAATAACTGTGGTTACTCCGGACTTTTCGTTCAAAATGGATTTGATCATCGTCATATCAAACTAGCTCCTTCCCAATTTCTCTTATCTTTTCGGATATGATAGACCCCATTTCGCTTGTCCCAATCCGTTTACTTCCCGGTAAGCAAATGTCCTTTGTTGCGTATTTTTCATCTAGTACCCGTCTAACTGCTTCCTCAATGGCTTGGCTTTCTTGGTCCAAACCAAAAGCAAAACGTAGCATCATCGCACCAGATAAAATGGATCCGATTGGATTGGCGATATCTTTGCCTACAAGGGAATAATCCTTATTGTGTATTTGGTTAGGTGTAAATAGACCTTTGCCTTGGCGATTGAGCTCCGCTGACGGAAGTACATTCGGTGTTCCTGCCAATGCGGATATTTCATCCGAAAGGATATCTCCGAACATGCCAGACGTTAGAATGACGTCATAGTTATGAGGATTGGCAATGACTTGCGCGGCTGCATCATCAATGTACTGATTCACCAGAGCTACATCCCGATAATCTGCACTAACCTCTTGGACAACCTCACGCCACAACTTCGAACTTTCCAGGATGACCGCCTTATCCAAACTTGTGACCTTCTTGCTGCGCCCACGAGCAATTTCAAACGCAGCGCAAGCATTCGCTTTGATCATTTCTTCGTTATAGTACTCTTTATCGAATGCTTCTTTGCCATAATCCCCGATTCCTCGGTATCTTTGGGACATGAGCATGCCGCCGGCCAGATCACGAAGCATAAGAATATTAAATCCCTCGCCAATGATACTGTTTTTCAGTGGGCTCAATTCCGCCAATGATTTATACACTGAGATCGGCCGAAGATTTATCTTAAGCTCTAGCTTTTTCCTAAGTAGAGAAAGAACATAGCTTGGACGCTTTTCTTGCGGCAATTCCGGATACTTGTCGAGCCACAGGCTTCCGAGTAATATCGCGTCGCTTTCTTGACATTGCCTTAGGCTCTTATCAGGAAGGGGTTCACCGTATTTTTGAACGGCCTCGGTTCCGGCTTCACATCTTTCAAAATGAAAGGTATGATGAAATACGTTGCCGACTTCATTCATTACTTTGATCGCTTGGTCAACGATTTCTTTGCCGATACCATCTCCATGAATAACCGAGATATTGTATGCCATCTACCTCATCTTCCCTTTTTAATATTACGGAATCATATTTTTAATCATCCAAAGAGATCACCGTTATATTCCTTGGATTTGCCGAAACATAACAATAATTACGATTACACAGTAAGTACAACGTTGTACTTAAAAATCAATATTCTTATCTATCCACTACACACAAGGCATTCACTCTTCTCCTTTCTAAGGTTTCGGCCGCATTTTTGAAATTAAGTTAAGTACAACGTTTTAGTATAACGTTGTACTCGTTGACAAGCTCATTTTATATCAATAAAATAAACAAATCAAGGACATGTTCTATTTTTCACAATTGTTCACATTTACAGAAAATTAGATTAAGATTATATTTAAGGAAAGTATGACCAATTATTTATTAGATTGGAGACCTTAAGATGGTTACACTGAAGGATGTTGCTAAACTGGCTGAGGTATCTGTTTCGACGGTTTCCATTGTCATTAACGGCAAAACGAAGGAACGAAATATTCCCTCGAAAACCTACAATAAAGTCATGAAAGCCATAGATGAATTGGGGTATCAGCCGAATGTAAGTGCAAGACGTTTACGCAATTTAGATCGGGCCAAGCCGATCATTGCTTTATATTGGACATTAGATGCCCGGACGAACATGCTGACGGCACTGTTGGCGGGGATTCAATCCGAAATAGAAAAAAAACAATTTGATTTTGAGCTTGTTATACGTATTTATATGAATGATCAAATC
Source organism: Paenibacillus sp. EKM10P (assembly GCF_011800655.1). Classification (NCBI taxonomy): domain Bacteria; kingdom Bacillati; phylum Bacillota; class Bacilli; order Caryophanales; family Paenibacillaceae; genus Paenibacillus; species Paenibacillus sp. EKM10P. The sequence goes on along the minus strand of NZ_JAALET010000007.1, from coordinate 4,249 downwards.
GCCAAAGACGCTAAAGAAATCATGAATAATACGTATAATGGAGTTATTATAGGTGCTACTTCCGAGGCGGATCTTGCGTATTTAGAGTCATTGTCGCCCCGCATGCCAATCGTTTTGATTAACCGCCAGTCTAAAAAATTCTCCACAGTTTATGTTGACTCTGGCGAAGTTGCAATAGAGGCGGTTTCTTTGCTTAATAAGCAGTCGGTACAACATATCGGAGTAGTGGCAGTAGAAAGTCCTTATGTTGCTTCCAACCAGCGTATAAACGCTTTTCTTGAGGAGTGCAGGAAGCAGCATATTGTGGTTGATCAATCACACATTATAACAGCACCGAATTCGCTTGCCGGAGGAGTTACAGCTGCAGAGAGATATCTGCAAATGACGGATAGACCTAAAACGATATTCTGTGAATCGGATACTATCGTTATGGGAATGATCCATGAATTTAACCGTTTGAAAATTAAAATCCCTGAGGAAGTTGCTATCATATCGATCGGGATGACCGGACCAGACGCTACCCAGTATTCTACACCACCCATTACGGCCATCGATATACCATCTGAGCAAATAGCCGCTGCAGCTATATCTATACTGTATAAATCGTTATCCCAGAAGAACCTACATGAACGGTTGTTACCTGTTCATCAAAAAATAGCTCCAACAACTTATATTCGAGCTTCATTCCCTTTACCGCCGGATGATAATCCTTAACTTTCCGAGCGCATGAAAGGCTGATCATATGACGAAGTGCTGTCTCTTTAAAATAAATAGAGCGAGACTGAAAAACACCTTCAAGAAAATGCACCATGTCGTAAGATATGGCACAACCTTGGAAGTGTTTTTTTGTGGTAAGCCTACCATATTCTATTAGACAGCATCAGAGCCATGGTTGTATTCGAATGCGGAACCACGATGTCATGGAATTATACAATCTGGTCCCCCTAGGCACAAAATTAACAATATATGGCCATGTATTAGGAGAGTCTGATCAAATGTATAAAAGGAACTGGGGTTAGTGGAGTAATACTTAGAAAGAAATAACTGTAAGTGGGATTACAGGTGATTTGTTGCTCTCCACTTGGGCGTTTCTTTTATGATGAAGAAATTCGAGTTGAGGAAAGGTGCTCTAAGTGACAGGTACAGTTTCCCGATTGAATGACACATTAATGGCTTTTTGCTCACAAGAGGGGCTACCGAGTACATAGCGGTAGCCCCTCTTAAAAACGTCATATTGTCGACTCTCGGTTGCTACTCGTTTTTTGTTGCGCTATTGAGAGACATCGAAGTAGCTGCGATGTCGCGCGCTGCCCAATAGCTATTCGGCACATCCTTCCAAGTTAATTGGAACTGCCCATTTAGCGGCTTGCGGTTTCGATTCCAAGCCTAGCATTCCTGTTGAAATTCCTTACTCAGAACGTCGTCGGCTATCTCTTTCAGCCCTTCCTGCGACCTATTTCGGCCATTGTATTTCGGAACTTTTCCCCTATGAGGTAGTAGTAAACGAGTAGCCGCGGCGCACGTTTTAGATATCTGTATTTCTTCCTGTAGTCTTCGTGTGCCTTTTGTTGTTCTTCTGGTGTCATAGTCAAAAAATTAAACTCGTCTGCAACGATCGACAATTACTTCTTTTCGTTTTTCGGGTATTCGGATTTTATGGTGGAATTATCTCTGTTTAAATGGTTTGATTCTTATTATACCAAAGGTAAACTACGATTTCTGTTGTGTTTTTCCCCTTTCATTTGGAAAAAAACACCCGGCAGGATGCGTACCGAGAGAAATACGGCATACACCCAAGCCGGGTAAGGGATTAGAAAATAATATCAATGGCCTCTAGCACATCTTGCTCCTGTTCGGATTGCCCGTTCAGGGAAATATCCTTCAACAGCACCGAAGGCTGTTCGCAAATTTGGGTGATGATTACGAGCAGGTCCTGAGCGAAATTGTCGATCAGATTGCGCGTAAACAACTTGGTGGCATATTCAAACTGCCCGTTCATTCCCTCATCCAGCAACGAAATGACCAAGGTAAGATCAAATTGGGAAACCGTATGAGTTTCCGGATAAGATTCGATCTTGATATCCCCGAAGCTTTGAACGTTATCTTCCTTGGTTTCCAGAGCAAACATGACATCGAATACAGGATTGCGGCTTTGATCTCGCGGCGCCTGCAGCTTTTTCACAAGCTCCTCGAACGGATAATCCTGGTGGTCGTAGGCCCCCAGCATCGTTTCTTTGACTTCGTTCAAGTAAGCGAGGAACGTCTTCTCCCCGGACGGATAATGACGAATCGCCAAAGTGTTGACAAACATTCCGATGAGCGGCTCCAGGTCGGCATGTGTGCGGCCCGAAACCGGCATGCCTACAATGAAGTCTTCTTGTCCCGAGTACTTGCTGAGCAGGATTGAATAGGCCGCCAATAACACCATATAAAGGGTAGCACCGTTCTTATCGGCGATGCGCTGCAAGCTGTCGGTCATCTGCTTGTCGATGCTGAAGGGCAGCACATCTCCCTCAAAGCTGCGAGCGGCAGGTCTGACAAAGTCCGTAGGCAGTTCAAGCGTCGGCAGTTCGCCTTCCAGCACGTCCAGCCAGTAGGCTTCCTGACGTTTCAGCCGCTCTTTTACAGGTTCTGACTGCTGCCAAGCGGCGAATTCCTTGTATTGAATCCGAAGCGGCTCCAGAGTCTCACCGTTATACAGGCGCAGCAGCTCTTCGACGAAGATGCCCATCGACATGCCATCCGTGACGATATGATGAATGTCCAGCATGAGCAGATGCCGTTCCGCTTCCCATTCGACTAAGCCCACACGCAGCAGCGGCGGCCGCTCCAAATCAAAGACGCGCACAAAGCCGTCTACGATGCTCTTCGTTTCACTTTCCGTCGCTTTCGTATACTCGACGGCAAACTTCAAGTCCGGATAAATCCGTTGTACCGGTTCGCCGTCGACCATTTCGAAGCCGGTTCGCAAAATTTCGTGACGAGCTATCAATCCTTTGAGCGCCGCCTCGAATTGATTCCGTTCCAAGCGCCCGACGAGAACCGTCATGCCGGACATGTTGTAGCTAAGCTCGGCGCCTTCCATCTGCTGCTGGATGTACAGCCGTTTTTGCACGGAGGAAAGCGGATAGTAATCCCTCTTATCCAGAACCGGAATGGAGAGGTGTTCCTGCCGCTCCAATTGGCTGATCGCCTCGGCCATCGCTTCGATGGTCGAGTGCCGGAACACATCGCGCAGTGGCAGGTCCACACTCAGTTCCTTGTGCACCTTGCTGACTAGCGTCGTCGCCCGCAGGGAGTGCCCGCCGAGGTCGAAGAAGTTGTCCGTCACGCCAATCGTGACCGGTCCGAGCACGCCCTGCCAGATGGCGACCAGTTTCGCCTCCAGTTCGGTGCGCGGCGCCACGTATTCGCGGCCTGCGCTTGCTCCCCCTTCCGGCGCCGGCAGCGCCTTCCGGTCGATTTTCCCGTTCGGCGTCAGAGGCAGGCGCTCCAGCTCGACGAAGTACGACGGGATCATGTAACCCGGCAGCTCGCTGGAGATCGCCCGTTTCAGGTCCGCCACCGTCAAGCCTTCTTCCGCTGTATAATAAGCGCACAAAGCTTTCTGACCTTCTTGATCTTCCCTGACGACGACGACCGCTTCCTTCACGCCACCTACACTCAGCAGCTTCGCTTCGACTTCCCCCGTCTCAATCCGGTACCCCCGGATCTTCGCCTGGTTGTCGATCCGGCCGATGAAGTCCACGTTCCCGTCTTCCATCCACCGGGCCAAGTCTCCCGTGCGGTACAACCGCTCGCCCGCGGCGAACGGGCTGTCTACGAACTTCTCTTCCGTCAGCTCCGGACGGTTCAAGTACCCACGCGCCACTCCGACTCCGCCGATGACCAGCTCGCCCAGCACCCCGACCGGCACCGGATTCAGGTGCGCGTCAACGATGTAGAACTTGGCGTTCAGCCACGCTTTGCCGATCGGCACATGGCCTGTCTGCGGCAGCTTCGCCAGCTCCTCGTCGTAGAAGCTGGAGTCGATCGCCGCTTCCGTCACGCCGTATGCGTTGATGATCCGGAACAACGAGCCGAAGCGTTCCTGCAAGGTCCGGTAATCCGCCACGCTGCAGCTGTCCGAGCTTGTGATCAACAGCTCCATCCCGCTCATATCCAGTTGATGCTCGTGCACGTACTCCAGGAACGGCACGATCAGCGCCGGCGTCGATTCGAAGATCGTCACTTGCTGCTGGCTGATCCA